>NZ_JAKKFG010000017.1:0-140692 GCF_022230905.1 Micromonospora salmantinae
GCGCCGCGCCGCGCCGCGCCGCAGAGACGCAAACCCGCGCTCGCCACTCAGGCCACCCCGCCAAGCCGTGCCCGCCGAAAAATCCGCCTGCTCGCGGCCGAAGGTAAAAGCGTGGCCGACGCGCGGTGGTCCGAGCGGGACGCGGGGGTGATGGCAGGTTGGCGGGGCTGCCGGGATCATGGGCGTATGACCGAGGCCCGCTCCGATTCACGCCGGATGACGATCAGCGACCCCCAGGTGATGCGGGCGATGGCCCATCCGGCTCGAATCGCGATCATGGAGCACCTGAACAGTCGCGAGAGTGGTGGGACTGCCACCGAATGTGCCGAGATCGTTGGGTTGTCGCCGAGCGCAACCAGTTACCACCTTCGTTCGCTGGCGAAGTTCGGCCTGGTTGAGCAGGCGCCGAGCCGGGGGGACGCGCGCGAGCGGTTGTGGCGTGTGCCGAGTGTGAGTGTGCTGGTCGAGGCGGGTCGTGATGCCGGGCCTGAGGCGCGTGCGGCCGAGCAGGCGCTGGTGGAGGCGCATGCGGTCCGGGCCATGGAGCGGACCCGGGACTGGTTGCGGCGCGCCGGGGACGAGCCGGCCGAATGGTACGACACCGCTCTGTTCACCGACACGCTGTTGCTCCTCACCGCCGACGAGTTGGCCGAGTTGAACGAGGCGGTGCTGGCGCTGCTCCGGCCGTATCACCCGCGGCGGCGGCAGGGTGCCCCACCGGCGGGGGCGCGCACGGTCGCGGTGCAGTACCGGACGGTGCCGTTGGCATAGCCAGGCTTGCATCAATCAGTTGTGAAGCATTATTTTCGAAGTATGTCCTTCACAACGGACGAGTCGCGCTGGTCGGACGTCTGGCTCGCCGCCGCTGCTCGAGGCACCACGATCTGCGGCGACTTCCTCGCCGCGACCGCGCTGGCGCTGGCGCTACAGGGTGCCGGTGCCGGCGGTCTGGCCGTATCGGGGCTGCTGTTGTCCGCCACCCTGCCCCTGGTGGTACTCGCCCCACTCGCGGGCCGACTCGCCGACCGGACGGACAGCCGTACCCTGCTGGTGACCATCGGGTTCGGGCAGGCCGCAATCTGCGCGCTCCTCGCCGTCATCGAGCAACCGGTACTGATGGTAGGGCTCGTCGCCCTGCTGGCCTGCGGGCTCGCGGTCACCCAACCCTGCCTCGCCGCGCTGCTGCCGGCGATGGTCCGCCCGGCCGACCTGCCGCGAGCCAGCGCGATCAGTCAGACCGCCGTCTCGCTCGGTGCGCTCGGCGGCCCGGTGCTGGCCGGCCTGCTGGTGGGACAGTTCGGCACCCGCGTACCGCTGCTTCTCGATGCCGCGACCTACCTGGCGCTCGTGGTCGCGGGCCTACTGCTGCGGACCCGACGCGGCGGCCGGCGGCCCGCCGCCGTGGGCAGCGAGGCCGTTGTGGGCAGCGGGGCCGCCGCCAGCCCGGCCACCACCGTGAGCAGCCCGGCCGTTCTGGGCGGCGTGGCAACCCCTGGGGGTACGGAGATCGGCTGGCGGCTGCGCCGCGATCCGCTGATGCTCGTCATGGTGGTGAGCACCGCCGTGGTGATCGCGGCGATCGGCGGCATCAACGTGATCGAGGTCTTCTTCATCCGGGAGACGCTGGGGGGCTCGGCGACCACGTACGGCCTGGTGAGTGCCGCATGGATGGCTGGCATGCTGCCGGGGACCTGGCTCGCCGTACGACTTGCCGGGCGGCTCGACGACGACGGCGCGTTGGTACGGGGGGTGCTGGCCACTCTGGCCGTGTGCAGCCTGATGGTGTTGCTGGCGGCGACGGTGCCGGCCGCAGGTGTGTTGGTGCCGCTCTGGCTGGTGGGGGGTGCGGCCAACGGTGGCGAGAACGTCTTCGCCAACCTGCTCACCGCTCGGCGGGTACCGGAGGCGATGCGCGCCCGGGCGTACGCCAGCTACGGCGCTGCGGTGCAGGGTGGCTCGATGGCCGGCTTCCTGATCGGCGGGGCGTTGCTCGCGGTCGTTCCGCCTCGGCCGCTGATCGCCGGTGCCGGTGTGGTCGGGCTGCTGGTGGTGCTGGTGTTCGTGCCGGTCGTGACCCGGGCGGTACGACGGTCGTCAAATGCGGGCTTGGCCACTCCGCGCCGGCCCGCCGAGCCGGAGCCAGCCGCCGGCGATACGGTCGGGCCATGGCTGAGCGCATCGCACGCCCGCGGGTCGGGCACATCCAGTTCCTGAACTGCCTGCCGATCTACTGGGGTCTGATGCGTTCCGGTGCCCTGCTCGACGTCGACCTGCACAAGGACTCGCCGGACCGGTTGAGTGCGGCGCTGGTCGCCGGCGACCTCGACATCGGCCCGATCACGCTGTTGGAGTATCTGAAGCACGCCGACGAGCTGCTGCTCCTGCCGGACCTGGCGGTCGGCAGCGACGGGCCGGTGCTCTCGGTCAACATGGTCTCCACCCGGCCGCTCGCCGAGCTGGACGGCGCCCGGGTGGCGCTCGGTTCGACCTCGCGGACCGGGGTCATGCTGGCTCAATTGCTGCTCGCCGAGCAGTACAACGTGCGGCCCGAGTACTTCCGCTGCCCGCCGGATCTGACCCAGATGCTGCTGGAGGCCGACGCCGCCGTGCTGATCGGGGACGTGGCGCTGCGGGCGTACTACGAGGCACCGCAGAAGGGCCTCACTGTCACCGACCTCGGCCAGGCGTGGCGGGAGTGGACCGGGCTGCCGATGGTCTTCGCCGTCTGGGCGGTCCGCCGCGATTTCGCCACCGCCCACCCGGGCCTGGTGAAGGAGGTGCACGAGGCCTTCCTGCGCTCGCGGGATCTCTGCCTGGCGGAGTTGGACCAGGTCGCCGAGGCGGCTGCCCGCTGGGAGACCTTCGACGCGGAGACGCTGGCCACGTACTTCCGTACCCTCGATTTTTCCCTTGGCGACCGGCAGGTCGCCGGGCTGCGCGAGTGGGCCCGACGGGCCGCCGCCATCGGCGAGGCCCCGGCGTTGCCGGACGGCGGCCCGGAGTTCTTCGCCGGCTGACCGCTGCCAGCCGGGCCGGCAAAGCCAACCGGCCCGGCGAAGCGCCGAGGCGCCAGGGGCTCAGGTGCCGGGGCGGAGCAGTGCCTCGGTGATCTTCTGGCAGTTCTTCATGCCGTAGTCGTAGCCCATGTTGATCGGGTACTTGACCATCACGCCCATCGTCCAGGTGTCACCGATGGCCAGGCAGTTGATGTGCATCTCCTGCTCCCTGGTCCGGTCGATCCACCCGTTCTTGATGGCGATCTTCTTCTGCTCGGCCGCCGGGAAGGCCTTGCGGATACCGAAGTCGCCGGCACCGCGAACCAGTTTCATCTCGTTGAGCAGCCACTTGGTCCACTTCGGCCCGGCGGCGGTGCCGGTGACGATGCAGTTGCCCATCCGAGCCGTGTCCCGGGGGGAGAGCGCCGTCCGGCTCCAGCCGCCGTCGGGGGCGACGCTGCTGTCGGTCAGTTTGCACATGGAGATGAGCCGCTTGATCGAGGCGTCCCGGTCGACCTGGTTGTAGAACTGTTCGGCCCGGGTGTTGTCGCTGTCCCGGATGATCCGGGTCGCGTCGGCGAGCTTCGCGTCGCTCGGGGTCTGGCCGGCGTCGGCCGCGCGACGCAGGTAGTCGGCGACGATCCATGCCTTGATCATCGAGGCGGTGGTGCTGGTCTCGCCCATGTTCTTCGAACCGATGATCTTCCCGGTTCGGCGGTCGAGGACGCTCCAGGAGTACCAGCCCTCGATGTTCAGATCGAGGTCCTTGGCCACGAAGGGCAGCGGCTCCAGCGACGGGCTGGGCTTCGGTGACGGCGAGGACGGCTGGCGGGCGCTGCGGTCGGTGCCGGCGCCGGTGGGGCGGTCGCTGGTGCCGGAGCCCGCGTCGCCCCACTTGGCTGCGGCGGACGACTCGAACGGCGAACCGGGCAGCAGCCGCAGCGACACCAGGACCAGCCCGATGAGGATGACCGCGACGGCGATCAGCCGAATCGGTGAAGCCTCGCCGCCGTTGCGCCGGTCGACCCGACGGTTACCGGCCATCAGAGCTTTCCGACCGGCTGCTGCGGCACCTTGAGCGCGGCGCCCGGCTGCGGGGTGACCAGTTGGGTGGCCACACTGGCGCAGACCTTCGCGCCGTAGTCCAGGCCGGTCCTGATCGGGTAGCGCAGCATCACCGCGAGGCTCCACTTGCTGGTGACGGCGAGGCAGTTGACGTGCCAGTTGCCGTCGCCGTAGATCGGGGTCCAGCCGTTCTTCATGCTGACCGGCCCCTGAGCGGTGATCGACTTCGGTAGGCCGTCGATGATCCCCCAGCGGCCACCGCCGGACTCGGTCTTCTGGTCCTTGGTCGCGGTGGTGCCCCTGACCTTGCTCATCTGATCCAACACCCACTTGGTCCACTTCGGGCCGGCAGCCTTACCGTCGGCGATGCAGTCGCCGACCCGGACCGCGTCGCGGGGAGACATCCGGGTATAGCTCCAGTAGCCGGTGTACGGCTTGGTGTTGCCGCGCTTGGTGTCGGTCAGCCCGCAGATCTTGATCGCCCGCTGGATCACCGCGTCGGGAATGCTGCTGGTCGAGGGCTTGTATGAGCCACCCGCGGCGGCGTGGACCTTGTTCGCCGCCCCGTCGTTGCTGTCGACGATGGCGAGTCGAGCCGCCTCCTTCAGCGCTGCGGGCGGCTCCTTGTCGCCGAGCTGCCGCAGGTAGTCGGAGACGATCCACGCTTTGATCATCGATTCGGTGGAGCTGGTCGCAGTCATGTTCGGCGACCCGGAGATCTTGCCCGTCTTCCGGTCCAGCAGAGCCCACGAGAAGAACTCACCCTTGAAGCTCACCGACACCGGGCCGGCCGCCAGGGTGGGTGGCGGCGGTGGGGTGGGTGCGGGCGCGGCGACGCTCGCCGTGCTTCCGCCGCCGCCTCCGCCGCTGCCGTCGCTGGCGAGTCGGGCGTACGCGGTGGGGACCAGTAGGACGCCGCCGAGCACGACCGCCGTGATGGCGAGCACCAGGGTCACGCGAGATCGCATGAGTGGCTGAACTCCAGGTGTCAGGGCCGGGGGGACCGGCTTGCCGTCGGGACGAATCGGGTGCGATCGCCGAGGCCGGGGGAGGTGGCCTCTGTGGAGATGTCGATGTCGGCAGCCGATCGGTTGACCGGCAGAAGTCTACGTCCGGACCGGCAGACCGCCAGGGTTCGACACTAGGCAACCTGCGATAAAGGCGGGATATGGGGCCGGTATGAGGTTTTTGCAGGGATTCACCTTTGTTTCGTGGCCTAAGTCACGACGACAGGGCGACCTCCAGGTAGCACAAAGCAGTCATTCGATTACGGATGGGATGCTCGGATTCCTGTTACACCCCCTGGCGCAACGTGGCGCAAGCTGTAACACTTAGCCTCATGTATGGCAACGACTTCTCCGCCCCGAACGGCACCCCGGACGAGGCGCCCGGCGGCCTGCTGGGCGAGGTCGAGGCCGCCGAGGCCGAGCTGCGGGCGGCGGCGACGCGCGGGCGGCGTGGCGGGCCCGCGCCGGACGAGGACCTGGCGGCGTACTTCGCCGAGGTGGTCGACGCCGAGCAGAAGATCGAACCCCGCGACTGGATGCCCGACGCGTACCGGCGGACGTTGATCCGGCAGATCGCCCAGCACGCCCACTCCGAGATCATCGGCATGCAGCCGGAGGGCAACTGGATCAGTCGGGCGCCGTCGCTCAAGCGCAAGGCGATCCTGCTGGCCAAGGTGCAGGACGAGGCGGGTCACGGCCTCTACCTCTACGCCGCCGCCGAGACCCTCGGCATCAGCCGCGACGAGCTGGTCCAACTGCTGCTCGACGGCCGCCAGAAGTACAGCTCGATCTTCAACTACCCCACCCTGAGCTGGGCCGACGTGGGCGCCATCGGGTGGCTGGTGGACGGCGCGGCGATCGTCAACCAGGTGCCGCTCTGCCGTTGCTCCTACGGCCCGTACGCCCGCGCGATGATCCGGGTCTGCAAGGAGGAGTCGTTCCACCAGCGGCAGGGCTACGAGATCCTGCACACCCTGGCGCACGGCACCCCAGCGCAGCAGGCGATGGCCCAGGACGCGGTGGACCGTTGGTGGTACCCGTCGCTGGCCATGTTCGGCCCGCCAGACGGCGACTCCACGCACTCCGCCCAGTCGATGGCCTGGAAGATCAAGCGCTTCTCGAACGACGATCTGCGCCAACGCTTCGTCGACATGTGCGTCCAGCAGGCCGAGATCCTCGGGCTGCGCATCCCCGACGCGGACCTGCGCTGGAACGACGAGCGGCAGGCGTACGACTACACCCAGCCGGACTACGACGAGCTGATGCAGGTGATCTCGGGCGACGGGCCGTGCAACCGGGAGCGGATGGCCCACCGCCGGGCCGCGCACACCGACGGCACCTGGGTACGCGAGGCCGCCGCGGCATACGCCGCGAAGCGGGCAGGACAGAAGGAGACGGTCGCAGCATGACGCAACACACCCCGCTCTGGGAGGTCTTCGTGCGGGCCCGGCGCGGGCTGTCGCACACGCACGTCGGCAGCCTGCACGCGCCCGACGCCGCGCTTGCCCTGCGCAACGCCCGCGACCTCTACACCCGCCGCCAGGAGGGCGTGTCGATCTGGGTGGTGCCGGCCGGTGCGATCACCGCGTCCAGCCCGGACGAGAAGGACTCCTTCTTCGACCCGGCCGCCGACAAGGTCTACCGCCACCCCACCTTCTACGAGGTGCCGGACGGGGTGGCCCACCTGTGAACGGGCCCTTCGACTTCACCCTCGCGCTCGCCGACGACGCGTTGGTCGCGGCCCAGCGGTTGGCCGAGTGGACCACCCGTGCCCCGGAGATGGAAGAGGACATCGCGCTGGCCAACATCGCCCTCGACCAGCTCGGCGCGGCGCGCCTGCTGCTGTCGTACGCGGGCGAGCTGGAGGGCGCCGGCCGCGACGAGGACGCGCTGGCGTACCTGCGCGACGACCGGGAGTTCCGCAACGCGCTAGTGGTCGAGCTGCCCAACGACGACTTCGCGGTGACGATGGCGAAGCTTTTCTTCCTGGCCGCGTACCAACTGCCGCTCTACACGGCGCTGGCCGGCTGCGCGGACGAGCGGTTGGCCGCGATCGGCGCGAAGGCACGCAAGGAGTCGGCGTACCACCTGGACCATGGCGCGCTGTGGGTGAAGCGGCTCGGTGACGGCACCGAGGAGTCGCATCGCCGGATGCAGGCGGCCGTCGACAAGGTGTGGCCGTACACCCACGAGTTGTTCGCCGCGGACCCGGCGGCACCGGTCGACCCGGCCACCCTGCGGCCGGCGTTCGACGAGGTCGTCGGCCCGGTGCTGGCCGAGGCGACGCTCATCCAGCCGGACAGCGCCTGGGCCCCGGCCGGTGGGCGGGCCGGTGTGCACACCGAGCACCTGGCCTACCTGCTCGCCGAGATGCAGGTGCTGCACCGCGCCCACCCCGGAGCGAAGTGGTGAACCCCAGGGAGGCGGCCGCGTCGGTGGTGGACCCGGAGATCCGGGTCATCACCATCGACGAGCTGGGCATCCTGCGGGCGGTCGAGGAGGATCCGGCCAGTGGCCGGGTCACCGTCACCATCACCCCGACCTACACCGGCTGCCCGGCGATGGATGTGATCCGGGCCGACATCCGCCGCGCGCTCACCGCCGCCGGCCACCCGGACGCGCAGGTCCAGACCGTCTACAGCCCACCGTGGAGCACCGACTGGATCTCCGAGCGTGGGCGGACCAAGCTCGCTGCCGCCGGGATCGCCCCACCGGCCCCGGTGCCCGCCGCCGGCGTCGTGTCGCTGACGCTGGCGGTCCGCTGCCCGCAGTGCGGCTCGCCGGAGACCGAGCAGGTCAGCCGGTTCGGCTCCACCGCGTGCAAGGCGTTGTGGCGGTGCCGTTCCTGCTCCGAACCCTTCGACCACCTGAAGGCGCTGTGACTGTCACCATCACCCGCCCGGTTCGCCGCCGGCCGGTCTTCCACCCGTTGACCGTCGCCGCCGTCGACCGGCTCACCGACGACTCCGTGGCGGTGACCTTCGCCGTACCCGAGGAACTGCGGGAGACCTTCGCGTTCCGCGCCGGTCAGCACCTCACAGTGCGGCGAGCCGCGGAGGACGGCGCGGACGTGCGCCGGTCGTACTCGATCTGTTCCACCCCCGACGACCTGGCCCGGCACGGCCGGTTGCGGATCGGGGTGCGGGAGATCCCCGGCGGCGCCTTCTCGGCGTTCGCCTGCGGGGCGCTGCGCGGCGGCGACACCGTCGAGGTGCTGCCGCCGCTGGGCACCTTCACCACGGCGTTCGCGCCGGACCGGGTGCGGCACTACGGCGCTGTCGTCGCCGGCTCCGGCATCACCCCGGTGCTCGGGCTGGTCGCGACCGCCCTGGCCGTCGAGCCGGCCAGCACCTTCACACTGGTGTACGGCAACCGCACGGCGAACACTGTGATGTTCGCCGAGGAGTTGGCCGACCTGAAGGACCGTTACCCCACCCGGCTGCACCTGGTGCACGTCCTCTCCCGGGAACAGGGCGAGTCGCCGCTGCTCTCCGGTCGGATCGACGCCGAACGGCTGGGCCGGTTGCTGGGCACCATCGTGCCGGACGACCTGATCGAGGAGTGGTTCCTCTGCGGCCCGTACGGCATGGTGGTCGACGTCCGGGACGTGCTGACCGCACGTGGGCTGCCCGAGTCGGCGGTGCACACCGAGCTGTTCCACGTCGACACGCCGCCGGAGCCGGTGCGCCGGCCGGTCGACCAGGCGGGCGCCGGGGCCGAGGTGACCATCGTCCTGGACGGCCGGTCGTCGAGCTTCACCATGGGCCGCGAGGAACGGGTGCTGGACGCCGCGCTGAAGGTGCGGGGCGAGCTGCCGTACGCCTGCAAGGGTGGCGTCTGCTCGACCTGCAAGGCGAAGGTCGTCGACGGCGCGGTCACGATGGCCCGCAACTACGCGTTGGAGCCCGACGAGCTGGCCGCCGGCTACGTGCTGACCTGCCAGTCCAGCCCGACAACCGACAAGCTCACCGTCGACTACGACGCGTGACGACGCCGAATGCGCCGATCTTGCAGTTTCGGTTGTCGAGATGAGTGGGATGCCCCTTATGTCGCGACAGAAAGTGCAAGATCGCGGAGACGGTGCCAGCCCTGAGCACCCCTCCGGGCCAGGGCGCGGGACCGGCGTAGGCTCGGGGGCGTGACGGTGAGCCGGGAGATCGACGACATCCTGCAGCGCGGCGCGGACGGCGGGCGGATCACGCCCGAGGGGGCGCTGCTGCTCTACACCGAGGCGCCCTTCCACGCGTTGGGCGAGGCGGCGGACGCGGTGCGTCGGCGACGCTACCCGGACAACGTCGTCACCTACCTGATCGACCGCAACATCAACTACACGAACGTCTGCGTGACGGCGTGCAAGTTCTGCGCGTTCTACCGGGCGCCCAAGCACAAGGAAGGGTGGACCCACCCGACCGAGGAGATCCTTCGCCGGTGCGGCGAGGCGGTCGAGCTGGGCGCCACCCAGGTGATGCTCCAGGGCGGGCACCACCCGGACTACGGAGTGGAGTACTACGAGGAGCTGTTCTCCTCGGTCAAGCAGGCGTACCCACAGCTGGTCATCCACTCGATCGGCCCCAGCGAGATCCTGCACATGGCCAAGGTCTCCGGGGTGAGCCTGGACGAGGCCATCGCCCGGATCAAGACCGCCGGCCTGGACTCGATCGCCGGCGCCGGCGCGGAGATGCTGCCCGAGCGGCCCCGCAAGGCCATCGCCCCCCTCAAGGAGTCGGGCGAGCGCTGGCTGGAGGTCATGGAGCTGGCCCACCGGCAGGGCATCGAGTCGACCGCCACCATGATGATGGGCACCGGCGAGACGCACGCCGAGCGGATCGAGCACCTGCGCATGATCCGCGACGTGCAGGACCGCACCCGCGGTTTCCGGTCCTTCATCCCGTGGACGTACCAGCCGGAGAACAACCACCTCAAGGGCCGCACCCAGGCGACCACCTTGGAATACCTGCGCCTGGTCGCGGTGGCCCGGCTCTTCTTCGAGACCGTGCCGCACCTGCAGGCGTCCTGGTTGACCACCGGCAAGGACGTCGGGCAGCTCTCGCTGCACATGGGCGTCGACGACCTCGGCTCGATCATGCTGGAGGAGAACGTCATCTCCTCCGCCGGTGCCCGGCACCGCTCCAACCTGCACGAGCTGATCGGCATGATCCGCTCCGCGGACCGGATCCCGGCGCAGCGTGACACTCTCTACAACCGGCTCGCCGTGCACCACACGCCGGCCGACGACCCGACCGACGAGCGGGTGGTCTCGCACTTCTCCTCGATCGCGCTGCCCGGCGGCGGCGCGGGCCGATCCCTGCCCCTGGTGGACGTCAGCTGACTGTCGACACCCGGCCGTTCGGCTGATCGACGCTCATGCTCCCGCCGGATCACCCCGGCGGTACGGGTGGTCCCCGCCGCCGCAGCGTCAGCCTGTCCGCTGCGGGGCTGGTGGAGATGATCGTCGGCCGCTAGCGTCCCGGCTCATATCCGTCACCACCGTCGACGGACGAGGCTGTCCTCCATCGGCCCGCTGCGGGTCGTTCATATAACGCACGGCAGTACGGGCGGGATGGGTGACCATCCCGCCCGTACTGTCTGCCCAGCTCGGACCGGACGGATGAAAACGGCTCCGCCTGCTGGTGTGGAAGATCGGCCTCCGATAACGTCCGCTCGTTCCGCAACCATTCTTTCTTCCCTACCCCCGGGGGACTGATGACAGCGTTCCACCGCTCGACGCTGGTGCGCGCCAGTGTCGTGGCGCTGCTCGCGGCCGGCGGCATCGCCGCCGCGGCCGCACCAGTGCTTGCGGCCGAGGAGGCCGATCTGGCCCTGGTGCCGCTCAGCTACAACCTGGCCAAGGGTGTGACGGAGGCCAAGAGCAAGCCGTTCAAGTTCTCGGTCGACAACACCCGGAGCAAGGAAGACGCCAAGGGCGTCAGTTACACAGTGGACACCAGCAAACTGAAGACGAACAAGGTTCGGGTAGTGGTACCCGACGGCTGCCGGGTGAACGGCAAGAAGTTCACCTGCCGCCTCGGCGACCTGGCCGCCGGCACCAGCGAGGACTTCGGTATCCCGGTCTTCTCCACCGGTGGTAAGGGCGCCGCCGGCACTCTGGTGGTCACCATCCGCTCGGCCACCGAGGACCCCAACGAGGAAGACAACAAGGTCGAGCACGACATCACCGTCACCGAGCCCGGGTACGACCTGACCAGTTGGGTGCAGGACGTCAACGCGAACGTCGTGGTGAACGGCGTCAACGGCGACGACCCCGACCTTCGGCCGGTGCGGCCGGGCGAGACGGTGCCGGTCGACTGGGCGGTCTACAACGACGGCAGCCGCAAGGCCACCGGCCTCGCCTACGTGCTGACCCTCCCGGCGGGCGTCACCTTCGACACCCTGCCGGACACGTGCACCACGCAGACCTTCGGCGTCACTCAGGCGCTCTGCCAGGACGACGGCGCGGTGATCCGGCCCGGTGACTACTACACCGCGGACATCAAGGTGACCGTCGGCAAGGACGTCACCGAGCCGGTGCTGCGGGTCGGCGAGCTTGTGGCACACGGCCTGGACGCGGCGGCCGGCAAGCCCGAGGAGCAGCCGCGGCGGGCCAACACCGCCCAGCGGAAGGCCTTCACCGAGATCGACGAGGGCGACAACCAGGCGATCTTCGACGTCTTCGTCGACCTGGCCGTCGACCCGACGCCGACGCCCACGCCGACGGCCACCCCGACGGCCACCCCGACGGGATCGCCGACCCCGACGCCGACGGTCACCCCGACCCCGACGCCCACGGTCACCCCGACGCCGACGCCGACGGTCACTCCGACCGAGTCGCCGACGCCGACGCCGACGGTCACCCCGACCGAGTCGCCGACGCCGACGGCCACTCCGACGGAGTCGCCGACCCCGACCCCGACGCCGACGGTCACCCCGACGGAGACGCCGACCCCGACCCCGACGCCGACGGCCACTCCGACCGAGTCGCCGACGCCGACGGTCACCCCGACCGCGACGGTCAGCCCGACCGTGACGCCGACCGCGACGGTCAGCCCGACCGCGACGCCGACCGTGACGGCCAGCCCGACCGTGACGCCGACCGGGACGGTCAGCCCGACCGTGACGGCCACGCCGACGCCGATCCCCAGCGGTACGACGACGCCGGGCACTACCGTCTCGCCGGGTACCGGTGGTGACCCCGCCGGTGGTGGCTCGGGCGGTGGCGGCCTGCCGGTGACCGGTGTGCAGGTCGGCCTGATCGGTGGGATCGGCGTGGTCATCCTGCTGGTGGGTGGGGCGCTGCTGGTGCTCACCCGTCGCCGCAAGGTGGTCCTGGTCTCGCCGGCCGACGAGAAGTCGACCGACTGACACCGGTGCCCTGACCGGCGGCGCGCCGGCGAGGCGCGACCGCGACGGGTGCGATGGCGACAGGCGTTCGGACCGAGGTGTCACGGACGCGGGCACGACGCGAGGGCGGGGTGGGCGACCACCCCGCCCTTTCGCGTACGGGGTTCGTGCCGCCCACCCAGCGAACGTCGGTTGGCGGGCGGCTGGCAGAGTGAGGGGGTGAGCCGTACCCCGCAGGGCCAGCGCGCCAGTCTGGACAAGCAGCCGCACGAGGTCGCCGCGATGTTCGACGGCGTGGCAGAGCGTTACGACCTGACCAACACGGTGATTTCGCTGGGCCAGGACCGTTCCTGGCGGCGGGCCACCCGCGCGGCGCTCGGGCTGCGGCCGGGCGAGCGGGTGCTGGACGTGGGCGCGGGCACCGGCGTCTCGACGCGCGAGCTGGCCCAGTCCGGGGCGTACGCGGTCGGGGTCGACCTGTCGCTCGGCATGCTGCACACCGGCAAGAGGGCGCGGCCCGAGGTGCCGCTGCTGGCCGGAGACGCGCTGCGGCTGCCGTTCGCCGACGCCAGCTTCGACGCGGTGACCATCTCCTTTGCGCTGCGCAACGTCAACGACACCGACGCGGCGCTGCGTGAGTTGGCCCGGGTGACCCGGCCGGGCGGCCGGTTGGTGGTCTGCGAGTTCAGCACCCCGGTCAACCCGGTCTTCCGGACGGTCTACCTGTCGTACCTGATGCGGTCGCTGCCGGCGGTGGCCCGCACGGTGTCGAGCAACCCCGAGGCGTACGTCTATCTCGCCGAGTCGGTCCGGGCCTGGCCGGCACAGTCCGCGCTGGCCGGCCGGGTGGCCGCAGCCGGGTGGGGGCGCGTGGCGTGGCGCAACCTGACCGGTGGCGTGGTGGCCCTGCACCGGGGGATCCGCGAGTAGCGAGCGGACCGCACCGACCGCTACGGACATTATTCAGGTTCCGTAAATATCGGACTTGGTCCACTTTGCCCGGTACGCTCGATCGCATGACCGGAGCACACCCGGCGGACCCGGTGGCCGCCACCGACGACGACGCGGCCGAACTCATCTCTCAGTTGCGCGACTTGGCCGGGGCCGACCCGGTGGAGGTCCGGCAGGTGGTCGCCGAGGTGTTGGCCGCACTGGACCGGGCGGCGGGTGGGGCGCTCCGCGAGCATCTGCCGGAGACAATTCGGGTCGACGCGGGCTTGGACGCCTCCAGCCCGGCCTGACACCTGACCGCTGTGGACGGTGATGAGCTGTCACATCGGCGAGTTAGGTACCCCTGATCCTGCGCTGGTATGACGCCGGTCATACACTCGTCCCGTCTGGCTTGTGAAGCATTTCACGAGCGTGCGGGAGGAGGCGCGAATGACCGCGGTGGAACATGACGCCGACGTCATTGTCGTGGGCGCCGGTCCCGGTGGGTCAGCGACTGCGTACCACCTGGCCCGGCACGGCGTACGGGTGCTGTTGTTGGAGAAGACCGAGTTCCCCCGGGAAAAGGTCTGCGGCGACGGGTTGACCCCGCGCGCCGTGCGCCAGCTCGTCCGGATGGGTGTGGACACCTCGCCCGAGGCGGGCTGGCTGCACAACCGCGGCCTGCGGGTCATCGGCGGCGGGGTGCGCCTCGAACTGGACTGGCCGGAGCTGGCCAGCTTCCCCAACTACGGTCTGGTGCGCACGCGGCTGGACTTCGACGACCTGCTCGCCCAGCGGGCGGTGGCCGCCGGCGCGAAACTGCGGACCAACGTCAACGTGCTAGGCCCGGTGCTCGACGGCGACGGCCGCGTCACCGGCGTCGAGGCGGAGGTCGGGCCGGGCAAGGAGCCCACCACCTTCCACGCCCCGCTGGTCGTCGCGGCGGACGGCGTCTCCGGCCGGTTCCCGCTCGCGCTCGGGCTGGCCAAGCGGGAGGACCGGCCGATCGGCGTCGCCGTCCGCCGCTACTACCGCTCGCCGGCCAAGCACGAGGACAACTACCTGGAGTCCTGGCTGGAGCTGCGCAGCAAGGACAGCGGCGACAACCTGCTGCCCGGGTACGGCTGGATCTTCGGCCTCGGTGACGGGCGGGTCAACGTCGGGCTCGGCGTGCTCAACTCGTCCTCGGCGTTCGGCAAGACCAACTACCGCCGGCTGCTCACCGACTGGCTCGCCAACACCCCGGAAGACTGGGGGATGACCGACGAGACCAACGCCGACGGCCCGATCCTCGGTGCCGCGCTGCCGATGGGCTTCAACCGGGTGCCCCACTACACCCGGGGTGTGCTGCTGGTCGGCGACTCGGGCGGCATGGTCAACCCGTTCAACGGCGAGGGCATCGCGTACGCGATGGAGTCCGGCGAACTGGCCGCGGAGGTCATGGTCCAGGCCCTCGCCCGCCCGGCAGGGCCGGAACGCGAGCGCGCGCTGCTGGCGTACCCGAACGAGCTGAAGGCCCGGCTCGGCGGCTACTACCGGCTGGGCGGCATCTTCGTGAAACTGATCGGCCGCCCCGAGATCATGCGGATCGCCACCAAACACGGCATGCCGCACCCGACGCTGATGCGTTTCGTGCTCAAGCTGTTGGCCAACCTGACCGACCCGCGCGGCGGGGACGCGATGGATCGGGTCATCAACGCGATGACGAAGGCCGCCCCAGCCGTATAAGTAGGACGGCATCGGCGCTGGTCACGGCACCGATGCCGACAAAGATCGACCCCCGCCGACTGCCACTGCGAGGGACGTGAATAGTGTGATTTTCGTCAAGCACCGAGGGCAGGGAAGGACGAGCAGGAGAAAACGATGTCGCTCTCGCCTTACGCACCGATCATCGGGCTGTTCGCCCTCGCCGCGGCGTTCTCGCTGTTTTCCGTTGGCGCCGCCCGCTTCGCCGGTCCCCGTCGCTACAACAAGGCCAAACTCGAGGCTTACGAGTGCGGCATCGAGCCCAGCCCGCAGCCGGTCGGCGGCGGGCGGTTCCCGATCAAGTTCTACCTGACGGCGATGCTCTTCATCGTCTTCGACATCGAGATCATCTTCCTCTACCCCTGGGCGGTCTCGTTCGACGCTCTGCCGATCTTCGGCT
Source organism: Micromonospora salmantinae (assembly GCF_022230905.1). Lineage (NCBI taxonomy): Bacteria > Bacillati > Actinomycetota > Actinomycetes > Micromonosporales > Micromonosporaceae > Micromonospora > Micromonospora salmantinae. The sequence continues at coordinate 15,483 of NZ_JAKKFG010000017.1, forward strand.
TCGTGGAGATGGTCCTGTTCATCGTCGCGGTCTTCGTTGCGTACGCCTACGTGTGGCGGCGCGGCGGCCTGGACTGGGACTGAGGAAGGAACGTCAGATGGGCATCGAGGAGAAGCTTCCCGCCGGCGTCCTGCTCACCTCGGTGGAGAAGCTGGTCAACTGGTCTCGGAAGTCGTCCGTGTGGGGCGCCACCTTCGGCCTGGCCTGCTGCGCCATCGAGATGATGGCCGCCGGTGGTCCGCACTACGACATGGGCCGCTGGGGCATGGAGGTCTTCCGGGCGTCGCCCCGGCAGGCCGACCTGATGATCGTGGCCGGCCGGGTGAGTCAGAAGATGGCCCCGGTGCTGCGCCAGATCTACGACCAGATGGCCGAGCCGCGCTGGGTGCTCTCGATGGGCGTCTGCGCCAGCAGCGGCGGCATGTTCAACAACTACGCGATCGTGCAGGGCGTCGACCACGTGGTGCCCGTCGACATGTACCTGCCCGGCTGCCCGCCCCGGCCGGAGATGCTCATCGACGCGATCCTCAAGCTCCGCGAGAAGATCATGTATGAGCCGCTGGGCCCGAACGGCCGCAAGATGCTGGCGGCCCGCCAGGAGCGCGGCGACGTTCCGATCGTGCCCTACGGCTCGATGCCCTCCTCGTACCGCAGCGACAAGGCCCGGCGCGCCGAGTGGACCCGGGCGGTCCGCGAGGGCCGCGAGGAGCAGCTGCGCATCGAGAACTGGATGAACGCTCAGAACCACCTCCACCCGCAGGCAGGCCCGAAATGACGTCACCCACGGACAAGCCAAACGACGGCGGAGTGCCGCTGCCGGTGGTGCCGGCCGGCGCCACCAGTGGTGCCCCCGCCGAGTTCCCGCCGGCCAGCCCGGCTGGTCGCGGGATGTTCGGCAACCAGGGCACCGGCGACGTGTCCGGCTACGGCGGCCTGGTCCGCCAGCGCCAGCCCATCGAGGAGGCGTCCCGGCCGTACGGGGGCTACTTCGACGAGGTCCGCGACGCGCTGGAGGAGGCGTACCCGGCCTTCAACGACGCGATCGAGAAGGTAGTTGTCGACCGGGGTGAGCTGACCCTGCACGTACGCCCGGAGCGGATCGCCGAGGTGTGCCAGGTGATGCGGGACGACCTGGCGCTGCGGTTCGAGCTGTGCTCCTCGGTGTCCGGTGCGGACTACCTGGGCGCCGACGAACGCCGGCTGCACGTGGTCTACCTGCTCACCTCGATGACGTACCGGCGGCGGGTCCGGCTGGAGGCTGCGGTCTCCGTCGAGGCCCCGCACCTGCCCAGCGTGACCGCCATCTACCCGACGGCGGACTGGCAGGAGCGCGAGGCGTACGACATGTTCGGCATCGTCTTCGACGGCCACCCCAACCTGACCCGGATCCTCATGCCGGACGACTGGGAGGGCCACCCGCAGCGCAAGGACTACCCGCTCGGCGGCGTCCCCGTCGAGTACAAGGGCGCGGAGATCCAGCCGCCGAACGAGCGGAGGTCGTACCAGTGAGCGCGAGGAGTGCAGCGGGTCGGAGCCCCGCAGTCGCGATCGGAGGGCCGGCACTGTGACGACGTCGAACTACGCCAGCGAGCGCGAAACCGACGAGGGCCGGGTCTTCACCGTCACCGGTGGGGACTGGGACACGATCGTCTCGGGCACCGACCCGATCAACGACGAGCGCATCGTTGTCAACATGGGTCCGCAGCACCCGTCCACGCACGGGGTGCTGCGGCTGATCCTGGAGCTGGAGGGCGAGACGGTCCGCGAGGCCCGCTCGGTCATCGGCTACCTGCACACCGGCATCGAGAAGAACCTCGAATACCGCAACTGGGTCCAGGGCTCGACGTTCGTCACCCGGATGGACTACCTCGCCCCGATCTTCAACGAGACGGCGTACGCCCTCGCGGTCGAGAAGCTGCTCGGCATCACCGACGACATCACCGAGCGGGCCACCACGATCCGCGTGCTGATGATGGAGCTCAACCGGATCTCGTCGCACCTGGTCTGGCTGGCCACCACCGGCATGGAGCTGGGCGCGATCTCGATCATGCTGTACGGCTTCCGCGAGCGGGAGTACATCCTCGACATCTTCGAGACCATCACCGGCCTGCGGATGAACCACGCGTACGTGCGGCCGGGCGGTGTGGCGCAGGACGTGCCGGACGACGCGATCGTCAAGATCCGCGAGTTCCTCAAGATGATGCCGAAGAAGCTCAAGGAGTACGAGGACCTCCTCTCCGGCCAACCGATCTGGACCGAGCGGACGAAGAACGTCGCGGTGCTGGACGTCACCGGCTGTGTGGCGCTCGGCATCACCGGCCCCGTGCTGCGCTCCGCCGGCCTCGCCTGGGACCTGCGCAAGACCATGCCGTACTGCGGCTACGAGACGTACGAGTTCGACGTGCCGACCCACCCCGACGGTGACGTGTGGGGTCGCTACCAGGTCCGGCTCGCCGAGATCCGGGAGTCGATGAAGCTGGTCGAGCAGGCGCTGGACCGGCTCCGTCCGGGCCCGGTGATGGTCGCCGACCGCAAGATCGCCTGGCCGGCGCAGCTCGCCATCGGCGTGGACGGCATGGGCAACTCGCTGGAGCACGTCGCGAAGATCATGGGTCAGTCGATGGAGTCGCTGATCCACCACTTCAAGCTGGTGACCGAGGGCTTCCGGGTCCCGCCCGGCCAGGTGTACGTCGCCATCGAGGCGCCCCGCGGCGAGCTGGGCGTCCACGCGGTCTCCGACGGTGGCACCCGGCCCTACCGGGTGCACTACCGGGAGCCGAGCTTCGTCAACCTGCAGGCCCTCCCGGCGATGGCCGAGGGCGGTCTGATCGCCGACGTGATCGCCGGCGGCGCCTCGTTGGACCCGGTGATGGGTGGGTGTGACCGATGACGACGACTTTCACTGACGAGACCCGGGAGCGGGCGCGCGACATCATCGCCCGTTACCCGGCGGACCGGTCCCGCTCGGCGTTGCTGCCGCTGCTGCACCTGGTGCAGGCCGAAGAGGGGTACGTCTCCCCGGCCGGGGTCGCGTTCTGCGCCGAGGTGCTGGGGCTGAACAAGGCCCAGGTCGGCGCGGTGGCCACCTTCTACACGATGTACAAGCGCAAGCCGACCGGTGACTTCCTGGTCAGCGTCTGCACCAACACGATGTGCAACGTGCTCGGTGGCCAGGAGGTCTACGACACCCTCGCCGAGCACCTCGGCGTCGGGCACGACGAGACCACAGCGGACGGCACGATCACGCTGGAGCACGCCGAGTGCCTGGCGGCGTGCGACTACGGCCCGGTGATGACCGTCAACTACGACTTCTTCGACGGCGTGGACGCCTCCACCGCTGTCGGTGTGGTCGACGAGCTGCGGGCCGGCGGTCGGCCGATGCCGACCCGGGGTGCGCGGCTCTGCACGCTCAAGGAGATGGCGGTGCAGCTCGCCGGTTTCGCCGACGAGCGCGACGGTGCGGTCGCCGACGGCGGGCCGGGCGAGCCCACCCTGCGCGGGCTGCGGCTGGCCCAGCAGCACGGCGTCTCGGTGCCGGGCTTCGACCCGAACACCCCGATCCGCAGCAAGGCCGAGGCCGACAAGGCCGCCGCCGAGGCGAAGGCGAAGGCGGACGCCGCCAAACCGGCGCCCGTCGAGGCCAGCGCGGCGCCGGTCAAGGGTGGCGACGGGGCGTCCGCCCCGACGGGGGCGGCCGGGGTCGCCGGGCCGGCGAAGCCGGCAGAGACCACCGAGCCGGCGAAGCCAGAGGCCGCCAGTGGCAGCACCACGCGGGACGTCAAGGCACCGGACGACAAGTCGCCGCAGGTGCGTACCGCCGAGACCCGGCAGCCGGACGCAAGCACGGCAGTGCCGGACGCCCCTGGCACGAAGGTCCCGACGGACGGCACCGGCACCGCGCCCGCGGCTGGCGACGCGCGGTCGGCCGAGGCCGCCGGCGTGGCGGCCAACGCGCCGGCCGGCGACGGCAAGCCCGCCGGCGACGAGGCCGGGGCGCAGGAGCGCAACCTCACCGAAGCGAAGGCTGGGACGGACGCCGACGGCGCCGGACCGGCGGACGCGAACGAAACGGGGGCCCAGAAGTGACCACTCCCCGCCCGGAGACGCTGGCCAAGCTGACGCCGGTGCTGACCAAGCGCTGGCTCTCGCCGGACGCCTGGCGCATCGGCACGTACGAGCAGTTGGACGGCTACGCCGCGCTGCGCAAGGCGCTCAAGGCCCACCCGGACGACCTGATCCAGTTGATCAAGGATTCCGGGCTGCGGGGCCGTGGCGGCGCCGGCTTCCCCACCGGCCTCAAGTGGGGCTTCATTCCGCAGGGCGACGGCAAGCCGCACTACCTGGTGGTCAACGCCGACGAGGGCGAGCCGGGCACCTGCAAGGACCTGCCGCTGATGACCCACGACCCGCACGCGCTGGTCGAGGGCGTCATCATCGCGTCGTACGCGATCCGGGCCGCCCGCGCCTACATCTACATCCGGGGCGAGGCGGTGCACGCCGCGCGTCGGCTGCGCAACGCGGTCCAGGAGGCGTACGACAAGGGTTACCTGGGCCGGAACATCCTGCGCAGCGGCTACGACCTGGAGCTGGTGGTGCACTCCGGCGCCGGGGCGTACATCTGCGGCGAGGAGACGGCGCTGCTGGACTCGCTGGAGGGGTTCCGGGGTCAGCCCCGGCTGCGCCCGCCGTTCCCGGCCACCCACGGCCTGTACGCGAGCCCGACGGTGGTGAACAACGTCGGCACCATCGCCAGCGTGCCGCCGATCGTGCTCGGTGGGGCCGACTGGTGGAAGAGCATGGGCACCGAGAAGTCCTCCGGGCCGATGATCTACTCGCTCTCCGGCCGGGTCGCCAACCCGGGCCAGTACGAGTGCTCGATGGGTGTCACGTTGCGCGAGCTGCTGGAACTGGCCGGCGGCATGCAGCCCGGTCACAACCTGCGGTTCTGGACCCCGGGCGGCTCGTCCACCCCGCTGCTCGCCGCCGAGCACCTGGACGTGCCACTGGACTTCGAGGGGGTGGCGGCGGCCGGCTCGATCCTCGGCACCACTGCCACCCAGATCTTCTCCGACCAGGACTGCCCGGTCTACGCGACGTACCGGTGGCTGGAGTTCTACCACCACGAGTCGTGCGGCAAGTGCACCCCGTGCCGTGAGGGCAACTACTGGATGGTCCGGGTCTACCGGCGGATCCTCGCCGGTCAGGGCACCCACGAAGACCTGGACACCCTGCTGGACACCTGCGACAACATCCTCGGCCGCTCGTTCTGCGGTCTGGGTGACGGCGCGACCAGCTCGGTCACCTCCTCGCTGCAGTACTTCAAGCAGGACTACCTCGACTACATCGAGGGTCGGACCGCACCCAAGCTGTCGGAGAAGACCCTGGTAGGGGCGCACTGATGACCGACGTAGCCAAGCAGACCGAGACCGTCACCCTCACCATCGACGGCGTCGAGGTCACCGCCCCCAAGGGGACGCTGCTGATCCGGGTCGCCGAGCAGATGGGCACCGAGATCCCCCGGTTCTGCGACCACCCGCTGCTGGCCCCGGCCGGCGCGTGCCGGCAGTGCCTGGTCGAGGTGGAGGGCCAGCGCAAGCCGGTCGCCTCCTGCACCCAGACCGTCGCCGACGGCATGGTCGTGCGTACCCAGATCACCTCCCCGGTTGCCAAGAAGGCGCAGGAGGGGGTGATGGAGCTGCTGCTGCTCAACCACCCGCTGGACTGCCCGATGTGTGACAAGGGCGGCGAGTGCCCGCTCCAGAACCAGGCGATGTCCACCGGCCGCACCGACTCGCGCTTCCACGAGCACAAGCGGGAGTACGAGAAGCCGATGGCGATCAGCAGCCAGGTGCTGCTGGACCGCGAGCGGTGCGTGCTCTGCCAGCGGTGCACCCGGTTCTCCGAGGAGATCGCCGGCGACAAGTTCATCGACCTGATGGGCCGGTCGTCCGCCGAAGAGATCAACATCTACCGGGACGACGCGTACGGCGAAGAGGGCGACGCCGGCGACGTTCCGTTCAACTCCTACTTCTCCGGCAACACGGTGCAGATCTGCCCGGTGGGCGCGCTGACCGGTGCCCAGTACCGCTTCCGCGCCCGCCCGTTCGACCTGGTCTCCAGCCCGAGCGTCTGCGAGCACTGCTCGGCCGGCTGCGGGCAGCGCACCGACTGGCGGCGCGGCAAGGTCCTGCGTCGGCTGGCCGGCGACGAGCCGGCGGTGAACGAGGAGTGGAACTGCGACAAGGGCCGCTGGGGCTTCCAGTACACCCGGGCCGCCGACCGGCTGACCACCCCGCTGGTCCGCGACGAGCACACCGGTGAGCTGCGCGAGGCGTCCTGGAGTGAGGCGCTCACCGTTGCCGCCGAGGGGCTGCACATCGCCCGGGAGAGCGGGCAGGGCACTGCGGTGCTCACCGGCGGTCGGCTGACCGTCGAGGACGCCTACGCCTACGCCAAGTTCGCCCGGGTCGCGTTGAACACCAACGACATCGACTTCCGGGCCCGCCCGGTCTCCCGCGAGGAGGCCGACTTCCTGGCCAGCTCGGTCGCCGGGGTCACCGACGTCACCTACACCGACGTGGAGAACGCGCCGGCGGTGGTGCTGGTGGGCCTGGAGCCCGAGGAGGAGTGCCCGATCCTCTTCCTGCGGCTGCGCAAGGCGTACCTGAAGAAGACCCTGACGGTGTACGCGCTGGCGCCCTTCGCCACCCGCGGCCTGGAGAAGCTCGGTGCCAAGCTGGCCCGGGTGGTGCCGGGCGAGGAGGCCAGCGTGCTCGCCGAGCACGCCACTGTCAGCGAGGCGCTGAGCGCACCGGGCGCGATCCTGATCGTCGGCGAGCGGCTGGCCACCGTACCGGGTGGGCTCTCCGCCGCGGCCGACGTGGCCCGGCGTACCGGCGCGAAGCTGGCCTGGGTGCCGCGGCGCGCGGGTGACCGCGGCGCTGTCGACGCGGGCTGCCTGCCCAACCTGCTCCCCGGTGGACGCCTGGTCACCGAGCCGGCCGCCCGGGCCGAGCTGGGTGAGGCGTGGGACATCCCGGCCGGGGTGATCCCGAGCCAGGCCGGTCGGGACACCGACGGCATCCTGACCGCGGCCGCCAACGGGCAGCTCGGCGCGCTCGTCGTCGGCGGTGTCGACCCGGCCGACCTGGCCGACCCGCGACTGGCCGAGTCCGCCCTGGACGCGGTGCCGTTCCTGGTCAGCCTGGAGCTGCGCGCCAGCGCGGTGACCCGGCGGGCGAACGTGGTGCTGCCGGTCGCCCCGGTGGCCGAGAAGGCCGGAAGCTTCCTGGACTGGGAGGGCCGGCTGCGCCCGTTCGAGGCGGTGCTGAACACCGCGGCGATGACCGACGGCCGGGTGCTCGACGCGCTGGCCGCGCTGCTAGACGTACGCCTCGGCACGGCCGACGTGCTGAGCGTCCGTCGTGAGCTGGGCACGCTGCCGGCGACGCGGATGTCCCGGCCGGCCGCGCCGTCGGTCGCACCGGGCCCGGTGCCGCAGCCGAACGCCGGGGAGGCCGTGCTGGCCACCTGGCACCAGCTGGTGGACCTCGGCACCCTGACCGAGGGCGACGAGAACCTCGCCGGCACCGCTCGCCCGCCGGTGGTCCGGCTGGGTAAGGGCACCGCCGAGGCGCTCGGTGTGGTCGACGGTGACGCGGTCACTGTCGGCACCGACCGTGGGGCGCTGACCCTGCCGGCGGAACTCACCGAGATGCCGGACGGCGTGGTCTGGCTGCCGACCAACTCACCCGGCTCGACAGTGCGGCGCAGCCTCGGGGCGACGTCCGGCGCGGTCGTCCGGATCTCCGTCCCCGCACCGAGTACGGCCATCCCGGCCGGACGCGTGGCGGCTGACGAGACCGGTCTCCCGGGTCCGCTCCTCAACTCCGGGGGTAACCAGTGAGTCCGATCTACCTGGCCCAGGATCCGACGCTGGCCGACTTCGGCCGGGATCCGTGGTGGCTGGTTCTCGGCAAGATTGTCTTCGCGTTCGCCTTCGGTCTGCTGGCCACCCTGCTCGGCGTCTGGTTCGAACGGCGCGTGGTCGGTTACATGCAGGTGCGGCCCGGCCCCAACCAGGTCGGCCCGTTCGGCCTGCTGCAGACCCTCGCCGACGGCCTGAAGATGGCCTTCAAGGAGGACATCCTCCCGAAGGCGGCCGACAAGGTCGTCTACTTCTTCGCCCCGACCATCTCGGTGATCTGCGCGGTCACCGCCTTGTCGGTGGTGCCGTTCGGCCCGATGGTGAGCATCTTCGGTCACCACACGCCGTTGCAGGTCACCGATGTGCCGGTGGCGGTGCTGCTGCTGCTCGCCTGCTCCTCGATGGGCGTCTACGGCATCGTGCTTGGTGGCTGGGCCTCCGGCTCGACGTACCCGCTGCTGGGTGGTCTCCGGTCGAGCGCCCAGATGATCTCCTACGAGGTCGCCATGGGGCTCAGCATCGTGGCGGTCTTCATGACCGCCGGCACGATGAGCACCAGCGGGATCGTCGCCGCTCAGGGCGACGGCACCCAGCTGACCATCTTCGGCCAGACCGTCCCGGCGCCGGGCTGGTACGCGATCCTGCTGCTGCCGAGCTTCATCATCTTCTTCATCGCCACTGTGGGTGAGACCAACCGGGCGCCGTTCGACCTGCCCGAGGCCGAGTCCGAGCTGGTCGCCGGCTTCATGACTGAATACAGCTCGCTGAAGTTCGCGCTCTTCATGCTCAGCGAGTACGTCGCGATGGTGACCATGTCCGCGGTCACCACCACGCTGTTCCTGGGCGGTTGGCGAGCGCCCTGGCCGATCACCATCTGGGAGGGCGCCAACTCCGGTTGGTGGCCGATGCTCTGGTTCTTCGGCAAGGTGATCGCGCTGGTCTTCGTCTTCGTGTGGTTGCGTGGCACGCTGCCCCGGCTGCGGTACGACCAGTTCATGCGGCTCGGCTGGAAGGTGCTGCTGCCGATCAACCTGGTCTGGATCCTGGTCCTGTCGGGCCTGCGCTCCATCGAGGACTGGGACACCCGCGGCAAGGTGATCGCCGTCGGCATCCCGGCCGGCATCCTGCTGGTCGCCACGATCTTCTGGCCCAGCCGGAAGCCGAAGCCGAAGCCGACGACGCAGGAACAGGTCGACAACCGGCCGCACGGGAGCTTCCCGCTGCCGCCGATGGATCTTCAGGTACCACCGAGCCCGCGCATCACGCGCGTGGTCGCCGAGCGGGAGCCGGCCAACATCGTTGCCGGCTCGGACTCCAGGGAGGTGTGACGTGGGCGCGATCACCGGAACGTTCAAGGGATTCGGTGTCACCTTCTCGCACATGTTCAGGAAGGTCGTCACGACCGACTACCCGTTCAAGCCGCCGGTGTCGGCGCCGCGCTACCACGGGCGGCACATCCTCAACCGGCACCCGGACGGCCTGGAGAAGTGCATCGGCTGCGAGCTGTGCGCCTGGGCCTGCCCGGCGGACGCGATCTACGTCGAGGGTGGCGACAACACCGACGAGCAGCGCTTCTCGCCGGGTGAGCGGTACGCCAGCGTCTACCAGATCAACTACGCCCGCTGCATCTTCTGCGGGCTGTGCATCGAGGCATGCCCGACCCGGTCGCTCACCATGAGCAACGAGTACGAGTTGGCCCGGGACAACCGACAGGACCTGATCTTCACCAAGGAGCAGTTGCTCGCGCCGTTGCTGGAGGGCATGGAGCAGCCTCCGCACCCGATGCGGCTGGGTGACAGCGAGAAGGACTACTACGTCGGCGCGCTGGACAACCCGGGCACCTCCGCCGGTGCGGAGACGTCCCCGATGGGCCCCGGCCGCTACCAGGTCGAGGAGCACCCCGGCGTGACGTTCCCGGGCGCCGAGCAGGCCGCCCAGCGCGTGGCGGCCGGCAAGGGAGAAAAAGCATGACCACGTCTACGGTGCTCGCCGCGGCGGGTTCGGTCCCCACCGGCGAGGCGGTCACCTTCTGGATCCTCGCCCCGCTCGCGCTGATCGGCGGGATCGGGATGGTGGCCGCGCGCAACGCCGTGCACTCGGCGCTGTGGCTGGTGCTGACAATGCTCTGCCTGGGCGTCTTCTACGTGCTCCAGGCCGGTCCGTTCATCGGCATGGTGCAGATCATCGTCTACACCGGCGCGATCATGATGCTGTTCCTCTTCGTGCTGATGCTTGTCGGTCGGGACTCCACTGACTCGCTGATCGAGACGCTGCGCGGCCAGCGCGTCGCCGCGATCGTGCTCGGCCTGGGCTTCGCCGGCCTGGTCGGCACCGGCCTCTACCAGGCGCTCGACCGGACCAACACGGCCGGTCTGGACCAGGTCAACGCCGAGGGGAACGTGCAAGGCATCGCCCGACTGCTGTTCACCAAGTACGTCTTCGCGTTCGAGCTGACCTCGGCGCTGCTGATCACCGCGGCGGTCGGTGCCATGGTGCTGGCCCACGTCGAGCGGCGTAAGCAGGACAAGGTCGACCAGGTGTCGACGATGAAGGCACGCTTCGCCCCGGGCAACTACCCCGGCCCGAAGCCGGGCCCCGGCGTCTTCGCGACCTCCTCCTCGGTGGCCACCCCGGCCCGGCTGCCCGACGGCCGCCTGACCGACCGCAGCACCCCGGCGATCCTTCCGCAGCGCGAGCTGACCGCCGAGGAGACCTCGCTGAAGGGGACGGACAAGTAATGGGAACGTTCTTCTCGGTCGAGCCGACCTACTACCTCGTGCTCGCCGCGGTGCTGTTCACCATCGGCGCCGCCGGGGTGCTGGTCCGGCGCAACGCGATCGTGCTGTTCATGTGCGTGGAGCTGATGCTCAACGCGGCCAACCTGACGCTGGTCACCTTCAGCCGGATCAACGGTGACCTCAACGGCCAGATCATGGCGTTCTTCGTGATGGTGGTGGCGGCGGCCGAGGTCGTGGTCGGGCTCGCGATCATCATGTCCATCTTCCGGACGCGACGCTCGGCGAGTGTCGACGACGCCAACCTGCTCAAGTACTAGAGGGGTCCACCGGTGGAAGAGACTGTGGAATACGCCCAGGCCACGGGGCTGCTTGGGGGCGTCTGGCTGCTGGTGGCGATCCCGCTGGTCAGCGCGGCCATCCTGCTGCTGCTCGGCCGCCGGGCCGACCGCTGGGGGCACTGGTTGGGCGTCGCCGCCATCGGCGCCGCGTTCGTGCTCGGCCTGAGCTTCTTCTTCCAGCTGCGTGGCCTGGAGAACAAGTCGGTCGAGCTGAGCCTCTGGGACTTCATCGCCGTCGGAGATCTGCGCGTCGACTTCGGCCTGCTCTTCGACCCGCTGGCCGCGGTCTTCGTACTGCTGATCACCGGGGTGGGTTTCCTGATCCACCTGTACGCGGTGGAGTACATGGCGCACGACGCGGGCCGTCGTCGGTTCTTCGCGTACTTCAACCTGTTCGTCGCGGCGATGCTGCTGCTGGTGCTCGGCAACAACTACGTGATGCTGTACTTCGGCTGGGAGGGCGTCGGTCTGGCGTCGTACCTGCTGATCTCCTTCTGGACCGAGCGGCCGAGCGCGGCCACCGCCGGCAAGAAGGCGTTCCTGATGAACCGGGTCGGCGACGCCGGCCTGGCCATCGGCATCTTCATCATGTTCGCCACCCTGGGCACCACCCAGTACGACGAGGTGTTCAACGGTGTCGGCGCGCTGACCGGCACCACGGTGCTGGTCCTCGGCCTGTTGCTGCTGCTCGGGGCTGCCGGCAAGTCCGGCCAGTTCCCGCTCCAGGCGTGGTTGCCGGACGCGATGGAGGGCCCGACCCCCGTGTCGGCGCTCATCCACGCCGCCACCATGGTCACCGCGGGCGTCTACCTGATCGCCCGGTCCAACCCGATCTTCTCGGCCAACTCGACGCTGCAACTCGTGGTGGTCAGCGTCGGCGCGCTCACCCTGCTGATCGGCTGCATCATCGGTGCGGCCAAGGACGACATCAAGCGGGTGCTCGCCTGGTCGACGGTGAGCCAGATCGGCTACATGTTCCTCGGTGTCGGCCTCGGCGGCGCGGCGTACGCGCTGGCCATCGTGCACCTGCTGGCGCACGGCTTCTTCAAGGCCAACATGTTCCTGGGCGCCGGCTCGGTCATGCACGGAATGAAGGACCAGGTCGACATCCGCCGCTTCGGTGGGCTGTCCAAGTACATGAAGATCACCTGGTTGACCTTCATGATGGGCTGGCTGGCCATCATCGGCATGTTCCCGTTCTCCGGCTTCTTCTCCAAGGAGCCGATCATCGTGGCCGCCTTCGAGCGGGAGGACTGGACCGCCTGGCTCTTCGGCGGTGCGGCACTGCTCGGCGCCGGGCTCACCGCGTTCTACATGACGCGGCTGTTCGTGCTCACGTTCCACGGGCCGCAGCGGTGGACCGAGGACATCGAGCACCCGCACGAGTCGCCGAAGCTGATGACCATCCCGCTGATCCTGCTGGCGGTCGGGTCGGTCGGCGCCGGCTTCCTGCTCGCCACGTCCGTTCCGGACTGGCTGACGGAGACCGCCGGGCTGGGCGGCGAGCACGCGGAGCACGAGGCGGTCCTCTCGCACACCGTGATCACCATCCTGTCGCTGCTGGTCACCGTGCTCGGTGCCGGGCTCGCCTGGTTCCTGTTCCGGGCAGGCACTGCCACCGCGCCGCAGCCGGCCGGCGTGCTGGTCACCGCCGCCCGGCGCAACCTCTACACCGACACGGTCAACGAGGCGGTCTTCGAGAAGCCGGGCATCTTCCTCACCCGGGCGCTGGTGTACCTCGACAACCGGGGCATCGACGGGCTCGTCAACGGGCTCGCCGCCGCGGTCGGCGGGGGCTCGGGCCGCCTCCGTCGGATGCAGACCGGCTTTGTCCGCTCGTACGCCACCTCGATCCTGGCCGGTGCGCTGCTGGTGATGGCGGCGTTCCTGGCGGTGCAGGCGGGGTGGTTGGCGTGATCGACCTCAATACGCCCGCCCCCGCCGGCGGACCACGCATCCACGACGGAGGTAAGGCCGCATAATGTCCAACTTCCCGTTCCTCTCGGTGCTCACCGTGGCGCCGCTGGTGGGCGCCCTGGTGGTGGCCTTCCTGCCGCGCCACCGCCCGGAGCTGGCCAAGCAGGTGGCGTTCGCCTGGTCGCTGCTCGTGCTGGTGCTGTCGGTGGTGATGTGGGTCAGCTTCAACGCCGGCGGTGACCGGTTCCAGTTCCGCGAGTCGTACTCCTGGATTCCGAACTGGGGGGTCAGCTTCACCTTCGCCGCCGACGGCATCGCGCTGGTGATGCTGATGCTGATCGCGGTGCTGGTGCCGCTGGTGATCCTGGCGTCCTGGCACGACGCCGAGTCGTCGAAGCGGTCGGTGCCCGTCTACTTCGCGCTGCTGCTGGTCCTCGAGTGCACGATGATCGGCGTCTTCGCGGCCGCCGACGTCTTCCTGTTCTACGTGTTCTTCGAGGTCATGCTGGTGCCGATGTACTTCCTCATCGGCAGCTACGGCGGCCACCAGCGGCAGTACGCGGCGGTGAAGTTCTTCCTCTACTCGCTCGTCGGCGGTCTGTTCATGCTGGCCGCGGTGATCGGCCTGTGGGTGGTGGGCGGCAAGACCTTCGACTGGCAGGCGCTCTCGCAGGTCGACATCAGCACCGGCACCGAGCGGTGGCTGTTCCTCGGCTTCTTCCTCGCGTTCGCCATCAAGGCGCCGTTCTTCCCGTTCCACACCTGGTTGCCCGATGCCGGTGGCGCCGCCCCGGCGGGCGCGGCGGCGCTGCTCGTCGGCGTGCTGGACAAGGTCGGCACCTTCGGTATCCTGCGCTACTGCCTGCCGCTGTTCCCCGAGGCGTCGAAGTGGTTCGCGCCGTGGGCACTGGCCCTGGGTGTGATCGGCATCGTCTACGCCGCGCTGCTGGCGGTCGGCCAGAACGACCTCAAGCGGCTGGTGTCGTACACCTCGATCGCGCACTTCGGCTTCATCGGCGTGGGCATCTTCGCCTTCACCACCCAGGCCGGCACCGGCGCGGTGCTCTACATGCTCAACCACGGGCTGGCCACCGGCCTGCTCTTCCTGGTGGTGGGCATGCTGATCTCCCGGCGTGGTTCGGCGCTGATCAGCGACTTCGGTGGCGCCGGCAAGCTCGTCCCGGTGCTCGCCGGGGTGCTCTTCTTCGCCGGTCTCGCCTCGCTCGCGCTGCCCGGCACTGCACCGTTCATCTCCGAGTTCCTGGTGCTGATCGGCACCTTCACCGTGAACAAGCCGGTCGCGGTCATCGCCACGCTCGGCATCATCCTGGCCGCCGCGTACGTGCTGTGGATGGTGCAACGCACCACCCAGGGCACCCTCAACCCGGCGCTGACCGAGGTCGACGGCATGCGCCGGGACCTCAACCTGCGCGAGAAGGTAGTGGTCGCCCCGCTGATCGCGCTGATCGTGCTGCTCGGCTTCTTCCCCAAGCCGGTCACTGACGTGATCAACCCCGCCGTCCAGGCGACCATGGACGACATCGGCAGAACCGACCCGGCGCCGTCCGTGGGCGGCACCGTCCAGGAGGCGGCAAAGTGACCGAGTTGAAGCTGCCGTCGATCGACTACGCGGCGATCTCTCCGATCCTGATCATGCTGGGCACGGCGTTGCTCGGCGTGCTGGTCGAGGCCCTGGTGCCTCGTCGCTGGCGGCACGTGGTGCAGTTGACGCTGGCGCTGCTCGCGGTGCTCGCGGCCTTGACCATGGTGGTCCTCAGCGCCGATGAGCGGATCATCACCGCGGGTCAGGCGCTCGCGATCGACGGGCCGACGCTCTTCCTCCAGGGCGCGATCCTGGTGCTGGCAGCGATGGCGCTGCTGCTGATCGGTGACCGCTCGGTCGAGCGGGGCGGGGCGTTCGTCGCCCAGGCCGCGGTGACCGCGGAGTCGGCCGACGACCGGCGGCAGGCCGAGGGGCGCAACGGTCTCACCGAGGTCTACCCGCTGACCACGTTCGCGATCGGCGGCATGCTGATCTTCGTGGCGGCGAACGACCTGCTGACCATGTTCATCGCACTCGAGGTCTTCTCCCTGCCGCTCTACCTGCTCTGCGCGCTGGCCCGTCGCCGGCGTCTGCTGAGCCAGGAGGCGGCGATGAAGTACTTCCTGCTCGGCGCGTACGCCTCTGCGTTCTTCCTGTTCGGCGTGGCCCTGATCTACGGCTTCACCTCCGGCATCCCGGGCCGCACGGCCGGCGTCGACTTCGCCACCATCCACGCGGCGGTGGGCGAGTCGCCGGCCAGCCCGGTGCTCCTCTTCGCCGGCATGGCGCTGCTCGCCATCGGTCTGCTCTTCAAGGCCGCGGCGGCCCCGTTCCACGTCTGGACCCCGGACGTCTACCAGGGTGCTCCGACCCCGGTCACCGGGTTCATGGCGGCCTGCACCAAGGTCGCCGCGTTCGGTGCCCTGCTACGCGTCTTCCAGGTCGCGTTCGCCGACGCCAACTGGGACTTCACGCCGGTCCTCGGCGCGGTGGCGGTGCTGACCATGCTGGTGGGCGCGGTGCTCGCTGTCACCCAGACCGACATCAAGCGGCTGCTCGCGTACTCCTCGATCGCCAACGCCGGCTACCTGCTTGTCGGTGTGTTGGCGCCGAGCCGCGACGGGCTGGCCGGCACGATGTTCTACCTGGTCGCGTACGGCTTCTCGGTGCTGGCCGCGTTCGCCGTGGTGACGCTGGTACGGGACGACGACGGCGAGGCCACCCACCTGTCCCGCTGGGCCGGGCTGGGCCGCCGGTCGCCGTTCTTCGCCGCGCTGTTCACGTTCATCCTGCTGGCCTTCGCCGGTATTCCGCTGACCAGCGGCTTCACCAGCAAGTTCGCCATCTTCGGGCCGGCGCTGGAGGGTGGCCAGGCCTGGCTGGTGATCGCCGGTGTGCTGACCAGCATGATCCTCGCGTTCCCGTACCTGCGGGTCGTGGTGATGATGTGGCTCTCCGAGCCGGGCGAGTCCACCCCGACCGTCATGGTGCCCGGTGGGCTAACCTCCGCCGCGCTGATGATCGGTGTGCTGGCGACCCTGGTGTTGGGTGTCGCCCCGGCGCCGCTGCTCGATCTGGCTGCCGGAGCCGCCGAATTCGTTCGGTAACCGAAGGTTCGATCACCGGGGGTCGGCGCGTGTTCACGTGCCGGCCCCCGGTGCGTATCCCCGGGCCGGAGCAGGTCGAACGGGTGTGGCATGGTTGATAGCGTGGTGAATCCGGCGGGCGAGCGTTCAGGTGCCTCCGGCTCCGGCGGTCGACGGGGTCGGG
This sequence comes from Micromonospora salmantinae, assembly GCF_022230905.1. Lineage (NCBI taxonomy): Bacteria > Bacillati > Actinomycetota > Actinomycetes > Micromonosporales > Micromonosporaceae > Micromonospora > Micromonospora salmantinae. The sequence continues at coordinate 31,716 of NZ_JAKKFG010000017.1, forward strand.
CGAGCACGAGTCAGTTCGGCGCGCTTGGCCTCAGCCTCTCCGATCCCCGTGTCGAGGCGTCCGTGCTGGGTCTTCTGGACACGGTCGAGGTCGAGTTGCGGGCCAGCGTGGCCAGTGCCGACCCGTTCGTCACCGAGGCCGCCCGGCACCTCGTCGAGGCCGGCGGGAAGCGGTTCCGGCCGTTGCTGGTGGCGCTCGGCGCCCAGTTCGGTGACCCGACCGGTGCGCAGGTGGTCCCGGCCGCCGTGGTGATGGAGCTCACTCACCTCGCCACCCTCTACCACGACGACGTGATGGACGAGGCCGCCGTCCGTCGGGGCGCGCCGAGCGCGAACTCCCGGTGGACCAACTCGGTCGCCATCCTGGTCGGCGACTACCTCTTCGCCCGCGCGGCGGACATCGCCGCCGACCTGGGCCCCGAGGCGGTCCGGTTGCAGGCGCGCACCTTCGCCCGGCTGGTGCACGGCCAGATCGCGGAGACGGTCGGGCCGCGCGCCGACGACGACCCGGTGGCCCACTACCTGCACGTGATCGCCGAGAAGACGGGCTCGCTGATCGCCACGTCCGCCCGTTTCGGTGGCATGTTCGGTGGCGCCGCCCCTGAGCACGTGGAGGCCCTGGCCGGGTACGGCGAGACGATCGGCGTCGCCTTCCAGCTCTCCGACGACCTGCTGGACATCGCCTCCGAGTCGGTGCAGTCGGGCAAGACCCCCGGCACGGACCTGCGCGAGGGTGTCCCGACGCTGCCGGTGCTCTACGCCCGCGAGGCGGACGACTCCGACGCGTCGTCGGTGCGGCTGCGGGAGATCCTGGCGACCGGCCCGTTGACCGACGACGCGCTGCACGCCGAGGCGTTGGGGCTGCTCCGGGAGAGCGCGGCGCTCAAGCGGGCCCGGGAGACCGTGCGCAGCTACGCCGAGGAGGCCCGCGCGCAGCTCGCCCCGCTGCCACAGGGCCCGTCCCGCAGCGCGCTCGAGTCGCTCTGCGACTACATCGCCGACCGCACCAGCTGATCCACGCCCCGGCCCGCTGCGGCGGCGGCGCGGGTCAACAGTCGGCTGCCGACGAGCATGAGGGCGGCGGCGAGCAGCATCGCCACGGCCGCGATGGTCCACATCGCCGGGTAACCGAGGTGGGCGGCGAGTGGGCCCAGGCTCAGCGGGCCGAGACAGCCGCCCGCGTACACCCCGGTCTGGGTGATCGAGGTGGCGGCGGCCGGTGACTGCGGGTGGAGCCGGACCACGGCGAAGTTCATCAGGCCGGGCCAGGCCCAGCCCAGGCCGAAGCCGAGCACCACGCCGACCACCAACGGCACCGAGCCGGTCAACGCGAGCAGGCCCAGCCCGGCCGCGCCGACGAGCAGCATCGCGGCGATGAGGGCGACGTGGCCGGTCTCGCGGCGGTCGGCCACCCAGCCGGCGCCCACCCGAGACGCCACGCAGACCGCGCTACCGAGGGTCAGGGTGAGGCCGGCGAGGCCCGGCGACAGACCCCGGGCCGCGGCGGAGTCCACCAGGAAGGTGCCCAGCGAGTTGGCCGCGCCCGAGGCCAACGTCGCCGCCGCGCCGATCACCACCAGCGCCGCCGTCGCCCGACCGGCGCGCGCGGCGCCGGCCCGCCGGGCCGGGCCGGGCAACTGCCGGGGTACGGCGGCCAGCGTCGCCAGCGCGGCCACGGCGGCGGCCACGAACGCCCAGCGCCAGCCGGCGGTGAGCGCGATGGTGGGCACCGCCACCCCGGCCAGCAGGGTGGAGACCGGGATGGCGGCCTGCTTGACACCGAACGACAGCCCCTGCCGCCGGGCCGGCACGTGCTGGGCCAGCGCGGCGTTGCTGGCCAACTGGCCGAGCGCGTTCGCGGCGGCGCTGAGCGCGAGCAGGCCGACCAGCACCGGGTACGACCGGGCGAAGGCGGCCACGGCCAGCATCGACCCGGCGGCCAGCAGGATGCCGCAGCGGGCCACCACTGCCGGCCCGTACCGCTCGACCAACCGCCCGGAGGGCACCGAGGCCAGCGCGCTGATCCCGAAGTAGACGGAGACGGCCAGGCCCAGGCCGGCCGGCGAGAAGCCGAGGTCCGTGCCCATCTGCACGGCGAGACCGCCGAGCAGGAAGACGGGGAGTACGCAGGCCACTGTGGTGACGACTGCGCCGGCGCTGGCCCGGACCGGACGGGGTCGGGCAACGGCCGGATCGGGGGTGTTGGAGGTGTCGGTCATCGTTCGGCAAACCTACGCGAGCCCCGCTCACAGCACTCTTGGTGACTGGCGGGGCACAAGCTGTGGATGGTGATCTGGCATCCTCGACCCGAACAGGCATTTCGCACTGGGCCTGTTTTTCATATGGTGTAAGTCCCCGGCGGCGGAGGTGGTTGTGCGCGACCCCTTGGCAGAACCTTCGGACCTGATTCGCAGCGTGTCCCGAGCGCTACGGGTGCTGGAGTCGGTCGGTCGCGCCCCGAAGGGCCTGACCGTCAAGCAGATCGCCCGGCGCTGCGAGCTGACAGTGGCCACCACCTATCACCTGGTCCGCACCCTCGCCTACGAGGGCTACGTGATCCGTCGCGAGGACGGCACGTACATCGTGGGGTTGGAGGTGGCCGACCGGTACCGGGAGCTGGTGACGGCGTTCCGGGGCCCGCCGGCGGTCGGTGAGACGCTGCGGCGGGCCGCCCTGGACACCGGCTACAGCCACTACCTCGGTCGGTTCGTCGGCGGTCAGGTGGCCCTCACAGCGGTCGCCGAGGGGCACCGGTCGCCCTACCTGGAGGATCTGGTCCCCGGTTTCGACGAGGGGGCGCACGCGACAGCGCTCGGCAAGTCGTTGCTCGCCACCCTCACTACCGACCAGCGCTACCGCTATCTGCGCGAGTACGGCATGCGCCCGTTCACCACCGCCACGCTGACCACCACCGAGAGTTTCGAGGCCGACCTGGCCGCCGGCGACCGGCGTGGCATGCAACTGGAGATGGGGCAGTTCCGCCAGGGGGTGGCCTGCGCCGCGGTGCTCGTCGCGCCGGACAAGGACATGGAACGCCGGGTCGTGCTGGCCTGCGCGTTGCCGGCCAGCGAGATGATGACCTCCGCCCGGGTGGTACGCGCCAAGTTACTCACAGTGGCCCGCGGCGTGGCCGACAGCATCGCCACCGACAACTGACCGCCGAGAGGCCCTCTCCCGGGCTGGGAGAGGGCCTCTCGGGGCGGTCCGGCGCCGGACCGCCGGAGCAACGTCAGCGGCCGCTCGACCGCGGGTACGACGTCAGCTGCCCACCGGGCCGCCGTCGAGGCGCCAGGTGACCACCACGCCCGGCTTGGCGTAGTCACCGTCGGGCCAGTTCGAGGCCGGGTTCTCCACCGAGGCCCCGGTGATCTCGCCGGGGTGCTGCACGGCGACGAAGACCGAGCGGTTGTCGCCGGTGATGAACGGGCCGCAGGTCTCCGCGCCGAGCGGCACCGTCAGGAACTGCTTGAGGTGACCCCGCTCCGGGCCCTCCACGGCGGTGGCGAACAGGCCGTCGTTGCTGCCTAGCGCGTTGCCGTCGGTGGAGATCCAGAGGTTGCCGGTGGCGTCGAAGGCGACGTTGTCCGGGCAGGAGATCGGGGAGACCTTGGCCTTGTCGTACCCGGCGAAGAAGGTCGACGGGTCGGTCGGGTCGCCGCAGACGATCGGCAGCGACCAGGCGAAGGTCTCCGAGGTGTTGTCGTTGCGATCCTCGACCAGCTCCAGGATCTGCCCGTGCTTGTTGGCGTTGCGCGGGTTGGCCTCGTCCGCCTTCGGGTTGCTCCCGACGCCCCGGTTGGTGTTGTTTGTCAGCGCCACGTACACCTTGCCGGTGAGCAGGCTCGGCTCGACGTCCTCGGGGCGGTCCATCTTGGTCGCGCCGACCTTGTCACCGGCGAGCCGGGTGAAGGTGAGCACGTCGGCGGCGGTCATCCCGTCGACGAACGACCGGTTGCCGCTGACCAGCCTGATCCAGCGACCCCGACCGTTGAACGCGCCGTCGGCCGGGAGCTTGCCCGTGCCGTCGATCTCGGCGGCGCTGGTCTGGTCGAGCTTCGCCACGTAGAGCGTGCCGGACTCCAGCAGGGTCAGGTTGTGCTTGCGGGCAGCCCAGGAGTTGCCCTTCATGAACTTCTTGTCCGAGACGAACTTGTAGAGGTAGTCGAACCGCTCGTCGTCGCCCATGTACGCGACCACGTGGCCGTCCTTCGCGACGATCACGTTGGCGCCCTCGTGCTTGAACCGGCCCAGCGCTGTGTGCTTGCGCGGGCGGCTCTCCGGGTCGAACGGGTCGATCTCGACGATCCAGCCGAACCGGTGTGCCTCGTTGGGGTGCTTCGCCAGGTCGAAGCGCTCGTCCGCGCGCTCCCACTTGCGGCTGCCGCTGGGGTAGCGGCTGGCGGTGCTGATGCCGTAACGGTCCAGCTTCGGCTTCAGCTCGGCCGGGGCGGCGTCGGCGCCCACGAAGTACTGGTTGAAGTTCTCCTCGCCGGAGAGCACAGTGCCCCACGGGGTTACGCCACCGGCGCAGTTGTTCAGCGTGCCGACGACAGTGCGGCCCCTGGGGTCGGCGGCGGTCTTCAGCCAGGCCGAGCCGGCGGCCGGGCCGGTCAGGTCGAACTTGGTGCTCAGCGCGGTGACCCGCCGGTTGTACGGCCGTGGGCCCTTGCCCACCGGCTTCCACTGCCCGGTGCCCGCGACCCGCTCAAGCTCCACCACTGACATGCCGTGCGCGGCCATGGCGGTGCGCAGCTGCTCCACGGAGAGCCCGTCCAGGCCGGGGAAGCCCGGGAACATCAGGTCCTCGTTCGTGTACTCGTGGTTGACCACGAGCAGTGCCCGCTTGCCCTGCTTGTCCAGCGGCAGCACGCCCACGAAGTCGTTGTTGTAACCGAACTGCTTGGACTGCGCGGCGGCGGTCTGGTGGTGCAGGTCGAACTCCGGCGCGCCCGGCAGCACCGGGTCACCCCACTTGATCACCACGGCGTGGTCGTAGCCGTTCGGCACGACCAGGGTGTCCAGCTTGTTTGGTGGGATCGGCTTGAAGGTCAGCGCGCCGTTGCCGACCCCGGTGCCGGGACGACCGAACCCGAAGTTCTCCGGTACGTCCGGGGCGGTCGGGGCCGCCATGGCCGGGGCCGCTCCGGCGAGCGCGCCGGCTGCCGCGCCGCCGAAGCCGAGCACCAGCGCGCCGACCGCGCCGGCCCGGACCACGCCACGCCGCGACACCTCGGCGTTCACCACGTCACCGAAGTACGCGTTGTCGGAGGTGTTCGGGACCGGGTGGTCACACGCGTTTCCGCACCGGTACAGACAGGTCATGGCATCACGGGTGCCATGGCGGGTGCCGTTCAACAGGGGGAGCAGCCGGGGACGGTCGCTCATGGGGGAAGCCTCCAGAGAAGTCGGTGGCACGACAGGCGGCGTACCAGCCGGACGCTAGGAGGACGTGGTGAGCGCTCGTCAGCCGCGATGTGAACCGGGCATGAACACCTTCGTCGGTGGCACCACCACGCAACCGGTCTGACCTCGGGCTGAACCGATCGGCGTGACAGCACGTATTCCCGAGCGAACGCACCGCCGGACGCGCGCCGGAAGCGAGGAGACCGCCATCAGCGACCACGACGCCCAACTGCTGCGCGCGCTGCACGACGAGCACGCGGAGGCGCTGTACGCCCATGCTCTGCGGCTGGTCAACGGGGACCGGCAGCGGGCCGAGGACCTGGTGCAGGAGACGCTGCTGCGGGCCTGGCGACATCCGGAGTCACTCGACCCGAGGCGTGGATCGGTGCGGTCCTGGCTGTTCACCACCGCCCGCAACCTGGCCATCGACGCCTGGCGGCGCCGATCCACCCGGGTCGGCGAGGTGTTCACCGACGATCTGCCCGAACCGCCCGAGGTGATCGACGAGGCCGAACGGGCGGTGGAGGCGTGGACCGTCGCCGAGGCGCTGAACCGGCTCAGCCCGACCCACCGGGAGGTGCTGGTCGAGTGCTTCTACCAGGGGCGGTCGGTGGCCGAGGCGGCGTCCCGCCTGGGCGTACCGCCAGGGACCGTGAAATCCCGCACCCACTACGCGCTGCGGTCTCTACGGTTGGTCCTGGCCGAGATGGGGGTGACGGGATGACCCGGTGCGAGTTCGCGTACGACGACGGCGCGTACGTGCTGGGCGCCCTGGCCCCCGCCGAGCGGGCGGCCTACGAGCGGCACCTCGGCGGGTGCGCCGAGTGTCGGGAGGCGGTCGCCGAGATCGCGGTCCTGCCCGGGTTGCTCGGGCGCCTCGACCCGGCGGGGTTGGAGCAGATCCTGCCGCCGCCGGCCCCGCCCCGGGTGCCCGCACTGCTCGACGAGGCCCGCCAGCGCCGTCGTCGGGAACGCGCCGCGGACCGGCGACGGTACGCACTGACCACACTGGCCGCCGCCGGGCTGGCGCTGCTGGTCGGCGTGGGCACCGCAGTGGCGCTGCCCCGAACGGTCGACCCGTCCGGGCCGCCCGGCGCGCAGGGCACATCGACACCACAGGTGTCGATGGTCGCCATGCGGCCGGTGGCCGCCGCCGGGCCGGTGCACGCCGACCTCGGGCTCACCGGCACCAAGTGGGGCACCCAGGTGACCATGCGCTGCGGGTACGACGCGCGGACGAGCTACGGCAAGGCGTACCCGTTCCGGCTGGTGGCGCGGGGCCCGAACGGCGCCACCGAGCAGATCGGCTCCTGGTTGGCGGCGCCCGGCGACGACCTCAGCTTCACCGGCGCGACGAGGTTCACCGACGCCGAGCTGGTAAGCGTGGAGCTGCAAAAAGCCGACGGCACGCCCCTACTGACCTACGCCGTCCCCTAAACCACCCACCCACCCACCCCGGTCCTCCGCGATCTTGCACTTTCTGCCGTTCCATAAGGGGCATGGCAGGCATATAGACCACCGAAACTGCAAGATCGCGGGGTCAGGGGGTGGGGAGTGGGGTGGGGGCGGGGGTCTGTTGGCGGGACTGGCGGGTGCGGCGGGAGGTTCGGACGGCGTCGGCGGTGAAGACGATCAGGGCCAGCCAGACCAGCGCGAAGCCGGCCAGCCGGGCCGGCGGCATCGGCTCGTGGAAGATCAGCACCCCGCAGCCGAGCTGAAGGATCGGCGCCAGGTACTGGATCATGCCGAGGCTGCTCAGGGGCAGTCGGTTGGCCGCCCCGGCGAACAGCAGCAGGGGAACCGCCGTGGCCGCGCCGGCCAGCACCAGCAGCGCTGTGTGCCCGGCCGAGACGTGCCCGAAGGTCAGGTCGGCCCTCGCCGTCAGCCAGCCCAGGTAGCCCAGCGCCGGCAACGCCAGCACCGCCGACTCGACGAAGAGCCCCTCCGCCGCCGGCAGCCCGAGCCGCTTCTTCACCAGGCCGTAGCCGGCGAAGCTGAACGCCAGGGTCAACGCCAACCAGGGCAGCCGGCCGTAGTCCACGGTGAGCACCGCGACCGCCGACGCGCCGATCCCCAGCGCCACCCACTGCGCCGGGCGCAGCCGCTCCCGCAGCACCGTCACCCCGAGCAGCACCACTACCAGCGGGTTGATGAAGTAGCCGAGCGCCGTCTCCACCACCCGGTCGGAGTTGACCCCGTAGATGTAGGCGCCCCAGTTCACAGCGATCAACGCGGCGGCGGCGACGATCCCCGCCACCGCCCAGGGGCGGCGCAGCAGCGACCGCAGGAAGCCGACGTTGCGCAGCGCCGCCAGTAGCAGCGCCACGAAGACCACCGACCAGACGATCCGGTGGGACAGGATCTCCAGCGGGCCGGCGGGTCGCAGCAGCTTCAGGTAGAGCGGAAAGAAACCCCAGAGCAGGTACGCGCCGAGGCCGTAGAGGTATCCCAGACGGAGTGGCGTCACGCCTCCACCGTAAGGGGCGTAGTGCTGCTTTGTTCCTTTCCGGTGATCGGGGTCACCGGGGCTCGACGGTCCAGCTGCATCCACCGTTGCGGCGCGTCCAGCGGGGTGAAGCCCACCCCCGCGTACACCTGGTGGGCGTCGTTGGTGCAGAGCAGGATCCGGCGTACGCCCAGCTCGTCCAGGTGGTCGCGGACCGCGCCGGCCAGCCACCCGCCCAGCCCTCGACCCCGGGCGGCCCGGTCGACGTACACGTCGCAGAGCCAGGCGAAGGTGGCACCGTCAGTGACGACCCGGGCCACCGCGACCTGGCGGCCGTCCTCCGGCCGGTAGATGCCGAACGGCAGCGAGCCGGCGAACGACCGCTCGGTGGTCTCCCGGTCCCGTCCGAGCGCCCAGTACGCGTCGGTGGACAACCAGTGGTGCACCAGGTCCAGGTCGATCCGCGCCGGATCGGTACTGAGCAGGTGGCCGTCGGAATAGGTCAGCGAGAACATGCCGCGACGCTAACCGCCGAGGTGGGCGGTCCGGCCGCCACATTCCCGAACTCTGGTCAACGGCCCGCCGGGGCCCCGGCCGAGGTCGGAGCCCCGGACGGACCGGGGCGGTGCTGGCTGGTCGGCGGTCAGTCCCGGTCGAGGACGGCGCCGAGGATCCAGGTCACGATGCTCACGAAGAGAGCGCCGAGCACTGCTGCCGGCCAGAAACCGTCCACCGAGAACGGCAGCCCGGCCTGGTCGGCGATCCAGCTGGTGAGCAGGAAGAGCAACCCGTTCACCACCAGGGCGATGAGACCCAGGGTCAGGAGGTAGAAGCCACAACCGACGGTCTTGATGATCGGCTGGAGAACCGCGTTGACCACGCCGAAGATCACCGCCACCAGGAGCAGCGTGGTCACCGTCTCGGTGGCCGAGTTCGAATCCAGGGAGATGCCCGGGATGAGGAGCGTGGCCAGCCAGAAAGCCAGAGCTGTGCTGGCCAGCCGAATCAGCAGACCTTTCAGAAAACCCATGGCGGGGATCGTGCCACGGACACCGCACCGACGTAACCCGCCGGCTGGCCGTCCCGGTGGAATCAGGCGCGCGTCGGCGGGCCGATCAGTTGTGCCTCGATCGGAGTGGGGGAGAGCAGTGCCCAGCGCAGCGCCCGACGGTTGACCACGGCCACCATGTCCTCCCGGATCCGGGTCAGCCACTCGGCCGAGCCGCCCAGCCCCAGCGCGGCTCCGGCCAGGGTGGCCTCGGCGGAGGTCAGTGGCTGGAGCAACGCCAGGTCGGCGCGGCTCAACGCGTCCACATCGGCCGGGGTCAGCTCGTCGCGTACCACAAGGGTGGCCCGCCACGGCGGGCCCGGCGCGGCCTCGGCCGCCACCGGCCCGGCGTCGACGATCAGCAGCAACGGACGCAGCGCGGTGCCCACCCCGTCGGCGACCGCCCGACCGGGAGGGAGCAACGGGATCGTGCCGCCCGGCGCGCCAACCCCTCGGATGAACGGTTCCCAGGCGCGTGGCCGGGCGGTCTGCACCACCACCAGGGCGCCGAGTGCCAGGGCGCGCAGGGCCACCAGCTGGGCTGCCCGCACCCCGCCGACCAGCAGCACACGGGTGCTCTCCGGCCGGAACAGTCGCACTGTGACGGCTCGCCCGTGCCGGTTGGTGCCGGCCATCATTCCCGCGTCGCCCAGGGACAGCTCCCAGTCGTCGACCGCCGAGCCGGGTCGCGCTCCGGGCGTCGGTGGGCGGGGCTGCGCCCCGGGTGCCGTCAGCGCCAACGGCAGCGTGGCGGCGAGGCCGCTCAGGTGGGCGCCGTCCAGTCGGCGTAGTTTTCCGCCCAGGTCGGTCACCAGGCGGGTCAGCGCCTCGGTGGCCGCCGCCAACTCGGTCGCCGTCGCGGCGGCCAGGCGTACGGTCAGCTCGGTCGGCACTCCGCCGGCCGCCGGCGGACCCGACGACGTCGACATCGTCGGCGACGGGCCTGAGCAGATCGACACCGTCGTGGCCGTCGCCGGCAGTGCGAGCAGGCGGGGCACGAGCCGGCGTCCAGCCGCAGCACCCGCGTCGGGCCAGTGGAGCAGACGGAAGGTGGCCTGGACGAGAGTGCCGGACCGGATCGCCGGCCAGGACTCCCGGACCGGTTCGCCGTCGTGGTGGGCCAACTCGCCCAGGACACGCAGCGCCGCCGGCACCCCGAGCGGCCTCGCGGCCAACGGCCCGAGCCGGCGGACGATGCGGCGGACCGTGCCGGCGAGCACCCGGCGCAGGTCCTCCTCGGACCAACCGTTCACCCGCAGCACCCGGACCGCCACCACCGCCCGCTCGCGCCCGGGGAGCCGCCCGTCGGTGAGCTGCCGGTACGACGTGCCGACAGTGCCACCGGCGCTCGGCACCGGCGCCGGCGCACCGGCGAGCAGCAGTTGGACCAGCAGCGGGGGCTGGTCCGGCCCGGTAGGGGGGAGCAACGCGGCCGGGGCGGGAATCGCCTGGGACACGTCGCCCAGCAGGTCGCCGGGGTCACCGAGCTCCAGGAGCGCGACCATGCCGGTGGTGTCCTCCAGGACGGCCGCCGGCCCGCCGGTCAACTCGGTCGAGCGGACGACGGTGCCCGGGGCGACCAGGTCGAGCAGTTCGGCCGGGTCGGCCGGCCCGGTCAACGCCCGTCGACGGGTGAGGTGCCCGATGGCGGTGCCCAGCCACTCGAACAGCCACAGCCCCCGCACCGGCACCCAGGCGGCGGCCACCAGCAGCACGGCCACCAGTACGGCCGCCGCGACGACCGGTGCGGGTCGGCCGAGGGTGACGAGCACCAGCGCCGCCGCGACCTGTGCGGTGACCAGTTGGCCGGCTCGCGCTCCGGCAGCCGCCCGACGGCCGAGTGTGACCCAGTGGGCCACCGGCGACCGGCGACGGAGGGTGCGCTGATCGACCGGCCCCGGGCCCCGGTCGGTGGGTCGACCCGACCCGCCCACCCGTGCGGAGGCGCCTGCCTCGGACCCGACCGGGGTCGGCGGGTGCGGCCCTCCGGTGGTGATCGCCGGCACCGTGCCTCCTCGACCATTGGGGACCGGGTCGGGCGGCCGGCCGCCCTCCGGCGGTCCGTCACACGCCGCGACGTGGCTGCGGCACATCGTAATCGACCGATGGCCTCCTCGGTTGTCCACAGGGGAAGCCGGTGGGGTAGCAGAACCGCTACGAGGTCGCTACCGTCAGCCACGAAGTCCTTCGCTGACCCGTGTCTCAGTGCTCGACGACCGGGCCAAGCGACGACGCGTCGCCCCAGGGTGGGCGCGTCGACGGCCAGGTGCGATCCGAGAGACGAGGTGACGTCCGGGTGTCCCAAACCAAGGCAGAAGCAGCGGTGATGCAGCAGACTGCCGCGAAGTTCGAGCAGGTGGACCAGTCGTTGCAGTCCATGCTGACCGGCCTGCTGGCCGAGCTGGAGGTGTTGCAGCAGGCCTGGCGTGGCGCTGGTGGCCGGTCGTTCGAGCAGGTCAAGCAGCAGTGGTCACAGGACCAGGCGGCGCTGCACCGCGCGCTGCGCGAGACCGCCGGTGCGATCCGCACCGCCGGTCGGCAGTACGACGTGTCCGACGACGAGGTGTCCAGCCGGGTGGCCGGCACCAACCGCGGCGGCATCCAGTTGCCGCTCTGATCCCGCTTGGGGAGGGAATCCGATGGACCATGGTGTGCTGGTCGTCAACTTCGCCGCGCTGCAGCAGGCCGGCGCTGACATTCAGAAGGCGTTGAACACCCTCGACGCGCAACTCGGCCAACTCGAACGCGACGCCGCCCCGCTGGTGGCGAGTTGGACGGGCGAGGCGCGACAGGCATACGAGCAGCGGCAGGCGAAGTGGCGCTCGGCCTCGCAGGACCTGCAGGCCATGCTGCGTGACATCAGGTTGGCGGTGAACGACTCCGCCACCGACTACCTGGACACCGAAAAGAAGAACACCGGGCTGTTCCAGTGAGCGATGTGGGCCGGGAGCGCTGACCGTGTCCGGGCCAGCGCCCCGCCCGCAACCGGTCGGCGGTCAGGGCCGCACGCCGGCGGGCTCAGGCCGTGCGCGGGCGGGCTCAGGCCGTGCGCCCGTGGGCTCAGGCCGGGCCGGCCGGGCGCCAGCGTCGACGGGCACCACGGGGCACCACCAGGGCGAGCAGCGCCACTGTGACCGCCGTGATGCCGGCCACCGCCCCGACCAGCAGGGCTCGGTCCCGTGCGGCGGCCCGGCGGGCCTGGTGGGCGAGCTGCGCCGGGTCGGCCCGGTCGTCGGCGAGGGCGGCGACCGGCCGCGCGTCGGCCGCACGGCCGCCGCTGGTCTCGGTGACCGCCCGGTAGGGGTTCAACACCCCGGCGCCGTATCCGCCGCCCCGGCCCGCGCCCGGAGCTGGGTCGGCGGTGGCGATGATCCGCTCCGCCACCTGGGCGGCGGTCAGCTCCGGCCGGTACTGCCGCAGCAACGCGGCGGTGGCGGCCACGAAGGGCGCCGCGTAACTGGTGCCTTCAACCCGATGGTGGCCGGCACCGGGCGCGGCGGTCAGCACCTCGCTGCCCGGGGCCACCAGGTCGACGTGCGGGCCGGTCTGCGAGAACGCCGCCCGCCCGCCGTCCGCCCCGATCGCGCCCACGCCGAGCACCCCGTCGTAGCCGGCGGGGAACGGTCGGGGGTTCCCGCTGTCGTGCAGATTGCCGGCGGCGGCCACCAGCACCACGTCCCGGTCGACCGCGTACCGCACTGCCGAACGGACCTCCGGGTCGTCCGCGTACAGCACCACGGACAGGTTCACCACGTCGGCGTCATGATCGACGGCCCACCGGATGGCCCGGGCGAACTCGTCGGCGCTGACCGTGCGCCCCGACTCCCGTCCCTGCACAACCTGCTGCTCACTCACCCGCACCGGCAGGATTCGGGCACCCGGTGCCAGACCGCGGAAGGCGACGTCCGAGCGGGGTGCCGCGGCGATGATGCTCGCCACACCGGTGCCGTGCCCGGCGCAGTCCCGACCGCCGTCCCCGCCGGGGTCGAGCAGGTCGACGCCGGCCAGCACCCGTCCAGCCAGCTGCGGGTGCACCCGGTCCACCCCGGAGTCGACCACCGCGACGGTCACCCCGGCGCCGGTGGCCAGCGGCGCGAGCCGCGCCGGGTCGTACCGTTGCTGTGGCCAGGGCCTGGCCGCGACCGGCCGGACGGGGGCGAGTGCTGTCGCGCACGCCGGCGCCGCCCGGAGCCCGGCGGTGGCGGCGACGGTCGGAAGGGCCGGTACGGTCAACAGGCTGGCGGCCAGACCTGCGAGGACCGGGCGCGTGATCGATTGGGACATCGACACCCTCCGTATCGTGTCGGCTCCGGAACGGGATGTTATCTCCTCCTCCGGGCCCTGGCAGGCCGCCGCCGGCCAGCCATTGTGATCTTGGTACCACCTTGTAGGTTGTACGCGATACCTGTGGCCTGTTCTCGGAAGGGGAGGTGGCCGTGACCGCATGGGAGCCGGCCACGGAGGCCGAGGTGGCGATGCGCGACGCGCTGCGCGCCAACGACCAGGAGCTCTACTTCCGACTCCTGTCCCGCACCGATGTGCTGCTGCCGGTCTCCGCGCCGACGCAGCCCGGCCAGCCACCCGCCGGATGGGGCACCTGGACCACCGGCGGCCGGACCCACGTCCTGGCCTTCACCTCCGCCGCCGCCCTGCGAGCCTGCCTCGGCGATCACGCCGGCAGCAACCGACGCATCCCCTTCGCCGATCTCGCGGCCAGCTGGCCCAATCACGAGTGGTGGCTCGCCGTCAATCCGGGTCTGCCGGTCGAGGGTTACCTGCCGGCCTGGTTCGTGTCCCAGCTGTCCCGAGGCGACGTGCGACTGCCCGGCCGTGCCATGGGTGCCCGCGCTCGACTGGAGCGAGCCGAGACGTTGGCCCGCACCCGGCCCGGCATGCCACCGCGGGACGCCGCGCCAGCCGCTGGATCGCCTCCCGTGACGGGGGTGACCCCGTCCGGGCCCGAGAGTGCTCCGCTCGCACCCCGAAGGCCCGCGCGGAGCCCGGGCCCTCGGGTGGGTGCCCCGCCGGTGCCGGGTCCGGCGCCCCGGCCACCCGTCCCCGCTGAGCCGCCGCGCCGACCTGGCGAGGAGGACCTGCCCGCCGCCGGTCAGCGGCACCCGACCGAGCCGCCCCGGCCCGCGCCGGGCAACGGAGCGCTGCCCCGTGCCGGCCGGCCGTCCCGGTTCACCCCGTTGGCGACCGCCGGCCCCACCACCGACCAGGCCGGGCCGGGCGCTGGCTGGCCGGCAGCAGCGACCCGGCCGGGCGACGTCGACGGCCCCGCTCCGGCTAACGGCAACGGTGGCCCCCAGGCCGCGCCCCGGCGCTCCTTCTTCGACCCCAGCCCGGCCCGCGATCCCGCCCCGAGCGGGGGACGCCCCGGTGACCGGGCGGCCCCGCCGACCCGGTTCGGACGAGGCAGCCAGCCCTTCCCTCGCCGCCGCCCGGCCGATGCGCCGGCCGACGAGACCACGACGCGGGCCTTTCCGATGGCGGCGGACCCGGCAGCCACCCAGCCGGTACGACGGCCGGAGGGCGGCCTCGGCGCGTCCCGCGGGATGGACGCGCCGCCATCCGGCGAGGAGATCACCCAGCCGCTGCCGCCGCGCCGGCACAACCCGCTGGCTGAGGAACCCACCCGTGCGTTCCGGATGACCGGTGAGCCTCCCCTGACCGGTGCGCCTGGGCGGCCATCGGCGGAGGAGACGCAGGCGATTCCGCAGGCCCGGCCGGGCCGGTTCGACCCGGCGGAGGATCTGCCGGTGTCCGTCGCGGAACCGGTCTCCGGGCCGCCCGCGCCGCGCCGCGGCTTCACGCCCATCGTCATCGAGGGCACCATCATCGAGTCCCGCGATCTCACCGACCCGGTCGAGAGCAGCGCGCCGGTCGACGCGCCCCGGCGGCCCAGCCCCGCCGAGGCCGCCCCGCCGGCGTTCGGCTCGACGCCCCCCGGTCCGGGCCTGTTCGGTCCGTCGTCCTTCGGTTCCAGCCCATCCGGGCCCACGCCGTTCAGCCCTGGTCAGCCCGCCCCGAGCCCGTCCGCCCCGCACCCGGTGATTCCGACCGAGGCCGGTGCTCCCGGCGGTGGGCTGGGCGACCCGCGAATCGACGGCCGCGTCGACGCCCCGCTGCGTGACGACCGCGCCGACACTGCTGTTTCGTCGGCCGGCCCGGCCGGTACGGACCAGGCCGGCGGCGACGGCAGCGGCGTGAGCGTGATCGCGGACGACGTTCCGCACCCGCCGGCCGACGAGCCGCCGCCGGTCGAGTTCGAGCCGGCCAACACGGTCGAGGAGGACCTGCTCAGCGCCGCCGGCTCGGGCAGTACCGACACGTTCCTGTCCACCCTGCTGCTGGCCCGGGTGCTACTGCCGGCCGCACCGGACTCGGTGCGGGGAAGCCGCCCTGGGGATCCCGGCTTCGTCTGGCGTACCGGGCAGCTCGACGGCGAGACGTACGTGGTGGTCTACACGTCGCCGGAGCGCCTCGCCGACCATGTCGAGGAGGACGTCGACACGGTCCGGGTGAAGTTCGCCCAACTGATCCGGCGCTGGCCCGACGAGGACTGGTCGTTCGCCGTCAACCCGGGCACGCCGGTGGGTGCCAAGTTGCCCGGCGAGCAGATCGTCGCGTTGGCCAACTGGGCCGCCGAGGTGGGGCTCGGCGACGACCTGGAAGTGGACCAGGTGGAAGCGCCGGCCGTGGCCGAACCCGCCGCCCGTCCCCGGTACGCCCCCGCAGCGGTCGACCCGACCCGGCCGACGGTCATGCAGAAGGCGGTCGCCCCCAGCCAGCTCGCGTACTACCTGGATCGTGGGTACGACCGGGTGTCCGGGTTCGTGCACCGGGCCGGTGAGCTGTCCCACCTGACCACACCGGCTCAGCTGCACGAGGCGCTGGGCCTCAGCTACCCCGGTTCGCCGTTCGCTCCGGACGCCGAGGAGATCTACGTGCTGCGCTGGCCGGCGCACCGGCCGAGCCTCTACCGCATCCCGTACGGCGGTCAGAACGAGCCGGCGATGCGGGCCATGGAGGGCTGGGTCATCGAACGTCCGCCGTTCCGGGGCAACGGCTTCGCCCCGGGTGAGAGCAGCGACGTGGTGGCGGAGTTCAAGGTGGACAGCGCACGGCTGCCGCACGGTGCCCAACTCTGGCGCATCGGCGCGGACGGCAGCGAGCGGGTGGTCGCGGAGCTGGACACCGACTCGGTCACCTGGCGACGGGTCGGGGAGGCGTGATGCGCGACGGTTACGTGGCCCGTTGGCAGGGCCGGGAATACCAGGCCAGCCCGGACGGCGACGACATCCGGCTCTACCAGCCCGAGGCGGGCGAGGGCTTCGAGGAGGTCCGCGCGGGCCGCTACGTACGGGTGCTGCCGGTGAGCGAGATCGAGGATCTGGCGTACGTGCGGACCACCTGCACCTGGCAGGGGCAGCCGTTCATAGTGCTCGGCGAGCACGACGCCTGGCTGCGGGTGGAGTACACCGGTGGTCGCTGGCCGGTGGCCGAGGCGATGCGGCTGGAGGTCTTCGACTTCGGCGTCTACCAGGGTTGGGCGCCGGCCGCCGAGGTCACCGACCTGCGGGAGCAGCGGGTCTGACCGGTCAGGTCTTCGCCCACCGCAGGATTTCGCCGAGCACCAGCTCCGGTGCCTCCAGGTGCGGGAAGTGCCCCACCCCGTCGAGCAGTCGCCACTCGTACGGGGCGACGACGTACCGGCCGGAACCCAGCGCGGTGCGGGGCAGGGAGGCGGTGTCCAGGGCACCGTGCAGTTGCAGGGTCGGGGTGGACAGCGGCTTCTGCATCAGGCGGACGAACCGGTAGCCGTGCAGTCGCAGCAGCGAGCGGAACGCCCAGCGGTAACCCTCCAGCGCGCAGAACGCGGCCTGCGGGATGCACATCGCCTCCCGGCACCGCTCGGCGTACGCCTCGAAGTCCGGCCCGGCCACCCACTGTGGGCCTCCCCAGCGGCGCATGATCTCGCCGACGGCCGCCGCACCGTCGCGGGTCAGCACGTGCTCGTAGCGGGGTAGCTGGAACTTCAACGCCGGGGTGGAGGCGGTGAACTGCCCGCGCGGGTCGGCGAAGATGGCGGCGCGCAGTCGCAGCGGGTGCGGTGCCCCCAGCACCACGAGCCGGCGGACCAGGGACGGGTGGAACGAGGCCACCGTCCAGGCCACCATGCCGCCGAGGCCGCTGCCGACGATCGTCGCGGATCGTTCACCGAGCGCGCGGATCAGCCCGGCGATGTCGGCGGCGAGGGTGTAGCCGTCGTACCCCCGGGGTGGTTTGTCGCTGGCGCCGTAGCCGCGCAGGTCGACGGCGACCGCCCGGAAGCCGGCGTCGGCGATGGCCGGCAGCATCTGGTGCCAGGCCCACCAGTGCTCCGGGAAGCCGTGCAGGAAGAGCACCATCGGCCCGGTGCCGCCCTCGACCACGTGGAACCGGCTGCCGTTGGCGCCGACGAAACGGTGCGTCCACGGCCCCTCGGTGAGGACACAGGACTCGTCGACGGCCCCGCCGCGCTGGTCGGTCATGGCAGACAGCCTAGGACCCGGTTGCCGCAGGCGACCCTGGTGGTCGCGTTGAACAGGGGAAAGCCCCGGGTTGCCCCGGAGCGGGACCAGGGGCACCGGCTCGACTGAGGCAGGTTCGGCCATCCCGGAGGTGGCGCACAAAGGGCGACGCCCCGGGCAGATGACCTGCCCGGGGCGTCGCTGGTTGGTGCGGGATCAGTGGTCAGCTGACCCGGATCTTCATCGCGGTGCCGTCCTGCTCCAGAACCTTGATCTTGACACCGGTCGCGGGAAGCTTGACGCCGTGGTTCGGCAGCTCCTCGTAGAAGTACTTCTTGGTGTCGTCGAACAGCGGCTCAGCAGCCTGGCCACGGATGTACTGCGGCTGGCTGTTGAGGTGCAGGGTGAACGAGTCGGCCTTGTTCAGGCTGAACGGTGCGTCGTACACCTGGACGCGGGCCCGCCACGGAGCCCCGGTCAGGTTGTAGATCGGGCGCGGGTGCGCGTCGATGTACAGGTTGCGACCCTCACCGGGGTGACCACCCGGGTTGGTCGGGGATGCCGGGGCGGTGTTGTTGTCGTCCCAGCGGGTGTTCCAGTACGAGATGAGCAGGCCCTCCTGGTACGCGTAGTGGTCCACCCAGTCCGGGCGGGTGTTCGCGTAGCCGAAGAAGTACGGGCCGGTCTTCAGGTACTTGTCGTACGAGACGTACGAGCGGTTGCCGGCGATGTAGAAGTTGTCGAACTCGTCGGTGTACGTGGCACCGACGACCTCCCACTCGTCGAGCGCCCAACCCGCGTCGGTCTCGGCACCGTCGCTGAGCACGGTCTGGCCGTCGGCGGTCACGGTGATCGCGTCACCGAAGAAGCCGCCCTCGGACACGCCACCGTCGGTGACGTAGTGCAGGCGGACCTGCGCCACCTTGCCGGCCAGCGAGTTCAACGGAATGTTGATGTCCGCCCAGGCGCCGTTGCTGCTGCCGTCGAGGGCCGGGCGGCCGGCGCCGTCGACGCCGATCGGCTGGCCGTTGACGGTGCCGTCCAGGTCGGTCCAGGTCTGACCACCGTCGGTCGACGCCTCGAAGTAGAGGTAGTCGTAGGTCTCCTCGATGCTGTACTTGCCCTTGAGCGACAGCGCCGCCGCGGACTTGCCGGTGAGGTCGAACGTCCTCGTCATGGTGCCGTCGAGGTTGTCCTTGTTACCGGAGAAGTACTGCTTCGAGCCCTCGAACGGCGCGCCGTAGTCGAAGGTGTACTCCCGCTTCGGCAGCACGACCACGACGGCCTGTGCCTTCTTCGAGTTGTACTCCTGCGGGCCGAGCTCCAACGTGCGCTTCTGCCCCGCCACGACCACCTCGTAGTCGAGCCAGCCGAGCTGGAACTTGTTCCATGCCCCGAGGTCGCCGCCACGGTCGCCGATGCCGGCGTCGTTCTTGGCGCCGAGCCGGCTCTGGGCCATCAGGGTCCAGTGCTCGTTGCTGTTGTCCGCCGGGCCGTAGTCGTCCGGCAGGCCCAGGTCGTGGCCGTACTCGTGGTAGAAGACGCTGCGGCCGCCGTTTTCCGGCTGGATCGTGTAGTCGCGGATCCAGACGCCGGTGTTGCCGATCTCGGTGCCGCCGATCGGGAAGTTCGGCGGGCCGACGGGCGAGCTGTTGAAGGCCGACCAACGGTGGCTCCAGATGGCGTCCTCACCCTGCTGCGGGTCACCGTCGGCCTGGTCGCCGCCGGAGTGGACGATCTGGAAGTGGTCGATGTAGCCGTCCGACTCGTTGAAGTCGCCGTCACCGTCGTAGTCGAAGCGGTCCCACTGGTCGAAGGACTTCATCTCGGTGGCGATCTGGGCGTCCGTCCGGCCCTTGGCCTTCTGGTCGGCGACCCACTGGTTGGCGGCGTCGCGGATCAGGTTCCAGGTGCTCGGGCAGACGGAGTCGGCGCAGACGGCGGGGTCGCCGGTCGGGTCGTCGTCGGCCTTCGGGTCGTCGGAGCGACCGTAGCGGGCCTCGTTGTACCGGACCTTGACCCAGTCGGTCACCTCACCCTCGACGGTGTAGCGACCCGAGGACTGCGCCTCGTAGTACTGCTTGAGCGACTCGTCGCCCGGGTTGGTGCCGAAGTAGAGCTGGCGGAAGTGCTCCGGGCTGAAGTCCGGCTGCCAGATGGTGGAGTTGTCCACGGCCCGGTTGGGCTCGGGGATCTTGTTGTGCAGCGGCCCCTCGAACGTCGCCGGGCCGGCGACATCCGGGTTCATGTCCTTGTCCGGGTAGGACGGGTGCCGCTCGTCACCGAACTCGGCCAGGATCACGAAGATCTTGTCGGTCCGCTCACGCTTGAGCTCGACGTACTGGTCCCTGGTCTGCGCGCCGGCGCCGGCGCGTGCGCGAGCGTTGGCGCCCGTTCCGCCCGCCTTGCCGACCTCGCCGACCTTGACAACCGTGCTTCCGTTGCGCTCGATCGGCTTGCTCCGACCGGTCAGCACGTCGCTGAGACCCTGCTGACGCAGCGCGCGGCGCTTCTCCTCGAGCTTGTCGGGGAGCTCATCCTGCAGTGACTGCGGTTCGGCAGCGGCCGGTGCTGCTGCCGGCAGTTTGGGCTGAGGCGCCGCCGAGGCGGACGGGCCGAAAGCCAGGCCTGTCGCCGTCAGTGAGAGCCCGAGCAGACCCACTGCGACTTTGCGCACGTGGTACCTCCGGTTTGAGGGAACCGGCCCAACGGGGGTACGGGCCGGTGGGAGATCGATCCCACTAGTGGGACCATTGGTGAACATAGTTACTGGCGGGACGGGTGGGAAGAACCTCGCGTCGATTTGTTGCAAGATTTTGTTGGGAATGCTTTTCACCGTCACACCCCGCCGGTTCATCAGCCGTGCTGACCAGCGCGAGCCCGGACGCGAACGTATACAACGACATTTTTCGATCAAGCTGAGCGCACTTACGACAGTGGGGCCGGCAGCGTCTCCGCCACCGGCCCCACAGTCAGTTCTCGATCCGTGAAACCGTTACTTCTTCGCCGGAGTCACGTAGATCATGGCTGACGAGTTGTCCCCGGCAGCCTTCTTGATCGTCAGCGAGACGCCGTAGTTCACGCCCTGGTCGCCGGGGTTTCCGGTGCCCAGCACGATCGCGCCACCGCCCAGGGTCACGCCGTAGAACTCCGGCGCCGGGCTGCCGTCCGGGTTGGTGACCCGGGTGGTGTACGGCGCGTTGTTACGCGACGGCAGGACCACCGACGCGTCGTTGTCCCGGGCGTAGGCAGCGCCATCACGCATCTCGATGCCCGGGTAGTAGCCCTTGGCGTCGGTGAACGCCTTCACCGGCGGGAGCCCCTTGAACTTCGTGCAGTACGCGCTGTACGGCTCGTCCGCCGCCTCCAGGCACTCGGTGAACGGGTACGTCCGGTTCAGCGTGAAGGCCGCGTTCGAGGACTGCGGGCGGCTCGGCAGGTTGTCCGTCACCGACGGGTCCTTCACGGCCGCCTCGCCGGTGCGCCGCAACGGGTCGAAGTGCGAGTCGACGATGAGCAACCCGCCCTTCGCGCCGTAGCTGGGCAGCGAGGTCATCTGCCCGGTGACGTGGTTGACGTCGCCGAGCGCGGTGTCCCGGTACCAGACCAGCATGCCCGGCGCGTTGTAGGAGATCCGGTCGACCTTCCACGCCTCGTGCGAGTAGATGGTGTCGTAGGCGTACTGCAGGCCCTTGTCGAAGCCGTCGAAGTTGCGCCACTCCGCCAGGTAGTACTGGGCGTGCACCTCGGTGCCGCTGGAGACCTTCCA
Organism: Micromonospora salmantinae; assembly: GCF_022230905.1. Lineage (NCBI taxonomy): Bacteria > Bacillati > Actinomycetota > Actinomycetes > Micromonosporales > Micromonosporaceae > Micromonospora > Micromonospora salmantinae. Next base: position 52,897 of record NZ_JAKKFG010000017.1, read on the forward strand.
GCCCCCACCGGTGGTGTCGACGAAGGTGCCGCCGGTGGCCGTCCAGCCGTTGGCGCCGCCCTCGACGTCGTCACTCCAGGTGGTGGCGCCACCGCCGGTGACCGAGAAGTCGTCGACGAACCAGTTGCGCTCCTCGAACGCCTCGTCGGTGGCCAGGCGCAGCCGCACCTGGACCGTCGTGCCGGCGTACGCCGACAGGTCGACGTAGTCGTGCCGCCAGCCGTCGGTGCTGCCGGTCAGGCCGTACTTCTTGCCGCCGAAGTCGTTCATGCGGCCGTTGGGGTCCGGGTAGCCGTCCGGCGTGGTGACCACCGTGCCGCCCTCGTCGTACACCTTCTGCTCGGTCCAGGTCGTACCGCCGTCGGTGGAGAGCTCCACGAAGCCGTAGTCCCAGTCCTCCTCGATGATGTAGTTGTTCCACATCCAGAACTTCGAGTCGGCAGCCGCCGGCACGTCGACCGAGCGGCTCAGCTTGACGTCGGCCCACTCCTGGTCGTTGTTGCTGTGCCACATCTTGGTGCCGCTGTGCGGGGTCGCCAGCGTCGTCACCTTGTCCGGCAGGTCGACCTTGATGCCGTCCTCGGAGTCGATCGGGGTGCGTGACGTCTGGCCGAGCTTCACCTCGCGCGGGTTCGACCCGGGGCGGATGGTCAGCGGGTCGGCCCAACCGAGCACCCACTTGTCCCAGATGCCCATGTGCGTCGGCAGCGCCTGGAAGATCTCACCCGAGTGCGAGCCCGAGGCCATCAGGTCCCAGAAGTCCACGTCGGAGTCGGCGTTGCCGGACGTGTCGTAGAGGTCCGGCAGACCCAGGTCGTGGCCGAACTCGTGGGCGAAGACGCCGACGCCGGCGTCCTCCGGCTGCACGATGTAGTTCGACGCCTTCAGGTTGGTGCCCGGGATGGTGTAACCACCGGCGACCGTGGAGGAGTGCGCCCACACGGCGTACACGCCCTCGGCGCCGCCGCCGCGGGACTTGCCCTGGCCGGCGTGCACCAGCACGAGGTGGTCGATCACGCCGTCCGGCTCGAAGACGTTGCCGTCACCGTCGCGGTCGGCCTGGTCCTCGATGTCGTAGTCGGCCCACGGAAAGTCCGGGTCCTTCGCGACGAGCGCGTCGATCGCGTCGGTCGCCAGGCGGCCCGCGCCGGCCGGGTTGTCCGGGTGGCCGTTCATCGACTGCTCACGGCCGGGAACCCACGCGCCGGTCTCGTCCTGGAAGCAGCGGTTGGCCGCGTACCAGCCCTCCGAGTGCGGCACTGTGATCCACGGGCTGGCCTGCCCGTCCACCGTGTACGCGTTCTTGGACATCTCCAGGTACATGTTGTGCATGGTGCGACCGGACAGGTCGATGCCCTTCTTGCCGTCCGGGCCCTTCAGGTCCGTGCGGACCCGCTCGGTGATGCCCTTCTTGCTGTAGAGCATCTTGTTGTAGTGCTGCGGGGAGAAGTCCGGCACCCACATCGAGTTGTTGTCCTCGTGGGGCAGGCGCGCCGGGTCCGGGATCTTGTTGTGCTTCGGGCCGTTCTGGACCGTGCCGGGGACGCAGGTGCGGTCCTCGAACACCGTCTTGGGGACCATCACGCCGGTGAAGTCGTCGTTGGCCTTGTCGTTGAACTCCACCAGCAGCGTCAGCAGCTTCGCCGTCTGGGTGGTCGGGGCCTTCTTGAACTTGCGGGGGTTCTGGCCCGTCTTCAGCGACTTGGCCTCGTCCTTGGCCAGCTGCCGTGCGGTCACCGGGTTGCCCCGGGCGTGCTTGCGGTCGAACGCTCGCGCGGACTCCGCGGCAGGGGTGTAGATGCCACCCTTGCCCTTCACCTCGCGGCCGGTGGTGTCCGGCTGCACCTCGGGCTCGGCGTAGTTGATGTAGTGCTCGTCGGCGCCGATCACCGCCAGAGGGGTGCCGGAAGGCGACTGGGCCGCCGCGCTGCCACTCACGGTCAGTGAGGTGGCCGCGAGGGCGATGGCGGGCAGTGCGACGAGTAGACGTCGCCGCGCCCTGGACTGCGGTTTGTGGTTCATGCCGCTCCGTTTCTCGGGCATGGGGAGGAGGACGTTGGCGTGGCCGACCATCGATGTGATGCGTGTCGAACTCTTCCAACCTGCGTGAACCTAAAGCACAACCGGCCGAAAGGACAGCGGTGGCCCACGCCTGTGCCCGTTCAGCTTCTCCCGACTCCCCCGACCGACCGATGTGACAGTGGCGGGGCGGCGCAAACCGTACCCGTAAGACACGACGGAGGGTGGCGGTCCGCGCGGACCGCCACCCTCCTATGAGTACGCCTACCGTCAGTCCTCGTCGGACTTCGTACCGCTCATCCCCGAGGAGATCAGGTCCATCACCGAGGAGTCCTGCAACGTGGTCACGTCGCCCAGCGACCGGTTCTCCGCCACGTCCCGCAGCAACCGGCGCATGATCTTGCCGGAGCGGGTCTTCGGCAGCTCCGGCACCAGCATGATCTGCCGCGGCTTGGCGATCGGGCCGAGCGTCTTCGACACGTGGTTGCGCAGGTCGGCGATGAGCTGCTCGCCCGCCTCACCGGCGATGTCAGTGCTGCCCCGCGGAATGGCGAACGCGACGATCGCCTGACCGGTGGTCGGGTCGGTCGCGCCGACCACCGCCGCCTCGGCCACCGACGGGTGCGACACCAGCGCCGACTCCACCTCGGTCGTCGAGATGTTGTGCCCGGACACCAGCATCACGTCGTCCACCCGGCCGAGCAGCCAGATGTGCCCGTCGTCGTCCTTCTTCGCACCGTCGCCGGCGAAGTACATGCCCTGGAAACGCGACCAGTACGTGTCGATGAACCGGTCGTCGTCACCCCAGATGGTGCGCAGCATCGACGGCCACGGCTCGCGCAGCACCAGGTAGCCGCCACCACCGTTCGGCACCGACTGGCCCTGGTCGTCCACCACGTCGGCCACGATGCCCGGCAGCGGCGTCATCGCCGAACCCGGCTTGGCCGCCGTCACCCCCGGCAACGGCGAGATCATGATTGCGCCCGTCTCGGTCTGCCACCAGGTGTCCACCACCGGCAGTTCGCCCCGGCCGATGTGCTCCCGGTACCACATCCAGGCCTCCGGGTTGATCGGCTCGCCGACGCTGCCCAACAGGCGCAGCGACGACAGGTCGAAGCCCGCCGGGATGTCGTCGCCCCACTTCATCATCGTCCGGATCAGGGTGGGAGCGGTGTAGAGGATGCTCACCCCGTACTTGTCGATGATCTCCCAGAACCGGCCCTTGTGCGGCGTGTCCGGGGTGCCCTCGTACATCACCTGGGTGGCGCCGTTGGAGAGCGGGCCGTACACGATGTAGGAGTGCCCGGTGACCCAGCCGATGTCGGCAGTGCACCAGTAGACGTCCGTCTCCGGCTTCAGGTCGAACACCGCGTGCGTCGTGTACGACGCCTGGGTGAGGTAACCGCCGGTGGTGTGCAGGATGCCCTTCGGGCGGGCCGTGGTGCCGCTGGTGTAGAGGATGAACAGCGGGTGCTCGGCGTCGAACGGCTGCGCGGTGTGCTCGGCCGACGCGGTCTCCACCGTCTCGTGCCACCAGTGGTCCTTCTCCGACCACGCCACGTCCTCGCCGGTGCGGCGGACCACGAGCACGTGCTCCACCGACGGGGAGTTCGCCACCGCCTCGTCCACAGTGGGCTTCAACGCCGACGGCTTGCCCCGCCGGTAACCACCATCCGCGGTGATCACCACCTTGGCGCTGGCGTCCTGGATCCGGTTGCTCAACGAGTCGGCGGAGAAGCCACCGAAGACCACACTGTGCGCGGCGCCGATCCGGGCGCACGCCAACATGGCCACCGCAGCCTCCGGGATCATCGGCAGGTAGATCGCCACCCGGTCGCCGGCGGTCACCCCCAGGTCGGTGAGCGCGTTCGCCGCCCGGCAGGTCAGCTCGTGCAGGTCCGCGTACGTGATGGTGCGGGTGTCGCCCGGCTCGCCCTCCCAGTGGATCGCCACCTTGTCGCCCCGGCCCGCCTCGACGTGCCGGTCCAGGCAGTTGTACGCGACGTTGAGCTGCCCACCCACGAACCACTTCGCGAACGGCGGGTTCGACCAGTCGAGCACCTCATCCCACTTCTTCGACCAGGCCAGCCGATCGGCCTGCTTCGCCCAGAAGGCCAGCCGGTCGGCCTCCGCCTCGGCGTACGCGTCGATGGTGACGTTGGCGTGCGCGGCGAGTTCGGCCGGCGGGGGGAACTGGCGCGTCTCGTTCAGCAGATTGGCCAATGCCTCGCTCATGCCGTGACTCCTCATCCTCGGGGTGACCTGGGTCTCGATGGCACGAGGGTAGTCGCGGGGCCTGCGAGCGGCCACGGCTGCCCACTGCGTCGCGCCGAGTGGCCCCCGCCGCGCGCCCGGCGGCCCGTCCCGCCGGTTCGCCCCCCGGGTCGGGTGGTCCGGGTCGCGTTGCGGGCGGGTGCGGCCCGCCGCGCCGGGCCGGGTCGTTAGCGTGGCGGGGTGACCACCGACCCGCTCGCCCCGCTGCTCGCGCTCGCCGACATCTCCGCCGCCGTCGAGCAGGCCCGCGCGCGGTTCGACCAGGCGCTCGGGCACCGGGCGCTGCGCCGGCACGGTGGACAGGTCGCCGCCGAGGTCAGCCTCCGCTCCGCGGTGGCCAGCGCGGCCCTCGAAGGGGCCGGGCACGAGCGCGAGGCGGTCCGGGCCGGCACCGTCACCGACCCGGTGCTCCAGGGGGCGCTGCGGGTCGCCGGAGCGCTGCCGGGCCTGAGCGAGCTGTGGCCGAAGGCGCCCCGCCAGGCGCTCGCGAAACTGCACGTGCTCGCCGCCCGGGACCTCGTGTCAGAGGCCGAGCTGGGCCGCCCGGTGGCCGACCCCGTGGTCGCCACCCGGCTGGACGGGCTGGCCGGCCTCGTCGCCGGCGGCACGAAGGTCTCCCCGCTGGTGCTCGCCGCTGTCGTACACGGGGAGTTGCTGAACCTGCGCCCGTTCGCCGGGCCGTCCGGCGTGGTGGCCCGCGGGGCCGCCCGGCTGGTGCTGCTCGCCAGTGGCCTCGACCCGCGTGGCCTGCTCCCCGTCGACGTGGGGCACCGCGAGCGGGAGCCCGAGTACGTCGGCGCAGCCGGTGCCTTCGCCACCGGCACCCCGGACGGGCTGCGCTCCTGGCTACGCCACTACATGGCCGCCGTCGAGGTCGGCACCGACCAGCTCACCGCCATCGGAGACGAGATCCTCGCCGCCGCCTGAGCGGCTGGACGGGTTGAGGACGGTCAGGCGGTGGTGGCGGCTCGGGTGCGGCGGTGCCGGCCGTACCAGGCGATGCCGATGGCCACGCCCACCCCGACCCCCAGGGCCGCCGCGGCCACCGGGACCGCGGGACGTTCCCGCAGTCGCCGGCCCAGCGGAATCGGGTGCCGGAACTCCAGCACCGGCCACGCGTTCTCCGAGGCCAACTTGCGTAGCTGCCGGTCCGGGTTGACCACACTCGGGTGGCCCACGCACTCCAGCAACGGGCGATCGCTGTACGAGTCGGAGTAGGCGTACGAATCAGCCAGGTCGTAGCCCCGGGCGGCGGCCAACTCGCTGACCGCCTCGACCTTGCTCGGGCCGGCCGCGTAGAACTCGACCTCGCCGCTGTACCGGCCGTCCCGCACCGTCATCCGGGTGGCGATCACGTCGGTCACCCCGAGCAGCTCGCCGATCGGCCGGACCATCTCCTCGCCGGACGCCGACACCAGCACCACGTCCCGCCCGGCGGCCTGGTGCTCCTCGATCAGGGCGGCGGCTTCGGCGTACACGTAGGGGTTGATCAGCTCGTGCAGCGTCTCCGCGACGATCTGGCGGACCTGCTCCACCTGCCAGCCCTTGCAGAGCGCGGCCAGGTAGTCCCGTGTTCGGGCCATGGTCTGCTCGTCGGTGCCGCCCAGCCGGAACATCAGCTGCGCGTACGCCGACTTGACCACGTCACGCCGGGTTATCAGCCCATCCCGGTAGAACGGCCGACCGAACGCCAGGGCGCTCGACTTGGCGATGACGGTCTTGTCCAGATCGAAGAAAGCGGCACTTCGGCCCACGGCGCGAAAGTCTAGCCGGATGGTCTATCGTCGGCGGGTGCCCGGGGTCATGCCACCCTTCAGACCTGCGGGCTCTCCGCTCCGCGTGATCACGCTCACACTCTGCGAGGAGATTTTCGCAGTGAGTGGAGGCAGCACCACTCGACGTGACGGGCCCGCTCAGGCAGACTTGTCCGTACGACGAGCTTTCACATCCTCGAAACAGGCAGACCCTCAGCGGTTGCACCCCCCGTGACCGCTGAGTGGTTCGGCTCGACCCCCCCCGGAGCCGAACCTCCGACGACCCCCGTCTCCCCCCGACGGGGGTCGTCCCTTTCTGCTGGAAACGCTCCACCGCAGCTCACAAGTCGTCCTCCGGCCCGTCCAGACCGTCCAGGGACGGCGTTTCTACGGCCGGAGGCAGCAGAGAGGCAGCAGAGCCGTCGAACGACTCCAGGACCCGAGCGGCGTAGTCGTCCGGAGTGTGGGTGTACCGGTTGAGCGTCGTGGATGCCTGCTCGTGGCCCATGACCCGCTGCACCAGGTTGATCGGGACGCCGTCGGTGACCAGCCAGGTGGCGTAGGCGTGCCGCAAATCGTGGAACCGCGATCGACGGATGTACGAGTGGACCGTGCCCGCTCTTTGCTGCCCCTCGGGATGAGAGACCGCTGAACCACTCATCGGTCTACTGCTACGGCCCATTCCACAGCTAGTATCTAGCCAGGCAGCTCACGCCTGCCGGGCTTCCGAGCCGCCTCACCCGCGTTGGGGCTGGCAATGAGGAAGAAAGGGTCTCCGACTCGCGTGATCAGCTTCCTCCTGCCCTGAACCAGGCTCTGCCTGTCTGTCCTCGGTGGGGTACGCGGGACGCCACCGGACAAGGACAATCGGTGACCAAGGACAAGGCGCGTAAGCGTGCCAACCGACAGCGGATGGTTGACCTAGACGAGCGGTACACAGGGGTCGTGGCTCGTGCTCCACGCTTGCTGACTTCGGAGTTCGCCCTCGCTGAAGCCTCATGCCTTTCAGAGGAAGAGCGAATCGAGCGGGAGTGGTGGTTTGTCCGCTGGCCCTGCCTTGATGGATGCCAGTCGGAGTACCAAGTCTTAGAAATCGGTTCAGCATCGATGGTGTCCTGCATCGGGTGTTCTCTGCCGGTCTGCGCCGACTGCCAGGTGGAGCCTGTCGAGTACGAGGCTGGGCGGTGCAGAGAATGTGTGGCGGGGCTTGCGGTAATGAGTCGGCCGCCAGGACCAACGTGCCTCGGCCGTTGCATCACCCAGGCCCAGGCGTGGGACGATGCGTACCCGGGCGAGTTCCATGACCACTCAGACAGTGCAACTGGCCTGTGTGACGCCTGCGATCTTCCTATCTGCGTGCACTGCGGAGCAGCCGAGGCACCGTACCTATTCGGAGTATGCGAAGAGTGCGGGAAGGTGTTGATCGATGAAGCGCCGCCTGAGCAAGATCCGCGGGATAGAGGTGTCGCTGCGGAGCTACAGCGACTCGTCGGTCAGATTGCCTCTGCTGGAGGAGGGCCCTTCCCGCATATCAACCGCTGGGTTAACAAGCAGATGGGGGTGCGTCGCCGAAGGGAGGCTGATGCGGGCCAACTTGCGGTGGGAGTTGATGTTGCCGGACGTTGGTCGGCGTCGTTGCGGACCGCGAACGAGCGCAATCAGCTCGACCAGTACGGGTCGTAGGAGCTGCGCGACTGCCCGCCAGCCGGCTGCCGGCGATGTCGGGCTGCCAGCTACCGGCCGGCGTGGGAGGACTTTCTGTACGTCTATCAAAGCGGCCCTGAACGGGCCGCCCGCGCCGCCGCCAGGGCGCGCGTCTGTCGCTCCGCTGGCGCTCCGACTCCGGCCACGCAGAACGCCCGGCGGCTGGCGCGGAAGGCGGAAAGCCCGAGGCCGCCGTAGACGGTAGCGGCGAATGTGGTGGAGGCTCGTGAGTCGGCAGCCGGCCAAGGCGCGGCGGCCGTCCCACCGCCGCGCCTTAGAGCGAGTCACCGCCGGTCGTGGTGGGGATGCGGCGTGAAGGATGCGGGGCCGCCCCTCCGACCTCAAGGGTGCTTCGCATCGCTGCGCGACAGCCCTACGGGCCGCCCTTGACCCCGGAGCCTCTGCGACCCCTCGGGCCGGCGTTGCCGGCAGGCGGGGCCTGCCCGTGATGCTCACGCCGCATCCCCACCACGACCTCGTATCGCACCCGCAGGCTTAAATCCAGTCAACTTCTACTTGACAACAGACGGCGCTAGCCATGACGTGGCCAACTAGCGAATTCCCCCAACTGCTCATTGATCAAATAAACTTGAGCAAGCAATGCGGCCGCGAAAGCCAAAGCGCTTTCAGCGTCTTCATAGTTGACTACCGGCCGAGCGCCGTGAGCCACGCTATTTGCCATATGCACAACGTCCGTCCCCCAGCCGGCAAGTCGCTCATCGATGTGTTGGGACTCCTTCAATCGACGGATGCCTCGTCCCGCAGTAACGTCGCCCAAGCCTCTGTCCGCGCAGACCGCTTCAACGACCCATCTAGTAAGCACCAGGACGGTGTCAAACCGGGAATCTCGCTTGGCAGACCAAGCGGAGGCGAACGCGCTGAGAACGGTATGAGGAACTTGATCCTCGATATAGGCGGAGAGCATTGAAGCCCGCTGACCACCTGCAATCATTGCATGAGACCGACTGTCAGTTGCCAGCATATTGTTCTGGATTACGTGTTCGCCGCCCGCAGAAAGCGGAACAAGATGGCTTGCGCCGCTCTCGTAAAGCGCTGCTTCATGCAACCTTTTGAACACGGCAATGTCGCCGTTGAGCTGCCGAACGAGCTTTTCGACAAGACTCCATCGAGGGATACTGGATCCGGTTTCAGCGGCGCTTAACGAGGACGGGCTGTAGCCGATTTTTTCCGCAACCGCCCTGAGCGTCACACCCTCGTTGCCACGCAAAGAACGCAGCGCGCGCGCCAACTGAATTCGCGCAGAGGAGTTTGAATCGAGAGACGGCACAAAGGCATTCTTAGACTCACGTCCCAAATCGGCCGCCGGCGAGCCATGCTCTGACGCGCGAAGGGCACTTCTTACTCGTCGCGCGAGCGCCGGCACCAGCCGCATCTCCGAAGACTTCACCTCGATGCCCAGTTGCTCAAGCGCCGCCCTCACTCGCTCTTGATCGACTCCCAGGTCGTCTGCCAGTTCGGCGAGCGTTGCGGACCGGCCAGGACCGGGCGTGTCCGTAAAGTGAGTTTCTGGCACGGTAAATCACCTTTCCTACCACGTTGCCGTCGAAGCGTTCGGTGATGTACGGTCCGTTCGCCGAACATTCGGGCTGGCCGAACGGTCGCGCCCTCCGGCCTTGCTTGCCCTCAAGGAAGGATGTCCCAGCCGTGCTGGTCGACGCTCGATGGATCATGTTGGTTGCCGTCTTCACACTTGTCCTGTTTATGGTGCGCAAACGCAAGGAGTGGGCTGAACCGCTCCTTGTCGCCACCGCAGTGGCGACACTGCTGATCACGCTGCTGTTCTTCATCTCCGAACCGCTCGGGATGCTCTCCTGAGTGTTCGGCACCGAACAACCGGACGGTGCCGAACACATGGTACTACGAGAGATGGACCGAAAGATCAATCGCGGCAGACAGGGGCGGCCCACCCATCGTGGCGTGCGCCCAGAACTTGCACGCGAGGCGCGCGGCGCGAGGCGCGAGGCGTGAGGCAGCCGAGGCAGCAAGAAGGCAGCGCGAGCCTCGATGCGGGCCTAGCCGGAACGTGAACCGACGACGCCTGGCACCTGCTCGTCGACGAGGGCCGCCACCAGTTGGCAGCGGCCGGCAGGTTGTGCCCGCATCCCCCCGACGGGGGACCGCGTCGATGTCCAGCACCGCGCCGAGTCGTACCCGAACGTCAAACACCGCGTCTCCTCGTCGTTGGCGCCGTGTTTCTGAGAGGCGGCGCGCTGTCGGTCCTGTGTTGCTGGATCTGGAGACCGGTGATCTGGGCGAAGACCTCCCGCCGTGCCAGGGCCTTACCGGTGGCCAGGTCGATGGAGTAGCCGGTCAGCCACACCCAGCCGTGGTACGTCGGCTTGTCGCAGACCGAGCTCACCCGTAACCACAGAGCCCGATCACCGCCGAACTGCACCGACGCCCGACTGTCAATCAGCACCAGGTCCCCCGGAACGGGGACACCTGGCCGGCGTGGCGTCGGTGTGCGCAGCGCCGAGGCGGGCGGACCATTCACAGGCCGTCGTTCGGTTCGCGGTCCCAGGCCAGCACTCACCCCGGGCCGGCCTCAGCAAGTCGCCGCGACCGGAGACCGCGCAGTCCCGGCGCGGACGCCGCACGAGCTGCCAGCCCGTGGAAGATGCCTGCCCGATGGCATAAAGGTCACCCCGCTGGCGGACGAACTTCCGCGCCCTGCCGGAGCGCGGCGAGCAGGTGCCGCCAACCTTGACAGCGCCTGGAGCCATGAGGTGTGGGAGTCAGCAAGCTGAACCGGGGGTGGTCCGGATGTGTCCGAAACTTCCGTAGCACCATGCATCACAATCTCCCACCCACCAGGCATTAGAACTAGCTCTATATGACCCGATCGCATGTCCCGTTGTCAATAGAGCTAGTTCTAATGTTCGCGAGTGAGGCATACTTGCTGATAGAGATGGCTCTACGCAGCACGCGGCCAGGAGGAGCGATGGGCATCGGGTACCGGGATCTCGCTGCGCTCCTGCGCGAAGCCATCCAGCGCGGCGACTACGCCGAAGGCAGCACCCTGCCGAAGCAGGACGAGATCGCCGCGGAGCACGGAGTCAACATCAACACTGTCCGGCAAGCAGTGCGACTTCTCGAAGCCGAAGGACTCGTCACGCCCGTCCGCCGGCGCGGCACCGTGGTCCGGCCACGCATGGCCATGAAGCGACTCGGTACCGATCGCTACGCCAAGAGCAAGTGGAAGTCAGGGCTGGTCGCGTTCGCCGCCGATCGTGAAGCTACCGGCCGCGCATGGGCGCCAGGAGACCAAACCAACGAGGTGCGCCTGACGAAGGCGGACGCCGAAACCGCGGACGCGCTCGGACTGGCAACCGGAGCGCCCGTCTACGAACGCACTCGCCTGGTCAAGGAAGCCGAGGTTCCCACCCACACTCTGACCAGCTACTACCGGCCCGAAGACGTGGAAGGAACATCCCTGGTCGATCCGACACCAGGGCCGGCCGGCAGAGGCGGAGGCTTCGCTATCCTCACCGGCCGAGGACAGGAACCAGACACGATCACCGAAACCGTCCACGCCCGGATGCCCACCCCCGAGGAGACGCAACTCCTCCGCCTCCCCGCCGGCGAACCGGTCATGGTCCTACAGCGCACGACGTTCACCGAGAGCGGCCGACCAGTCGAGTTCGCCCGAGGAGTGCACGCCGCATCCCGCTTCACCTGGACGTACACCTTCAAGATCCCCGACTGAGGGATTAACGATGCCGAGGACTCGCGCGACCATCCCCGCCGAGCACCGCGCGGACGTCGAACGCCTGTGGAACTACCACAACATGCACCACGAGATTCGGCCGGTAGACGTCGGCATCGGACTCGGCAGTCACGACCTCGGAGTTGCCAAGGCGGCCACCGATCTATACCACCGAGGGATGTTTCCGACGCTGGTCTTCACCGGAGCTAACGCCGCGACCACCATCGAGACCTTCCCTCGGGGCGAGGCCGTCCACTACCGCGAGTACGCCATAGCTCACCGCGTCCCGGCCGATGCGATTCTCATCGACACACAGGCGACCAACACCGGCCAGAACATCGAGTACACCCGCGCGCTCCTCGCAGAGCACCGGGTCCAGGCCCAGTCGGTAATCCTGATGTCCCGCCCCTACCAACAACGCCGCGCGTACGCCACCTGCAAGAAATTCTGGCCCGACGTCAAAGTGATCTGCGCGTCCCACCCGCTCACACTCGACGACTACGTCACCAGCATCGGCAACGCCAAGAAGGTCATCGACATGCTTGTCGGCGACACCCAACGCATCGACTGGTACGCCGAACTCGGCTTTGCCATCCCCCAGCATGTCCCCGACGAAGTCCGCGCCGCCTACAGCCGCCTGATCGACGCCGGCTACACGAGCCGCCTCGTGTAGCCCGTCTACCAGCTCAGCGCTCGCCGGTCAGCCTCTGCCACCTCAGGCGACACCATGTCGCCACGATCTCACCGTCCTCGTCAGCGGCACCGGGTTCCCCGCCCGCACCACCTCGATCAACTCGTTCAGCACCAGCTGGAAACGTCCCACCGCAGGAAACACCTGTGCTGAGCGGTGTTGCTCGGACGGGCTTCCCTCCCCACCTCGTCGTGGGCCGTGCGATCACCGCCTGCCGTGTAATTTGCAGACGGGACGAGCCGAGGAGGAACAGGTGGCTGCTGGTGGTTTCTCGCCGAAGCGGCTGGCTCGGCTGCAAGGGTTGCTTGAGCGCCGCGTCGACTCCGGCTTCGTCCCGGGCGTGGTGGTCGTCCTCGCCCGCCACGGCGAGGTGCACGTCGAGGCAACGGGTCATCTCGCGTTCGACGGCCCAGGGGCGCAGACGCCGATGGCGATCGACTCGATCTGTCGCCTGGGCTCGATGTCGAAGCCGATCGTCGCCGCGTGTGCGATGACCCTCGTCGAGGACTGCACCCTTCGCCTTGACGACCCGGTCGACGATCTCCTCCCGGAGCTGGCCGACATGACAGTGCTCGCCGATCCCCACGGCCCGCTGGACGACACCGTCCCGGCGAAACGCCCGATTACGCTGCGGGACGTACTGGACGGCACCCTCGGCACCGGCATGGTCCCCGCCGAGCCGGGAACGGTGCCGATCGCCGACGCGCTGGACGCACTCGAATATCAGTCGCCGGACGAGTGGATCCGCCAGCTCGGTGACCTTCCGCTCGTCCACCAGCCAGGCGAGCGCTGGATGTACGACACCGCCGCCAACGTGACCGGCGTGCTCATCGCCCGGGCCACCGGCATGTCCTTCGGGGATGCGGTGCGTGAGCGGGTCTGCAAGCCGCTGGGAATGGCCGACACCGCCTTCCACGTGGGTAGCGAGAGCATCGGGCGCTTCGCGACGGCGTACGAGCAGGACAACGCCGCCACCGGCGAGCCGGTTGTCGAGGACGCTCCTGACGGGCGGTTCAGTCGACAGCGGATGTTCGAGTCCGGTGGCGGCGGGCTCGTCTCGACCGCCCAGGACTACCTGGCCTTCGCCTCGGCTCTGCTCGCCGGCGGCGCCCACCGAGGCGAGCGGGTGCTGTCGCGGCCGGCGGTGACGCTGATGACGAGCGACCACCTGACCCCGACGCAGAAGGCCATCTCCGGGTTCTGGCCCGGGTACTTCGACGCCATCGGCTGGGGCTTCGGGATGTCGGTCCGGACCCGCCGCACACACCTCGGGCCCTCGGTCGGCAGCTACGGATGGCCCGGCTTCTACGGCACAGCCTGGTACAACGACCCCGCCGAGGACCTGACCACGATCGTGTTGATGCAGCGGGCGCACGCGGGCGACCAGCGGCTGCCGATGTGGCACGACTTCTGGACCACCGTCTACCAGGCGATCGACGACTGACCGCAGCGCTCGTTTTCCCGCTGGGCGGCACCCGCCCTCGGCCGCCCGGTAATCCTCGGGCCCCCCAGCGACACAAGCCACTGTGAGAGTCGCCGAGGCAATGGGGGTTCGGGTGGGTCCACCGGAGAAGCGGGACGAGGGCTGGTTCACCAGTCTCTACGCCGCCGAGTACGAGCACATAGTCCGATACGGTCTGCGTCGGCTCGCTGACCGGGATGCGTCCGCGGAGCTTGCCCAGGAGGTCTTCGTCGTCGCCTGGCGTCGCCGCGTCGAGGTGCCGGAGCGCAGCCTGCCCTGGCTGTACGGGGTGGCCCGGCGCCTTCTGGCAAACCAGTGGCGGTCACGACGTGCCGCACCGGACCTCCTTTCGACCACCGATGTCGACCTCGAGCGACTGGCCGGATCGTCGGGTGCCGACACGAGCGTCGGGGTCGCCGACATCTGGACTGCTCTGGCCACCCTCAACGACCTCGACCAGGAAATCCTCCGGCTGGTCGGCTGGGAGGAGCTGACGGTGTCCGAGGCGGCCAAGGTTCTCGGCTGCACCGGGGCGACCGCCGCGGTGCGCCTGCATCGCGCCCGCCGCCGTCTTGCCGAAGCGATGTCGGACCGGCCCGCGCAGACCCGGCGTAGCCCGGTGTTGGTGACCATTCGAGAGGATCTGTGATGTTCGGAGCAGAGCGCACCCGTACTCTTCTCGGCCCGGCCGACCCGGCCCGGAACGCCGCCGTCGGGCCACCGCTGGTCTCGGCGCGCGAGCTGATCGACCGCGCCGACGCTACCGAAACGGTCGCCGGGCGTCGTCGCGTACGACCGACCCGCCGGCTGGTCCTGACGGCCGGGACGCTGGCGGTCGCGGCCGGTGCCGTGGCGGTGCTCCAGCCGTTCGGCGGGGACGCACCGGACACTCCGGGCGAACCGGCGGCGGCAACGGGGTTGGTGCTCGTGCCGGTCGCGTACCAGTTCGACGCGGATCCGCCGGCCGCCGGCCCGCAGCTGCGCATGCTGGCCGACAAGATCAAAGACGCGGCGTACGACCACCAGAGCGGCCGCTACATGTATCACCACACGAAGCTGTGGGGCGATCCGGTGATGACGTCCGCCGACGGCCGCCACCACGTGGCCTTCGCCAGCGAGACGAAGCTCTGGCAGGCCGCCGACGGGACCGGCAACCAGGTCAGCACCCAACTGGAGCCGCAGTACCCCGACCAGGAGTCTCGGGACTACTGGCAGCGCGAGAGCGCTGCGCGGCCAGCAGCCACCGGCACCCCCGCACCGGACGTCATTCCGCTGTCGCCCGAGGAGCTCAGGCCACTGTCGGCCGACCCGTCGGAGCTCCGGGAGCGGCTGAAGGTCGAGTACGGCGCGGGGGCGGCGAGCAAGTGGGTCGGCACGCTCTACGGGCAGTACGTCGTACCGCGTGCGACCCGAGCGGCGGTCCTGCGGGTCCTGGCCGACGTGCCCGGCTTCCGCTGGCGGGGGCAGGTCACGGACCGTGCCGGCCGCAAAGGAGTCGCCGTCACCTTCGACGACCGCGAACACGACCAGCAATCCCTTCTGATCTTCGATCCGAAGACGGGCGAATTGCTCGCCGATGAGCTGTTGACGCTGTCGCCCGTGCGGATCAGCTCGTACAAGGTGATCCTCGATACCGCCTGGTCGAATCAGCCCAGCTGACCACCGTCTTGCGGGGCCGCTCCTTTTGGGAGCGGCCCCGCTGTCTTTGCTCAGCGGCGCTAGCTGCGGAGTTGCCCGCGCCCGTAGCAGATCAACTTTCTCAGCGGGGGTTTTCCACAGGCCACCAGGTTGTCCACAGGCGACGACATCGCGACGGCTCGTGGGGCGGATTCCGAGCACTGTCGGCGGCATACCAGAGCCCGACCGCTGGAGGCCGCGATGCCACCCCGTACCACGGTTCCGCCGATCCGCCGGCTCCCGCTGGTCGTCACCGGCGACGATGATCTGCTCGACGATGTGCTCCGGCTCGCCGCCGTCGGCGGCACAGAGGTGGAGTTGGCCCGCGACCCAGCGGCTGCCCGTACCCGGTGGCTTCCCGCACCCCTGGTGCTGCTCGGCGCCGACCAGGCGCAGGCGTGCCTGCGCGCCCGGTTGCCGCAGCGGCCCCGGCTGGTGCTGCTCGGCCGGGCCGGTCAGCTCGACCCCGGCTGGCAGATCGCCGAGCTGATCGGGGCCGAGCACGTCGCCACGCTGCCGGCCGCGGAGCCGTGGCTGGTCGACCGGTTCGCCGAGCATGATCCGGGCCGTCCGGCCGGCGTCGGCGCCCGGGTCGTCGCTGTCCTTGGGGGTCGGGGCGGTGCGGGCGCGAGTGTGCTCGCCGGTGGTCTTGCGGTGACCGCCGCGCGGGCCCGGCTGCGCACTCTCCTGGTCGACGCCGACCCACTTGGTGGTGGCCTCGACCTCGTGCTGGGCTGGGAGCAGTTGGAGGGTCTGCGCTGGCCGTCGCTCACCAGCGCCGACGGACGGGTGGACGCCCCGGCGCTGGTGCAGGCCCTGCCCAGCCGGGGTGATCTCGTGGTGCTCTCCTGGGACCGCGGCGAGATGCTGCCGTTGCCGCCGACGGCGATGGCGGCGACCGTCGACGCGGCCCGGCGTGGGCGGGACTTCGTGGTGATCGACCTGCCCCGACAGTTGGACGATGCGGCAGTGGTGGCGCTGCAAGCCGCCGACCAGGCGTTCGTCGTCGTGCCGGCCGAGTTGCGCGCCACCGCTGCGGCCACTCGGGTGGTGGCCGCAGCCGCCCCGCACTGCGCTGCGCTCTCGGTGGTGGTGCGCGGGCCTGCGCCAGGGCGGTTGCGGTCGTCCGAGGTGGCACGCGCGCTGGGCCTCCCCTTGGCCGGCACGCTGCGCCCCGAGCCGGGGCTCTGCCGTGGGCTGGAACGGGGCGAGGCGCCGGCCGCCGGGGGCAAGGGCCCACTTGCCGCGCTCTGCCAACGGATCGTCACCGACCTCACCGGCGTGCCGGCTACGGGTGCGGCATGACCGCCGGGCCGGAGGATGGCACGCTCGCCGCCCGGGTACGGCAGCGGATCGCGGCAGCCACCACCCCGGTCACCGCGGCGGCCATCGTTTCCGCGGTACGGGCCGAGCCCGCCGCCGCAGTGCTCGGTGACACCGCCATGCTGCGGATCGCCGACCGGGTGCGCGACGACCTCGTCGGCGCCGGGCCGTTGGCGCCGCTGCTGGCCGACCCGGAGGTCACCGACGTCCTCGTCAACGGTGCCCGGGTCTGGGTCGACCGCGGGTCGGGGCTGCAGCAGGTCGCCGTCCCGGTGGGCTCGGTGGAGGACGTCCGCCGGTTGGCGCAGCGGCTGATCGCCAGCGCGGGGCGGCGGCTCGACGACGGCTCCCCGTACGCGGACGCGCGGCTTCCCGATGGCACCCGACTGCACGCCGTGCTGCCGCCGGTGGCGACCGAAGGTCCCTACCTGTCCCTGCGGACCTTCCGGCACCGGCCGTTCACCCTCGACGAGTTGGTACGCCAGGGGACCGTGCCGCGACCGTTGGCACCACTGCTCGCTGCCGTCGTGGCAGCCCGGTTGGCGTACCTGGTGACCGGGGGTACCGGGTCAGGCAAGACGACACTGCTCAACACGTTGCTGGGAATGGTGCCGGCCACCGAACGGATCGTGCTGGTGGAGGACGCCGCCGAGCTGCGCCCGGGGCATCCGCACGTGGTGGGGCTCCAGGCGCGTACCGCCAATGTGGAGGGCACGGGCGTGGTCAGCCTGGCGGACCTGGTCCGACAGGCGTTGCGGATGCGCCCGGACCGGCTGGTCGTCGGGGAGTGCCGGGGCGGTGAGGTGGTCGATCTCCTGGCCGCGCTCAACACCGGCCATGACGGGGGCGCCGGCACCCTGCACGCCAACACACCGTCGGACGTGCCGGCCCGGTTGGAGGCCCTGGGCATGTTGGGTGGGCTGCCTCGCGCCGCGCTGCACGCCCAGGTGGCCGCCGCGTTGCAGGTGCTGTTCCAGGTGCGACGAAGCAACCGGGGTCGTGTCCTGGAGTCGGTCTGCCTGCTGCTGCCCGAGGGGCCCGAACGGTTGGTGACGGTGGTGCCCGCCTGGGTACGCGGCAGTGGGCTCGGGCTCGCCGCCCGTGCCCTCGGGGCGCTGCTGCGGGAGCGTGGGGTGGCGGTGCCGCCCATCCTCAGCGAGCCATGGCCCGGATCGGCGGGTCCGGCATGACCGGCGAGACGATGCTGGTGGCGGCACTGCTCCTGGTCGCCGCTGCCCTGGTGGCGTGGCCGGTGCGGAGCATTCGGTCCCGTCGACGTCGCGTGCTGGCACCGGGGCGGAGGGCCGGCGGCGTCGATCCGGATGACGCCCTGGTGCAGTGGATCAGGGAACTCGGTCGCACGCCGGACGGGCCGGTCGACGGCACCGCCCCGACCAACGGTCATCCGGTCGACGTCGCGTGCGAGTCGGCGACTACTGCGGGTGCCAACGGAAGACGGACGGCACTCGGCTGGCCCGACCGGGACGTCACCGGCAGCCCGAGGTGGCCGGGAGCGGCAGACAGGTTCACGCGTCCGTTGGGCCCGACGCGCCCGCCGGCCCGTCGGGATCCCCGACGCCCGACCGGCACCGCCCGCCCGGAAGCGCCCCCCACCATGCTTGACGTCGAACAACGGCCGGCGGCCACGGTCACGATCGGTGTCAGCGGTGTGGACGCGGCCGGTCGGAACGAGGTCTCCGGGCCGGCAACCGCCGATGGGCACGGCGACCTGGACGCCGGCTGTCGGGGCGACGCGTCCGCCGGGGCGGCGTCCGACGGGTGCGCGATCGTCGATTGCCGCGCCCACGGGCGCGTCAGCCCGACCGACAGAAGGCTGGGTGCGCCTCCGTCGGTGCGCATCTCGCGATCGACGACCCGCGTGCTGTCGGTGGTCGGTCTGCTCGGTGGCGGTGTGGGTGCCGTGGTCGGCGGTCCGGTGGCCGCGGTCGCGATGGCCGGGTACGCAACGCTGGCCGTGCGCGCCGCGCTGCGTTGGCGAGTGAACCGGAGCGCCGAGCGGGACCGACGACGTGGGCTGGACCAGCTCTGCGGCCTCGCGGCGGATTTGCGGGCCGGCCTGCCCGTCCCACACACGCTCGACGTCACGGCCGTCCATAGTGACGGGGCGAGCCGCCTACGTCAGCTGACCTCGGCGGCGGTGCGGTTGGCCGACCGGACCGGTGCGCCGCTGGCGGAGCTTCTGGAGCGGATCGAGGCGGACGCTCGGGCGACCGACCGGGGTCTGGCCGCGGCGGCGGCCCAGGCGGCCGGTGCCCGGGCCACGGCCTGGCTACTGGCGGCCCTGCCGCTTGGCGGGATCGGGCTGGGGTACGCCATCGGCGTCGACCCCATGTCGGTGCTCCTGCACAGCACGATCGGCGGCGCTAGCGCGGTAGTCGCGGTCGCACTTCAGGTCGTGGGCCTCCTCTGGACGGAACGGCTGGGCGCGACACCGGGGCGGGCCGGATGACGGCCCGAGGCCCAGCCGGCCAGCCCGGCGCCGCCGGCCAACCTAGCTCCGGGAGGCAACGCAGCTGGGCCGGCCAGCGCAGCCCAGCCGACCGGCCCAGCTCAGCGAGCCAAGCCAACTGGGCGAGCCAAGCCCACTCGGCGAGCCAGCCCAGCTCAGTGAGCCAGCCCAGCTCAACCAGGCGGCGACGGCCGGACGCGATCCGCCTCGTGGCGGTGTTGGCTGGGCTCGCCGTGGCCATCGTCGTCGAGGGCTGGCTCGGGCTGCTCGGCGCTCTTCCGGCCGCCTTCCTGCTCGATGTCCTGTTGCGGCGGATCGAGTCGCCCGCTGTGCGTAGGCGGCGGCAGCAGGAGGCCGCCGACCTACCGCTCGCCGCCGACCTTCTGGCCGCGGCGATGCGGGCGGGTGCGCCGGTGGATCGCTCGGTGTTGGCCGTCGCCGAGGCACTGGACGGGCCGATCGCCGGCCGGTTGGCCCGTGTTGGCCGCACGCTGCTGCTTGGTGGTGGCCCAGCGGAGGCATGGTCCGCGCTGGACGGCGTGCCCGGCGCGGAGCGCCTCACCGCGGCGGCGTTGCGCTCGGCCAACAGTGGTGCCGCCCTGGCCGGCGCCCTTACCCGGCTCGCCGACGACCTGCGCGCCGACCGGGCCACCGCTGCCGAGGCATCGGCCCGCCGGGCGGGTGTGCTCATCGTTCTGCCGCTGGGGCTCTGCTTCCTGCCGGCGTTCATTCTCGCCGGACTCGTGCCGGTGATCGTCGCCGTCCTCGGCGACGTGCTCTGACCCATCGAGAAGGGAAACAGTCATGCGCAAACTCATCGCTCGCCTGCGCGGCGATGCCGGGATGAACACGGCCGAGTACGCCGTGGGTACCCTCGCCGCGGTCGCCTTCGCCGGGATCCTGTTGAAGGTGCTGACCTCCGGCAACGTCCAGTCGGCGCTGACCGCCGTCATCGACCGGGCACTGAAGTGATCGAGCGCCGGCGGGCCGGCCGCGATCCAGGGCCGAGTGTTCCCGGGCTGGCGGCACGCGCCGGGCGGAGACTTCACGTCCTCGCGCGGACCGTTGGCGGGGACCGGGGGTCCTTCACCGCCGAACTGGCGGCCGGCCTGCCGGCGCTGCTCCTGCTCCTGCTGGCCGGCCTGACCGCTGTCAACGCCGTCAGCGCACAGGCGGGCTGCCTGCACGCGGCCCGGGAGGCTGCGCTCGCCGCAGCCCGGGGTGCGGACGGCAGCGCGGAGGGTGGCCGTGCGGCGCCGCCGGGCGCGACGGTTTCGGTGTCCGTCGACGGCGACCGGGTGCAGGCGACGGTACGGGCACCCGTCCGGACGTTGGGCGGCCGGCTACCGCGGATCACAGTGGTCGCCACCGCCGTCGCCGCCGTCGAACCGGGCACTCACGAGGGGAGTTGGTAGTGCGAAGAGATCCCTCACCCCGCTCCGGTCGAGAACCGGCTGCCGGAGGGCTCGTTGCTGGCCGGCCGGACCGCCAGCGAGGTGGCGCGACGATCCTGCTGTTGGCGATGGGGCTCGTCTTCGTGGTGTTCGGGACGTTCGGTGCCGCCATCGTCGCCGCCGGAATGGCGAGTCAGCGGGCGGCGGTAGCAGCCGACCTCGGCGCGCTGGCCGGGGCGGCGCGGGCGCTCGACGGCGACGCGGTGGCCTGCGCCTCCGCCGCTGACCTCGCCGGTCGCAACGATGGCCGGCTGGTCGGCTGCCACCTCGACGGGTTGGACGTGCTGGTGACGGTCGAGGTGGCGTTCACGCCACTACCCGGCCTGACCCGGGTGGCCGCGGCGAGCGCCCGCGCCGGCCCGGTGCGGGGCTGACCCTCACTGGCTGGGCGCCTGCTCAAGGAGCCAACGGCCCTGGTGGGATTGGTGGGCGCTGTGGAGCTGAATCGGTTAGGACATCAAGGGTGATGCGTTTACGACATCAGCTCCAAAGGGAGACCGGACCCGTCAGGGGCCGAGTCACCAACGGCCTCGCGCCTGAGGAGGGTCCAACGGCGCGCCGGCAGGGGCGTGCGGTCCAACGGCCTCCCGCCCGGGAGCGCGGCCCCCGACGGCCTCCCGCCCGGGAGCGCGGTCCCCGACGGCCTCCCGCCCGGGAGCGCGGTCCAACGGCCTGCCGGCCGGGCGCGGCCAGAGCAGAGCGGCCCGACGGCCCGCCGGCCGGGACCTGGTCGAGGTCCCGGTCCCGGCCGGCAGCCGAGGATTGGGTGGCTGCTACGGCGACCGTGGAGGGTCGCCGCGCCGCCCTGGTCCGGGCCGGGTGTGTCAGCGGGCCTGGAGCGCGTCGAGGGCGACGGCCATCGCGATGACCAGGCGACGGTCGATCTGCGGGTTCTGCACCTCGACGACGTACTTGTCGCGCAGGCCCCACTTCTTGACCACGGTGAAGACCGGCTGGCCGTTCGCGGTGAAGTCGAAGTGGTACGGCAGCCAGGACAGCGAGTCGACGAATCGACGCAGCAGTGCCACCGGCATGCTGCGCTCCTGGCCCGTCACCTGCGGCAGGCCGCCCTGCTCGACGTGCCAGGTGGACCGCAGCAGCGACTGGGCGAAGTCCTTGCGGAACAGGCCGATCGGGTTGCCGGCCGCGTCGGTGACGTCGTAGGTGGCGCCGAGGTCGATGCGCTGGCGGGCCTTGAAGCCGAGCAGGGGCTGCTGCTTGGAGTCGTCCGTGTAGATGGTCACCTGCTCCTTGAAGGCGAGCCGCTTCTGCTGCGCGAACGCCAGCAGCTCACCCTCGGTGCCGTCGGGGGAGACCGCCCGGACCTCGTACTGGTTGACCATCATGCGCAGTCGCTGGCGGATGTGGAACTGGTGCTGGCCCTGCAAGTTGTCGAGCTGCATGTGTACTCCTCTGGGGGTTGGTGCGCCGGAGTCTCGCACAGCCCGACAAGTGCCGCCCTCCCCGCTGTCCATGATCAGTTGCTGCTGGGTAGCCGTCGAGGTCGCCGGACGACTACCCAGCCCGGAGTGATCACTGGTGCCCTGGCAGGATCACTCCGGGAGACCTCAGCGACTGTCGACGGAGGTCGCGGCCCGCAGCGCCCAGGTGTTAAGGACCTGGTGGATGCCGCGGAGCCGCTCGTTGATCTGTTCCAGCCGTTCCGCCTGGGCCAGGGCGGCCAGTGCCGACCCCAGCGCGATCTGCTGGTCGAGGGTGAGATTGTCCTGGTCGATGGTGTAGAGCAGGTCGACGGTCTCGGCGATGGTGTCGGCCACAGCTTCTCCTCGGGCACGGGGGGCGATCAGCAACATTGGCATCGATGGAAGCGCTCCCACATCATTGTGCCCCGTGCCATGCCGATTCATGCAAGCCGCTCAGTCCGGCAGGTTCGCCAACACCACGTCGAGGACCCGGATCGCGTCCGGCTTGGAGAGCGGGTTGTTGCCGTTGCCGCACTTCGGTGACTGCACGCAGGACGGGCAGCCGGCGTCGCAGCCGCACTCCGCGATCGCGTCCCGGGTGGCCCGCAGCCACGCCGCCGCCGTTCCGTACGCCCGCTCGGCGAACCCGGCACCGCCCGGATGCCCGTCGTAGACGAAGACGGTCGGCGCCTCGGTGTCCGGGTGCAGCGCGGTGGAGAGCCCACCGATGTCCCACCGGTCGCAGGTGGCCATCAGCGGCAGCAGGCCGATCGCGGCGTGTTCGGCGGCGTGCAGCGCACCCGGCACGTCGGCCGGCTGGACCCCGGCGAGGGCCAACGACTGCGGTGACAGGGTGAACCAGACCGCCACCGTCCGCAGCTCCCGGGCGGGCAGGTCGAGCGGTCGGGTGTCGATCACCTCGCCGGTGGCGATCCGCCGCCGCTGGTACGACACCACCTGGCTGGTCACATCCACCTCGCCGAGGAACATGCCGACCGGCCCGGCGTCCACGTAGGAGCGCACCGACACCACGGACACGTCGGTGACGTCGCGGGCGTGGGTGGACCAGTCCGGCTCCTCGGCGCGCACCAGCGCGCAACCGTCGGCCAGGTCGAGTTGGTCGACCACGTACGAGACGCCCTGGTGCAGATAGATCGCGCCGGAGTGCAGCAGGAAGTGCGACGAGCCGCCGTCGACAGTGCCGAGCAGCCGGCCGGTCGACGACTCCACCACGGCGACCGGGGCGCCGCCCTCGCCGCGCAGGTCGACCTCGGGCCGCTCCCGGTGCCGCCAGTACCAACCGGTGGGCCGCTGCCGCAGCGCCCCCGCCGCGACCAGCTGGTCGACCGCCTCCTTCGCCCCCTCACCGAAGAGCACCAGGTCGGCCGGGGTGAGCGGCGCCTCCACCGCGGCGCAGGCGAGCTGCGGTGCCAGCACGTACGGGTTGGCCGGGTCGAGCACCGTCGCCTCCACCGGCGCGCCGAAGATCGCCTCCGGGTGGTGCACCAGGTAGGTGTCCAGGGGGTCGTCCCGGGCCACCAGCACCGCGAGGGCCTCCTGCCCGGAACGCCCGGCGCGGCCCGCCTGCTGCCACAGTGACGCCCGGGTGCCCGGGTAGCCGCAGATCAGCACCGCGTCGAGCCCGACCAGGTCCACGCCCAGCTCCAGCGCGTTGGTGGAGGCCAGGCCGAGCAGGTCGCCGTGCAGCAGGGCCCGTTCCAGCTCGCGCCGCTCCTCCCGCAGGTAACCGCCCCGGTAGGCGGCCACCCGGTCACCGAGCCCCGGCACCGCGTCGTCCAGCGCTCGACGCGCGTTGGCGGCCACCACCTCGGCGCCCTTGCGGGAGCGGACGAACGCGAGGGTGCGTACCCCCTCGGCGACCGTGTCGGCGAGCAGGTCCGCGGTCTCGCGCAGCGCCGACCGACGGACCTGGTGAAGCTCGTCGTGCTCGCCGGTCGCCTGCGGCGGCACCGGAGAAGAGGCCGACGAGTCGGGTGGCAGCAGCGGCGGTTCCCAGAGCGCGAAGGTCACCCCGCCACGGGGGGAGGCGTCCTCGGTGACCGCTGTCACCGGCAGGCCGGTCAGCCGTCCGGCAGCGGTGGCCGGGTCGCCGGAGGTGGCCGAGGCGAGCACGAACACCGGGGTGGCCCCGAACCGGGCGCACTGCCGGCGCAGCCGACGCAGCACGTGCGCGACGTGCGAGCCGAACACGCCCCGGTAGGTGTGGCACTCGTCGATCACCACGTACGCGAGTCGGCGCAGGAAGCCGGACCATTGGGCGTGCCCGGGCAGGATGCCGTGGTGCAGCATGTCCGGGTTGGTCAGCACGAACCGGGAGTGCCGGCGGATCCACTCCCGCTCGGTGCGCGGAGTGTCCCCGTCGTAGCAGGCGGGGCGTACCCCCTCCAGCTCCAGCGCGGCGACGGCGCGCAGTTGGTCGGCGGCGAGCGCCTTGGTCGGCGCCAGGTAGAGCACCGTGGCCCGGGGGTCGGCGAGCACTGTGGCCAGGGCGGGCAGCTGGTACGCCAGTGACTTGCCGGACGCGGTGCCGGTGGCGACGACCACGTGCTGGCCCTCGTACGCCAGGTTGGCCGCCTCGGCCTGGTGCTGCCAGGGCGCGACCACGCCGCGTCGGGTGAACGCCGTGCGCAACTCCGCCGGTGCCCACGCCGGCCACGGCGCGGGCACCCCGGCGCGGGCCGGCACCCGCTCGACGTGGGTGACCGGGTCGGCGGCGCCCCGGGCGCGTAGCCGGCGCAGCAGGTCGGCCGGGGCTGGCCCGGGGCCGGGACCAGCGGATACGGTGGCCGCGGACGACGACTCCAGGTCGTGGCGCGGCGTGCCGCGCGCGGAGCTGAAGTCGTTGGAGGTCACGCCCTGCACTCTCGCACTGGTGTTCGGAGATGAAAAGTCGGACACCGGGGTAAGGGGAAGCCTCCGCTGGCGTCCGCAGGCCGTCCCGGCGGTAGTGGTTAGATGCCCACGAGAGTTTACGGCTCTGGCGAGGAGGACCGATGGAGCTGTCACTGGCGACCCGCACCGTGGGAGAGCACACGGTGCTCGAGGTCGGTGGTGAGGTGGACGTCTACACCGCGCCCCGGCTCCGTGAACGACTCCTCGAACTGATCGACGGTGGCGCCCGTCACGTGGTGGTCGACCTCGGTCGGGTGGACTTCCTCGACTCCACCGGTCTGGGCGTGCTGGTCGGCGCGCTCAAGCGGCTCCGCTCGGCCGCCGGTTCGTTCGCGCTGGTCTGCGACAAGGAACCGCTGCTCAAGATCTTCCGGATCACCGCGCTGGACCAGGTGTTTCCGCTGCACCCGACGGTCGACGCGGCGATCAGCGCCGACTCGGCGGGCGCCGGCGCGTGATGGCGACAGTCAAGCTCTCCTTCTCGCCCGCCCCGGTGCACGTGCGCACCGCCCGCCTGGTCGGCGTCGCCGTCGCCCGGCGGGCCGGGGTGCGTGAGGACCTGCTGGACGAGGTGCGCCTGGCCATCGGTGAGGCGTGCACGCGCGCGGTGGCCCTGCACCGGCAGTACGGCCTGGCCGACCCGGTGCTGGTGGAGATGTCCGACGGTGGCTCGTACGCAGTGCGGGTGGTGGACCGGGCGCCGATCGAGGCGGGTATCGGTCTGACCGCGCTGCCGCCGGACGAATTGGCCAACGAGTCGCTGACCGATGAGGCGCTGACCACCGGCGTCGGCTTCGCGCTGCTCGCCGGCTTCGTCGAGGACCTCCAGGTGCGCCCGGTCGACGAGGGCATCGGCACCGAGGTACGGATGGTGTGGCCCGTCGGCCGCTGATCAGTTCCGCTGCGTAGGCCGCGTCCCCTGCCGGGGATGCGGCCTTCTTTGCATGGATGGGGCCCTATATCAGATTTCGTTTCATAACACAGCGACGAAGATCATCGCGACACGGTGCCACCTGGGTGTGACCTCCAACACTGCGGAGGGCTACAGTACCCGGGTTGTCAGCAAGTGACCTATCCCGCAGCCAGCGGGTATGGGTGTTCATCGCTGGTCCGCTGGTGGGTTGGCGCGCGCTTGCGAGTCCGCATCCAGGCGTCGGTCAGTGCGTCTCCACTCACCGGCGCGATTGTTCGGTAACAGGAGGACACAGATGTCCGAGACCTTGGCCGCCGACGGCGGCGGGCTTTCCCTTACCGGAAGCAATGTCACCTACGTCGTCATCGCCGCGGTTGTCGCGCTGGTGGCACTCGGTTTCGCTGCCGCCCTGACGAAAACGGTGCTGGCCGCTGGTAAGGGCACCGAGAAAATGCAGGAGATCTCGGGGGCGGTCCAGGAGGGCGCCTCGGCCTACCTGCTCCGGCAATTCCGCACCCTGGCGATCTTCGTCGTCGTCGCCGTCGTGCTGCTGTTCCTGCTTCCGGTGCACGACACCGATGGCAGTGAGCTGGCCGTGAAGATCGGCCGTTCGCTCTTCTTCGTGGTGGGCGCCCTGTTCAGCGCGTTCATCGGCGGCGCCGGCATGTGGTTGGCCACCCGCGCCAACCTGCGCGTGGCCGCCGCCGCGCGGGAGCGAGCAGGTGGCCGCGAGGCCGCCATGAAGATCGCTTTCCGGACCGGCGGCGTCGTCGGCTTCCTCACCGTCGGCCTCGGCCTCTTCGGTGCGGCGCTGGTCGTCCTCGTCTACCGGGGTGACGCGCCCACAGTGCTGGAGGGCTTCGGCTTCGGCGCCGCGCTGCTCGCGATGTTCATGCGGGTCGGCGGCGGCATCTTCACCAAGGCCGCCGACGTCGGCGCCGACCTGGTCGGCAAGGTCGAGCAGGGCATCCCCGAGGATGACCCGCGCAACGCCGCCACCATCGCCGACAACGTGGGCGACAACGTCGGTGACTGCGCCGGCATGGCCGCCGACCTGTTCGAGTCGTACGCGGTCACGCTGGTCGCCGCGCTGATCCTCGGCCGCGCCGCCTTCGGCGAGCAGGGCCTGGTCTTCCCGCTGATCATCTCCACCATCGGCGTGCTGATCGCGATCGTCGGCGTCTTCATCACCCGGCTGCGCGCGTCCGACCGTAACGCCCTGACCGCGATCAACCGGGCCTTCTATCTGTCTGCGGTGCTCTCCGCGGTGCTGGTGGCGATCGCCGCGTACGCGTACCTGCCGGCGACGTTCGGCGAGTTCGACAGTGGCCTCACCGACGCCACCGGCAACCCGCGACTGGTGGCCATCGGCGCGGTCGTGATCGGCATCGTGCTGGCCGCCGCGATCCAGGCGCTGACCGGCTACTTCACCGAAACCAAGCGCCGACCGGTGCAGGACATCGGCAAGAGCTCGCAGACCGGTGCGGCGACAGTGATCCTGGCCGGCATCAGCATCGGCCTGGAGTCGGCTGTCTACTCGGCGCTGCTGATCGGCGCCGGCGTCTTCGGCGCCTTCCTGCTCGGCGGCAGCTCCATCACGCTGTCGCTGTTCGCTGTGGCGCTGGCCGGCACCGGCCTGCTCACCACTGTCGGCGTGATCGTCGCGATGGACACCTTCGGGCCGATCTCCGACAACGCCCAGGGCATCGCCGAGATGTCCGGCGACATCGACGAGCACGGCGCTCGCACGCTGACCGAGCTGGACGCGGTCGGCAACACCACCAAGGCGATCACCAAGGGCATCGCGATCGCCACGGCGGTGCTCGCCGCGACCGCGCTGTTCGGCTCGTACACCGACACGCTCAGCAGCGCGTACGCGACGGCCGGCGTGGGCGACGTCGGCAACGAGATCCTCAACGCGCTGAACGTGGCGAACCCGCGCAACCTGGTCGGCCTGATCATCGGCGCGGCGGTGGTCTTCCTCTTCTCCGGGCTGGCCATCAACGCGGTGTCCCGCTCGGCCGGTGCCGTGGTGATGGAGGTCCGCCGGCAGTTCCGTGAGCTGCCCGGCATCATGGACGGCACCCAGCGCCCGGAGTACGGCAAGGTCGTCGACATCTGCACCCGGGACGCGCAGCGCGAGCTGATGACCCCCGGCCTGCTCGCCATCCTGGCGCCGATCGCTGTCGGCTTCGGCCTCGGGCCCGGCGCGCTCGCGGCGTACCTGGCCGGTGCGATCGGTGCCGGCACGCTGATGGCGGTGTTCCTGTCCAACTCCGGTGGGGCCTGGGACAACGCCAAGAAGCTTGTCGAGGACGGCGCGTACGGCGGCAAGGGTTCCGAGGCGCACGCCGCGACTGTCATCGGCGACACCGTCGGTGACCCGTTCAAGGACACCGCCGGCCCGGCGATCAACCCGCTGCTCAAGGTGATGAACCTGGTCTCGCTGCTGATCGCTCCCGCCGTGGTGGCCTGGAGCGTCGGCGACGAGCGCAACGTCGGCCTGCGGGTCGGCATCGCGCTGGCCGCGACGCTGATCATCGTGGCGTCGGTGGTGTTCAGCAAGCGCAAGGGCATCGCGATGTCCGACTCGGACGCCGATGGCAGCACCGGCGCGGGCAGCACCGATCACCGCCCGGAGACGGTAAACGCCTGATCCAGGAACGGCCCGATGCCACACCTGGCCAAAGGCCGTACGCTGCAACGCATGCGTACGTGCCGGGCGTCTGCCGCCGGAAAGTTCACGGTGGTCCTGGCCACGATCGTCGTCCTGGCCGGCTGCGGCGGGGGTCCCAGCCCACGGGCCTGGGCGGCCTCGGTCTGCGGTGCCCTCACCCCGTGGCGCTCCGAGATCAACAAGCTGACCAGCAGCACCGATGAGCAGATGACCGCGCAGACCACGCCGGCGCAGGCCAAGGAGAACCTGGTGCGGCTCTTCGACGGGGCGGAGCAGGCCAGCGAGGCCGCGCGCCGCAAGGTGGAGAAGGCGGGCATCCCGGAGGCCGAGAACGGGGAGGCCATCTCCGCTGGTTTCCGTAACTCCCTGGGGAAGATGCGGGACGCGTACGGTCGCGCCCGGGACACCATCGACGGCCTGGGCACGGGCGAGCCGACCGTCTTCTACGACGGCGTGCGGGCCGCCGTGGCGACCCTCAACAAGGAGTACGACGCCAGCGCGCTGGACACCAGCAAGCTCAACTCCGAGGAGTTGAAACAGGCATTCGACGAGGTGCCGGAGTGTCGCTGAGCGGGCTCGGTGACACCGGGAAGGCACAGCCGCCCCCGGCGCTGTTCCCCGCGCCCGAGTCCGACACGCCCACTCCCGGGCGACGCCGCGGCGGCGCGCCGCAGAACCGCCCGTCGCAGGACGGCTCAGCTCAGAAGGGTGACGACGCGGGCCGGCAACTTGTCTTCTTCGGCGCGGACGCGGCCGAACCGACCGTCGCCGATCTGGCCGGGCTGCTCGCCGGGCCGGGTGAGGTGGTCCGGATGGGCGGCACCGCCCGGCTCTCGGTGCAGGTGGACGCCGCCTGGCGGGTGCACGTGCTCGTCGCCGAGTTGGCGTCGCGTGGGCTGGCGGCGAGCTGGGAGCCGACCGAGGGCGCGCGACACGCCGTTCGTACGTCGTACACCCGGGTCTTGAAGCCGCTCGCGGCCGCCTGGCTGCACGGTACGACGAAACGCCCGCCGGCCGCGTTCCACCTGACCGGCCGGCGGTTGCGGCTGTGGCTCGCCGCCGCCGGGACGCCGGAGCCTCCGGACTGTTTTCTGTTGCGGCTGGGCGCCGACGACCAGGAGTGTTGGGAGCCGATCGGTGTGGCGCTCGCCTCGGCGGGGCTGGCCGGGACGCTGCTCGGCCCGGGTGAGGGCGGCCCGGCGTACCGGATCGCCGGCCGCCGCCGGTTGGCCCGCCTCGCCGAGCTGGTCGGCGGGCCGCCGACCGCGACGCCTGCCGACGCCTGGCCAACCTGATCCACCCCACCTTCACCGGATCGATCATGGAGTTGTGGTGGGGGACGTATTGCCTTTCCGGGGTTAAAACGCCCACCGTAAGTCCATGATCGACGGGGTTGGGCGGCGGCCCGGGGGTGGGGCGGCCGGGTGTCCGGTGCCGGACAGCCGGCGGGTCGATCCAGGCGGAAAACGGGCGGGTCGGGCCTCGGTCATGGGTCCGCCATCGTCACAGTGACCCGCTTCGAGCCCTACCCACGGTGTACGGTGGCGCCGTCCGGCAGTGCCGAGCGCGGCGAGGCGGCGTCCACGACCGCGTCGAAGCGGTTTGCGGCCCGCGAAACCCGAAACGCGGGCGGCGCGTTACGTTGGACATCCGGACCGCCGGTGCGACGGCGGGGTCGAAAGCGGTCGCTGTCCGGGCGCCGGCAGGCCACGAGCAGGAGTGAGGTCGGGGAGAGACGTGCCGAGCAACGCTGGAACCACCCGTCTGGTCATCGTCGAGTCACCGGCGAAGGCCAAGACGATCTCGGGCTACCTTGGCCCGGGGTACGTCGTGGAGGCCAGCTTCGGTCACGTCCGCGACCTGCCGCGCAACGCCGCCGACGTGCCGGCCAAGTACAAGAAGGAGCCCTGGGCCCGGCTCGGGGTGGACGTCGACAACGGCTTCCAGGCGCTCTACGTCGTCTCCGCCGACCGTAAGCAGCAGATCAGCAAGCTGGTGAAGCTGGCCAAGGAAGTCGACGAGATCTTCCTGGCGACGGATGAGGACCGCGAGGGCGAGGCCATCGCCTGGCACCTGGTCGAGACGCTCAAGCCCAAGGTCCCGGTCAAGCGGATGGTCTTCCACGAGATCACCAAGCCGGCGATCCAGGCGGCGGTGGCCAACCCCCGGGAGATCGACCGCGATCTGGTCGACGCCCAGGAGGCGCGCCGGATCCTCGACCGCCTGTACGGCTACGAGGTCTCCCCGGTGCTGTGGAAGAAGGTCATGCCGCGGCTCTCGGCAGGCCGGGTGCAGTCCGTGGCGACCCGCATCGTGGTCGAGCGGGAGCGGCAGCGGATGGCCTTCCGCACCGCCGAATACTGGGACATTCTGGCCACCCTCGCGGTGGCCAACGCCGGTGAGGGCCCGCGTGCGTTCAACGCCACCCTGATCGCTCTGAACGGCGACCGGATCGCCACCGGTAAGGACTTCGAGCCGACCACCGGTCGCGTGAAGCCCGGCGCTGGCGTCGTGCACCTCGACGAGAGTGGCGCCCGGGGGCTCGCGGCCCGGCTGGAGGGGCGGCCGTTCACCGTCACCCGGGTCGAGGAGAAGCCCTACCGCCGTCGCCCGTACGCGCCGTTCATCACCTCGACCCTCCAGCAGGAGGCGGCCCGCAAGCTGCGCCTGTCCTCGCAGCAGACGATGCGCACCGCGCAGCGCCTGTACGAGAACGGCTACATCACCTATATGCGTACCGACTCGGTCAACCTGTCGGAGACCGCCATCTCGGCGGCCCGCCGACAGATCGTCGAGCTGTACGGCGAGCGCAGCGTTCCGCCGGAGCCGCGCCGCTACACCGGCAAGGTGAAGAACGCGCAGGAGGCGCACGAGGCGATCCGCCCGGCGGGGGACAACTTCCGTACCCCGGGCGAGGTGGCCAAAGAGCTGTCCGCCGAGGAGTTCAAGCTCTACGAGCTGATCTGGCGGCGCACCATCGCCTCGCAGATGACCGACGCGGTCGGCTCCAGCGTGTCGGTGCGCATCCGAGCGGTCTCCACCTCGCAGGAGGAAGCCGACTTCGGCGCGACCGGCAAGACCATCACCGACCCGGGCTTCCTGCGCGCCTACGTCGAGTCCAGCGACGACGAGAACGCCGAGGCCGAGGACGCCGAGCGCCGGCTGCCCACCCTGGTCAAGGACCAGCCGCTGACCGCCGACGAGCTGGCCGCACAGGGCCACCACACCCAGCCGCCGTCGCGCTACACGGAAGCGTCGCTGGTCAAGGCCCTGGAAGAGCTGGGCATCGGCCGCCCGTCCACCTACGCGTCGATCATGCAGACGATCCAGGACCGGGGGTACGTCACCAAGCGCGGCCAGGCGATGATCCCGACCTTCCTGGCCTTCGCGGTGATCGGGCTGATGGAACGGCACTACCCACGCCTGATCGACTACGACTTCACCGCCACCATGGAGAACGAGCTGGACGAGATCGCCGGCGGTGACCACGCGGCGGTCGACTTCCTCACGGCGTTCTACTTCGGCAGCTCCAACGGTGCCGGCGACCAGGACATCGCCCGTTCCGGCGGGCTCAAGAAGCTGGTCACCGAGAACCTCAGCGACATCGACGCCCGCAGCGTCAACTCCATCCCGCTCTTCACCGACGACGACGGCCGCGAGGTCGTCGTGCGGGTCGGCCGCTACGGGCCGTACCTGCAACGGGAGCTGCCCGGCGGCGAGCAGCCGGCACCGGCTTCGGGTGAGGGCGAGGAGGGTGGCACCCAGGGTGACCGGGCGCCGATCCCCGAGGGCCTGGCCCCGGACGAGCTGACCCCGGAGAAGGTGCACGAGCTGTTCCTGGGCGGCAGCGGCGAGCGCAAGCTCGGCGACGACCCCGGCACCGGCGAGCCGATCGTGCTCAAGTCCGGCCGGTTCGGCCCGTACGTGTCCAGCGGCGAGCGGAAGTCGTCGCTGCTGCGTACGCAGACCCCGGACTCGCTGACTCTGGAGGAGGCGCTCAAGCTGCTCAGCCTTCCCCGGCTGATCGGTGTCGCGCCGGACGGCGTCGAGGTCTTCGCGAACAACGGTCGCTACGGCCCGTACGTCAAGCGGGGCGAGGAGTTCCGTTCGCTGGAGTCCGAGGACCAGATGTTCACTGTCGGCCTGGACGAGGCGCTGGCTCTGCTGGCCGCCCCGAAGGCCCGTGGACGGCGAGCCGCAGCACCGCCGTTGCGCGAGATGGGCGTGGACCCGGCGACCGAGAAGCCGTTGGTGATCAAGGACGGCCGGTTCGGCCCGTACGTGACCGACGGGGAGTTCAACGCGTCGCTGCGGCGCGGGCAGACGCCGGAGGCGCTGACCATCGAGGAAGCGTCCGAGATGTTGGCCGAGAAGCGGGCGAAGGGTCCAGCGCCGCGGAAGAAGGCGGCGGCGAAGAAGGCGCCCGCGAAGAAGGCGACGGCCACCAAGAAGACGGCCGCCGCCAGCAAGTCCACTGCCGCGAAGAAGGCCACCACGGCCAAGGCGACGGCGGCGAAGAAGGCCCCGGCGAAGAAGGCCGCCCCGCGCAAGGCCGCGACCAGCACGGAGTAGCCCTCCGCTCTACGAGATCTTGGAAAGAATGTGCCCCTGGGGCGGCTGTTTCCTTCAAGATCCCCTAGACCAAGGCCGTCAGACCCCGAGGACGTGGTTCAGGTGGGGGTTGGTGAAGACGCGGTGGGGGTCGAGCCGGTCGCGGACGGCCTGGAAGTCCGCGAAGCGGGGGTACGCAGTGGCCAGCGAGGCGGCGTCGCGGTAGTGCAGCTTGCCCCAGTGCGGGCGACCGCCCAGCCCGGCGGCCACCTGCTCGAAGGCCCGGAAGTACGGCTCGTACGGCATGCCGACGTACTGGTGCACGGCGATGTAGGCGTTGTCCCGGCCGTAGCCGTGCGACAGCCAGATGTCGTCGGCGGCGGTGAACCGCACCTCCACCGGGAAGAGCACCTTGAACGGCAGGCCGTCCACGATCCGCTGGAGCGCGGCGAGCGCCTCGGGCAATGCCTCGCGGGGTAGGCCGTACTCCATCTCCACGAAGCGGACCCGGCGCGGCGTGCAGAAGACCCGGTCGGAGCGTCCGGTGTACTGGCGTTCGGTGAGGGCGCGGGCGGAGACCGCGCTGATCCCCGGGGCCAGCGCGGGCACGGCCCGGCCGAGTCGGCAGGCGCCGGCGAAGACCCGGTTGGACAGGAAGTCGTCGTCCACCCAGCCGCGCCAGCGGGGCAGCGGCCTGTCGTTGGCGGGTACCCGGTCGTTGGCCTTGACCTGGACCCGGGACGTGTACGGGAACCAGTAGAACTCGACGTGGTCGTGTCGGCCGATCAGCTCGGGCAGTTCGCCGAGCACGTCGGCCAGCTCGGCCGGGCGTTCGTGGGCGCGCAGGACGAAGGCGTCCACGCAGCGCAGGGTCACCTCGACCAGGACGCCGAGCGCGCCGAGTGACACCCGGGCGGCGGCGAGGACGTCGGGATGTTCGTCGGCGGAGCAGCGCAGCACCTCGCCGGTGCCGGTGACCACTGTGATCGCCTCGACGAAGGTGGAGAGGCACCCGTAGCCGGCTCCGGTGCCGTGGGTGCCGGTGGAGATCGCACCGGCGACGGTCTGCGCGTCGATGTCGCCGAGGTTGGGCAGCGCGAGGCCGTGCCGGGCGAGCAGGCCGTTGAGCGCGTGCAGGGTCATTCCCGCCGGCACTGTGACCAGTCGGTGGGCGACGTCCACGCTGACAGTGGTGTCCAGGTCGGACAGGTCCATCCGACGGTCGTCGGCGAGCGCGACGGCGGTGAACGAGTGACCGCTGCCCGTCACCCGGATCCGACCGCCGTCGGCGGCAACAGATCGGACGGCTTCTGCGACATCGGTCGGCGAGCCGGGGCGCAGGATCGCGCTGGCGCTGCCACGCTGGTTACCGGCCCAGTTGGACCATCCAGCCCCGAGCGGTGCGGTGCGGACCATGCGCACTCCTCATTCATGAATATGAACTGACTTCATATCAGGAACGTTCTAGCTGGTAAATACCGCAATTGCGATCCGCTCGTTGTACCGGTAGTCACGGACTCGTGACGTGGAGATATGTTCATCCGTCGAAGGGGGGTGGCGCAGAGTGTCCACACCAGCCGCCACGACCGGGCCGCTGCGCCGCGTACCGGTGCAAGGTCGAAGTGTCGCGCGGGTACAGCGCATGTTGGATGCCTGCGCCGAACTCGTCGACGAGGTGGGGTACGAGGGGCTGACCACCACCCTGCTCGCCGAGCGGGCCGAGGTGGCGATCGGGTCGGTCTACCAGTTCTTTCCGGACAAGCGGGCGATCGTGCAGGCGTTGACCCTGCGGACGATGGAGTCCTACCTCCAGCGCCTCGACGAGCGGTTCGCCTCCGACGAGATGACCCACTGGTGGGACGGCGTCGACGCGGGCATCGACGAGTACATCACGATGCACCGCACCGTCCCCGGCTTCCGTACCCTGCACTTCGGCGACGTGGTCGACCTGCACCTGCTCGACGAGCAGCGGGACAACAACGGCGTGATCGCCGATCAGTTGGCCCGGGTGCTCACCGAGCGTTTCGGGCTCACCGACGTGCCCAAGCTGCGCTTCGTGCTGGAGATCGCGGTCGAGGCCGCGGACGCGCTGATCAAGCTCGCGTTCCGTCGGAAGCCCGAGGGCGACGAGCGGGTGCTGCTGGAGGCGAAGGCGTTGATCCGGGAGTACCTGCACCGCCAGGTCGACGGCCCGGACAACGGCCGGTCGACAGTCGGCAAGCAGGCTGGGGCGCCCCAACCCGCCTGAGTCGGCGCGGGGCGAACGGGCCTCGGCCGGCGGTGAGGGCAGCTGTCCGGTCTCAGAGGAAGGCCTGCCCCTCACCCCGGTAGGTGGGGACGGTCGCCACCACCGCGTCGCCCTCGACCAGGTGCAGCTCGTTGACCCGTTCACACAGCTCACCTGCCTTGGCGTGCCGGAACCACACCCGGTCGCCGATGCGCAGCCCGGCCGCCGCCGCTCCG
Organism: Micromonospora salmantinae; assembly: GCF_022230905.1. Lineage (NCBI taxonomy): Bacteria > Bacillati > Actinomycetota > Actinomycetes > Micromonosporales > Micromonosporaceae > Micromonospora > Micromonospora salmantinae. Next base: position 88,393 of record NZ_JAKKFG010000017.1, read on the forward strand.
GACAGCGGAGTCTGCACCTCGCCGGCGCCCTCGGTGCCAACCAGCTTCAGCCCCGCCGGTAGCCACGGCCGGGGCAGTCGACTGTCGGCGGCCGGGCCGGAGGCGATCCAGCCACCGCCGAGCACCGTCGCCAGCTCCGGCGTCGGTCGGCGGACCACCGCGCAGGCGAAGAACGCCGCAGGGGTGGGCCGCCAGGCGCGGTACGCGTCGAACAGCGTCGGCCCGTACAGGCCCGATCCCGCGGTGATCTCGGTTACCGCGGGATCGGCGCTGGTCGCGGCAACGCTGCCGGTGCCGCCGCCGTTGACGAATTCCAGGTCGGCGTGCTCGCGTACCGCGGCGACCGCCGCGCCACGGCGGGCCAGCAACTCGCGGTACGACCCGCGCTGGGCCAGCCTGATCGCGCCCGCCAGCAGCGTCCTGCCCGGCGGCGCGTCACCCAGGCCGGCGATCTGCGCCTCGTACGACATCAGCCCGACCAGCCGGAAGCCGGGCCGACCGGCGACGGCTGCGGCGAGCGCGCCGGCCGCCCGCGCGCTGTGCACCGGTGAGCGGCGGACGCCGACGTGCACCCGACCGCGCAGCGGTCGCCAGGAGGCGTCCAGATCCAGGCAGAGCCGTAGCTCGGCGCGCTGCCCCGGTGCCGTGACGGCGTCGATGAGGTCGAGTTGGCCGGTGCTGTCGATCATCAGGGTGATCGCGGCGGCGAGCGTCGGGTCGGCGCCCAGTTCGGTGAGGGCGGCCCGGTCCGCGCTCGGGTACGCGACCAGCACGTCGTCGCTGACGCCGGCGCGGACCAGCCAGATCGCCTCGGGCACTGTGAAAGCCATCACGCCCTGCCAGCCGGGCCGGGCGAGGGCTCGACTGATCAGCTCCCGGCTGCGGACCGACTTGCTGGCGAGGCGGACCGGTTTTCCGGCGGCGCGATCGGCCAGGGCGACCGAATTGGCGTCGAAGGCGGTGAGGTCGACCACCGCGTACGGGGGGTCGAGGTGGGCAGTCGCCCGATCCAGGCGCTCGCGAAGTTTGTCGCTTTCGATGGCCACGTGTGCACGCTAACTGTCTGACGGAGAATGCGAAATACCCTCGCGTACGTCCGGGCTGCGGTCGGTACCTCCGGCGGCCTAGGCTCAGCGAGCAGGAGAATGTCGCCCGGGGGGTGGCCCCCACCGGGTCTAGAGTGTTGCACCGGAGGTGCCCAGCGATGGGCCGGCACGTGGAGGTACGGCCATCGAAAGCCAGAACAGCGGCGAGTCGCCCGGCGTGTCGCGCTCGGGTGACCAGTCGGGCAGCGCCGCCAAGCAGCCCAACGGCGGTCAGGCTGATCCGTCCGGTTATGCCGCGATCCGGTCAGTGCTGCGCATCCGGCCGTTCCGACGGCTCTGGATCGTGCTCGGCGCGGCCTCCTTCGGTGACTGGCTCGGCCTGCTGGCCACCGCGCTCTTCGCCGCCTCGCAGGTGCAGGGCAGCACCGCCCAGGGCGCCGCGTTCGGCGGGGTCACCGCGATCCGGCTGCTGCCCGCGCTGGTGCTCGGCCCGGTGGCCGGCGTCTTCGCCGACCGGTTCGACCGGCGCTGGACGATGGTCATCTGCGACCTGCTGCGCTTCGTGCTCTTCGCCTCCATTCCGCTCTACGCCCTCAGTGGCGCCGCAGGTGGCCTGGTGGTCGGCTGGGCGCTGATCGCCACCTTCCTGATCGAGTCGCTCACCCTGCTCTGGATCCCGGCCAAGGAGGCCGCGGTCCCGAACCTGATCCCGCGGGCCCGGCTGGAAGCGGCCAACCAGCTCACCCTGATCACCACCTACGGCCTCACCCCGGTCGCCGCCGCCATCGGCCTTGCCGTGCTCGACCGTGGCGTCCGTGGTGCCGTCGGCGGCGACCTGCCCTCCTGGGCCGAGCCGGCCCAGCTCGCGCTCTGGATCAACTCCTTCTCCCGGCTCGCCACCGCACTGGTGGTGGCATTCGGGATCAAGGAGATCAGCGAGGCTCAACGCGGTGAGGCCGAGCGTGCCGAGCAGAGCATGTTCCGGCAGTTCTCCGAGGGCTGGAAGTACATCGGCGAGACCCCGCTCGTCCGTGGCCTGGTGCTGGGCATCTTCGGCGCGTTCGCCGGTGGCGGCATCGTGGTCGGCACTGCCAAGTTCTTCGCCAACTCGCTGGGCGCCGGCGACGCGGCGTTCTCACTGCTCTTCGGTGCCATCTTCGTCGGCCTGGCGCTCGGCATCGGGCTCGGCCCGATGATCGTCAAGGAGATGTCCCGGCGTCGCTGGTTCGGCATGAGCATCGTGCTGGCCAGCGCCGCGGTGATGACCCTCGCCTTCGCCATCCACCTGTCCATGGCGATCGTCGGCGCGGTGCTGGTCGGCGCCGGTGCCGGGATGGCCTTCCTGGCCGGCACCACGCTGCTGGGCGGCGAGGTGGCCGACGAGGTGCGCGGCCGGGTCTTCGCTGTGGTGCAGATCGGCACCCGGCTGGTGCTGATCCTGGCCATCGGGCTGAGCAGCGTGTTGGTCGGTGTCGGCGGCTCCCGCAAACTGACAATCGCCGACCTCGGCATCTCCGTCTCCTCCACCCGACTGCTGCTGCTCGCCGCCGGTGCCGCCGGCATCTTCGCCGGGATCAGCGCGTTCGGCCAGATGGACGACAAGAAGGGCGTCCCGGTCCTCGCCGACCTGTGGGGCTCCATCCGGGGCCGTCCGCTGATGCCCGCCGAGCCGTTCGTCTCCGCCGGGCTCTTCGTGGTCTTCGAGGGCGGCGAGGGCGCGGGGAAGTCCACCCAGCTCACCGCGCTCTCCCAGCGACTGCGCGGTCACGGCCGAGAGGTAGTGGTCACCCGCGAGCCGGGGGCCACCGGCGTCGGCCGGCGAATCCGGTCGCTGGTGCTGGACACCTCCGGCGACGACGCGCCATCCCCCCGGGCCGAGGCGCTGCTCTACGCCGCCGACCGGGCGCACCACGTGGCCACAGTCGTCCGACCCGCGCTGGTCCGGGGCGGCGTGGTGATCAGTGACCGGTACGTCGACTCGTCCCTGGCGTACCAGGGCGCCGGCCGGACGCTGCCCGTCGACGAGGTCTCCTGGCTCTCCTCCTGGGCCACCGGTGGGCTCAAGCCCGACCTGGTGGTGCTGCTGGACGTCGAACCGCGCACCGGCCTGTCCCGGGTGGCCTCGCGCAACACCGGCACCGACCGGCTGGAGGCCGAGTCGGTCGCCTTCCACGAGCGCGTCCGGTACGCGTTCCTCGACCTCGCCGCCGCCGACCCGAAGCGCTACCTGGTGCTCGACGCGTCCCGGCCGGCCGACGAGATCACCGGGCTGGTGGTCCGGCGGGTCGAGGAGATGCTCGGCAAGCCGGGCGGCATCGTGCACCCGCGGCCGGCGCAGGGCCCGGACACCTCGGTGCAGCCTGAGTTATCCGACGCGGAGCTGGTGACGATGGAGCACAAGACCTGATGCCGGACGTCTTCGCCGACCTCGTCGGTCAGGACGAGGCGGTGGTCGAGCTGCGGCGCGCCGCCGCCGCAGCAGCCGCCGTGCTGCGCGCTGGGGCGGCCGCGTTGGTCGCCGCCGGCCCGGCCAGCGGTAACGAGTCCGTGGCCGACGACGCAGTGACCGGCGGGGTGGACCCGTCCACCGGGATGACGCACGCGTGGATCTTCACCGGGCCACCCGGCTCCGGCCGCTCGGTCGCCGCGCGGGCGTTCGCCGCCGCACTCCAGTGCGCGCACGGCACCGGCTGCGGTGAGTGCCCCGGCTGCCACACCACGATGGGCGGCACCAACGCCGACGTGCGGATGGTGGTGCCCGAAGGGCTCTCCATCGGCGTCGGCGAGATGCGCGCGCTGGTGCTCCGCGCGGCCAGCACCCCGTCCGGTGGGCGCTGGCAGGTGGTGGTCATCGAGGACGCCGACCGGCTCACCGAGGCCGCCGGCAACGCGCTGCTCAAGGCGATCGAGGAACCCCCACCGCGGACGGTCTTCCTGCTCTGTGCCCCGTCCACCCACCCGGACGACATCTCGGTGACCATCCGGTCACGCTGTCGGGTCGTACCCCTGCGGCAGCCGCCGGCCGCCGATGTGGCCGAGGTGCTGGTTCGTCGGGACGGCATCGCCCCCGACGTGGCGCAGTGGGCGGCGGCGGCCGCGCAGGGTCACGTGGGTCGGGCCCGCCGGCTGGCCCGCGACCCGGAGGCCCGCAAACGACGCGAGGCGGTGCTCGCGGTGCCCCGCCGGCTGACCGGTGTCGGCGCGGCGTTCGACGCGGCGTCGGCGCTGATCGAGGCGGCCGAGGCGGAGGCCGAGGCGTCGGTCACCGAGGCCGACTCGACCGAGCGGGCGGCACTGGAGACCGCGCTCGGCGCGGGCGGCACCGGCCGGGGCGCGGCCGGCGCCATGCGAGGCGCTGCCGGGCAGCTCAAGGAGCTGGAGAAGCGGCAGAAGTCCCGGGCCACCCGGGCCCAACGGGACGCACTGGACCGGGCGCTGGTCGACCTCGCGGGCTTCTACCGGGACGCGCTCACCATGGCGCTGAGCGCACCCGTCGCCCCGGTGCACACCGACACGGCCGCGTTGGCCGGCGCCGGCGCGCAGAAGTGGGACGCCGAGGGGTCGCTGCGCCGGTTGGAGGCCGTGCTCGCCTGCCGTGCGGCGATCGAGGCGAACGTCAAGCCGCGGATCGCGGTCGAGGCGATGATGCTCGCCCTCTGGAAGGGCTGACCCGCACTTCCCGGCCGTTGTCCACAGGCATCGACAGGCCCGATTGCGGTGCGGTACGGTCCCTGTGCCGTGGTGACGGTGGCACCACACTGAGTGATGGATCACCCGGGAGGAGTCGGCCGATGCCGCGGGGGGAGATCGACGAAGCCTGGATCGAGGAGGCGGTGCGACGCTACCGCCGGATCGAGTCCCTCCAGGCCGAGTTCGACCAGGCGGTGTCGACCGTCGAAGTGACCGTCCGCTCGCCGGACGGCCTGGTCGAGGTGGTGGTCACCGCCGGTGGACGGATCACCGACGTCCGGTTCCTCGGGCCGTTGCACAGCCGAAGCCCGCGCGACGTGGCCGGTTCCGTGCAGGCCGCGGTCACCGCGGCGGCCGACGCCGCCGAATGGGCCCGGGAAAAGCTGCACAACGAGACGTTCGCCGCCTACCGACCGCTCGCGGGGGCCTGAGATGGACACACTGCGCGCGCTCTCCGCCCGACTGGACGAGGCGAGCGCCACGCTCACAGTCGTTTCGCACACCGTCACCGCCGGCGATCCGGCCCAGGCCGCGTTCGGCGCCGACGCACCGGGCCGCCCGGGCGAGATCGGTCGGGCGCTGCACCGGCAGTGGACCACCGCCACCGACGACCGGGCCCGGGAGGCCCGCGCCGCGGCCGGTCGACTGGCCGCCGCTGCGGCTGCCGTGCGGGAGGCCGCCGACCGCTACGCCGAGGTCGACCGGGCGGCCCGCCGCCGGCTCACCGGGGAGCCGTGATGGACGCGCTGGACCGGCTCGCCGAACCCGGCCTTGACCTGCTCCGCCGGGTGGACAGACTGATCGCGGCCGGCGTCCCCGAGGGGCACCGGGTCTGGCCGCTGCTGCGCCGCATGCAGGTGCTGCCGGGCGACGCGGTCCGCGGCTTCCTCGACCTGCACCCGGTGCCGCTCGCCAGCGCCGGCTACGCGGTGCGCCGGCTCGTCCGGGGGTACGACGACGTCTCCGCCGCGCTCACCGACTCGGTGCTCTGGTCCGGGCCGGCCGCCACTGCGTACGGGCAACAGCGGGCGGCGCTGCTGCGCCACCTCGACGAGGGGCCGGACAGCCTGGTCGGGCGACTCGAATCCACAGCCGGTTACGCCGACGCCCTCGCCGACTGGGTGGAGGGCAGCCGTCTCGCGCTGGCCCGCACGTTGGCCGACGTGCTCCGCTCGGCCGAAGCGGTAGCCGTGGTCGCCGCCACCGCGACCGGCGCGTCGACGCGGCCCGGGCCGGTCGGGCCCGGTGTGGCCGACGCCGCCGAGATCGCCGCACGGGTGCTGGCGGTGCTCTGCGTCGCGTACGACGGTGCGGAGACGCTGCTGCGTCAGTGGGCGCCGAGCCTGGCCGAGACCGCGTGGCGTCCGCCAACGGACGGACGACCCCGCTACGACCAGCCCACCCGGGTCGGCTGGTAACGGAGCCCGGCCCTCCGGCCGTGGCGGTGTTGCCCCGGATTTCGATCCTCCGGCCGTGGCCGCGTTGCCTCGGACAGGCCACGGCGTCGCTCGTGGGCGCCTGACCTGAGCCGGCGCCCACGGCGACGCCGTGGTCTTCCCCGTGCACCCCCCGCAGGTCTTCCTCCACTCAACGCCGCCGAGGCACGTCTTGTCTCCTGCCCGGCCCCGGATTCAACCGTCCGGGCGAGCAGCAACGGCACGACGGGACGCCCGGCAATAGGTCGAGTCGACGGTCATGAATGGCAGCGGCGCGTAGGCGGGCGGTGCGCCTTGCGCCGTGACCCGTCGTAGGGTGGGGGGATGGGCATGCTCTGCGCGGTCAGCTTCAACCGGTACGGGCGGCTCTACTACCTCGACCCGGGCGAGTTGCGTCCGCAGGTGGGCGACCGGGTGCTGGTGCCCACCGATGACGGGCCCGAGGTGGCGGAGTGCGTGTGGGCCGCGCAGTGGGTGACCGAGGAGACCGACGGCTTCCCCCGCCTGGTCGGGCTGGCCGGTGATGACGACCTCCGCCGGGACGAGGCGTTGCGTCGGCGCAAGGCCGAGGCCAAGGTGGCCGCGAAACGGCTGATCCGCTCGCACGGCCTGCCGATGAAGGTGGTGGCGGTCGACCATGTGCTCGGCTCCGCCGAGAGCGGCGGTGAGCGCAGCACCGTCTACTTCACCGCCCCGCACCGGGTGGACTTCCGGTCCCTGGTCCGCGACCTGGGCGCGACCCTGCACTGTCGGGTGGAGCTGCGCCAGCTCTCCGCACGCGACTCGGCGCGGGTGCAGGGCGGCATCGGCTCCTGCGGTCGGGACCTGTGCTGTGCCACCTTCCTCACCGACTTCGAGCCGGTGACCATCCGGATGGCGAAGGACCAGGACCTGCCTCTCAACCCGCTGCGCATCTCCGGCGCGTGCGGGCGGCTGATGTGCTGCCTCAAGTACGAGCACCCGCTGTACCAGCGCTTTCAGGAGACCGCCCCGTCGGTCGGCAGTCGGGTCTCCACCCCCGAGGGTGACGGCCGGGTCGTCGGCCACAGCGTCCCGAGAGACGCGGTGACGGTACGCCTGGACGCGGACGGCTCGCGCTCAATGTGCTCCCGCGCCGACGTCTGCGGTTCCCGCCAAGCCCACGACCAGCAATACACCCCCTAACCCCGCGCCCGTTCCTCTCCGGCCCGGCTCCCCGGCTCCCGCCCGCCGCTTAGCCCAGTTGATCAAGAAGTTTGCGTCAGGAATCGGGTCGGTCATGACGCAAACCTCTTGATCAACTCGGGTGGGGGTGGGTGGGTGGGTGGGGTGGGTGGGGTGGGGTGGGGTTAGTGCAGGACTGTGGGGGGTTCGGTTAGGTGGGGGGTTAGGGGGGTTTTGGGGATCAGCCAGCTTTGGGTGGGCGACTGGTCGGGGTTCACCTGCCAGTCGCGGGAGACCCGGTCCACCCCCAGCGGGTAGATGGTCAACGTGCCGTCCGGGTCGATACGCAGTCGCAGGAACGACTTCGAATCCTCGATGCCCTGACCGGCGAAGAGTTCATTGACGTTCACTCCGAACGAGCCCGCCACCAGCAGGTACGCCGCCACCAGTTGGCTGGCGACCAGGCCGATCACCGGGCCGTAGAGCACCGCCGCGGCGACCGCCGGCAGCGGCCACGGCCAGTCGTAGAACGGCAGCGCCAACCAGACCCAGGTGCCGGCCGCCCCCAGAGCCACCTGCGCGACGCCGTGGCCCACGCCGAGGATCCAGTGCCGCACGTGGCGTTTGCCGCTCGCGCTCGGCGGCTTGGCGAACAGGGCCGCCGCGATCACCGTCACGAGCACCATCACCACCAGCGGGACGCTGAACAGCCGCTGGTTGGTGCTGTCGGCCCAGTTCGCCGTCGCGCCCGCCATGGCCAGCATCAGCAGGGTGTGCAGGGTGCCGAGCAACGTGGTGAAGCCAGGATTGCGCAACGGCAACCGGGGGAAGATGCCCCAGCCGTAGCGGCGCGACCGCGCGGCGTCCGGGTAACGGGCCACCAGGTCGTACGGCTGGGTGGAGCTGGCCCTGCGGGCCAGCGTGTCCCGCGGTGGCACCTCGATGCGCTCCGGCAGCTTGTGCGTGGGGTAGAGGTAGGCGCCACCACCGCCGCAGGTGATCAGCTGCCGGTCCGGCCCTGAGTAGCGGGCGTAGTGGTGCAGGTCGCCCGAGAGCAACAGCCGCACCCGCGCCCCGGTTGGGTCGATGATCGTGCGGATGAAGTAGTCGATCGAGTCGTACGCCGTGGGGTTGTCGGCGGCCTTGACCCAGGTTGGCGCCGGCGTCGCGATGATCACCTTCGACTCCGGACCGAGCCGCCGGGCCACCTCGTCGAAGTAGGCCAGCTGCGGGTCGTCCAGGTACGAGCCGGACTGGTCGTCCACGCCGAGCAACCACCAGCCGGCCGGCAACTCCACAGCGAAGTACGACCGGGACTGCCCGGTGCCCCAGCCCGCGAAGTTGCGGTCCCGGGAGCGGACGAACAACCGCAGGAACGCGGTGAGGCCGTCGTACCAGTCGTGGTTGCCCGGCACCGCGAAGAGCGTCGGCTTCTCGGCCGGCGCTACCGGCAGCGCGGCCTGGTAGGGGCCCTTGCACCGGTCCTCGTACGCGGCGTAGGCCGCCGACGGGTACACCTGGTCGCCGCCCATCACCAGGGTCTGCGCCCGGGGCAGGCGGTGCCCGTCGACGGTCAGCTCGGGCTGCGCCAGCAGGTACGCCACCGAGTACGTGGCGTTGAAGCCGTCACCGAGGTCGGCCACGTAGTCGAGCCACAGCCCACCGTCCGGCCCGACCTGGCGGAAGACGCCGTCGCCGAACGCGTTCTGCAACTCGCGCTTGTCGAGGTACGCCCCGAAGAGCACCGCCAGCAGCGTCCGGATGCCGGTGCTGATCAACAGGAACGGCGCCAGCCACGGCACCGGTTTGCGCGGCGTGAAGCCTAACTCCAGCGGGTCGGTGCTGCGCGGCCGATGGGCGGCGCGTTCACCGGCCGGCGCGCGGTCAGGGCGTTCGGTCGTCTCGTCCTGACGTTCGGGGTGGTCGCGTTCGTCGCTCACCCGCCGCAGCGTAGTCCCGGACCCGATCATCCGCTGTCCGGTAAGCGTCCAGATGGCGGCCGATGTCCGGTTGGTGCTGGCCAGCGCGGCGGGGGTATCCCGTTCGGTCGGTGCCGCCGGGGTGCCGTACACTTGCTGATCGTTGCCGCCTTAGCTCAGTCGGCTAGAGCGACGCACTCGTAATGCGTAGGTCGACGGTTCGATTCCGTCAGGCGGCTCGGTAGCGAAGCCCAGGTCATTGGCCTGGGCTTCTGCCGTTTCTCGTGGTCCACGGCAGCGCCGCCGGACGTGCCAGTCCGCAGACAGTCCGTATCCCGCGCAACGACCGCGGGATCCCCTCAGGCCCTTGGCCCCCCGTTGTCACGTCTCACCCATCTAGACCTGCTCGCAAGCACAGGAGCGAAGCCTGGAAGTGCCAGCCGCTTGCGTGCAGGGCTACGGGGTGATGGACCTCTTTGATCTGCCTATCGGCGGTCTCTACTGAGATGCGCATCGACAACGGTTCGTCCCGGACTTCGAGCGGGCACTGAAGCCGCAGCTTGACGTCGAGCCAGCGGGTGCTGCCGGGGCGCAACGGCTGGGACTGGCCGACGTTCTGAATCAGGACGCCAGATGTCTGCGCTTGCACCGCGCGTATCGTGACCGGCAGAGGGCCAAAGTTGGTCACTTCCACCGACCCGTCCACTTCGGCGACGCCCTTGGTAACGACGCCATCGGAACGGGCCGACCCCGGCATGACGACGAGTGCGACCGACGCGGCCCGTTCCCGCTGCTCACGTAAGTCTCGCAACTCGTTGACACTGATCCCGCCCAGCAGCAAGCCGACCAGGAAGACGGCGACGAGGCGCAGTTGGGCCTTCTTGAGCGCACGACGACGGGTAGTGGTGGGACCTGATTCGGTCGGCACATGGTTGTGCTCGTCGAGATCGATCACGCCATGCTCAGGCATTGCGATAGCTTAGGGGCCTCGGTCCCTAACGCGTGGCCCATGCCGGTAGCCGATGCCCAGGACAGTCACCGTCGGCCACGAACGGTCACGCGGTTGGGTGCCTTGGCCTACCCACCAGGCCCTCATCGGCCACGATCTTCGTCGTTCCAAACTGGCGCTCCGGGTCCCAGCGCCAGCTAAGCCGCGTGATGGTCAAATGTTCAGCAGGCCGCCGTTGCGCACGACGTCGTCCTTGATCGCTATCAGGTTCGCCGAGACGTACGGGATGTTGTGCGCCTGGTGCCATTCGCTCGGGAAGTACGTCACCAGCCGCGACGCCTGAAACCGGCATTTGATTTCAGGTACGAACCGAGAATACTTGGCGTCCGTGAAGTACCAGAACGAGTTCTCGTTGTAGAACGCCACATGCGTCGGATCCTGGTAGGCGCCTCGACCGTCGGTGCTGGGGGTCAGCGACAACAGCATGCCATTCGGTGCGAGTAGTCGGTACAGCTCATTGAACAGTGCGATCTTGTCCGGGATGTGTTCCAGGAAGTCCACCGCTCGAATGACACCGACGCTGTTGTCCGGCAGGTCCACGCCTTTCGTGATGTCGCAGACGATGTCCACACCCGACCCGTCGTGGCAATCCAGACCGAGATACCCTTCCGGCTTGTTGTGCGCGGCGCCCAGGTCGAGCGCCAGGAGCCCCTGCCGCCGTGACCAGGCCAGCACATTATGTTGAATGTTCCGGTCATAGATCTCCACCGTGCGCTGCTGGATGCGAGCGTTGACATCTGGAATGCGCTGCGTGTTCTTGGCATGCATGCGTTGGAGGTACAGGCATTTCTGAATGTGATGGAACTCGCTCACCTGGTACATCCGAGCCATGAGATCGGCGTCGTCCGCAACGTCGAGCGACTCGTCGTACCCGCCGACCTTCTCGTAGATGTCCCGGCGGAACGCCCGTACATGGTTCGGTGCGTACCAGATGTAGCTCACGTTGTGTGGCGTCGGCGGCAGTGCCCGGCAGACCAGCACTTCGCGGCCGTCCACCTTGTCGTCGTAGTGCCGCCAGCCGAACGAGCTCGCGAAACGGTCCTCAGAGCGGCCACCGTCCTCCTGGATCTGCGCGGTGTCGCTGTAGACGAACCCCACCTCCGGGTTGGAGTCGAAGGCGTCGACGATCTCTTGCAGACAGTCGCTGCTGAGCAGGTCGTCGTCGTCGAGCTCGACCAGGATGTCACCGGCAGCCTCGGCGCAGGCGTACCCCTTCACCGCGCCGACGCCGTTCAGGTTGTCCTGGACAATGAGCCGGATCCGATCGTCGTGCCTCTCGGGTCGCCAACGCGACCCCTGATTGAGGATGACCACCCATTCCCAGTCGGTGAAGGTCTGCGCGACGAGCGATTCGAAGCATTCGTCGATGAAGCGGGTGCGGTTGCTCCCCGTGAACACCGTTACGCGAGGTGTGCGCATGGAGACAATCACCGACCCGCCGAAGTCGAGGATCGAGCGGTAGGGGTCGGGCGGTACTTCGCGGGAACGGCTGAGGTGAGCCCCTTGTCCAGACGGATCGCCGCCTTGAAGGCGTCCCGCGCTGCTGCGTCCTCGCCAGACTGGGACAGCAACATGCCCAGTCGGAGGTAGGCGGTTGACGACTTGTCGTCGATCGACACGACCTTGCGGTAGATGTCTATCGCCGTCGTCGGCGCCTTGCCTTCCAGTGCTATGGCCTGTTGTAAAGGGCCGGCTTGTAGTTGGCGTCGGCCGCCAGTGCCTTGTCGTAGTTACTGATCGCCTCGTCGGCTTGATTGCGCGACTGGGCGATGTAGCCCAGGTTGAACCAGGCGAACTTGTTGTCGGCCTCGGCGTCCAGCAGCTTCTCGAAGGTGGCCTTTGCCGCGTCGAAGTTGCCGGCCTGGCCCTGCTCAAGACCGAGCTTGAGCAGATCCGCCGGCGTAGTCTCGGCACCGTTCGTCTGGTCGGTGCTGCCGGCGTTGTTCGTCTGCGGCTTTTCGGCAGGCTTGTCGCTGCATGCCGTGACTCCGGTCAGCAGGACCGCACCGCAGGCGAGCGACCCGAATATCTGACGCATGTTCATTACTCCTCCTCGACGGTGACGGGGCGGTTCGACCTGCTGTTCGGCCGGTTGGTGTCGCTACTGTTTGACGTCGCCCGGCCCGAGGTGTTGGACGGAGCCGTCAACGCCAGCGGTGTGGCGAGTGAAATGCAGGAGACCCAGATGTCGGCGCCCCCGCCGGTGAAGGTGAACTGGTAGCCACTGACTGAGAGCGGCTGGATGAGCACAGGGTTGACGCCTGCTCCCGAGAGCTGGTATCCGGTTCCGACAGCGATATCTCCGGCCTGGCAGCCGAAATCGACAGGGGTGTCTGCGATCACGGTCAGCGGGCCCTGAATGTAGGCGGCCTCGATTCCGTTGCCCGCCACGCCCTGCGGGCCCTGGGCACCCGTGGCGCCCTGCGGTCCTGGTACGCCCTGAAGTCCTTGTGCCCCCGTGTCTCCCTGGGCGCCCTGCGCACCTTGGAAGCCTTGGACGCCTGGAGCGCCTGCGTCGCCTTGTGGGCCCTGGGCGCCGGTGGCGCCTTGTGCGCCCGCGTCGCCCTGAGCGCCGGTGGCACCTTGGAAGCCTTGGACGCCTTGTGCGCCCGCGTCGCCTTGTGGGCCTTGGGCTCCGGTGGCGCCTTGAGCGCCTGTGTCGCCCTGCGTGCCCTGCGCGCCGGTGGCGCCTTGGAAGCCTTGGACGCCTTGTGCGCCCGCGTCGCCTTGTGGGCCTTGGGCTCCGGTGGCGCCTTGAGCGCCTGTGTCGCCCTGCGTGCCCTGCGCGCCGGTGGCGCCTTGGAAGCCTTGAGCACCTTGAGCACCCGTGTCGCCCTGCGGTCCCTGAGCGCCGGCGGCGCCTTGTGCGCCCGCGTCGCCTTGCGGGCCTTGTGCGCCTGCGTCGCCCTGAGCACCGGTGGCACCTTGGAAGCCTTGAGTACCCGCGTCGCCCTGCGGGCCTTGGGCGCCGGTCGCGCCTTGAGCGCCTGCATCGCCCTGCGTGCCCTGCGCGCCGGTCGCGCCTTGGAAGCCTTGAGCACCTTGAGCACCGGTGTCGCCTTGCGTGCCCTGAGCACCGGTGGCGCCTTGGACGCCTGGAGTGCCCGTGTCGCCCTGCGGGCCTTGGGCGCCGGTGGCGCCTTGTGCGCCTGCGTCGCCTTGTGGGCCTTGGGCGCCGGTCGCGCCTTGAGCGCCTGCGTCGCCCTGCGTGCCGGTGGCGCCTTGGAAGCCTTGAGCACCTTGAGCACCGGTGTCGCCTTGCGTGCCCTGAGCACCGGTGGCGCCTTGGACGCCTGGAGTGCCCGTGTCGCCCTGCGGGCCTTGAGCACCGGTGGCACCTTGGAAGCCTTGAGCACCCGCGTCGCCCTGCGGGCCTTGAGCACCGGTGGCGCCTTGTGCGCCTGCGTCGCCCTGCGGGCCTTGAGCGCCGGTCGCGCCTTGTGCGCCTGCGTCGCCCTGGGCACCTTGGGCTCCGGTGGCACCTTGTGCGCCTGCGTCGCCCTGCGGGCCTTGAGCGCCGGTCGCGCCTTGTGCGCCTGCGTCGCCCTGAGCACCGGTGGCACCTTGGACGCCTGGAGCGCCCGTGTCGCCCTGCGGGCCTTGAGCGCCGGTGGCGCCTTGAGCGCCGGTGGCGCCTTGTGCGCCTGCGTCGCCCTGAGCACCGGTGGCACCTTGGAAGCCTTGAGCACCCGCGTCGCCCTGCGGGCCTTGAGCGCCGGTCGCGCCTTGAGCGCCTGCGTCGCCCTGCGGGCCTTGAGCTCCGGTGGCACCTTGTGCGCCTGCGTCGCCCTGCGCGCCTTGGGCTCCGGTGGCACCTTGTGCGCCTGCGTCGCCCTGGGCACCTTGGGCTCCGGTGGCACCTTGAGCGCCGGTGGTGCCTTGGAAGCCCTGCGCGCCCGCGTCGCCCTGGGCACCTTGGGCACCCTGGGGGCCTTGAGTGCCATGCTTGTCGTGCGGGTAGTCGCCCTTGTCCTTGTCGTGACCACCCCATGGGCTCTGCCAGCCCTGTGGGCCGTAGTCCGTTTGCCCGTCGGGATACTGGTCCCACGAATCGCCGGGTCCGTCGTCGTCTTGGCGAACAGTTGACCAGGATGACGGCCACGCGCCGTGTTGGCCGAGCGGACCGGGCGTACCGATGTGTACGTCCTGTGCGGACGCCTTCGTCTCCACCGGCGGAGCTGCGGCTGCGGGTCCACCCGTCATTCCGACTACCAGTAGGGCGGAGCTCAGCCCTGAAGCGGCCCGGCCATGGTTCCGGCTGCGCCGCAGCCGTCGATTGTTACTCATGACCCTTCCAGAGCCGCCCCGGATGCACCCAGAGCTACCCATTAGTCACCTGACGCTACTTCTTGGGCGAGTCGTAGCGTATTCGACTGATTGGCCGGTCGAGAGGGGTTTTAGCCGTACTTGGGTACATTTAGGAGAAGGTGGAACTTACTTGCGATAGCTGCATAAGCCCTGGCCATCGCGTTGCGGGTCGTCGATTCCAAGGACTCGTCACGTTCGACGGTGGATGAACCGCCATGACCCGAAGGCTGAGGCATCAGCCTCGCGCTTCCCGCCCCGGCGTTGTCTTCGCAAGCGTGGCGGCCACTCGGGGCGCCTCGCGTCGGCCCTGATCGCGGGCTGCGGCCACGAGCGCGGGCACGACGGATCGGTCCATCACACTGGTCCCCTGCGCTCGTTTGGAGGCCGTATCCCGGAGCAGCAACTCCACCCGGCGGCCCGTTCCGAGCGCCGCTCGCTGTTTGTCGATACGCGCCCACGGGCCGATCGCGGCGGTGCTCGGTGCGAGGGCGATGGCCGGGCCGTTTCCGGGGCGAGGTCGAGGTTGAGGGTCGATCGCATGCCGCCGTCCAGGTAGCGGAAGTCGCCGATGCTGACCGGGGCCGCGGAGGTCGGCATGGCGCAGCTTGCGGCGACGGCGTTCACCAGGGGGACGCCGTCGTGCCGGGTGATGGTGCGGCTGGCGCCGGTTTCGGTGTCGACGACCACGATGCGAAGGGCGAGTCGACCGAGGCGACGAGCGGCCTGCTCGGGGCTGCGCGCGAACAGTTGTGCCCGCGCGAGCCGAAGCAGGTGGAGCAGGCCCAGTGCGGGTGAGGTTTCGTGTGCGACACCGCCGTGCTGGCGCTCGAAGAGTTCCGCGAGTGGGGTGCCACCGCCACCGAGCACCCAGACGGGCCGCGCGTCGTCAGTCGCCTCACTCGCGTCGAATACTGCTAACGCCGTACGCAGTTTAGGCTGACAGTGACGAGGAAGGATTGACAACGGGCGATCAGGGCTCCCGTCGTCCGACGATGATGCCGCCGAGCCGGCTCTCCGCCGAGGTGACGGTGGTCTGCGAGTCGACAGTGAACCCGCTCTGGCGTAGCCAGGCCGCCACCTGGGCAGGCTGCCGACGATGGACGCGCACGTTCATCGGGTGGCCGCCGTAGCCGTCGGTCTTGAGGGTGGTCTCGTCGCCCACGTGGAAGCCGAGCAGCAGCGGGCCACCGGGGCGCACCACCCGCCGGAAGTGCGCTAACACGACGCCGATCTGGTCGTCCGGGATGTGGATGAGGGAGTACCAGGCGACCAGGCCGGCGACCGAGCCGTCGGCCAGATCGAGGTCGGTCATCGAGCCGACCTCGAACCTCAGCTCAGGATGGTCACGGCGGGCCACGTCGATCATTCCGGGCGAGAGATCGATCCCGAAGGCGTCGACGCCGAGCGTGTGCAGGTGGGCGGTGATTCGCCCCGTCCCGCAGCCCACATCCGCGACCGGCCCGCCGCCGGCACCCCGTACGAACTCGGCGAACGATGCCAGCGCGGCTTGTTCGTACGGTGCCTCCGCCAGGAGGTCACGTACCAGGTGCGCGTAGCTGACCGCGACCGTGTCGTAGGAGGTGCGGGTCGCAGTCAACCACTCGTCTACGGTCACGAGTCCAACGTTAATTCAGCGACACACTGATGCCTCACCTACCCGGACCGACAGTTTGGAGGCGTCCACCCATGACTTCCGCGCCGGTGATCGTGAGTTTGCCCATCGCTGACCGGGCCACCTCCTACCGCTTCTATCGCGACGGGCTCGGCCTCGACGCCGTGGGCGAGTTGGCCGACGACGGCATCCCGGAGCCGTTGCAGTTCGTGGTCAACGACGGGCTGCGGCTGATGCTCATCCCGACCGGCGGCTTCGGTTGGGTGATCGGCCGGCACGAGGTCGCCCCGAGGGGCCAGAGCGAATGTCTGCTCAACCTTGGCGTCGCTTCGCCGACCGAAGCGGACGCGCTCGTCGAGCGGGCGCGCGCTGCCGGCGCCGAGATCATCACCGAGGCGGCAGACCAACCCTGGGCGTACGCGGGCGTCTTCGCGGACCCGGACGGTCACTTGTGGATGGTGTCCGCCGATTCGGAGTCCTGAAACCGTCGGTGGTGGTGGTTAGGGTCCGGCAGTGACCGTGACCACCGATGCCCCTGGGGCGCTGCCCACCCCCGCCGACGAGGCCCGGCTGTGGGCACTCATCGAAGCTGCCTGGGCCGAGTTGGGTGCCGAGCCCCTGGCGCTGCGGCAGGCCCTCATCGAGCGCGACCCCGCCGACGACGGCGGCCATGACGATGGCGGCCCGTCCTACGCGATCGACGCCTGGCTTGATGCCTTTCTGGATCGCCTCGGGCACCTGACCGCCGAGCTGACCGGGCGGGAGCTGACCGACCTCGACCGGGTGGTGGAGCGCAAGCTGCACGACATCGATCGGGAGGACATCCACGAGGTGACCGACGGGTCGGACGACGGCTTCCTCTATGCCCGAGGTTTCATCGTCGCCCTGGGGCGGGCGTACTACGAAGCGGTCCGCGCCAACCCCGCGATGGCGCTGCTGGACGCCGACTGCGAAGGCATGTGTTATCTCTTCGCGCACCTGCACAACGACCGGTTCGGTGCGTGGCCGGAGACCGGCTCCGGGATCTCCCGGGAATCGTTCGGCAACCCGGCCGGCTGGTCGGCCTGACCGGCACCAGCCCGGGTCACTCGGTGCGGATTCAGACGTAGATCTTCGTGGCGTACTCCGGGCCGTAGTGCCGTTCCAGGTCTTCGAGGCTCTCCCTCGGGGCCTCGACCTCCTTGATCAGGCGTGCCCGGGACGGCAGTGCCTCCGGCTGCCAGGTCTCCGGCCGCCACAGCGCGGACCGCAGGAACGCCTTCGCGCAGTGGTAGAAGATCTGCTCGATCTCCACCACCACGGCGAGCACCGGCCGGTGCCCCTTGACCACCATGTCGTCGAACCAGGGCGCGTCACTGACCAGGCGGGCCCGCCCGTTGATCCGCAGCGTGTCGGTCCGCCCGGGGATCAGGAAGAGCAACCCGATGTGCGGGTTGTCGAGGATGTTGCGGTAGCCGTCGGCCCGCTTGTTGCCGGGCCGCTCGGGCAGCGCGATGGTCGTGTCGTCCAGCACCAGGGCGAACCCGGCCGGGTCGCCCTTGGGCGAGACGTCGCAGCTGCCGTCCGCGCCGGCGGTGGCCATCAGACAGAACGGTGAGGCGCCGAGCCACTCGCGGTCCCGTTCGTGCAGCCGGGTGCGTTCCTTGTCGGCGGCCCGCGCGTTGGGCACGCCGAGCAGCTCGCGCAACTCCTCGTGTGAGGTGATCTCCACCGTCACGTTGATCCTCCCTCAGCCGTTGACCCGGTGGCGGGCACCACCGTCGTCAGCCTAGGCCGCTGTGACCAGCGCGAGGTTTGTGCCTGGTTGCCGGGGGTACGGCCTCACCCGACGCGCTCGCCGCACGAGACCGTTCCGCAGGACGCCGACCAGTGGAGGCCGGGAGATGGAGAGCCGACTCAAGGTGCTGGGTCACCCAGTCCATCCGATGCTGGTGATGTTCCCGGTCGCGCTGCTGGCCACGGCGGTGCTGTTCGACGTGGTGGACACCGTCGGTGGTCCCGACTTCCTCGGCGAGGTCGCGTACTGGAACATCACCGT
The DNA here is from genome assembly GCF_022230905.1 of Micromonospora salmantinae. Taxonomy (NCBI): domain Bacteria; kingdom Bacillati; phylum Actinomycetota; class Actinomycetes; order Micromonosporales; family Micromonosporaceae; genus Micromonospora; species Micromonospora salmantinae. The sequence continues at coordinate 106,594 of NZ_JAKKFG010000017.1, forward strand.
CGGGCTGATCGGCGGCCTGCTCGCCGCGGCGGCCGGCACGTTCGACCTGCTGGCGATCCCGACCGGCACCCGCGCCAAGCGGGTGGGTCTGCTGCACGCGGGCGCCAACGTCGCGGTGATTCTGCTCTTCGCCGCCGTGTGGGCGGTGCGGCTCAACGCGGATTCCCGGGCCGCCGGCGGGGCACTGGTCGCCATCGAGGTGGTCGCGCTGGCGATTCTCGGCATCAGCGCCTGGCTCGGTGGCGAGCTGGTCGACCGACTCGGTGTGGGCGTCGACAGCGATGCCGGCCTGGACGCGCCCAGCTCACTACGGCCGCCGACGGCCACCCAGCGGATCGGAGAGGTGTGATGAGCGAGCAGCAGTTCGGCGGCTTCGGCCGGGGGTGGCGCGGTAGCCGGCAGCAGGGCTGGGACCCGATGGGGGAGTTGCAGTCGCTGCGGTCCGAGTTGAGTCGCCTGGTCGGTGGTCGCGGCGGGGCGTCCGACGTCGAGTTGACCGAGACCTCGGACGGCTGGGAGGTCGTCGTCCGGCTGCCCGGAGTGGCGCCGGAGGAGGTGGCCGTCGAGTTGGACGACCGCGAGTTGTGCGTGCGGGCCCGCTCGGAGGCGGAGGTCAACGCCGACCAGGGCATCCCCGGCGGTTTCGAGACGCGCGGCTTCGAATACCGGGTCAACCTGCCGGCGCGGGTCGACCCGGACACCATCGACGCGGTGATGGACCACGGCCTGCTCCGGGTCCGGCTGCCGCGGGCGACCCGGCCCGCGCCGCGCACCATCACCGTCGGTCGCACCGGGCCGCGCTCCGGCGACCTTTCCACGGGTACGCCGATGCCAGCCGATCCCGCAGCGGACCGGGAGCTGCACCGCCCGGACACCGCCGGCGAGATCGACCGGCCGTAGCGGGCCGGGTGGTCACCCCGTCCGTGCTCGGCCCGACCGCCGAGCGCCTTCCCGACGTGCGGCGGATCGCCGTGCTGCGCGCCAACGCGCTCGGCGACTTCATCTTCGCCGTGCCGGCGCTGGACGCGTTGCGCAGCGCGTACCCCTCGGCGGAGATCGTGCTGCTCGGTGCGCCGTGGCACGCGAAGCTCTGGCGCGACCGGCCCGGCCCGGTCGACCGGGTGCTGGTGGTGCCGCCGGCAGCCGGCATCCGTACGCCGGAGCCGGGCGAGCCGGAGTCGTCGATGGACGACTTCGTGGCCGCTGCCGCCGGTGCGGAATTCGACCTGGCGGTGCAGATCCACGGCGGGGGTGCCAACTCCAACCCGCTGATCAGTCGGCTCGGTGCCCGGTTGACGGTGGGCCTGCGCGCCGACGACGCGCCGCCGCTGGACCGGTGGCTGCGCTACGTCTACTACCAGCATGAGGTGATCCGCTACCTGGAGGTGGTGGCGCTGGCGGGAGCGCCGGCCACCACCATCACGCCGACTCTGGCGGTGACCGACGCCGACCGGGCCGAGGCCGCCGAGGTGCTCGGCCCGGCCAACCGTCCCCGGGTGGCGTTGCATCCGGGCGCCACCGACACCCGTCGCCGCTGGCCCGCCGAGCGATTCGCCGAGGTGGCCCGGGCGCTGCACGAGGACGGCTACGAGGTGCTGGTCACCGGCACGCCCTCCGAGCAGGAGGTGGTGGACCGGGTGGTCGCTGCGGCGCAGGTGCCGGTGCGCCCACAGGTGGGCACGCTCAGCCTGGGCGGGCTGGTCGGCTGCTACGCCGACTGCGCGTTGGTCGTCTCGAACGACACCGGCCCGCTGCACGTGGCCGCCGCGGTGGGCGCGCCCACTGTGGGCATCTTCTGGGTCGGCAACCTGATCAACGGGGCCAGCCCGCTGAGGAGCCGGCACCGGCCGATCAGCTCGTGGACGGTGCACTGCCCGGTCTGCGGTGTCGACTGCACACCCGGCATCTATCCGCACCGGCCCGGCGACGGTGACTGCCCGCACCGGGATTCCTTCGTCACCGACGTACCGGTGATCGAGGTGCTGGAAGCCGCCCGGGAGTTGCTCACCCCGTAGGTCAGGCCGGCTGCGGGGTGTCCTCGTCGGCGAGGACGACCTCCCACGCCTCCACGTCCCGGTCGGTGACAGTGGTGGGGGACTCCAGGTGGTACGCGCCGCTGGGCAGGATGCCCGCACCGCCGTAACGGGACAACACGGCGAGCTGCGCGGCCACGTCCTCGCCCTGGTGTTTCTCCTGCACCCGCCGCCAGAAGTCGAAGCCACCGGCGTCGACGAGCTTGGCCCGGTCGTAGAGCACGCACCCGCCGATCCAGGAGACCTTGTACGCCCGCCACGCGCCCGGCGGCAGCGCCAACTGCTCGGTGATGTGCAGCAGGTTCGCGGCCGAGTGGATCCGGGCCCGGTTCCACTCCGGGGTGTCGGGTCGGATCCGCTCCGGTGTGGGCGGGCCGGCCCACTCCTCGTAGTGGCCGTGCGATTCCGGTCGCACGTCATCGGTGTACGAGAGCCCGTGCACGCCGTTGCCGACGAACCCGCAGCCCAGCTCCCCGATCGCGGTGACCAGTCGGTGCAGCGCACCGGGTTCCAGCCAGATGTCGTCGTCGAGGCTGAGGACGTACCGGGCGGCCGAGGCGGCGAGCAGGTACGCCCGGTGTTCGGCCAACCCCCGTCGGGGCAGCCGGCGGGTCAGCAGCACCGGGTGGCCCCGGTGGCGTAGCGCCCGGACCATTGTGGCCGCGGCGGGGTGCGTGTACGCCGGATCCCCGTCGGACTGGTCGCTGACGACCACGCCGAAGCCGGGTACCTCGTCCTGGGCGGCGAGCCCGCCCAGGGTGACGGCCAGTTCGGCGGGCCGGTTCCGGGTCGGAATCAGCACGTCCACCAGCCGGTCGGCGCGGAACTCCTCCGGGGTGCCGAGGTCGAGGGGGCGGTTCACGACGCCTGGGTGCGGGTGCGCAGCGACGGGTCGGGCTCCCGGTCGTCGAGGTGTGGCGACGGGTCCTGGCTGTGCGACCGGATCCGCTCGATGATCGCGGAGGTGGACCGGTCCGGCACGTACCCCAGGGTGCGCACCTGGCCGCCCAGCCGGCGCACCAGCGGCGCCTCCGGCACCAGCTCCGGCGGATAGTCGCCGCCCTTGACGTACACGTCGGGTCGGACCGCCTCGATCAGCGCGGCCGGTGAGTCCTCCTCGAAGACCACCACGTGGTCCACGCAGGCGAGCGCGGCGAGCAGGGCAGCCCGGTCCTCGACCGGGTTGACCGGCCGGTCCGGGCCCTTCAGCCGTCGTACGCTGCCGTCCGAGTTGACCGCCACGATGAGCAGGTCGCCCAACGCGCGGGCCTGCTCCAGGTAGCGCACATGCCCCCGATGCAGTACGTCGAAGCAGCCGTTGGTGAAGACCACCGATCGTCCCGCCTCGCGGTACTCGGCGACGATCGCGTCCAACTCGTCGCCGCTGACCAGCGCCGGGTGGCTGGTGATGTCGGTCGGCTGGTCCAGCGCGGCGAGCAGGTCGTCCCGTCGGCACACGCAGGTGCCGGTGTCCGAGACGGTGATGGTGGCCGCGAGTTGGGCGAGTTGGGCGGCGGTGGGCAGGGGCGCGTCGGCGGCCAGGGCCAACGTCATCGCCGCGAGGTACGCGTCGCCGGCGCCCACGGCGTGGCTTGCCGGCACCGGAGTGCTGTGGCTGCGTCGTGGCTCCCCGTCGGCGCCGCCGACCACAGCGCCCTCGGTGTCCAGGGTCACCGCGACCACGTCGGCACCGGTGTGCGCACGCAGTTCGGCCAGCCGCGACTTGGCCAGGACGGCCCGGTCGACGCCCTCTCCGGCCCGGGTGTTCACTGTGACGCCGGTGCCGGTGACGCTGAGCCCGTCACCGGTGAGGGCCACCCGTCCCTCGCCGGGGGTGGGCTCGCCGACCGGCCCCGGGCGGTCGGCCCGGATCAACTCGGCGGCGGTGTCGTCGGCGCGTACCGCCCCCGGGGCCGCGCCGACGGTCATCTCGGACGGCCCGTCGACCGGATCGCCGTCCGGGTGTTCCAGGTGCAGTTCGGTCCCGCCGGTCAGTCGGGTCGTACCGCCCGCCCGGGCCAACAGCCGGGTCGCCTCGGCGAAGCTGGGGGTGACCACTGTCGGCGCGAGGCCCCGCCAGTCGGCCAGGTCGTGGGCGTCCAGCGCGACAGTGGCGTACCGCTGGCGGTTCTCGACCAGCCACGCGCGGACCGGCGCGGGCAGCGCGCCCAGACCGTAGTCGCAGACCACCAGGGTCGGCGCCTCCCCACCGGCGGCGGCGCGCAACTCCTCGGTGGCGCAGCTCAGGGCGGTGAGCAGCCGGCTCACCCCGTCGTGGTCCAGGACGTCCTCCGGGTCGCCGGAGTCCTCACGCAGCAGGATCTGGTTGCCGGCCAACATCCGCCGCTTGACCGGGGTGGGTCGCCCGGGTTGGTTGACAGTGCGGTCCCAGACGCTCGCGCGGTCCAGGCAGTCGTGCAGCTCGTCCCCGGCGACGTCGGCGCCGACCGGTGCCACCAGCACCGCCCGGCCGCCGAGGGCGGCGACGTTGACGGCGGTGTTCGCGGCCCCACCCGCGGCGGAGATCCGCCGACGCAGGGTGAGGACCGGGGCGGGCGCCTCCCGGCAGAGCCGGTCGGAGTCGGCGAACCGCCATTCGTCCAACATGGCGTCACCGACGATCAGGACTGGGCGTCCGAGCCAGCTCTCCACGACGGTGGCGAACCGGCGCTGCTCCGCTGCTGCTCCTGCCATGCCTCCCCGGGTCCCCAGCGGCCTGCCGGACAAACCTGCGCGCCAACCGTCCCGCCGCTGGTCAGGTCGCCTTCGATGGGCCCTGACCGGTCCGAGCCCTGTCCGACCTGTTTCGGGCGTTCGAGGGCGGGAAGGGGATTGAGGTACCCCGGAAAGGAGATGTACCGAGATGGCAGCGACATTGCAGGGCAAGCGGATCGCCTTCCTGGCCGCCGACGGCGTCGAGGAGGTCGAGTACGTCCAGCCACGCGAGGCGGTCGAGAACGCCGGCGCGACGGCCGAGCTGGTTTCGCTGAAGCCCGGTTCCATCCAGTCCTTCAACCACCTGAACCACTCGAAGACGTACGACGTGGACGTGACAGTCGACAAGGCCGACGCCGCCGGCTACGACGCGCTGGTGCTGCCCGGAGGGGTGGCGAACCCGGACTTCCTGCGGGGCGACCCCGACGCGGTGCGGTTCGTGAAGGCGTTCTTCGACGCGGGCAAGCCGGTCGGGGTGATCTGTCACGGCCCGTGGACGCTGATCGAGGCGGACGTGGTGCGGGGCCGGCGGATCACCTCCTGGCCGACCCTGCGTACCGATCTGACAAACGCCGGAGCCACCTGGGTGGACGAGGAGTGCGTCACCGACGGCAACCTGACCAGCAGCCGCAAACCCGACGACCTCCCCGCCTTCTGCGCAGCAATCACCAAAACCTTCACCACCCCCTGAACCCCCCCTGAACCCCCCGCCCCTTCCCCAGGCCCCCGGTGATCAAGAGGTTTGCGTCAGGAACGCCGTGCACCATGACGCAAACCTCTTGATCAACGCCAGAAAGTGGGGGTGCGGGGGGGTGGGGTGGGTTTTTTGGTGGTTGGGGGCATGTTCTGCGGGTGGCGGGATAGAAGGCCACATGACCACCGAAGCCTCGGATGCGCCGGTGCTGAACCGTCAGCAGATCCGGCTGCTCATGTTGGGCCTGATGACCGGCATGCTGCTGGCCGCCCTCGACCAGACCATCGTTGGTACGGCGCTGCCGACCATCGTGGGCGAGCTGGGCGGGATCAACCACTACTCCTGGGTGGTCACCGCGTACCTGCTCGCCTCGACCGCGTCGACGCCGCTGTACGGCAAGATGGCCGACCTGTACGGGCGTCGGCCGGTCTTCCTCTTCTCGATCGGCACGTTCCTGCTCGGGTCGTTGCTGGCCGGGCTGTCGCAGAACATGACCCAGCTGATCGTCACCCGGGGTATCCAGGGTCTCGGCGCCGGTGGTCTGCTGACGCTCGCGTTCACCATCATCTCGGACGTGGTGTCACCCCGGGAACGTGGTCGGTACCAGGGCCTGTTCGGCGCGGTCTTCGGGATCTCGTCGGTCGCCGGGCCGCTGGTGGGCGGTTACTTCGCGGAGACCGACTGGCGGTGGATCTTCTACATCAACGTGCCGCTGGCGATCCTGGCCATCGTCGTCTGCTACCACGTGATGCGGCTGATCCCGTTCGAACGTCGGGACCACTCGATCGACTGGCTCGGTGCCGGTCTGCTGGTGGCCGGGGTGAGTTCGCTGCTGCTCGCGCTGAGCTGGGGTGGCAACGAGTACGCCTGGGGCTCCGGCGTGATCATCGGGCTCTTCGTGGCCGGTGTGGTGCTGGGGGTGCTCTTCGTCCTCCAGGAGGCCCGGGTGGCCGAGCCGATCCTGCCGCTGCGGCTGTTCCGGAACGCCACCTTCGCGTTGGCCAACTCGGCCCTGCTCATCATCGGTCTGGTGATGTTCGGCTCGATCATCTTCATCCCGCTGTACCTGCAGATCGTGAAGGGCGCCTCGCCGACCCGCAGCGGTCTGCTGATGCTGCCGATGATGGCCGGCATCATCATCACCTCGATCCTCACCGGACGTGCGATGACCCGGATCGGTCGCTACAAGTGGTTCCCGGTGGCCGGTTCGGTGACCCTCCTGGTCGGCATGTTCCTCTTCACCCAGTTGGAGGTGGCCACCTCGCTCTGGGTGGCGTTCGGGTACATGGTGGTGATCGGCGTCGGGCTGGGCCTGTGCATGCAGTCGCTGATCCTGGCGGTGCAGAACGCGGTTTCGGTACGCGACCTGGGGGCCGGCACCTCCTCGGCGACCTTCTTCCGGTCGCTGGGCGGTTCGTTCGGTGTGGCGATCCTCGGCACGGTGCTCTCGTCCCGGCTGACCGGCGGGCTCGCCGACCGGTTGCCCGGCGCGATCGCGCAGCTCCCGCCGCAGGAGCAGGCCGCGGTGGCGGCGAGTGGCGGCGCGAACATCTCGATCAACGATCCGGCCACCATCCTGGCCCTGCCGGGGCCGGTGCGTGCGGCCATCCAGGGCGCCTTCGTCGACGCGCTGGACATGGTCTTCCTGACTGCCGGCCTGATCGCGATAGTGGCGGTGGTGGTCACCCTGACGCTGCCCAACACGCAGCTGCGGGGTGCCGGCCCGAAGGGTGCCACCGGTGGCGCCGACCCGCTCGGCGGGGAGGCCCCGGCTCCGGGCGGCAAGCCGTTGACCCGCGAGTCGAAGGAGGAGGCCGCCGCCGACATGGAGGCCAAGTCCCAGACGATGATCTGAGTGCCTCGACGCCGACCGCCCCGGACCGCTCCGGGGCGGTCGGCGTCAGTCGGGCCCCAGGTGGTCAGGCGGGGCGGCGGTAGGCGCCGTACCACCAGGTCGCGGCCAACTCCCGGGCGGCTGCCGCGTCGGTCTCGGGGTCGGCCGAGGTCGTGCTGACGTGGTCGGCGAGGAAGCGGTCGCCGCCGACCACGATCAGCCGGCTGGCCGTCGTCACGTCCAGGTCGGCGGGGGTACGCCCGGCCTGCTGCTCGATCCGGAGCGCGTCGACGGTGCGGGCCACGAACCGCTCCAGCCCGGCCGCCCAGTACTCCCGGACCGCCTCGTCGTACGCGGCGACCTCGCTGACCGCGGCCAGCACCGGAGCGTACGTCCGGTATATCCGGATCACGTCGGCGAAGACCTCGGTGAGCCGCGCGAGCGGGTCGCCGGGACCGCCCGGGTCCCAGCTGCCGGTGCGGTCGAACGAACTCTCCCGCATGGTGCCGGCGAGGCGCATGAGCAGTTCGGTCTTGTCCCGGAAGTGGGTGTAGAAGGTCGACCGCGCGACGCCGGCCTCGGCGGCGATCCGCTGCACGCCGAGGTCGGTGAAGCGGATCCCCTCCCTCAGGAGCCGTTCGGTGGCCGCCAGCACCCGCGCTTCGACGGCCGCGCGTCCGTCGGGGTTGCGCGGGCGGCGGCGGGTGATCGAGGGCATAGCCGGAATCCTAGGTGGCCGGGGGTCGGGTGGGCGACGTACGCTCGTTGCCGGACACAGTGTCCGACATAGTGACCACGGAGTGCCTGAGCTCGGCCTCCGATCCACCATGAGGAGCAACACACGTGAAGTACCGACTGCTGGGCAGCACCGGGGTGTACGTCTCGGAGATCTCGCTCGGCGCGATGACCTTCGGCGGCAGTGGGCACCCGCTCTGGGGCACCCTGGGTGGGCTGGCGCTGCCCGAGGTGCAGCGGCTGGTGGACACCGCGCTGGACGCGGGCGTCAACTTCGTCGACACCGCCGACGGCTACAGCGACGGCGAGAGCGAGGAACTGCTCGGCAAGGCGCTCGGCAAGCGGCGTCGCGACGTCGTACTGGCGACGAAGGTGCACTCCCGGACGGGCCCCGGCCCGAACGACGTCGGCACCTCCCGGCTGCACATCATGCAGAACCTGGAGGACAGCCTGCGCCGACTGGGCACCGATCACATCGACCTGTACCAGATCCACAACTTCGACCAGATCACTCCCATGGAGGAGATGCTGCGCGCGCTCGACGACGCGGTTCGGCAGGGCAAGGTCCGCTACATCGGCGCCGCCAACTTCGCCGCCTGGCAGATCTCCAAGGCGCTGGGTATCTCCGCCCGGGAGAAGCTGGCCGGGTTCGTCTCGGTGCAGGAGTACTACTCGCTGCTGGGCCGGGACGTGGAGCGCGACGTGGTGCCGATGGCGCTCAACGAGGGTGTCGGGCTGACCGTCTGGAGCCCGCTCGCCGGTGGTTTCCTCTCCGGCAAGGTCGGCCGGGACGGTGCCGTCGCCGACAGTGGCGCGCGTAGCGCCCAGCCCGGTTACGCCAGCTTCACCCCGTTCGACCCCGAGCACGCCTTCGGAGTTGTCGACGTGCTCAAGGGTGTCGCCGAGCGGCACGAGGTGAGCCCGGCCCGGGTGGCGGTCGCCTGGCTGCTGTCCCGACCGGCAGTGACCAGCGTGATCGTCGGTGCCCGCAAGCACGAGCAGTTGGTCGACAACATCGCCGCCTCGGATCTCACGCTGACCGAGCAGGACCTCACCGAGCTGGACGAGGCCACCAAGCTGCCTGTCGCGTACCCGAACTGGATCCAGGAAGGGTTCTTCGCCGGGCTCCGCCTGCCGCAGTGAGGCACGGCCCCGGGGTCGGTGGCCCCGGGGCCGCCCTACTTGAGGATGAGCCGGTTCGTCTGCTCGAAGACGTCCAGGTCGGCAAGGGTCTCGACGACCGAGGTGGAGAGTGGGGCGGGAAACCGGTCGCGCGCGAAGAAGCCGGCGTCGGTGGTCTCGTCGGTGACCCGGGCCAACTGCCCGTCCCACTCCTCCACCTTGAACGCCGTCGTGAACACCTGGTACGTGTGGCCGTACATGTTGGTGCTCGTCCGGTCCGGGCCGGTGTAGAGGGCGAACGCGCAGACCCGCAGCGCGCGCAGCCCGGTCTCCTCACGGACCTCGCGTACCGCGCAGTCGGCGATCGACTCGCCCAACTCCATCGCGCCGGCCGGCATTGCCCACTGGCCGTTGTCCGAGCGTTTGATCAGCAGGACGCGGCCGGCGTCGTCGTTGACCACGGCACGGGCGCCGACGAACATCAGCGTCCGGTCCCCGGCGAGCGCGCGCAACTGCCCCACGTACGAGTCGGCCCAGGAGATGCTCACCTGCGACAACTTACGGGGGTTCCCAACGTGTGACCGCCGACACTAGCTTGTTACCCATGCGTAGCACGATGATGGACGCCCCTCTGCAGATCTCCCGGATCCTCGACCACGGCGCAGGGGTGCACGGCACAGCCGAGGTGGTCACCTGGACGGGCGCCGAACCCCGCCGGATGACGTACGCCGAGGTGGGCCGGGCCGCCGCCCGGCTGGCACACGGGCTGCGCGACGGGTGCGGGGTGACCGGCGACGAGCGGGTCGCCACCTTCATGTGGAACAACAACGAGCACCTGGTCGCCTACTTCGCGGTGCCGAGCATGGGCGCGGTGCTGCACACGCTCAACATCCGGCTCTTCCCCGACCAGGTCGTCTACATCGCCAACCACGCCGAGGACCGGGTGGTCCTCGTCGACAGCACGCTGCTCCCGCTGCTGGCCCGGGTGATCGGTGAGCTGACCACTGTGCGGCACGTCGTGGTGGTCGGCGGTGGTGATCCGGCGCCGCTGGTGGCGGCGGCCGGCGACCGGATCACAGTGCACCACTGGGACGCGTTGCTCGCCGACCGGCCCGACACGTACGACTGGCCCGAGGTGGACGAGCGCGACGCCGCCGCGCTCTGCTACACCTCGGGCACCACCGGCAATCCGAAGGGCGTGGCCTACTCGCACCGGTCGATCTATCTGCATTCGTTGCAGGTCTGCATGCCGGAGGGTTTCGGTCTCGGGCCGACCGACCGCGAGTTGGCCATCGTGCCGATGTTCCACGCCATGTCGTGGGGCCTGCCCTACGCGGCCTTCCTCTCCGGCGCGTCGCTGATCATGCCGGACCGGTTCCTCCAGGCCGCGCCGATCGCCGAGATGATCGCTGCCGAGCGGCCGACCCTGGCCGGTGCGGTGCCGACCATCTGGACCGACCTGCTGGCCTACCTGGACACCCACGACGTGGACACCTCGTCGCTCGGTGAGGTGATCGTCGGCGGCTCGGCGTGCCCGCCGGCGTTGATGCACGCGTTCGACGAGCGGCACGGGGTCGACGTCATCCACGCCTGGGGGATGACCGAGATGTCCCCGCTGGGGTCGGTCTCGCGTCCGCCCGCCGGTGCGACCGGTGCGCAGGCGTGGCGCTACCGCTACACCCAGGGGCGGGTGCCGGCGGGCGTGCAGGCGCGGATCGTCGGCCCGTCGGGCGACCCGATGCCCTCCGACGGCACGGCCGTGGGGGAGTTGGAGGTCCGTGGGCCGTGGGTGACCGCCCGGTACGTCGGTGACGACGCCCCGGACGAGGAGAAGTTCCGCGACGGCTGGCTGCGTACCGGCGACGTGGGCACCCTCTCGCCGGACGGGTACATCAGCCTGACCGATCGCGCCAAGGACGTGATCAAGTCCGGTGGTGAGTGGATCTCGTCGGTGGAGTTGGAGAACGCGCTGATGGCCCACCCGGCGGTGCTGGAGGCGTGCGTGGTGGGGGTCCCGGACGAGCGATGGGACGAACGTCCGCTGGCCACGGTGGTGGTCCGGGAGGGCGCTTCGGTGACCGCCGAGGAGTTGCGGGACTTCCTGGCCGGGTCGGTGGCGCGCTGGCAGTTGCCCGAGCGCTGGGCGTTCATCGACACGGTGCCGAAGACCAGCGTCGGCAAGTTCGACAAGAAGGTCGTCCGTTCGCGGTACGCCGGGGGCGAGCTGACAGTCCGGGAGCTGACAGCCCCGTAACGTTTTCCCCGGCACTGTCGCCTGTTGGGCGGGAGTACTCCTGAACCCTCCCCAGGGGCGGCCCCGGCGTTCGCACCGCGCCGGGGCCGCCCGCTCCACGCGGGGTGACCCGCACCGTCATTGTTGCGAAAGTTGTTCGCTTCTGTCCTGCTGACGGAGAAATCGGGTGGTCAGCGACCCGATCAGGCGTCGCTGGTGGTGATGAGCACCTTGCCCACCGTCGAGTCCTCCACCGCCTGGTGCGCCGCGGCCGCCTCCGCCAGCGGGTAGTGGTGCAGCGGCAGGCCGGCGTCCGCGCCGACCCGGATGCCACCCTGGCTGGCCGCCGCCGCCACGTCCTTCACACCCTGCGCCTTGGCCGCCTTCGGCTCCGTGTAGACCAGGACGAACTGCCAGCGGGCGTTCGGCGCCATCATCGCCCGGATCGGGATGCTCACCTCGTCCCCGCCGTTGTCGGCGTACATGCAGACCGCGCCGCCGTGCCGCAGCACCCGTACGTCGACCGAGGCGTTGCGGGCGGGGGAGACCTCCACGATCGTGTGGACCCCGTCGGGGGCGATCTTGTGGACCTCCTCGACCACGTCCTGTTCCCGATAGTTGATCACGAAGGAGGCGCCGGCCGAGGCTGCGAGCTGGGCCTTCTCCGCGCTGCTCACAGTGGCGATCACCGTGGCGTCGGCCCAGCGGGCGAGCTGGATCGCGGCGTTGCCGACCGCGCCCGCACCACCCTGCACCAGCACCGTGTGATCCGCCAGCGCGCCGGCCCGCAGCGTGTCCGGCATGAACTCGCCAGCGGTCAGACAGCGATGCGCGGTGAGGAACGGGATGCCCAGGGCCGCGCCCAGCTCGAACGGGGCGGCGCCGAGGCGTACCGCCTGCCGGACCGGCACCAGCGTGTACTCCGCCGTCGTGCCCCACTGTCGCTGCCAGGCGGCCTCCCAGACCCACACCCGCTCACCGATCAGGTCGGGGTCGACCCCCTCGCCGACCGCCTCGACCACCCCCGCGCCGTCCTGCCCGGGAATCTGCCAGCCGTTCGGCGGGGCGTTGCGGCGGGACTTCCAGTCGGTCGGGTTGACCCCGGAGACCGCCATCCGCACCAGGACCTCGCCCGCACCCGGCTCGGGCACCGGGCGGTCGACCAGATCGAGCACCGAAGGGTCGCCGTTGCGCTCGTACACGATGGCCTTCATCCGTGGTCTCTACCCGGCTCGACCCGGGTCAACCCAGCTCGTCCACCAGCTCCGGGGTCAGCTCACCGATCGCGTTCAGCGTCACCACGGCCAGCCCGGCGGCGTCCGGGTCTAGCGGGTACGAGCCGTGCGGCACCGCCACCACCCGCATCCCCGCCGCCGCGGCGGAACGCACCCCGTTGGACGAGTCCTCCACGGCCACACACCGGGTCGGGTCGACGCCGAGGCGCTGCGCCACGCTCAGGAACACGTCCGGTGCGGGCTTGCCCCGCTCGGTCTGCTCGGTGGAGAGGGTCGCGCCGAACGCGTCGGTCAGGCCGGTCGCGGCCAGCGCCGCCTCGATCAGCCGGGTCGGCGACGAACTGGCCAACCCGAGCGGCCACCGCGCGGCCAACCGGCGGACGACCTGGTCGGCGCCGTCGATGAGGGGTACGTGGTCCCGGTAGCGGCGGGTCATCTCCTCGACCACCTCGACGGCGACCTGCTCGGCGGTGCGGTCGACGCCCAGCTCTCCGCTGAGGTAGTGGGCCCACTCGCCGGTGCTCATCCCCATGAGTCGGCGTTGCGTGTCCGGCTGCCACGTCCCGCCGTGCGTCGCCACGTACGCCCGGCGGACCTCCTCCCACACCGGCTCGGAATCCACGATCACGCCGTCCAGGTCGAAGACCACCGCATCAGTCACGGGCCCATCCTGCCCGACCGGTGGGTGCCCGGTCAGCCGGGCAACGCGGGCAGACCGAGCGGGCTGCCCTCGGGGAGCAGGGTTTGACCGGACCGGGCGATCGGCTCCAGCAGCTCCCGGAGCCGGTCCGTGTCGTGGGCGCCGAGCGCCTGCCACGGATGCGCGGCGGCCCGGTCGGTGGCGTCCTCGATGGCCTGGAACCCGGCCCGAGCATGGTCGGTGGCCGCGCCGTCCCCGGTCAGCCAACCCCGCTCGGTGAGCCGCTCGCGGGCAGCGTGCCACTGCTCCTCGGACCAGCCCCGGCCCAGCAGGTACTGCGGCGGCGAACCGTCGAGCGCGACCCGCCCGGTCAGTGTCTCCACCGGGTCCAGGCCGGCGGCCACCAGCGCCGCCACGTGCCCGTCCCCCCGGTGCTCGCGCAGCGTCGTGGCGGCCTGCCAGAGCCGCGCCAGCGGGTACTCGCCGGCGGGGAGAGCCGCGTTGGCCGCGCCGAGCACCCGGCCGGCTGTCTGCGCCGCCGAGGCGGCCCGCTCCAGCAGGTCGGCGGCCTCCACCAGGTGCGACTCCGGAAGCTCGTAGGTCAGCTCGGCGAGCGCCTGCACGGCACCGGTCAGACGGGCGCGCAGCGCCTCCTGCGGGGTGGCCAACCGCCACACCGCCGGCAGCGCGCGGGCCACCATCGGCGGCGCGAAGTTGAAGAAGGCGGCGATCACCGGGGCAGCCTCGACGGCTCCCAGCGGCGCGGCCCGGCCGGCGAAGTAACCGCGCCAGTAGCCGCGCAGCCCGACCGCCTCGTACGCGGCCCGGGCCCGGGGGTGGAGGTAGGTGACGGTGTGCACCGGCTCGAAGTACGCCCACATCGACCGGGCGGTACGCCCAGGCTCGTCCAGCGCCGTCACATGCACCTCCGCGTCCCGGTTCCGGATGCTCACCCCGGGCGGCGAACCGCCCGGGGTGACGCCGAACCTACTGCCGCTGGGTGACGGGCCGGAAGCCCCATGTGAACAACTCCATCGCGTCCCGGCGACAACCGGGACGACCCGGACAGGTCACTGGGCGGCGAGCACGTCCACCACGAAGCGCAGCGGACCGGTCGGACGTCCACCGGCGGCGGCCTCGTCGTTGCCGTACGCCAGCTCGCCCGGGATGTCGAGCTGCACCCGGCTGCCCACCGTCACGCCGACCAGACCCTGGTCCCAGCCGGGAATGACCTGGCCGACGCCGATCGGGAAGGTGGCCGGCTGCCCGGCCTTCCAGGACGAGTCGAACTCCTTGCCGTCCTTGTAGAACACCCCCACGTAGTTGGTGGTGATGTTCTGGCCCTTCTGCACGGCCGGGCCCTTGCCCTTGATCAGCGGGGTGACCGTGAGCTTCTTGAGCTCGCCAGTGCCCGGCGTCACCGCCGGCTTGGTGCCCAGCGCCGGATCGGCGCCCTCGGGCAGCTGCGGAGCGGGGGGCGCGCCGGCCTCGTCGGGGGCCGGGGTGGAGGCGGACGGGGTGGCGTCGGCCTGGGTCTTGGGCTTGTCGTCGCCCCCGCCGATCGTCACGAAGACGCCGATCAGCACACCGACCACGGCGACGGCGGCCAGGCCGCTGGCCCACGCGTTGCGCTTGCGCCTCGCGTCGGCGGCCTTCTTCTCCGCCAACTGGGCGGCCAGGCGGCGCCCCGACTTGGTTGCCGGGCTCTGGTCCGGGCCCGTCTGCTGCGTCCGCTCGCTCACGTCGTCGACTCCCTGCTGCGAAGTGTGGCCGGCACCCGGTGCCGGGGGGAAAGCCGACGCACACGGTACCCGCACCGCGGCCTACCGTGCCCGCCGCCGACGCCTCGGATCGCCCAGCGCGACAGATCCGGGGCTTTCCCGGGCGGTTATTCCGGGACGACCAGGAAGTCGGTCACGAACGACGTGATCCGTCCGTCGGCGGTACGGCCGATCCAGGTGCCGTAGCAGCCGTCGCCCCAACCGGTGGCCACTGTGACGACGTTGGCGCCGCTGGCCTCGTCCAACACTGCGGTGATCAGCCCCGGGACCGGGGACGAGGGCAGCTCGGTCGGGATGAAGACCTCCTCGACCCGGTCGGAGTCCCAGCTCTCCAGGACGGCGAGCGCGGTCGGGTCGGCGAGGGTGCCGGCGCCGGCGTCCACCCCGTAGCCGAAGTAGTCGTCCGCGCCGAGCGTGGCGACGTCCTGATCGCCCGCGACGGCCGGCTCCCAGCGGATTGTCGGTTCCGTCGAGACGACCAGCTCCAGCGCGGCGACCCGGCGGTCCACCTCGGCGTCCTCCCGGAGCACCACCGCCACCCAGGCGCGGGCGGGATGCCGCCCCGGCGGCACTGTCACAGTGAACGGCTCCGCCTCCGGGCAGACCAGCGGGTCACACCCGACCACCCGGCCGGTCGGCAACACGATGTCGCCCACCGGGTGAACCTCGATCAGGTACCCGCCGTGCTGGTCGGTGAAGCGGGCGCCGGGCGTCAGTAACCGGTCCAGATCAGGGGTGTACGGCATGGGGGCTCCTCCGGTCGCCAGCGGCCGGCGGAGCGTACCCGGCGAGGCGGACACCGCCGCCGCTGCCGTACGGTCAGGCGCTCTTGCGGGGTGCGGTCTTGCGTGCGGCGGTCTTCTTCGCCGGCTCCGCCTTCTTGGCAGCGGTCTTCTTGGCAGCGGTCTTCTTCGCCGGCTCCGCAGCCTTCTTCTCGGCCGTCTTCTTCGCCGCGGTCTTCTTCGCGGGCGCCTTGGCCGCCTTCTTCTCGGCTGCCTTCTGCGCCGACCGGGCCGACGAGATGGGCGTCGGCTCGCCGCCGCCACCACCGCGGGCGGGCTGCTCGCCGCGAGCCGCCTTGGCGCGCTCCACCGAGGCCTTCAACGCCGCCATCAGGTCCACCGCCGCGGCCGGGGCCTCCTCGACCTCCTCCGGCTGGACGACCTCCCGACCCTCCACCTTGGCGTCGATGACCTCCTGCAACGCGGCCCGGTAGTCGTCGGTGAAGACGTCCGGCTCGAACTCCCCGGTCATCGAGTCGATCAGGGAGCTGGCCATTGCCAGCTCCGGCGGGCGCACCTTGAGGTCCTCGTCGAGGAAGCCGAAGTCCGGGGTACGGATCTCGTCCGGCCAGAGCATGGTGTTGAGCAGCAGCACACCCTCGCGGACCCGCAGCGTGGCCAGTTGCTCCCGCTGGCGCAGCGCCACCTTGACGATGGCCACCCGCTCCGAGTCGATGAGCGCGTCGCGCAGCAGCACGTACGGCTTGGTCGCCGCGCCCTCCGGCTCGAGGAAGTACGCCTTGTTGTAGAGGATCGGGTCGACCTGCTCGGCCGGCACGAACTCCAGCACGTCGATGGCACGGGAACTGGTCAGCGGCAGGTCGGCGAAGTCCTCGTCGGTGAGGATCACCATTTCGCCGCCGCCGATGTCGTAGCCCTTGGCGATGTCGTCGTAGGTGACCTCTTCGCCGCAGACCGAGCAGGTGCGCTTGTAGCGGATTCGACCGCCGTCCTCGCGGTGCACCTGGTGGAACCGAATGTCCTTCTCCTCGGTTGCGGAGTAGAGCTTCACCCCGATCGAGACGAGCCCGAACGACACGGCTCCCTTCCAGATGGCACGCATCCTGCGCTCCCTTCCCCGGTATCGACCATGCTCGCATCCGAAAGAACCGGACGCGAGGTGTTCGGGCTGCTACTACAGTCGGGTCGTGCCCGGCGCGCCGCTCAAGCCGATGCTCGCGATGACCGGGCCGCTCCCGGCGGGTGACGGCTGGGCGTACGAGTTCAAGTGGGACGGCGTCCGCGCCCTGGCCGACATCTCAGGTGGCGGTCAGCACCTGTATGCCCGTTCCGGCGTGGAGATCACCGCCGCGTACCCGGAGTTGGCCACCCTGCCCGAGCAGGTCGACGACGCGCTGCTCGACGGCGAGGTGGTGCTGCTCGGCCAGGGCGGGCAGCCGTCGTTCACCGCGCTGGCCGAGCGGATGCACGTCCGGGACCGGGCCAAGGCCGCCCGGTTGGCAGCTGTCATGCCGGTGACGTACATGATCTTCGACCTGCTCCGGCTGAACGGCGACGACCTGACCGGCTGGCCGTACGAGCGCCGCCGGGAGGCCCTCGACGCGCTCGCGCTCGGTGGCCTGCGGTGGGCGGTGCCACCGATGTTCGCCGACGGGCCGGCCACCTACGAGGCGGCCGGGGAGCACGGCCTGGAGGGGGTGATGGCCAAGCGGGTCGGGGCCGTCTACCGCCCCGGGGTGCGCTCGCCGGACTGGGTGAAGGTCAAGCTGGAGGTGACCGGCGACTTCGTCATCGGCGGTTGGCGGCCGGGCGCGCGCCGGATCGGCGGGCTGCTGGTCGGGGTGCCCGGCCCGGACCGCCGACTGATCTACCGGGGTCGGGTGGGCGGCGGGATCGGCGCGGCCATCGAGCGGCAGCTCCTCGCCGAGCTGGAGCCGCTGCGCTCCGGCGTGTCACCGTTCGCGCCGGGTGTGCCGCGCGAGGATGCGCGGGGCGCCATCTGGGTAACACCCCGGGTGGTGGTGGAGGTGAAGTACGGCCAGCGCACCCCCGACGGTCGGCTGCGCTTCCCCCGGGTGCTGCGGTTGCGCCCGGACAAGCCTCCGGAGGAGGTCGACGATGCCGGCTGAACGGCTACGGGTGGACGTCGAGGGCCGCGCGCTGGAGTTGTCCAACCTGGACAAGGTGCTCTACCCGGCGGCCGGGTTCACAAAGGGTGAGGTGATCGACTACTACACCCGGATCTCCCCGGTGCTGCTGCCGCACCTGCGGGACCGACCGGTCACCCGGATCCGCTTCCCCAACGGGGTGGACGACAAGTCGTTCTTCGAGAAGAACACGCCGGCCGCCACCCCGGGCTGGGTGCGGGTGGAGAACCTTCCCGCGCCCGGGTCGACGAAGGGCCGGGAGACCATCGACTACGTGGTCGCCGACGACCTGCCCACCCTGGTCTGGCTGGCCAACCTGGCCGCGTTGGAGCTGCACACACCGCAGTGGAAGGTGGGCGAACACCCCGACATGATGGTCGTCGACCTGGACCCGGGGCCGCCGGCCGGGCTCGCCGAGTGTTGCCCGGTGGCGGTGCTGATGCGTGACCGCCTCGCCGACGACGGCATCGAGTCGTACCCGAAGACGTCCGGCAAGAAGGGCATGCAGCTCTGCTGCCCGATCGCCGGCACCCAGTCGTCCGACCTCGTCTCCGACTACGCCCGGCGGATCGCCCAGGAGCTGGAGAAGGCCCACCCGAAGCTGATCGTGTCGAAGATGGCGAAGAACCTCCGACCGGGCAAGGTCTTCATCGACTGGAGCCAGAACAACGCGGCGAAGACCACAGTGGCGCCGTACTCGCTGCGGGCCCAGTCGGTGCCGTCGGTGTCGACGCCGCTGACCTGGGACGAGGTCGAGGCCGGCGCGCGCGGCCGGAAACCGGCCGTCCGCCAGTTCACCGCCGCCGAGGTCCTGGCCCGGGTCGACGAGTACGACGACCTGCTCGGCCCGCTGCTCGACGGCGGCCCGGAACTGCCCACCCGCTGACGGGCGCTGACATCGTCCGGAGGACGCGAACCAGCGCGGCCCGACGTCCACGTGAACAGCGGGCGAAGCACGGCGTAGCCACGAGGTGCCTACCGCTACAGTGCAGCCATGCGGCAGAGTGAGCTTGTCGATGCGCTGCGTGATGTTCCGGCGTTGACTGTGGTAATCGACGGCCCCGCCTTGGTCGTCACGGTTCCCGCGATCGGCGAGAGCCTGCGGTTGCACGCTGAGGCGGTGACCTGGCTGAAGCACGGTGTGCTGCCGACCGGGGATCCGTTCCTGCAGCTCCAGGCATGGCAGCAGGACCAGAAGGTAAGCCTGGTGCTGCTGAACGACAACGTGGGGTGGGTGCCACCCGACGTCAACTCGCTGCTGGACACCCAGATTCCGGTCACCCTCACCGACGCGCCGGAGATGGTCACGTACACCGATCTGGAGCGCGAATCCGTCCGGGCGCTTGATGAAGCCGACCGGCCGGAGGTGAACCTGTTCGCCCTCACCGCGACGCTGCTGGTGCACCGGTGCGCCATCGTCGGCGCTATGCGACTCGGACTGCGGCCGCTACGGGCTGTTCGGCTCTGGCACGAGCTCTGGTGCCACGTCGGCGAGTTCCTGGCCGGCCCCTTCTGGCCCGATCCGTACTGGGACCGGCTCCTGCTGGAGGCGGGAGTGCCGCTGGCATCGTACGAGGAGGCCCGAGCCGGGGAGCGACCGGCCATCGAGGCGTTGACAGTGGCCGACCTGCGGGCGATGGAACCGGTACTGACGGTCACCCGGGCGGACGGCCACTTCCTTGCCGCCTGGCGGCAGTGGATGAAGCTGACACCGCGCCAGGTGTGCGAGGTGCTGACGGCGGACCTGCCGGAGGTGAGGGTCGAGGTGTCGCTCTACATCGAGGGCGGGGGAGCGGTCTCGATGCGCATCGCGCCGTCCGGAGTCTTTCAGGCTCTGATCGAGTTGCGGTTGTCCTTCACCACAAGATCCGCCTCACTCGACGAGATCCGCATCGCCGACGAGTTGAAGGGCAGCGGGCTCTTCTCGCGGCTCCGCTCCAACCTCGAAAATCTCACTCGATCATTGGGACTGCTGTCCCTGAAGGTCTACGCCACCGGTGACGGCAGTGTGGCGTTCGCCCGCGCCGGCTACGACTGGGATCGATCCTGAGCCGTGCGCCGTCAGCCCCGGCCCGTCAAGGTCCGCCGGAGGCGGGCGGTGGCGTCGGCGCCGATGGCCTCCTGAGTTGCCATAAGCAGTCGCCCACACAACACCCGGGCGGCCTCGATCTCGGAGCGGGCGTGTCCTACCTCCCGTAGCAGGGTCTCGCTCTCGTCGTTCGCCACCGCTCTGATGTCCGGGACCTCCCGCCGGCGCGCGTTCTGCACCTCGTTCGTCACCATCAGCACGAAGTCCGTCCGGTTGCGGGCGAGTGCGGTTGCGGTGTAGGCGGCAGGGCTGCCAGCCACCAGGCGGGTGACGGCCTCGGCGGGCAGGAAGAACAACGTCGTCGTGGAGAACTGACTGAGAGCGGCCTGTTGCTGCCAGCGGGACAGCAGCCCCGACTTGCCGTCGAGGAAAGGTGCCATCGCGAACGCGAAGTCCACGTCGACGGTGGCGAGCAGCGCCCGGGAGTGCGCGATACCGCCTCTGAGCTGATTGATCAGCGTGGACTGCCGGCGCACCAGGGCGGCGAACTCCGACTGGTCGTCGGCGCGGGGCTCGCCGCTGGAGATCAGGGTGTCGGCCAGGGCCAGGAGGCGCTCGCCGTTCACGCACAGCTCCTGAAGCGTGAGGGCCACCTCCAGCAGCTCGGCACCGACCTTCGCGTCCTGGGACACCGCCCGCCGGTCCAGCACCCTGGTGACGTACGAGCTGATGATCTGGACCATCGTGGACAGCAGCTCACCCACTGCGCGGCCCCCTCAAAGTGGTGTGGCCGCGAGTGTAATCGCTGGCCGCCTGCCTTCGCGGGATCGCCACCAGGCACCGCCGAGCAGGGCCACGGTGATGACGGTGACCGCGACGTCGCCGGCCAGGGCGGCCGCCGGGGAAGCAGGGGAGTACGGCGGCACCAGGTACGCGAACGCCGCGGCGGCGGCCAGGCCCGCGGTGCCCGCTACGAGCACGTGCCGCTGCCCCCAGCGCACGCCCGACGACAAGTACGCGATAAGCCCTCCGGCGGCAGCCGCGAGCGCCAGCGCTATCGCCACCCCCGCCCAGCCGGGCGTCAGGTCAGCGCCGAAGCGGACGAGGGCGACCGGCAGACCCACCCAGAGCGGGTGCGGCACCCGACGGGCCCGGCGCGGGTGGGCGCGGCGCCAGCGGGGCAGCAGCGCGACCGCGACCAGTACGAGGACCACCACGGCGGCGAAGGCCAGCTGGAATGGACTGGCCAGGAAGCCCTTCCGGCCGCTGCTGTCAGAGAAGATCAACAGGCTGCCGAGCAGGTAGAGCACGCCCACCACGGCGAGACCGGGCCGGCCCAGCCACGGCCGCAGCCGCCATTCCGGCCCGAGGAACGACTCGATGAGCACGATCGGCGCGCAGATCGTCAGCACGATGTGGTTGCCCACGTGGTCGAACGCCTGCCGGAGGCTGAATTCGAGCCCCGGCACCAGCGTCGCCTCGGCGGCGGCCCGGGTGTCGGCGTACTGAGTGTCGTCGAGGTAGCCGGGGGCAGCAGCAACGCGATCACCGGCAGGAGCCGCCGACGCAGTGGCAGACGGCCGGCGGCGGCGGGGCGGTCGGTGGCGGCATGGTCGGCGGTGGCGGGGTCGGGTCCGGTCGGCACGGGCGCTCCTCGGCGGCCTCTCGGGGATCGTTCCCTGCACCGTGCGCGGGCCACCCGGTCACCCGATACGGCCATCGGCCGACGACCGGTGCGACCAAAGTCGTTGAGTACTGTGGTGCCGACGTCGACCCGGGGAGCGTGGAGATGCAGCCAACCGTCACGGCCGACCTGGCGGCCCGGCCCGTCGAGGCCGAGCGTCCGCTGCTCAGCTACCGCGACGAGGCGACCGGCGAGCGCGTCGACCTGACGGCACAACAGGTCGGTCAGTGGGCGGCACGCAGCGCGAGCCTGCTTCGGGACGGCTGCCGACTCGGCCCCGGCAGCCGCGTAGCGGTCCTGCTGCCGCCGCACTGGCGTACCGCCGCGGTGTTGTTGGGTGCCTGGGCCTCGGGCCTGGCGGTGTCGTTCCGACCGCGCGCCACAGCGGGCCTGGCGGTGCTCGAACCGGGCGGCGACCGGCCGTTCGACGCGGTCTTCGTGACGCCGGAGCGGCAGGACGACTGGCTGGAGGACGTGCCGGAGGCGCCGCACCGCTATCTCGTCGGCACCGGTCCGGGGCGGCTGGACGACGTGCCGTTGGGCTGGTTGGACTGGTCCGCCGAGGTGCTCCGGCACGGCGACGGCGCGCCCGACCACGCCGCCATCCACCCGTCGGACCCGGCCACCGCGGACGGCACCACCTACGGTCAGTGGGGTGCGCTCGCCCAGGAGTTCGCCACGATGCTGGACCTGCGCGCCGGCGACCGCCTGCTGGTCGACGCCGCCGAGACCGAGCAGCCGCTGAAGTGGTTGCTCGCGCCGCTCTCGGCCGGCGCGTCAGTGGTGATCAGCGCCAACCTCGACCCGGCACGGCGGGACGCGGTGGTCGCCGCCGAGCAGGTGACCCGGGTCCTCTAAAGAGTGGAGTACTGGTACTGCGGGTAGTACCATTGCCGGGTGCCCTCGATAGCCAGGCTCGTGGAAGCGATGCGGCAGCGTCAGCAGAACATCGCCTACAACGATCTTTATCGGGTGTGCGAGCACTACTTCGGGAAGCCGCGGCAGGCGGGCACCTCGCGTGCCGTGTTCAGGATGCCGTGGGCCGGTGACCCACGCGTCAACATCCAGGACGACAAGGGCAAGGCCAAGGCGTATCAGGTCCGGCAGGTTCTCAAGGCGATCGACAAGAAGGAGGCCATGTGGTGCAACCCGACGCCCGTCCCGAGATCACGCACTACACCTACCGCGTCACCTGGTCGGTCGATGACCAGGAGTTCATCGCCACCTGTGCCGAATTCGCGTCGCTCTCCTGGCTGGCCCCCACGCAGGTGGAGGCGCTGCAGGGCCTTCAAGATCTGTTGGAGGAGGTGATCGTCGACATGCAGGAACAGGGCGAGGCGGTGCCGCAGCCGTTCGCGGAGCGAAGCTACTCAGGCAAGTTCAACCTCCGTGTCGGAGAGAGCCTGCATCGCGAGCTCGCCATCGAGGCCGCCGAGGACGGGATGAGTCTCAACCAGTACGTCCTTCGTAAGCTCCGCGCCGCCTGAGCGGTCGGACAGCTCATGACCTTCCCGCGCCTCGAAGGGTGCTGTTTGATCAAGCAGCCAGGTTCGCTCTACGCCGGCCCCGGCTCGCTTTCGGTTCCGGGCGGTGCGCGTCTCGTCACCCGTCAGGTGGAGGCCATCCTTTCCGCCCGTTCTCACATTCCTTCTGCTCCTACGCTTCGCCGAAGGCACGCGCGCGGTCAGTGCGCCGGCCACTGTGCACACCGGCGGAGGGGACATGGCTTCGAGGCGTACCCGTCGGAGTGTGGTTGCGGCGGTGGCCGGCGCTCTGTTCGCCCTCGGGGTGGTCGCGCCCGGTCCGGCGGCGGCGCCGCTGCCCCGCGCGGCCCAGGCCGACGGCCCTACGGTCCCCGATTCGCGGGAGCCGCGCCCACCGCTGCTCCCCGCTGACTTTCAGGGCACCGGCCGGTACATCGTGCGGGACCTCGGGATCGACGTGCCGTTCTCCTGGCAGGGCCGCGACGGCAACAGCCAGATGACCGCCGGCGGCCCGGACCATCCGATCTGGTTCACGAACCTGATCTACGAGAACACGCTCTACACGCTCACCTACAGGTGGCCGAACATCCCGCTGTTTCCGCCCCGCGCGTGCAGCAAGGTGCCGGGGTTCTTCAACCGGCAGATCTTCAACGACAAGTTGAAGACCGCCCGCTACGTGGGGCCGGAGATCCTGCAGGGTGAGAAGGACCGGCACGTGGACCACTGGCGGGTCGGGGTGGTCGGCGGTTCCACGGTGCCGGGGGAGTTCTTCCGGTTCCCGATCGCGCTCGGGGACATCTACGTCGACCAGCACGACCCGAGCCGGTGGTGGCAGGTGTTGCAGTTCGGCCTGCAGAACCTCTTCGACCCGGAGCTGGACGAATGGTTCACCATGGACACCTTCGACCACCGCCCCGGCGAGGTCACCCTCCCCGACCGCTGCCCACCCCCCACCTCGTGACCCATCGACTCCGTTGATCAAGAAGTTTGCGTCATCATCAGGCCGTTCGATGACGCAAACCTCTTGATCAACACAGGCGAGGGCGCGGCCGACGATCTTGGCAGCTACAGGGTGAACAGTAGGGCGGCGTTCAGGAGGACGACGAGGGCGGTGGCGAAGTGGATGCCGAAGGCGACAGCCTTCGTGCCGCCGTTCCGTAGCACGATGACGGTGTCGCCCAGCGGGACGAGCGCGACGATCAGCATGAACCACGCGACCGCGTCGGCGGTCGTGAAGGCGATCAGGGCGAGGCCGAGCAGCCCGAACGTCAGGTCCTTCAGCCCTTTGACCGTCAGGTAGGCGGGGTCGCCGTCCGGGCGGGCCGGCACGCCGTACCCGGCGGCGGCGGCCTGCGGCGCCAGCAGGAACCGCGCGCCGATGAAGACGACGAAGAGGCTGAGTACGACGGCGAGCCCGTAGGCGAGGGGTGCCAGCATGAGTCTGCTCCAATTCCTAGCAGTGCTAGATATGAGAGCGACGCTAGCAGAGCGCCGACAGCAATGCTAGCGGTGCTAGGGTTGCTGTCATGTCGACACAGGCGCGCCGGGAGCGTGAGCGGGCTGAACGGGAGCAGGCGATCATCAGCGCGGCACGGGACCTGGCGTTGGCCGAAGGCTGGGACGCGGTAACCACCCGACGGCTCGCCGCCGAGATCGAGTACAGCCAGCCCGTCCTCTACAGCCACTTCAAGGGCAAGGACGCCATCATGGCGGCGGTAGCCGTCGAGGGCTTCGCCGAGCTGGCAACCGCAGTGGTTTCGGCCCGGGCCTCCGCCGCCGACCCCCGGCAGGCGGTCGCCGACGTGGCAGCCGCGTACGTCGCGTTCGCCCAGCAGCGGCCCGCGATCTACGACGCGATGTTCACCCTCGCCGTGGACCTGCCGTTCGCCAGCCAGGACGTGCCAACCGACCTGGCCCGAGGCTTCGCCGAACTGTCCGAGACGGTGCGCCCGGTCGCGGCGGACGACGACCTGGAGACGGTCACCGAGACCTTCTGGGCCGGCCTGCACGGGCTGGTCACACTGATGCGCAGCGGCCGGCTCCGCCGCGCCGACCACGACCGCCGGTTGGCGGTGCTGGTAGACCGCTTCTCCCCGTGAGCGTTGCCGGTCAGGGCTGACGTGGTCGTCGCGCGCACGGCGCAAGGTGGTCGGTGGGCAGGGCGCACCGGGCGCCGCCGGGCAGTGGCCGATCACAGAAGACCCAATGTCGTACGCCCTGCTGGTCCTCCGCCGAGACGGTCACCCCGCCCGGCTCGACCCGCGCGCTGAGCCGGACCAACACCCGAGCAGCGGCCGCGAAGATGCGGGCGCGCAGCAGGTCAGGCGCGGTGATCGGCAGGTGGATCACCCAGCGGTCGCTCATCGGTAGCGGGGCTGTTACCTATGTCAAGCACGTCTCGGAGTCATCTACCCACCTATGTCACTCGCGCTACATGCGTTGCCTACGTCGAAGCGGCTGATCAATACTGGGCGAGCCAACCGACTGCAAGGGGCTCCACGTGCCTATCCCGCCCACAATGGACGAGCTGCTCGACGATCTTCTGAAGAAGATCAAGGACGGGACCTATCCGCCGGGGTCACAGCTTCCGTCCGGGCGCGTGCTGGCAGACGAATACGACGTCTCGCAGTCCACGATCAGCCGTGCGGTGGCGAAGCTGCGGAAAGAGAGCGTCCTCGTCGGGCGTCCCGGGCGCGGGGTCTTCGTCGCGGAGTCCCACAAGCGCTGACGCTCGCTGGTTGCTCCGGAGCGCGGCGCACGGAGCGTGTGGAGCGCGGTGCACGAGGCGTTACTTCCCGGCGTTGCCCGTGGCCGCCGTCCACGCCGGACGGCTGATTCGTCTACGACATCAGCTCCATAGCGAGCGCACGAGACACCCCGTCCCCGCCAGGCGCCCGCACCCACCGCGCTGATCGACTCGGGTTCCAGGAGATCGGGGCATCACAGCGCCCCGGACACCGCGACTTCCTGGAGACCGAGTCGATCAAGGCAGCGTGCGTCAGTCGACGGTCGGGAGCTTCGGGCCGAGGACGTCGTCGGCGTCGACGATCGTGTACGCGTACCCCTGCTCGGCGAGGAAGCGCTGCCGATGCGCCGCGTACTCGGTGTCGATCGTGTCCCGGGACACCACCGTGTAGAAGTGCGCCTGCCGGCCGTCGGCCTTCGGCCGCAGCACCCGACCGAGCCGCTGCGCCTCCTCCTGGCGTGACCCGAACGTCCCGGACACCTGGATCGCCACCGCCGCCTCGGGCAGGTCGATGGAGAAGTTGCCGACCTTCGAGATGACCAACGTTCGCAGCGACCCGGACCGGAACGCGTCGAACAGCCGTTCCCGCTCCTTGTTCGTGGTCGAGCCCTGGATGATCGGCGCGTCGAGGTACTCGCCGAGCTGGTGCAGCTGGTCGATGTACGCGCCGATCACCAGCACCTGGTCGTCCGGGTGCCGGTCGACCAGCGCCTTGACCACCGGCAGCTTGGTGCGGGCGGTCGCCGCCATCCGGTAGCGCTCCTCGGCCTCCGCCGTCGCGTACGACATCCGCTCCGCGTCGGTCAGTGTCACCCGGACCTCGGTGCACTCGGCCGGGGCGATCCAGCCCTGCGACTCGATGTCCTTCCACGGCGCGTCGTACCGCTTGGGCCCGATGAGGCTGAACACGTCACCCTCGCGGCCGTCCTCGCGTACCAGAGTCGCGGTGAGGCCGAGCCGGCGGCGGGCCTGGAGGTCCGCTGTGAACCGGAAGATCGGCGCGGGCAGCAGGTGCACCTCGTCGTAGACGACCAGGCCCCAGTCGCGGGCCCCGAAGAGGTCCAGGTGGGTGAACGCGCCGCCACGCCGCGAGGTGAGCACCTGGTACGTGGCGATGGTGACCGGGCGGATCTCCTTGCGCTCGCCCGAGTACTCGCCGATCTCCTCCTCGGTCAGCGAGGTGCGGGCGATCAGCTCCCGCTTCCACTGCCGGCCGGCGACCGTGTTGGTGACCAGGATCAGGGTGGTCGCCTTCGCCTCGGCCATCGCCGCCGCGCCGACCAGGGTCTTGCCGGCGCCGCAGGGCAGCACCACCACCCCCGACCCGCCGGCCCAGAACGCCTCCACGGCCTCCCGCTGGTACGAGCGCAGCGTCCACGGCTTGCGCCCGTCCTTGCCGGCCTCGGCCAGCTCGATCGGGTGCGCCTCACCGTCGACGTACCCGGCCAGGTCCTCGGCCGGCCAGCCCAGCTTGAGCAGCGCCTGCTTGAGCCGGCCACGCTCGGACGGGTGCACCCGGATGGTGTCGTCGTCGATCTTGTCGCCGAGCATCCCGGCGAGCTTCTTGCTCTTGGCCACCTCGATCAGCACCAGCCGGTCCAGTGCGCGCAGCACCAGCCCGTACGCCGGGTCGTTGGCGAGCTGAAGCCGGCCGTACCGGTCCATCGTCTCGGCCACGTCCACCAGCAGCGCGTGCGGCACCGGGTAGCGGGAGTACTTGAGCAGCGAATCCACGACACCCTCGGCGTCGTGCCCCGCCGCGCGGGCGTTCCACAGACCCAGCGGGGTCAGCCGGTAGGTGTGCACGTGCTCCGGCGAGCGTTCCAGCTCCGCGAACGGCGCGATCGCCATCCTGCAGGCCTGCGCGTCGGGGTGGTCGATCTCCAGCAGCAGGGTCTTGTCCGACTGCACGATCAGTGGTCCACCGCTCACGCCAGCGTCCTTCCCTCGGTTGGCCGACCGGCCGGAACGGGTGGCATACCCGCTGCTGGCCGACCATCCAGTGTTGCACGATGCGGGACGGCGGAAGAAAGATGCTCACCGGGCGCAACCGTGATGGCACTCACGAACGTCTAGTAAAGGGACGACTGTCTGGGGAGGGCCCATGAAGCATGTCCGGATCACTTCCCGGCTGGTTGCCCTCGTGGTGGTCGTGCTGGTCGGCGCGGGAGCGTGCGCGTTCGATCCGCAGTCCGGCGGGAGTGGTGGCGGGGGAGCCGCCCCAGCCGGTGCGGCGGAACAGGCAACGGGGGCGGGCGACACGTCCGGGCCCGACCAGCACGGCCGGCCCACCCCGGCCTCGCCCACCCCGAAACCCACCCGGAAACCCACGCCGAAACCGACCCGCCCGGCACCCACGAAAACCCCCGGCACCGGTACGCCGACCGTCGCCGGCTGCCCCCAGGGGCAGCACCAGCGCGCGGTGGAGACCCACCTGGCCCGGTTGGGCGGGTTCGGGGCGGTGACAGTGGACGGCCGGCAGTCCGCCGCCGACTGCGCGGCGATCAAGAAGTTCCAGAAGAGGTACGGCATTCGCCCCGTCGAGGGTCGCGCCGGACCAACCACCCTCGACGTGGCCCAGCGCCTCGCCAGCACCGACACGACCCGCTGCAAGGCCGGCACCGGCACCACGTTCTGCGTCGACCTGACCCGGCAGACCGTCTGGGCGCTGCGCGGCGGCAAGGTGATCATGGCACCGACGGTGACCCGCACCGGCATGTCCGGCTACCGCACCCCCGCCGGCACGTACGCCGTCAACTACCGCAACCCCAAGGAGTGGTCCAACCCGTACGAGGTGTGGCTGCCGTACTGGCAGCACTTCACCCAGGGAATGGGCTTCCACGAGACCACCACCTACCTGCACGAGAAGTCGATCGGCTCGCACGGGTGCGTCAACCTGCTGCACGCCGACGCCGTCCGGATGTGGGAGCTCGGCAAGGTCGGCACCCGGGTGGTGCTGATCGGCCGGCGCCCCGGCACCTGAGTGACACCGAACGAATCGCGGCGCTAACCCCCTGTCCGACCAGACTTTCGAGTGTCACCCTTGGAGTCCAGGGCCGGACCGGGCGGGGAGGCTGGGCATGACGGTCGACCGTGACGTGATCGCGGAGCACGAGCACGCACCACCCGACGAGGTGTCCCGAGCGACGGTGATCGCGTACGCCGTCGCGGCGACGCTCCTGCTCGGGTGGTTCCTCTTCGGCTGGCTGGTGCTCCAGCAGGGCTTCGTCGACTCGGTCGGGGAATCCGCCGGCGCCGGCTTCGGGCTGCTGCTGATCATCTCGGTGGTCGGCACCGTACGCCGCAGCCGCCGCTGACCGACAGCGCCCGCGCGGTGGCGCCGTCGGTCAGTCCGCCACCACCGCCGCGGTGATCCGGTGCAGCGCGAACGTGTGCAGCATCTCGGTCCGTTCGTCCTCGGCCCGCAGATAGCCGGCACCGATCGACACCGGCTTGAGCAGGCGTGACGCCGTCGCCCCGTGCGCGTCGACGTAACCCACCCAGACCAGCGCCTTGTCCCGGACCGCCTGCTGGAGCACCGCCAGGGCCTCGCTGTGGGTGTGCGCCGGCACCGGGCCGCCGCCCAGCCCTGGCGCGCCGCCGCGCACCACCGCCGGCGCCCGTCGGGCGGCCCGCGCCGCCGCGTCGCCTCGCCGGATGTGCTCCACCACGCCGAGCAGCCGGGGCATGGGCAGCTTCGGGGCGGCCAGCGGGTCGATCGTCCGGGTGGTCACCGACACCCGGGGCGGGGCCCGCCGGATTCGCGGCCGGGCCAGCACCGTGCTGCCGGTGCCGTCCTCCTGCACCGGGGCGTACCCCGCGTCGCGCAGCGCGCCCAGCAGCCGACCAACCTGGTACTGCGTACACAGCACCGTGGGCGCTAGCCGGCGCAGCGCCACCGACTCCAGCCGGCGGTCGGCCAACACCTCGCTGATCAGCGTCTCGTCGTCGCTGCGCAGGTACGCCCCGGCCAGGCCGACCCGCAGCCCGCCGTGCTTACGGGCCACGTCGTCGATCAGGTAGGTGAGCCCCTGCGGCACGGGGGTACGTGACCGACGCCGGAACACGTCGTGCAGGTCGTCGGCCGTGTAGCCGGAATCCAGGGCCCGCCGCACGCTCGCCGTGGTGACCCGGTGCACGCTGGCCCCTCCGGCCGACTCCAGCTCGGTCATCGCCTCCAGCTCGACGGCGAGCGCCGGCTCGGGTGGGCCGGGCACCACAACGGTCAGGTCGGCCTGTACCAGGAAGTGGTCGACCGGTGCGGGCAACAGGGCGTCCAGCGCCCGCGCGGCACTGGACGGGTCGCCACTCTCGACGTCGGCGTGCACGCCCAGCGGGTCGTCACCCCGCTCGTCGGTCGACGTCAGGTCCCCCAGCAGCAGCCGACCGTACGAGGTGAGCGCCCCCAGCCCCGTCACGCCCAGCTGCGCGGCCTCGGCCAGCACCTCCCGGTGGGCGGCGTCCCGGCCCCGGCTGCGACGCGGAGCCCGCCAGTCCAGCAGCTCCTGCACCTCCTCCGGGGTGGGTGCCGTCGCCGGCTCAAGATCGGCCAGTACGCCGAGCACCGCCCGTCGAGTGGCCGGCACGCTGGCCCGCTCGGCCTCGGAGGAGAGTGCGGCGATCGGTCGGTCCCGCTCGTCACGGCGGCCCACCAGCCCCACCTGCCGGGTCATGGTCAGCCACGCTCGGGCGAGTTGCTCCCACCGTTGGGCCAGCGAGCCGGCCCGCCACACCTCGTACCCGCCGGTCGGCAGCACCTGCTGATCCGCCCCGTACCGGCCGGTGGTCGCACCGGGCATCTCCAGCTCACCGAGGAGCCCTGCCGCGTAGGCCACCTCCAGCAGCAGCGCGGTGCTCGGTTCGTCCAGCCCGGCGGTACGCGCCAACCGGCGCAGGTCCCGTACACCGATGCCACCCGAACGCAGCACCGGCGCTGGCTCGTCGGCGAGCTGCTCCAGCAGCCCTTCGGTGTTTCGGACCACCTCCATGGCCTGCCCGGCTCCGGCCGAGTCGACCGCTTTCGGCTCACGCGGCGTGGCGGCCACCGGCGGTGGGCTGGTACGCAGCGGCCCGAGGGGACCGCTGTCCCGGCGCAGCAGCAGGCCGACCTCGCGGGGCAACTCCACAGTTCCGCTGGCCGTGGACGAGCCGGTCGTCGCCGGGACCAGCAGTCGGTTGTCGACGAGCCACCGCACCGGGGAGCCGGTCGGCGCGCCACCGTTGGTCGGGTCGGAGAGGACCGGGTCCGCCGCGCCGAGCGGCGGCGCCTGCAACGCCCCCGGCGGCACGCTGCCCACCGGCGGGCCGGCCGCCAACCGGTCCAGGATCGCCCGGGCCGAGGGCGGGGCGGCGAGCACCGTCCGTCGGAGCTTCGCCGGGTCCGCGCACAGCGCGGCCGTGCGCGGGTCCAGCTCAGCGGCCGGTCGGCCGAGCCCAGCGGGGTACGGGGAGACTTCGTCGACGGCGGGCAGCACCTGGAGCGCGTGCTCCGGGCCGTACAGCAGGAAGAGCGCACGCAGTCGGCCCACGGCGGCCCGGACGGCCGTCGGAGCCGGCGGTTGCGGCCCCGAGGTCGCCATCGCGAGCACGGTGTCGGTGGCCGTGGTGGCGTCGTCCGGACTCCGGGTGAGGCGGGCGGCGTCGAGGATCTGAAGGGTGAACTGGTCCAGACCGTCCAGCGCGCGGGCCACGGAGACCCGGGACTGGGCCCGGATGGCCAGGGCGGAGACGTCGGCCGGCACGGGCACGACGAGGTCGGGCCGCAGCTGGAGGAGCGCGGCCAGTGACTCGTCGGGCAGCGACCGCAGGTGGTCGGCGAGTGAGGTGGTCATCGTCTTTCCACGCTAGCCCGGCACCGGGCTTCCGCGCCCCTCGGACGTCCGGTCGGCTGGGAGTAGCCGGTACGTTTCTCGACATGCCCGCACTGACGGTCGGATTCGACCTCGACATGACCCTGGTGGACTCCCGCCCCGGCATCGCCGCGGCGTACCGGGCGCTGACCGCGAGGACCGGTGTGCCGGTCGACGCCGAGTTGGCGGTGTCCCGGCTCGGGCCGCCGCTGCGTACCGAGATCGCGCACTGGTTCCCGCCGGAGCAGGTCGAGTCGGCCGTGCGGGTGTATCGCGAGCTGTACCCGGCGTACGCGATCACCCCGACGCTCCTGCTGCCCGGCGCTCGGGAGGCCGTCGAGGCGATCCGTGCGCGGGGTGGCCGGGTGCTGGTCGTCACGTCCAAGATCGGTCGGCTGGCCCGGTTGCACCTGGACCACCTCGGTCTCACTGTCGACGAGCTGGCCGGCGACCTGTTCGCCGAGCAGAAGGCGACCGCTCTGCGGGAGCACGGTGCGACCCACTACGTCGGTGACCACGTCGCGGACATGGTGGCGGCGGCAGCGGCCGGGGTGCCCGGCATCGGTGTCGCAACCGGCCCTTGCTCCTCAGATGAGCTGCGCGAGGCCGGGGCGGAAGTGGTGCTGAACGAGCTCACCGAATTCCCAGCGGCGCTCGACGGGATGATCCAGCTAGCCTTGGAGCAGTAGCGGCTCAAGTGAAGCAGGGGTTTTCAGGTGCCTACGGGTCGAGTGAAGTGGTACGACACGGCCAAGGGATACGGCTTCGTCACGAGTGACGAGGGCGGCGACGTGTTCCTGCCCAAGGGGGCGCTGCCGGCGGGTGTCACCGACCTCAAGGGTGGCCAGCGGGTCGACTTCAGCGTGGTGGACAGCCGCCGGGGCGCGCAGGCCATGGGGGTCAAACTGCTGGACGCGCCGCCGTCGATGTCGGAGCTGCGGCGTCGGCCGGCCGAGGAGCTGCACGGCCTGGTCGAAGACATGATCAAGGTGCTGGAGGCGAAGGTCCAGCCGGACCTGCGCCGGGGTCGGTACCCGGACAAGAAGTCCGCGCAGAAGATCGCTCAGCTTGTCCACGCGGTGGCCCGCGAGCTGGAGGTCTGAGGCACCAGGCCGGCGGTGGCGGCCCGGTCGAGCAGTGCCGCCACCGCGGCGAAACCGGCCTCGCCCAGGTCCGCGGTGAACTCGTTGACGTACAGGCCGATGTGCCGGTCGACCACGTCGAGCTCCATCTCCTGGGCGTGCGCCAGCACGTACTCCCGGCTGGCTGCCGGGTCCGCCCACGCCTGCCGGACCGACTCGCGGACCCAGCCGGCCGCGGCGTCCGGGTCGACCGCACCGCGTCGGGC
Organism: Micromonospora salmantinae; assembly: GCF_022230905.1. Taxonomy (NCBI): domain Bacteria; kingdom Bacillati; phylum Actinomycetota; class Actinomycetes; order Micromonosporales; family Micromonosporaceae; genus Micromonospora; species Micromonospora salmantinae. The sequence continues at coordinate 139,646 of NZ_JAKKFG010000017.1, forward strand.
CAGGATCGCGCCGAGGGGGATGGGCAGGCCGGTGTCGCCCTCCCACCATTCGCCGAGGTCGACAAGGGCGCTCAGGCCGTGCCGGTGGTAGGTGAACCGGGCCTCGTGGATGACCAGCCCAGCGTCGTAGCGCCCAGCCGCCACGCCCGGCATGATCTCGTGGAACGGAACCACCTCGATCCGGGCCGGTGGCCGCCCGGCCGCCCAGAGCCGGAACAGCAGGTACGCGGTGGTCCGGTCACCCGGCACCGCCACCGTGGCGCCGGTCAGGTCGGTACGGTCCGGCCCGCCGTCACGGTCGCCCCGGGTGAGCACCAGCGGACCGCAACCGCGACCCAGGGCACCGCCGCAGGGCAGCAGGTGGTAGTCGTCGAGCAGCCAGGGCAGCGCCGCGAAGCTCACCTTCACCAGGTCGAACGCACCCCGCTCGGCCGCCGTGTTGGTGACGTCCACGTCGGCGTACGTCACCTCGACCGGCGGCGCGCCGGGCACCCGCCCGTGCACCAGCGCGTGGAAGACGAACGTGTCGTTGGGGCAGGGCGAGATCGCCAGGGAGAGCGCCACACCCTCACGGTAGCCCCGCCCTCCGCCAGCGGTCCGTGCCCACCCCACGACTGTGATCCGCGACCGTGACGCGGAGCTGTGATCTGCGGCGGGACGAGGCGGCGGGACGAGGCGTCGGGACGAGGCGTCGGGACGAGGCGGCGGTATGAGCTGCGGCGGACGCCGCCGGGCGGAACAACCGCGGGGAAACGACCGGCCCAGCGGGGTCGACCACCCACCCCGGTCTCCCTTTGGAGCTGATGTCGTAAACGAATCGCCCGGAGTCGGTGACCGTGGTTTGGAGCCTGAGGCCAAGGGGGGTGCGCGCAGGCCAGGAGCCCAGGCCCAGGCCCAGGCCCAGACCCAGACCCAGGCCCAGACCCAGACCCAGGCCCAGACCCAGGCCCAGGCCCAGACCCAGGCCCAGGCCCAGGCCCGGGCCCAGACCCAGGCCCAGACCCAGGCCCAGACCCAGGCCCGGGCCCAGACCCAGACCCAGACCCA
>NZ_JAKKFG010000018.1:0-113339 GCF_022230905.1 Micromonospora salmantinae
TTCTCCCACTTCGGCGGACGACCCTTCACCGACGCGGCAGGCAGCAGTGCGGCGAGCCGCTGCCACTGAGCGTCGGTCGGGGCCTGCCGCCTCGTCACCGCTAAGGCGGCCACGAGGTCTCCGGTATGAAGTTCTTGCTTGGTCGCAGAACCAGATACCGGAGACCTCTTCAATTGTCGATCACCGCCACGCCGGGACCTTCACCAGCCACCACGACTCCTGAAACACGCCTCAGTGCCGCCTGCCGCGCGTCTCCTGAGCGCGGCCGAGCCTGATGGGGGCCAGGCGGGTCGCCCGGCCCCCCCATTCGGGCTCGCTCAGCCCAGGTACTTCTCCCACGGGCCGGTGATGGCCAGGGTGAGGCCCGGGTCCTGCATGTTGACGAAGAGCACCTTGCCGTCCGCGCTGAAGGTCGGCCCGCAGAACTCCGAGTCGTTGAGCTGGTTGCGGGCGATCGCGTACGTGGGCCCGCCCGGGATCGTGCTGAGCACGTGCGAGGCGCCCGTGCCGTCCTCGGCGAGCACGAGGCTTCCCCACGGGGTGACTGTCACGTTGTCCGGGCCGTCGAAGGTGAGGTCGGTGTACTTGACCGCCGTACCCTCCTCGGAGGCGGTCTGGTGCGGGAAGTACGTCACCAGCTGGATGGTCTGGTTCTTGTAGTTGTAGAACCAGACCATTCCGTCGTGCGGCGCCGCGTCCGCCGGCAGGTCACCCTCGTCCCAGGCGTAGGAGTTGACCACGTACACGCCCTCGTCGGTGGCCCACACGCCCTCGAACTTGCGTCCGCGGGTGACCTGGCCGTCGGCGAACTGCTCGCGTACGGACTTGGTGCGCGCGTCGCGGTCCGGCACCTCGATCCAGCGGACCGGGAAGGGCCGGCCCAGCTGGGCGGAGGTCAGGTAGGCGACGTCCGGCAGCACCGAACCGTCATCCATGATGATCTGCATCGCGGCGAGGACGCCGGCGTTCGGTGCGAGGCGGGTGAGCACGCCCGGGCCCAGCTTGACGCCGTGTGGCGCCGTCCAGCGGTAGAAGAGACCGTTGGGCTCGTCGGCGTCCTCGGAGAGGTAGATCCGGGTGCGGTCCTTGTCGACGGCCAGGGCCTCGTGGGAGTAGCGGCCCAGGCACTTGATCGGCTTCGGGTCGGCGCTGCCGTCGGCCCACACCTCGAAGACGTAGCCGTGGTCCTTCTGATAGACGCCGGACCGGCCGCCCTCTTCCCACTTGTCGCCGGCCCGGTCCTCGGTCTCCTCGCAGGTGAGCCAGGTGTTCCAGGGGGTCGGCCCACCGGCGCAGTTGGAGATGGTGCCGGAGAGCGCCACGAACTCACCCAGGTTGCGGCCGGCGAGGTCGGTCTTGATCACGGTGCAACCGCCGGCGTCGACGGCGCCCGCGTCGTAGACCGTTCCCTTGACGTGCGGCACGCCGAACTCGGCGCCCGGGTCGATCTCGTGGTTCTGGATCAGGGTGTACCGGCCGTGGCCGGCGTCGTAGACGGCCATGCCGTCGTGGTCCGACGGGGTGGTGCCCTGGCCGCGGTCGAGCCGGGTGACACCGGTACGGGTGATCACTGTGTAGCTGAAGCCCTTGGGCAGGGCCAGGACTCCCTTGGGGTCGTCCACGAGCGGCGGGAAGGGCACGTTGCCGGGCTTCACCGGCGGGTGCGGCCGGGCCGGGCTGGCCTGGGCCAGGGACGGCAGGCCGCCCGCGACGGCAAGGCCGACGCCGGCGGCGGCGCCGCTGGCCAGAAAGGTACGACGAGAGGAAGGCACGTGGATCAACTCCTGGTCAAGACGTAGTGCGACGACTGGCAGCCAACTCCTTCGGGCGGACAGCGACACGTCACCCGTGGGATCGGGCGGTGACATCGGAGTTAAGAGTCAGGGTCGCGCACGCGTCTCCGGGTGGCCGGTGGCTGCGTCATCGAGCCGGCCACCACACCAGCCGCGTCGGGCTTGACCCTGACGCTGCGTCAACCCTCCATGCTGCCGCCATGAGCAATTCGCACACAACAGCTCAGGCCGAGCAGCCCGCGATCCACCTGCGCGGCCTGGAGAAGTCGTTCAAGCAGCTGAAGGTGCTGCGGGGCGTCGACATCGACGTCGCGCGGGGCAGCATCTTCGCCCTGCTCGGCTCGAACGGTGCCGGCAAGACCACGGTGGTGAGGATCCTGGCCACGCTCCTCAAGGCCGACGCCGGGACGGCCCGGGTCGCCGGCTTCGACGTGGCGACCCAGGCCGCCGACGTACGGCAGTCGATCAGTCTCACCGGGCAGTTCGCGGCGGTCGACGAGATCCTCACCGGACGGGAGAACCTGGTCCTGGTCGCCCGGCTGCGCCACCTCAAGGAGCCCGGTGCGATCGCGGACGACCTGCTGAGGCGCTTCTCGCTGACCGAGGCGGGCACCCGGAGGGTGCGGACGTACTCCGGGGGCATGCGTCGCCGTCTCGACATCGCGATGAGCCTCATCGGGAACCCGCCGGTCATCTTCCTCGACGAGCCGACGACCGGGCTGGACCCGGAGGCGCGCATCGAGGTGTGGCAGGCGATCAAGGAACTCGCCCGTGGCGGCACGACGGTGCTGCTCACCACCCAGTACCTCGACGAGGCCGAACAACTCGCCGACCGGATCGCCATCCTTCACGAGGGACGGATCATCGTGAACGGCAGCCTCGACGAGCTCAAGCAGCTCCTGCCACCCGCCGAGATCGAGTACGTCGAGAAGCAGCCGACCCTCGAGGACGTCTTCCTCACCCTCGTGGGCGCCAAGACCGAGAAGGAACAACGATGAACAAGCACTTCCTCGGCGACACCACTGTCCTGCTGGGGCGCTCACTGCGCCACATCGCCCGCAGCCCGGACACCATCATCACGACCGCTGTCATGCCGATCGCCTTCATGCTGCTGTTCGTCTACGTCTTCGGCGGCGCGATCGAGACCGGCTCCGACTCGTACGTGAACTATCTGCTCCCCGGCATCCTGCTCATCACTATCGCCTCGGGCATCTCGTACACCGCCTTCCGGCTCTTCCTGGACATGCAGGGCGGCATCTTCGAACGGTTCCAGTCCATGCCGATCGCACGATCCTCGGTGCTCTGGGCGCACGTGCTGACCTCGCTGGTCGCCAACCTGGTCTCGTTGGTCGTCGTCGTCCTCGTCGCCCTGCTCATGGGCTTCCGTACCGGAACGAGTGTGCTGGGGTGGCTCGCCGTGGCCGGCATCCTGGTGCTGTTCACCCTGGCGCTGACCTGGATCGCCATCATTCCCGGCCTCACCGCCCAGTCCGTGGACGGCGCGAGCGCCTTCTCGTACCCCCTGGTCTTCCTGCCGTTCGTCAGTTCGGCCTTCGTGCCCACCGCGTCGATGCCCGGCCCGGTGCGCGCCTTCGCCGAGCACCAACCGGTGACCGCCATCGTCAACGCGATCCGAGACCTCTTCGCGCAGGAGCCGGTCGGATCGGGCATCTGGACCGCCCTCGCCTGGTGCGTCGGCATCCTCGTGGTGGCCTATCTGCTCGCCACCCTGACCTACCGTCGCAAGATCTCCTGAGCTGGATTCGGGTGGAGCCGAGCGACTCGAGGGGCAGGATCAGGGCATGCTGACGATCAGTCAACTCGCGGCGTACGCCGGCGTCACGGTGCGGGCGGTGCGGCACTACCACCAGATCGGCCTGCTGCCGGAGCCCGAGCGGGACGCCTCGGGCTACCGGCGGTACAGCGCAGGGGCGGTGGTGTCCCTCATCCGGATCCGGATTCTCGCCAACGCCGGCGTGCCGCTGTCCCAGATCGGCCAGATGCTGGAGGCCGACGCGTCGACCTTCGCGGCCGCGGTCGAGGAGATCGACAGGCAACTGGGAGACGAGATCGCACGACTGGAGGCCAGCCGGAAGCAGATCGCGCAACTCGCCGCCGGGGATCGTCTGGCGCTCGCACCGGAGGTGACCACCTACCTCGACCGGCTCCGGGACATTGGCGTCTCCGAGCGGGTGGTGGCGGGTGAGCGGGACAGTTGGATCCTGATGTCGGCTCGCTGGCCCGATCGTGTCCGCGAGTGGATGCCCAGCAAGATCGCGCAGCTCGACGACCCGCAACTCATCCGGCTCTATCGGATCCTGTCGGAGATCTTCGAAAGCGACACCGGCGACGACACGCTTCTGGTGGAGGCTGCCGACATCTTGGCCAGCCTCGCCGATCAGGCATACCGCTCGGGCGAGATCGACCTCGGTGAGGTTGCGCAGGACGATCTACCGTTCGACCTTCTGGACGCGCTGGCCGTCGAGGCGGACCCGCGGGTGAAGCGACTGCTGGATCTGATGCGCGAGCGTGGCTGGGATGGTCTGGCGCGGCTGGAGCGGCTGGCAGAGCCCTCCACCTGATCGACTGTCAGCTCTGTTGGTAGTTCACCGCGGCGAACCCGCACGGCTGGTGCAGGTGCAGGTAGTAGGCGCCCTCGCCGAACTCGTCCAGGTCCGCACCCCCGACCAGACCCAGGTAGTCCATCGGCTCCCCGCACCCGGGGCAGTCGGCGTGCTCGGCGTCCTGGATCCAGTCCGGCCGCCCGCCCAGGGTGGAGCCGCCCTGGTTCCAGGCGCTGGCCTGGTACGGGCTCGCCAGCGCCGGCCCCGCAACCGGGAGCAGCGTCGGCGGGTCCTCCGGTCCGGCGTCGCCGCCCAGGTAACTCGGCCGAATGTTGTCGGCCCACCAGGTGGTGGCACCGGCCGGCGTGACCCGGCTGAACAACGTCGTGTAGCAGGCGCAGAAGTGGCAGGTCTCGATGACCAGGCGGCCGGACCAGCCGGTGTGGGCCAATGCGGCGCCGACGGCGGGGTCGGTGGTGTCGAGGTCGGCGGCGACCCAGAGCGGAGACGCGCACCAGGGGCAGGCGGATCGGTCCGCGGACGCGGGCGCGTCTCGCATGATCCACCGGTACGCGACGTCAGCGCACAGGTCCCGTCGGTTGCCGTCCGGGCCGATCGTCCAACCGCCCTCGACCGCGTAGCTCAGCACCCCCACGTGCAGGTCGTCCGCGCCGGCCGGCGGGCGCGTCGACCAGCGACGCAGCGCGTCCTCGGCGAGCGGGTGAGCGCTGTGGACCAGGATGAGGAGCAGATGGTTGAGTCGGTCCGGCGTCCGCCCGCCGTCGACCTGCTCGATGACCCGGCCGACCACGTCGGCGCCCGCCGCCCGGTACAACGTCGCCGGCCACAGCAGGTCGAGGTCGAGCAGGGTTCCGTGGTACGGCGACAGCCTCCGCGGATCGGCAGCGGCGATCTCGCTCAACTCCTCGATCGCGTCGTCGTCCTCGTCCGCCACTCTCCTGATCAAGTCCTCGATCACGAGCGGATGCTAGCTCCCCCCTCCGACGCTCAGCCTCCCGCTGACGGGGCCGGCTGAGGTCGACGGTGCGTGGACGTGTCGGGGATCGCGCGCCACCAGCGGCGGGACACCAGCGCCGCCAGCCCGGCGCCCGCGGCGTTGAGCAGAACGTCGTCCACCGACGACACCCGGTCCAGCCGCAGGACGTACTGGGCGGTCTCGACCAGGACCGAGCAGCCGGCCGCGAGGACCAGGATCCGCGGCATGGACGCCAGCGCCGGGAACCGTAGCGGGGCGAAGAACCCGAGGGCCGCGAAGACCAGCAGGTTGCCGACGACCTGGAACGTCGCCGTCACCGGACCCCCGTCGGAGAAGATCGTGAGCAGGTCGCGCAACGGCACCAGTGTCACCCGGCCGGAGACGGTGCCGGCCTGCTCACCCGGCAACATGATCATCCAGACCCAGGGGACCGTGCCGTAGACGATGCCGACGTCGGCCAGCGACGTCCGCCACGCCGACGTGGCGCCGGCGGCACGTCGGCGGCGCGCCAGGGCCCACACCGCAAGGGCGGCCAACGGCAGGACGATCGCCGTGATGAGGACGACGCCGTTGAACGTGCCGAGCCAGCCGTGCCAACCCTTGACCATGCGACCCCCGCTTTTCGCCCAGCCCCGAAACCTACCCGGCCCGGGCACCTGCCTGACGGGTTCTGATTCGCCCCTGGCGAGGGTAGGGGTAACTCCCAACCCGACTGGGGGGTAGCAGGATCGAGCAAGATCCAGAAACCGTGGAAGCTCATTTCCATGACCACGCAGAAGATTTCCCGGACCCATCGGGCCGCCCTGGCCCTCGTCCTTCCCGTCGCCGTGATAACGGCAGTTGCCGGGTGTGATGACTCGGCGGCGCCGAAGGCCGCGCCCGCGGCCAGTTCGATAGCCGCGGTTCCCTCGACCTCGACAAGCGCGGCCGGCCCGGCAAGTGCGGCCCCCGCAGCGGGCTTGCATATGATCGCCAACAACGGGCATCAGCTTGCCTTCCACGTCACGCCCGGAAGTTCTCCCACCGTCGTGCTGGACGCCGGCGGTGGCGAGGACTCCTCGTACTGGGATGCCCTGGTGCCGCAGCTGTCGCAGGCCACCGGATCGCAGATCATCACCTACGACCGGGCCGGTATGGGCGCCAGCGAGGAGGTGAAGGGCCCATGGGACCCCAAGGCCGCCGCCTCCGACCTGCAGGCCGGTCTGCGTGAACTCGGCGTCACCCAGAACGTGGTCCTCGCGGGCCACTCGCAGGCAGGAGAGGTGGCCCACTACTTCGTCCTCGCAAACCCCGGCGTTGTCTCCGGGGCGGTGCTCATCGATGCCAACGTGCCGCAATTCTTCACCGACACCCAGACCCAACGCCTCGTCGCGCTAACCGCGCCGCAGATCGAAGAGCTCAAGAAGGCGCCGTCGACGAAGGCGAACCGCCAGCTCATCGCCACGGCCGACAACTTCGGTCCCACGCACCAGGCGTACCACAAGGTCTCCTGGCCCGACGGCGTTCCCGTCATCTATATCGTGTCGGACAAGACGCCCTTCGATGGATCTCCGCAGGACGCTCAGGCCTGGCGCGACGCGGCAGCGGCGTTCACCAAGGCGGGGCCCGACCGCACACTCGTCATCGCCGAGGGAAGCTCGCACGACGTTCCCCAGGACAAGCCCGCCCTGGTGCTCAAGAAAATCGAACAGATGACCGCCACCGTCAAGTAAAGGCCATCGGGCCGACGGCTGACAGGACCGGCGAGCCTGGTTGACCGGCGCTGCCCCGGCGTTCTCGGTCAACCAGGCTGCGGAGACGACCTCACCGCGAGGGGTCACCGGTTGAGCGAGCGCGACAAGCCACACGGTCCGGATCCCGATGACGGCGAGGTGGTGGGGCCCAACATGAATCACCAGCCCGGCGGTTCGGCACGATGCGCGATGATGGAGTGAGATGACCGATAGCAGCGGAACCGCCCTGTCCGGCGGCTCCTCGCCCTCGCGGGAGGGCTCCGGGCCGGGTCGCGTCGCTCGCAGCGGTCCGATTCCGCGCTCCGCGCTGGCCCAGCGGATGAGCCTGCTGGGCTGGTCGCTGGTGCTGCTGCCGGGCGCGGCCCTAGGTGCCGTGCTGGCCACACTATGGATCACCTCGATATCGATCGCCGCGCTTGGCGCCGGAATCCCACTGACCCTGCTCGCGACCGTACTGGTGCGCTGGTTTGCCGACCTGCATCGCCAGTGGGCAGCCGACCGGCTCGGTGAACCGGTGCCCGCCCGGCCCTATCAGCCGACGCCGGACGCCGGGTGGCCGGTGCGGCTCTGGACGATCCTGCGCGACCCGGCGACGTGGCGGGACTGGATCTGGTTGGTGGTCAACTCGATCACCATTTGGTTGAGTTGCGGACTGTCGCTGCTGTTCTTCCTCTTCGGAGTCGTATACCTGACCTATCCGCTCATCTATCAGCTGACGCCGTCTCAGGTATTCCGCACTCCGATGGGGGAGGGCTTCCGGCTGCACAGCGTCGCGCAGTCGTTCGGGCTGGTACCGCTCGGTCCGGTTTTCCTTCTGCTCTGGTACGTCACTGCGGTGCGCCTCGCGAACCTCAACGCTCGGGTGATCCGCGCTCTGCTCGGCCCCACCGAACAGGCGCGCCTGCGGGCCCGCGTCCAACAGTTGGCGACCTCGCGAGCTGAGACCGTCGACACCCAGGCCGGTGAACTGCGCCGAATCGAACGCGACCTGCACGACGGCGCGCAGGCTCGGCTGGTGTCGCTGGGTATGAGCCTGGGCTTGGCCGAACAGTTACTGCCCAACGATCCGCAGGCCGCCCAGCAGTTGCTGGCCGAGGCCCGCGAGTCGATTTCCAGCGCCCTCACCGAGCTGCGCGACCTGGTACGAGGCATCCATCCGCCGGTACTGGCCGACCGTGGCCTGGACGGCGCACTCAAGGCATTGGCCCTGGTCAATCCGATCCCGACCACGGTGGTGACCCGCCTACCCGGACGGCTGCCGGCCCCGATCGAGTCCGCGGCCTACTTCGCCGTCGCCGAGGCCTTGTCGAACGCCATCAAGCACGCCCAGGCCCAGCAGATCCGGATCACCGTGGAGTTCGCACCCCACCGGGGCGGCGCTGCCGGGGAACTGACGATGCTGGTGTCGGACGACGGCCGTGGGGGTGCTTCGATCGATTCCGGCACGGGCCTGCGTGGCATCGTCCGTCGCCTGGCGGCCTTCGACGGCACGCTGACCGTTGACAGCCCGCCGGGCGGACCTACCGAGGTGAGGATGTCGCTGCCGTGCGTATCGTGATAGCCGAGGACCTCGCCCTGCTCCGCGAGGGCCTGATCAGGATCCTGCGGGCCAATTCATTCGAGGTCGTGGAAGCCGTTGACAACGGCCCCGCGCTGATCCGGTCGCTGACGACGCACCGCCCCGACGTCGCCATCGTCGACGTGCGGTTGCCGCCGACCTTCACCGACGAGGGGCTGCGTTCCGCGATCGAGGCCCGCCGCCAGATTCCAGGGCTGCCCATCATGGTGCTGTCGCAGTATGTCGAGCAGATCTACGCCAGGGAGCTGATGTCAGATCGCGCGGGCGCGGTGGGCTACCTGTTGAAGGACCGGGTTACGGACGTCGACCAATTCGTCGCCAGTGTCCGGCAGGTCGCTACCGGCAGCACCGTTATGGACCCCGACGTGGTGAGTGCGCTACTCACCCACCGCTCCACCGACCCTAAGCTCCTGGAGCTGAGCCCACGCGAGCATGAGGTCCTCACCCTGATGGCCGAGGGCCGCTCGAACGCTGCGATCGCCGCCCGGATGTTCGTCACCGAGAAAACCGTCAGCAAACACAGCAACAACATCTTCACCAAGCTCGGTCTCAAGCCCTCCGAGGACGACAACCGCCGCATCCTGGCGGTCCTCGCCTACCTGGAAGGCTGATTCCTTGGCCGCTGCCCCACCATGAGTGCGACCGAGGAACTGCCGAGCAACAAGGGCCGGTGGGGCGACGACGAAGAACAAAGCACCCTGAATCTGGTCACGTCGGAGGATCTTGAGGCCGCGGCGCTCCGCTCCGCCTCGTCGATGCCGGTGCCGGTGCCGGTGCCGTCCAGTCGTGCCGCCCCCGGCGGCGCTGCGGGGGCGGCACGATCGACCGATCGGGCGGTGGGTCAGCTGCGGGTGGACCACCGCTGATTGGTGCCGCCGTTGCAGGCCCAGAGGATGAGCTTGGTGCCGTTGGCGGTGGCGGCCGCGTTGGCGTCGAGGCAGAGCCCGGACTGGACGCCGGTGATGGTGCCGTTGGAGTTGAGGTTCCACTGTTGGTTGGTGCCGCCGTGGCAGTCCCAGATGATGGCCTGGGTGCCGTTGGCGGTGCCCTGGCCGGAGGCGTCGAGGCACTTGTTGCCGTACACCTGGAGTTGTTTGCCGGCGGTGTGGGTCCAGCGCTGCGCGGTGTTGCCGACGCAGTCCCAGAGTTGGACCTGGGTGCCGTTCGTGGTGCTGCCGTTGGGTACGTCGATGCAGCGGTTGGACTGGGCGCCGACGACCTGGACGTTCTGTTGCGGGTTGCCGCCGCCGGCCGGCGCGTAGGCGGCGGCGTTGATGTTGGCCTGGACGGCGTTCTCGGTGGCCGCCGTCGGGTAGCCGGAGGTCAGTACGCCCTCGAAGAAGGTGCCGCGACCGGTGATGCTGTTGTCACCGCCGATGCCGAGCAGGATGGCGCCCTCCTTCTTCATCGGGTGGTAGCCGTTGGGGCGTGGCCCGTCGAAGTAGGTCGTCAGGCTGCCTGACTGGGCGTTGCCGCCCCGGATCGCCCAGTGGTTCGGCTCGCCCTTGACCATGGCGGTGACGAAGCGGTGGTTGATCGACGCGATGTTGTTGTAGCCCGCGTTGACCCCGGAGAACAGCCCCCACTCCAGGTCGGCCATGATCCACGGGCCGGCCCCCGCCCCGTAGCCCCACTGTTTGTTGGCGCCGAAGTAGACGGTCTCCATGATGGCGCGTTCGTCGGCGAGGTTGTTGGTCTGCGCGTTGCCGTAGTCGAAGCAGCACCACTGGTTGTAGTGCGTGCCGTCGACGACCGCGTAGATGCCCTCGGGCTGGTCGCCGGTCGCGACGCCGTTGGTGTTGTTGTTGCGGTAGCCGGTGCCGGGGGCGATGTAGACGCCGTACGCCTTCTGCCCGCCGACGGTGACCGGTGCCGCCTTCGCGTCGGCGAGGTTGTCGAATCCGCCGGGAGCGGGGCCGACGAAGTAGCCGGGGGGCGCCTGGGTGAGACGGTTGTTGCGGCCGGACTGGTCGTAGATGATCGTGATGACGCAGTTGGTGTTGGCGCAGAACGTGTCCTGGGTGGCGGCGTTGGCGTAGCCGCCCTCGCTGAGCACACCGACGTCGCGGGTGGTGTTGTCCGACGATCGTCGGACCTGGTAGAGCGGGCCGTCGTACGCGCCGTACAGCGCGCGGGTGGTGCTGTGCGCGGCCACGCACGGCGTGCCGCCGGAGGCGTAGATGTCACATGGACCCGTGCCGGCGGCGTGGGCGACGCCCGGCGCGTCCGAGACCACATAGGCGCCGGCGCCGACGACGAGGACGAACAGGGTCCCGGCGGCGGCCGTCAGGCGACCCAGTTTTCTCTTCACGTTCATCGGATCCTTTCGGGTGCGTGGTGGGGGTGGGGTGCGGCGAGGGAATTGACGTCACACGTCATACCTGTGACATTAATGGGCGTCCATCTATTAGCGCTAGTTCGCACACGTTGGTCATCGATCGATGAGCCTGAGGACGGATATGCTGGTCGGCGGAGCAAGGTGCGTCCCCGTATCGGGGCAAAAATCGATTCGAGGGCGATTGATGAACATCGGGGAGATCGCTCGCCGGGCGGGGGTGTCCCGCAGCACCGTTTCCTACGTGCTCAGCGGAAAACGCAGCGTGTCGGAGGCGACCCGGCAACGGATCCAGTCGGTCATCGACGAGTTGGACTACCGGCCGAACGCCAGCGCCCGTGCTCTCAAGGAGGGGCGTACCCGCACCCTCGGGCTGGTCATCCCGCCGGCGAGCCAGCGGTTGACCGACATGCAGCTGGGCTTCGTGGCCAGCGTCGTCGAGGCCGCCGCCCGCCACGACCTCGACGTGCTGCTGTCCCCCTCCGGTGGCGACCATGACCGGTCGTTCGAGCGGATCGTCACCGGGCGCCGGGTGGACGGCGTGGTCCTCATGGAGATCCGGTTGGCGGACGACCGGGTGACCCGGCTGACCAAGGCCGGCCTGCCGTTCGTCACCATCGGCCGGACCGCCGAGCCGCACGGGATGAGCTGGATCGACATCGACTACGCCGGGCTGATCGCCCGCTGCGTGCAGCACCTGGCCGATCTGGGGCACCGGCACGTGGCACTCGTGAACCGGTCCGCCGAGTTGGTGGCCGCCGGGTACGGCCCCAGCCATCGCGCGCTGACCGGCTTTCGTGCGGCGGCGGTGGAGCGGGGCTTGACCGGCGTGGAGGTCTGCAGCGGCGACGACACCGCCTCCGGCGAGGCGTGTATGGAGCAACTGCTCGCGACGCACCCGGAGGTCACGGCGGTGGCCACCATCAACGAGGCCGCACTGCCCGGAATGCAGCGCGCGTTGACCGGCGCCGGGCTGTCAGTGCCACGCGACTTCTCCGTCACCGGAGTCGCCGCGCAGCACTGGGCGGAGGATTTCCGCCCGCCGCTGACGGCCGCCGACGTGCCGATGGTCGAGATGGGCGCCGAGGCGGTGTCGCTACTTTTGGAGATCATCGCGGCTCCCGGCGCCGTGCCACGACACCGCCTTTACAGCCCGCCCATCTCGTTGCGTTCCAGCACGGGCCCGGTCCGGGGCCGCTGATCCGACTCGGCTATCCGCCCCTGACCCGCCGTTCCTCCTGGGCGGCGGCGAGGATGAGATAGCTGCTGGCGGTCCAGGTGTAGGCGCGGTCCCGCAGCCCGGTGCCGGTCTCGGCGTCGAAGTTCTCCGCGAAGCCGGACTTCTCGCACAGCGCGAGGAACCGCCGACTGATGTCGTCGGCGATTCTGGTCTGCCCGGCCCGGCGTAGGCCGTCCTCGACCAGGACGGTGGAGGGTGCCCAGATCGGGCCACGCCAGTAGCCGTCGGCCAGGTAGTGGGCCGAGTCGGTCGGTTCGGTGGCCAGCCCGTGCGTGGTCAGGTGGGTTTCGACGCCGCGCGCCAGGGCAGCGGCGACCGTGGCCGGCAGGTCGGCCCCGAGCGCGACGGGCATCAGGTCGAGCAGGCTGCGGCTGGGTCGCCGGTGCCCGGTGTGGGGGTCCCGCGCGCAGAAGCGTTCGCCGTCCCACAGGTCGCGCAGCATCGCCCCGTGGATCCGGTCGGCCTCCCGGGACCAGCGGGTGGCGGGCTCGCCCAGCTCGGTGGCGAGGTCGGCGAGGTAGCGAAGCTGCGAGACCAGGAACGCGGCGAGGTCAGCGGTCTCGAGGACCCGGTTGTCGTCGAAGGTGGTGGCGTTGTCCCAGCCGCTGTCGTTGCCGTGCTGGTAGTGCGGCAGGTCGTGGCCGGGGGCGCGTCGCGCGTCGAGCCAGAACCCGGTCCAGCGGGCGAGCCGGTCGTACGTCTGCGCCAGCGCCGCCCGGTCCGGTGGCTGGGGAAGGCGTCGGCGCAGGTGCCGGAGGGCCCAGCCGTGGATCGGGGGCTTGACGTAGTTGTGCAGGACCTCCGAATGGGTGACCGAGTCGGGGAGGGCGCCGGCCTCGTCCTGGTGGTCGAAGGGCAACTGGAACTGGTGCCAGGCCAGCTCCGGCTCGCCGGCCGCCAGGGCGATCGCGTTGAAGCAGTGGTCCCAGCTCCACACCTTGTCCATCCAGTGCTTGGACATCAGGACGGCCGGCCGGGTGACGAAGCCCGCCGGGGCGACAGTGGCCGACCACAGGACGTACGCGGCCAGTTCGGCGGCCGGGGTCTCCGGGCCGCGCCAGGGCGCTATCGCGTCGACGAACGCGGTGAACTCCGCGAACCGGTCGCGGCACAACTGCTCGAAGGTGGCGGACCCGGCGTACGGGCGGCGGGCGGTGGCGTACTCCTCGATCGCGATCTCCCAGGGCTGGTCCCCGGGAAGGTCAAGGGAGCGCTCGGCGGTGCCGAGCGCCTGCGAGCCGTCGGTCCGCAGCAGTGCGCCGGAAAGCACGGTGACGCGGTAGCGGCGACCGGTCTCGTACGAGGTGAACACGTGTGATCCGTCGACCGGATCGGCGTACAGGTAGGTGCCGCTGAACGGGGTGAGGGTGTGCGCGGCAGCGGCCACCCGCAGGCCGAGCCGGTGGCCCCGGATCCGCAGGGTTTCCGGCCCTTCGTAGACGGCCTCGATCCGGTTGGCCCCGTTGCGCCAGGTCAGCAGCGCGGGCGTGGCGACGACAGTGGTGCCGGCGACCGTGGGAGTGAGTCGCAGTACGGGGTGCAGCCCGGTCTGGTGGGAGACCAGGTGCAGGTCGTCGGCGTACGTCTTCTCGGCTACCACCGGGGAGATGTTGAACCAGGATCCGCGGTAGCTGAACGGGATGTCCTGGATTGCGAACTCCGGACCGGACGGGGCGACGGTCATGGGTGGCGGGTGCCTTTCTGTGGTGCGGGTGGTCAGTCCTCGACCGCCGCGGATGGTCAGTCCTTGACGGCGCCGGCGGTCACGCCCATCGAGACGTACCGCTGGGCCAGGACCAGCAGCACGGCGGCGGGGATCGAGGCGACGACTGCGGTGGCCATGATGGCGTTCCACTGCTGGTTGTTGTTGCCGATGTAGTGGTAGATGCCGAGGGTGATCGGCTGGTAGTCGCCGCCGCCGGCCAGGGTCGAGGCGAAGATGAAGTCCGACCACGACCACAGGAACGCGAAGAGCGACACCGTGACGATCGAGTTGCGGCTGACCGGCAGCACGACCGACCAGAAGGTCCGCAGCCGACCGGCCCCGTCGACCACGGCGGCCTGGAGCAGTTCGTCGGGGATGCCGGACATGAACGCCGTGAAGATCAGGACAGCGAACGGCACCGCGAGCGTCGTGTCGGCCAGGATCAGGCCGGGCAGCGTGTTGAGGACGCCGAGGGTGAGGTAGATGGCGTAGAAGCCCATCGCCATGATGATCCCCGGGATCATCTGCGCGATCAGCAGCAGGAAACTCAACGCCGGGCCGCCGGGCGGCCGGAGCTTCGCCAGGGCGTAACCGGCGGGGGCGGCCAGCGCCACGGTCAGCACCACAGTGCCGAGGCCGACCAGAAAGCTGGTGCCGAGGTACGGCAGTTGCTGGTCGAGCACCGCCCGGTAGCCGTCCAGGGTGCCGTTGGTGGGGAACAGGTGCGGGGGACTGGCCCGCATGTCCTGGTCCCGGGTGAAGGACACGTTGATCATCCAGTAGACGGGGAAGAGCATCAGCCCGGTCAGCACCAGGCCGACGCCGGTCTTCCACCAGGCCCGAGGCGTCGAGGTGGTCATCGGAGCTGCTGCCTCCGCTCGATCCGGATGTAGACGAGGCCGGCGATCAGGGCCAGCACGATGAGCAGGTTCCCGATGGCCGCGCCCGGGCCGAACTCGGGCAGCAGGTTGCCGAAGCCGAGCCGGTACGACCAGGTGGCGAGGGTTGCCGAGGAGCCGGTCGGGCCGCCCTTCGTCATGATCCAGATGATGTCGAAGACCTTCAGCGTGTAGATCAGCCCCAGCAGCAGCGTGATCAGGGAGACGGGACGCAGCAACGGGAAGGTGATCCCCCAGAACCGTTGCCACCCCGTCGCGCCGTCGAGCGCGGATGCCTCGTACATCTCGGTCGGGATCGCCTGTAGGCCGCTGTAGAGCACCACCAGGTTGAACGGGATGCCGATCCAGACGTTCGCGATGATCACCGAGGTGAGTGACCAGCCCGGCGAGGTGAGCCAGTTGACCGGGTCGATCCCGACGACGCCGAGCGCCGCGTTGACCAGCCCCGAGTCACTGTTGAGCAGCCACGACCAGGTCGACGCCGAGACGATCAGTGGCAGCAGCCACGGCACGAGGATCAGTGCCCGCAGCGTGCGCGACAGCGGGAAGTGCTGGTGGAAGAAGAGGGCCAGGGCCATGCCGATGGTGAACTGGAAGACGAGCGAGGCCGCTGTGAAGACCACTGTGTGCGTCAGCGTCGGCCCGAACGCCGGGTCGGTCAGGACCGTCCGGTAGTTGTCGAGGCCGGCGAAGGGCGCTCCGCCCTGCACGAACGAGCGGACTGTGTACTCGCGCAGGCTCAACTCGACGTTGCGGTAGAGCGGGTAGGCGTAGAAGGCCGCCAGGTAGATGGTCACGGGTGCCAGGAAGCCCCACGCCCACCATCGGCTGGGCCGCCGGGCACGGGACGGGGGAGGCCCGGGTGGGGCGGCGCTCGCCGCCCCACCCTGGTCTCGTACGGCGGTGGAGGTCTCTGTCGTGGAGGGCATGGTGTCGGTTCGGATCGCTTACCTGGTCGTGGCGGCGGTCTGCGCGGCGGCGAGTGCCTCCTGTGGCGACTTCCCGCCGCTGAGGGCCGACTGCACAGCGGTCCACAGCGCTTCGGAGATCTTCGGGTACTTCGTGCCGAGGTCGTCACCGGTGCGGCCCTTGGCTGCCCGGACCGCCTCCACCCACACCTTGAGCTTGGGGTCCGCGGTGGCCTGTCGCTCCTGTACGGCGGCGACGGGCGCGACGTAGGAGAGCGTGGTGTCGGTGGTGAGGAGGTTGTCGGCGTTGGTCAGGCAGGTGACGAGCTTCTGCGACGTCTCGTACCGGCTGGTCTTCTTCTGCACCGGGATGGAGACGAACTCACCGCCGGTGGGCGCCGGGGCCGGGCCGCCCGCGCTGGCCGGGATGGGGATAGTGCCGTACGAGAAGCCCAGCTTCTCCGCGTTGGCCAACTGCCAGGTGCCGTTCTCGGCGAACGCGTAGTCGCCGGTGGCGAACTCCTGCCAACTCGTGGTCTGGGTGTTGTTGATGACGGAGTTCGGGGCGTGGCCCTGCTTGAGCCAGTCGGTCCAGAGCGTCAGCGCGGACACCGCCTGCGGCGAGTCCAGACTCGTCAGTTGGGCACCCGACCCCCAGAACCAGGGCAGGAACTGGAAGCTGCCCTCCTCGGTGCCGATCGCGGAGAAGGTGATGCCCTTCTTCCCCTTGGCCTTGACCTTGGTCAGTGCCGCGGTCAGTGAGGTCCAGTCCTTGACGGCGGCGGGATCGACGCCGGCGGCGGTGAGCACGTCCTTGTTGTAGTAGAGGGCGAGGGTGTTCGCCCCGATCGGCACCCCGTAGGTCTTGCCGTTGCTCTGGCCGGCGCCGAGCAGGTTCTTCTCCATGGCCGAGACGTCCAGCTTGTTGTCGTCGGTGGTGGTGAGCGCACCGGCTTCGGCCAGAGTTGAGATGACCGGGTTGTCCACGATCAGCACGTCCGGTGAGTTTCCCTGCTGGGCGGCGAGCAGCGCCTTGTTGGTCAGGTCGGTGGTGTCGTAGCCGGTCCGCTCGACCGTCACGCCCGCGGAGGTGCCGCACTTCTTGAGCAGCGCTACCCACTCGGAGTCGTCGGCGAACTGCGGATACGGGTCCCAGACGAGGTAGGCGCCGCCGTCGGCGCCACCGTCGCCGGACGACGAACAGGCGCTGCCCGTCACTGTGGCGAGAGCTATCACGGCGACGGCGGCCAGGCGCCGCCGACGACTGAGTCCGGTCATGTGGTGCCTCACTTCAAATCGATCGTCAGGTGGGGTGTGTCGGTTGATCGTCGCGGGTCGGACCAGTCCAACCATGAGGCGAATCGATTCGACGAATCGGTTCGCCCGAAGATAGGTCTGGCCATACCCGGGGGTCAAGGGTCAGTTGGTCGTACCGGGAGGATCGCTGGGCAACGCGGGCGTCACCGCGCCGTCACTTCATTGACATCGTTCAGTTCCCGGTCCTACGATCCGTGCGAATCGATTCGCAAGTGCTGCCCTCCGGAGAGCGTCCCCCGCGCCCCACCAAGGAGCCGCCCGTGAAAACCCCGTCCCGCAGCAGGTCAGGACGAGCCCGCGTGTTCGTGGCCCGACTCGTCGTCGGCCTGCTCGCCGCCGCTGCCGCCGTCACCGTCGTCCCGGCCCCCGCCCAGGCCGCCGACGAGTCGATCAGCGTCAACTTCGCCACCACCAACGGCGCGCCGACCTACCGCGCCTCTGGCTGGATCTACGGCATGACCGAGAACGCCAGCGGTCCGGCCGACCACTTCTACCGGGACGTCAAGTTCCAGTACATGCGCGCCGGCGGCGCGCAGCTCCCGGGCAGTGGCTGGGTCGGCGGAACCTACGACCGGCGCTGGAACTCCACACTCGCCCAGGCGCGTCGTACCACCGCCCTCGGCGGGAAGTTCATTCTCCTGCCGCACGACCTCTGGGGTGCCGACGGCGCCGGAATCTCCCGCTTCCCCGGTGACAACGGAAACTGGACCGACTACGACAACTTCCTGACCCGCCTGATCAGCGACGTCCGGGCGTCCGGGCTGTCGGTGCAGTGGGACATCTGGAACGAACCCAACATCACCATCTTCTGGAACCGGCCGATCCCCCAGTACCTCGAACTGTGGCGGCGGACCTACCAGCGCATCCGGGCGGAGTTCCCCAGCCAGCTCATCGTCGGGCCGAGCTGCGCCTGCGTACCGTCGACCACACACACCTTCTGGAACCAGTACCTGGACTTCGTCCGCTCGACAAACACCGTGCCGGACATCATCAGCTGGCACTCGCTGCCCGGTGACCCGGTCGCGAACGTCGCCGCCGCCAACGCCACCCTCGACCCGCGCGGCATCGCCCACCCGCGTCCGTACCAGATCAACGAGTACGGCGCGCCCGACGAGCAGAACCCGGCCGACGGCGCCTGGTACATCGCGCGCCTGGAACGGGCCCGGGCCGACGGCCTGCGGGCGAACTGGGCCAGCGGCGGCAGCCTGCACAACGACCTCGGCAACCTGTTGATCCGTAACTCGGCCGGCCAGCACCAGCCCAAGGGGGAGTGGTGGAACTACCGCTACTACGCCTCCCAGGTCGGGGAGATCGTCGCGGTGACCCCCAGCCAGTCGTACGACGCGTATGCCACCAAGGCTGCCGGGGTGGCGAAGGTGCTGGTCGGCGGTGGTCGTACCACCGGGAACCTGTCCGTCAACCTGCAACGACTGGACACCACCAGCGGCATCGTGCAGAACAACCAGGTCCGGGTCCTCACCCAACGCATTCCGCACAACGGTGGCGGTGCCGTGGCGGGGCCGGTCATGGTCTCGAACAGCGTGGTCGGGGTGTCGAACAACAACGCCACGGTGACAGTGCCGTACACCAACCAGAGCGACACGTACACCGTCACGCTGCTGCCCCCCTCGGACGGTGGCTTCCAGTCGGTGGCGGTGGCCCAGCACTCTCAGCAGTGCCTGAACAACGCCGGCCTGAGCACCGCGGACGGCAACGTCCAACAGCAGAACTACTGCGACGGCGGTGACCAGCAGCTCTGGAACTTCCGCCCGGTCGCCGGAGTGGCCAACACCTACACCGTGGTCAACCAGCAGAGCGGCAAGTGCCTCGACGTCAGCGGCGTCTCCACCGGCGACGGCGCGGCGGTGCACCAGTGGACCTGCCTGAACGGCCTCAACCAGCAGTTCACGCTGCGCAAGGTCACCTACTCGGGCAACGACTCGCACGACTACCAACTCGTCGCCCGGCACAGTGGCAAGTGCGTCGATGTCAACGCGGTCTCCACGGCGGCTGGCGCGCTGGTCCACCAGTGGACCTGCAGGGCGGTCAATCAGGGCAGCCCGTTGAACCAGACGTGGCGGCTCCTGGGGCGGTAGGCGTCCCGGGACGGTGGATGCGCTGGCCGTCCGCCCAACGGCCAGCGCACCACCCCGCTACCGCATTCATTGACACCAATTAATTAAAGGTCATACGATTCGCTGCGAATCGATTCGCCATCGCCACCACCCCTCGTGGCGCGTCGACACCCCCACCGCGCTTCCACGACTCCGAGGAGCCACCTCGTGCGAACCCCTTCCCCCACCGGGCCAGGAACAGCCCGTGAACTCGTCCCGAGACGTCATCGAGCCCGACGTCTGACCGCCCTGGCGGCCGCGCTGGTCGGAGTGCTCGTCGGCATCGGCGCCACCCCCGGTGCCACGTCGCCGATCGCCGAGGCCGCCGCCGCCCCGATGGCCGCCGCCGCCATCGCGCCGGGGCAGAGCACCCCGATCGTCGGTACGCCGTCCGGCCGCTGCCTCGAAGTGCCCAACTCCAGCACCACAAACGGCACCCAGACGCAACTCTGGGACTGCAACGGCAGCGCCGGCCAGACCTGGACCTGGACGTCCACCAAGCAGATCCAGGCGTACGGCAACAAGTGCCTGGACGCCTCCGGCCGTGGCACCGCCAACGGCACCCAGGTGATCATCTGGGACTGCAACGGCCAGAACAACCAACAGTGGAACGTCAACAGCAACGGCACCATCACCGGTGTGCAGTCCGGGCTGTGCCTCGACGCCAACGCCGCGGCCACCGCGAACGGCACCAAAATCATCCTCTGGGCCTGTAACGGCGGCACCAACCAGCAGTGGGCCTCGCCGACCACCACCCCGCCACCGACCGACCCGCCGACCGGCGCGCGTCCGTGCGACATCTACGCCTCCGGCGGCACCCCGTGCATCGCGGCGCACAGCACCACGCGGGCGCTCTTCGAGGCGTACGCCGGCAACCTCTACCAGGTCCGACGCTCGTCGGACAACACGACCCGCAACATCGGGCTCACGGGAACCGGCGGCACCGCCAACGCGGCGACGCAGGACTCGTTCTGCTCCGGCACCACCTGCGTGATCACTGTCGTCTTCGACCAGTCCGGGCGCGGCAACGACCTCTGGTACCAGGGTTCGAGCGTCGTTCCGGGCTCCCCGCAGAGCAGGCCGGCGATCGCGACCTCGGAGTCGCTGACAGTGGGCGGCGCCAAGGCGTACTCGCTCTACATCAACCCCGGTAACAGCTACTGGCGCGACGGGCACCTCACCGGCGTGCCGACCGGCGCGGCACCCGAGGGCATGTACATGGTCACCAGCGGCACCCACGTCAACAACGGCTGCTGCTTCGACTACGGCAACAGCGAGACGACGCGCAAGGCCGACGCCGCCGGTGCGATGGACGCCATCAACTTCAGCAAGCAGTGCTGGTTCGGTGGCTGCTCCGGCAGCGGGCCCTGGGTGCAGGCCGACCTCGAGTGGGGTCTCTTCCCCGGTGGCAGCCAGAGCTGGAACCCGAACCAGCGCGCCTTCACCAGCAAGTTCGTCACCGCGACGCTGAAGAACAATGGCACGACCCGGTTCGCCATCAAGGGTAGCGACGCGCAGGCCGGCAGCCTCTACACGCTGTACGACGGCTCGCTCCCGCCGGGCTACAGCCCGATGAAGAAGCAGGGTGCGATCATCCTGGGCAGTGGCGGTGACTGTTGCAAGCCCGACGGCGGCGCGAACCTGAGCGCCGGCACCTTCTACGAGGGGGCCATGGTCGCCGGCTACCCGTCCGACGCGACCGAGGCCGCGGTGCAGGCCAGCATCGTGAGCGCCGGCTACCGCTGATCCTGGCTACGCCGTACGAGTCGTGCGCCGGTCACCATCAGGTGGTGACCGGCGCACGCGCGGGTGGACGTCGACCCGGTCTCAGGCGACGGTGCAGGACGCGCCGTTGAGAGTGAACGAGGATGGTCGGGCGTTGTTACCGGTGTGGGTGGCCTGGAAGCCGAAGCTCACTGAGCCGTTGGCGGGGATGCCGCCGTTGTAGGCGACGTTGCGGGCCGTCACCTGCCCCGAGCTGGGCGAGTAGGTGGCGTTCCAGCCCGAGGTGATGGTCTGCCCACCCGGCAGGGTGAAGACCACGGACCAGCCGTTGACGGCGCTGGTGCCGGTGTTCGTGACGGTGATGTTCTCGGTCAGCCCGGTGTTCCAGGCGTTGACGTCGACGGTCACCCGGCAGGCGCCGGAAGCCGGCGGCGGGGTGGTCGGCGGTGGCGTGGTGGGCGGTGGCGTGGTCGGCGGTGGCGTGGTCGGCGGCGGTGTCGTGGGGTCGGTCAGTCCGAAGAACGCGATGGCGGACGCGGCCATGCCGCCGGAGGGCAGGCTGTGCCCGGCCCCCTGGATGCTGTACGCCTCGACCTGGACGGTGCCGCCGCTGTCGGCGTACCGACGCCGGTTCCAGTTGGCCTGGGGTGTGTCTGTGGAGGTGGGTGTCTGGCTCAGCCCGAACACGTTGGTCCACTGCTCGATCGCCTCCTGCAACAGCGAGTACGGCACGAGCGTGTCGTTGGTGCCGTGCCACAGCTGCACACGCGGGCGGGGCCCGGAGTGGCCGGGGTACGCCTGGCGGACGGCGTCACCCCACTGCTGCGGGGTCCGGTTCATGTTTCCGCCGGTGCACTGGCTGCTGGTGGGCGGGAAGTCCGCCGCGTTGGCGAAGCAGTTGAACGGCACGCCCATGAACGCGGCGCCGGCCTTGAACAGGTCGGGATAGAGCGCCAGCATGTGGTTGGTCATCATGCCGCCGGACGAACTGCCGGTGGCGTAGAGCCGCTCCGGATCGGCCGCGTACTGCTGTTGCACGTACCTGACCATCGAGACGATCGACACCGGGTCGCTGCCGCCGCCCCGTCGCTTGGCGGCGTCCGACCAGACGTCGAAGCAGTTGCCGAAACCGGCCTGCTGGGTGGCGGACGGGTAGATCACGATGTACCCGTGGCGGTCGGCGAGGCTGGCGAACTCGCTCCCGGAGTAGAAGCCGGGGCCGGACCCGCCGCAGCCGTGCATGGCCACCACGACCGCCGGCCGGGCCGGACGGTTGTCCGGCACGTAGACGTGCATGCGCATCCGGCCCGGGTTGTCACCGAAGCTGGTCACCTCGGTCAGTGACGCCGCGTACGCGGGCCCGACAGTGGGGGCCACCAGGCCGGCCGCCACCAGTGACGCGGCCAGGGCGAGTAGCAGTTTCCTTCTGATTCTCAACGGACGACTCCTTCGATTGCCTGTGCAGGCTGGATTGGCCGTGCGAACCGGTCGCGGTGTGCCCGACTCCCGCGGTGATCGCACGATGCCCGCTACCTGTGGCTCGCCCAGCCCGGCTTCGGATGGCGTCGCGTAGCAGTTAGTGTTCTCTCCGGGCCAGGAAGTGTCAATCGAGGATCCTCGATCCATGGTGATGGCTGACTACACGCCGCGAACCCGGGTCGCCCTCCCGTCCGCGGCCATCGTCGCGCTGCTCGAGGAGACCGGCGTGCTACCGGGTGCTCGTGAACGACCAGGGGTCGCGGGCCGCGACTGTGAGCGATAACAGGATTGCCGTCCGGCGTGGCCTGAGCGACGCGGTGGCACGACTCGTCCGCTGGTCGCGCGGTGGTTGAGCACTGTTGCTCTGGGGGTTTGGTACCGGGCGAAACGCGGCGTTCCGGGAGATCGGCGTGAACGACCCGTTACGTCTTGACGAACGGCATGTTATCGCTCACTCTCGATATAGAGGACGATCGTTGCCGTGGCTCACCGGGCGAGCCGCACGGGTCGTGCCTCTGATCACGACGTCCGCAAGGGCATGCGGCCGTCACCTCGGGACCGGCAGTTGCCGGCGACAGCCCTCTCGGACCGCGCGTGCTGATGCCGAGTGGCCAGGAAGACCGTCCCGATCGGTCGCCCCGAGTGAAGTGGCACATCACCACCACCGATGCAACCACTGAAAAGGAACGCCATGAAACCCATGAGAACGATGCTGGCGGCGGCGACAATCGCCGTCGCCCTCACCGCCGCCGGTATGACGGTGGCGCTGGCTCCCGCATCCGGTGCCGGCACGACCCTGAAGGCGGCCGCCGCCGAGAAGGGCCGCTACTTCGGCGCCGCCGTCGCGACCGGCAAGCTCTCCACCGGCGCCTACACGACCATCCTGAACCGTGAGTTCAACAGTGTCGTGGCCGAGAACGAGATGAAGTGGGCATCCAACGAGCCGTCGCAGGGCCAGTTCAACCACTCCGGTGGTGATCGTCTGGTCAGCCATGCGCAGGCCAACGGGATGAGCGTGCGGGGTCATACCCTGCTGTGGCACGCACAGCAGCCGGGCTGGGCGCAGGGCATGTCCGGCACCGCGTTGCGGAACGCGGCGATCAACCACGTCACGCAGGTCGCGACGCACTACCGGGGCAAGATCCACTCGTGGGACGTGGTGAACGAGGCGTTCGCCGACGGTGGTAGCGGTGGGCGTCGTGACTCGAACCTCCAGCGCACCGGCAACGACTGGATCGAGGCGGCGTTCCGGGCGGCGCGGGCTGCGGATCCGGGCGCGAAGTTGTGTTACAACGACTACAACACCGACGGGATCAACGCGAAGTCGACGGGCATCTACAACATGGTGCGGGACTTCAGGTCCCGTGGCGTGCCGATCGACTGCGTGGGCTTCCAGTCGCACCTGGGTACCTCGCTGGCCGGTGACTACCAGGCCAACCTGCAGCGGTTCGCCGATCTCGGTGTGGATGTCCAGATCACCGAGCTGGACGTGATGACCGGCGGCAACCAGGCCAACATCTACGGCGCCGTCACCCGCGCCTGCCTGGCCGTCTCGCGCTGCACCGGCATCACCACCTGGGGTGTGCGGGACTGTGACTCGTGGCGTGGTTCCGACAACGCTCTGCTGTTCGACTGCAACGGCAACAAGAAGGCCGCGTACACCGCCGTCCTGGACGCCCTCAACGGTGGCTCCACCCCGCCCACCACGCCCCCGCCGGGCTCCGGGGTGGACACCAGCGCCTGGTACGTGTTGCTGAACCGGAACAGCGGCAAGGCGATGGACGTCTACGCCTCGGCGACCAACGACGGGGCGCGGATCAGCCAGTGGACGCGCAACAACGGCGTCAACCAGCAGTGGCAGTTCGTCGACTCGGGGGGCGGCTACTACCGGCTGAAGGCCCGCAACTCCAGCAAGGTGCTCGACGTCAGCGGCTTCTCCACCGCCGACGGTGGCGCGATCGTGCAGTGGTCCGACCTCAACGGCACGAACCAGCAGTTCCGACTCGCGAACTCGGCCGACGGCTACGTGCGCCTGATCAACCGCAACAGCAACAAGGCCGTCGAGGTGCAGGGCGCGTCCACCGCCGACGGTGGAAACGTCGTCCAGTACGCCGACTGGGGCGGTAACAACCAGCAGTGGCAACTGGTCCGAATCGGCTGACGACCGCCCGTCATCGACTGGCGGAGCGGGAGTTGCCGGCCGTACGGGATCCGGCCGGCGCCCGCCCAGGCGAGGCGTGACGAGTGGCGGCCCGCCCCCTCCGGGGCGGGCCGCCGTGACCGTCGGGTTACCGCTGCCGGACATCTGCTCGGATCGACATCAATCGTTTGACGTATGACGTCTTACCCGCTAATTTTCACCCCGCGGGCCACCCGGCCAGCGGGAGCCACGACGTCGTACCGCGCGATTCGGCGCGGTCTGCCACGAAGCCCGGATCGTGGCATCGCCCATCGACGTACGTCGTTGGCCGCGGGTTGCCCGCACAACACCCCAGACGTGCTGACGCCACCACCACGACGCCGGCACGCACGCCAGGGCACGCGCGGGCGCTCCCGCTCGTGGGTGACCCCGATCGAAGGAGTGGACCATGGAAGCCCTCGGTGAGGCTCGTCCCGCCTCTCGACAAAGATCTCGCTGGCGGTCAGGGTTGGCCGTGGCGGCTGCCGCGGTCATGGCAGCCAGCGCACTCGTCGCGGTCAACGCGGCGCCCGCGGCGGCAGCGACAGTGGACACCAACGCCTCCTACGTGCTGGTGAACCGCAACAGCGGTAAGGCGTTGGACCTGTACGCCTCGGCCACCAACGACGGGGCGCGGATCAGCCAGTGGACGCGTAACAACGGCGCCAACCAGCAGTGGCAGTTCGTCGACTCCGGTGGCGGCTACTACCGGATCAAGTCGCGGCACTCGGGCAAGGTGCTCGACGTCAGTGGTTTCTCCACCGCCGACGGTGGTGCGATCGTGCAGTGGGCCGATCTCAACGGGACGAACCAGCAGTTCCGGCTGGCCGACTCGGACGGTGGCTATGTTCGGCTGATCAACCGCAACAGCAACAAGGTCGTCGAGGTGCAGGGCGCGTCCACCGCCGACGGTGGGAACGTCGTGCAGTACGCCGACTGGAACGGCGCCAACCAGCAGTGGCAGCTCGTCCGCGTCGACGGCGGGACCGACCCCACGACGCCACCCCCGTCGGGTGGTAGCGGGTGCGGCAAGGCGCCGACGCTGGCCAGCGGCACGCACACCATCCAGAGCAACGGCAAGAGCCGAACCTTCATCCTGCGGGTGCCGGCGAACTACAACAACAGCAACCCCTACCGGCTGATCTTCGCGTTCCACTGGCGCGGCGGCACCATGCAGGAGATCTCCTCCGGCGGCACCAGCGGAACACCGTGGTCCTACTACGGGCAGCAGGAGCAGTCGAACAACAGCGCGATCCTGGTCGCGCCCCAGGGGTTCGGCAACGGCTGGGGCAACTCCGGCGGTGAGGACATCGTCTTCGTCGACGACATGATCAGCCGGATCGAGAGCAGCCTCTGCGTCAACCCGAGGCAGCGGTTCGCGCTCGGCTTCAGCTGGGGTGGCGGCATGAGCTACGCCGTCGCCTGTGCGCGGGCCAACGTCTTCCGGGCCGTCGCGGTCATCTCCGGTGGGCAGATCAGCGGGTGCAGCGGCGGTACCCAGCCGATCGCGTACTTCGGGCTGCACGGCATCTCGGACAATGTCCTGGGCATCTCGGGTGGCCGGGCGTTGCGCGACACGTTCGTCCGCAACAACGGCTGCACCGCGCAGAGCCCGCGCGAGCCGGCGGCCGGCAGCCGCACGCACATCACGACCACGTACTCGGGTTGCCGGGCCGGATACCCGGTGCAGTGGGCCGCGTACGACAACGGCCACATGCCCGGCCCGGTGGACGGCACCTACGCCGAGAGCGGCATCACCACCTGGACCAAGGGTGAGATCTGGAGGTTCTTCGCCCAGTTCTCGTGACTCTTGTCGGCCACAGCTGGCGGCGCCTGCTCCCTTACCGGGGGCGGGCGCCGTCCGTTTCCCGTGACGGTCAGCGTTCGAGGCGGACCGGGCTCCCCGAGCCACTGCGACGGACCAGCCAAGCCTCGGTGATGTGGGTGAACATCGCCTCGGCGGCGCCGTTGGGGTCGTGGGCGGCGATGCGTTCGTAGATGCGTCGGTGACCCTGGTTGGACGCCACGCACAGCGCCCGTTCGGTCCGGCCCATGTACCGGGCGGTGTTGATGACCTGGCTCTCCAGCGCGCGTACGACGCCACGGGCGATCCGGTTCCCGGATGCCTGCATGATCGTGTCGTGGAAGGCCCGGTCGTGGTCGTGGTACGTGACGTGGTCGTCGACGAGTTCGTCCATCCGGTCCACCATGGCCCGGAGTCGATCGACGGTGCCGCTGTCGGCGAGGCGGGCGGCGACGTTCGCCATGTCGGACTCCAGCACCCGCCGGGTGACGACCAGGTCGTCGAGGATGGCGAGGCTGTCGTCCACGGCGATGGTGGCCGCGAGGACGAGTTCGTCGAGCATGTCCCAGTGTGACGGCGGGGTGACCATGGTGCCGGCGCCCTGACGGACCTGCACCAGCCCCTTCTCCTGAAGGATCTTCACTGCTTCCCGGACGACGGTCCGGCTCACGCCGAAGGTCTCGCAGAGGATCGGCTCGGGAGGTAGGGACGACCCGGACGGGTGTACGCCGCGGACGATGCGCTCCACCAGTTCGGCGGTGACCGCCCTGGCGAGGTTGGTCGGCCGACGCACCCACGCCGGGGTCGCCGGACTGTTCAGGGCTGTCTCCTGCGGTGGCGTCATGTCCCCCTCCGAATGGCTCGCCGTGGCACGACGTCTGGGCCAGTGTACGGCCGACTGTTGACGTCACACGTCATACGAGTTACCTTCCGGTCAACATTTGGCTCGCGGGACACCCGCCGGCCACCCCCCATATAGAGGTGACAATCGATGAGACAGCGCGCAATATGGTCGGCCGTCCTCGTTGTGGGCCTGGCCCTGACCGGTTGTGGAAGTGCTAGCGATTCGGGCAAGTCAACCAGCTCGGACGGCAAGTTGGTCGTGTGGGACTGGAAGTCCGGCGAGCCGTTCGCCAAATCCTATCTGGAGAAGGCCAAGGCCGACTTCAAGAAGAAGCACGCCGACGTTGAGGTCGAGTTCGTCGCGCAGCCCTTCGACCAGTACTACACCCTGCTCGGTGCGGCGATCCAGTCCGGCAAGGGCCCGGACGTCATGCTGTTCAACGGTGGCGGCCAGATCCGCGACCGGGTGGACGCGCTGGTGCCCCTCGACGACTACGTGGCCGAGGACAGGCAGCGGCTGGCCGGCTGGGAGGCGTTCGGCAAGGACGGCAAGACCTACGCCGCCCCGGTGACGCTGCAGGGCTACCCGATCTACTACAACAAGGCGATCTACCAGAAGGCGAACCTCGACCCGGCGAGCCCGGCCACCACGTGGGACAAGTTCGTCGCCGACTGCGCCGCCATCGCCAAGGCCGGCTCCAAGTGCTTCGCCCTCGGCAACAAGGAGGGCGTCGGCATCCAGTTCTGGCTCTCCAGCATGGGCTCGACCACCCTCACCGCCGCGGAGTACGACGCCTGGATCGCCGGTAAGCGCGACTGGAACTCGGCCAACGTCAAGCGGCTCTTCCAGACCTGGAAGGAGACCGGCGACAAGAAGATGAACAGCGACGGGGCCAACTCGACCGCCATGTTCAACGACTCCTTCGCCCTCTTCCAGTCCGGTAAGGCCGCCCACGTCATGGGTCTGATGTCCGACGTGGGGCACTGGCAGGACTTCAACGAGTTCCTGACCGCGGAGAAGCTCGGCGTCATGAAGGCTCCCGTCGTCACCGCCGGCACCACCCCGAGCCTCCCGTACGACGGTGGCATCGGGTACGCGGTCGCCAAGTGGACGAAGGACCCGAAGGTGGCCGCCGACCTGGTGCGCTCCCTGAGCTCGGCCGATGCGTTGAAGGCCTTCTACGCCGACGCCGGCGCGATCGCCGCCGACACCACCATCGACGTGTCGCAGGCCGGGCCGGCCGTCGCCACGCTCGTCGGCGAGCTGAAGAGCGGCAAGCCCGCTCTGCACGTGGCGCTCTCCTCGAAGACGCTGGACCTGATGGGGCGCCTCTCCCAGCAGCTGCTCAGCGGGTCGATCACCGTCGACGAGGTGGTGAAGCAGTTGGCCGCTTCCGACCAGGCGGGCTGACCTCGTGCCGATCGGAAACACGCAGCCGTCGGTCCGTCCGGCTTCGGCCGGACGGGCCGGCGGGGCGGCGCCCACCCCCGCCGCGCATCGGCATGGCGCACAACCCCGTCGCACCCGTGGCGGCCTGGGGGCCGAGCGCTTCGCCCCCTACATCCTGGTCCTTCCGGCCGTCCTGATCATCGTGCTGCTGCGGCTCTACCCGCTACTGCTGGGCGTCAACTTCTCCTTCACCGGTGACGGCGCGCAGAACGGGACCGCTGTCGGATTCGGCAACTACCGCGAGCTGTTCGGAGATCCGCTGTTCCGGACCGCGCTGAGCAACGTCGGGCTGCTGGTGCTGCTGCTGCCGGTGGCGGTGGCGATCCCCGGTCTGCTCGCGACGTTCATCTACCTCCGGGTGCCGGGCCACCGCTTCTACCGAAGCGTCTACTTCTTTCCGGCGGTGCTCTCGCCGGTCATCGTCGGCGCGATCTTCAACCTGTTGCTCGCCTTCGACGGCCCGCTCAACGCCGTGCTCGGGTCGTTCGGTGTCGGTCCGGTGGACTGGCTCGGAGACCCGGACATCGCGATGTTCATGGTGGTGGGCGTGCACATCTGGGCCACCTTCGGGATGGCGCTGGTGGTGTTCCTCGCCGGCTTCGCCACGCTGGACGCCGCGCTCCTGGACGCCGCCCGGGTGGACGGTGCGTCGCTGCGCCAGGTCGTCTGGCACGTCATCATCCCGAGTCTCGCCCGGACCATCCAGTTCGTCTTCGTGACCACGATGATCGGGATGCTGACCTCGATGTTCGGTCTGCTCTTCGTGATGACCAGCGGCGGCCCGGAGGGCTCGACATACCTGCCGGAGTACTACATCTGGATCCAGCAGGGCCAGATGAACCGTCCGGCTCTCGCGTCGGCCGCGTCGACGATCCTCTTCGTGATCATGCTCGTCGTGGGGCTGTTGCAGATCAAGCTGCTCGAACGATCTGGAAAGGAGGATTGATGTCTCGCCTCCGCCTGGGACGGTGGCTTATCGCCATCCCCATGTCGCTGCTCGCCCTGGCGACGATCTACCCCCTGCTGTTCACCGCCAACGTCGCGATGAAGACCCGGCGTGACTACATCCTCGACCGGTTCGGTCTGACCGACGCCCTGCGCTGGGAGAACATCAGCACGGCGTGGAACAGCGTCGGCATGGGCCGTTACTTCATCAACTCGCTTTTCGTCGTGACGGTGTCGGTGTTCCTGCTGCTGCTGTTCGGGTCGATGGCCGGCTTCGCCCTGAGCCAGCTGCGGTTCCGCGGCTCGTCGGCGCTGTTCCTGGGTTGCCTCGCGGGGCTCTTCATCCCGTTCCAGGTGATCATGGTGCCGCTCGCCCGGATCATGGCCGACACCGCGCTCATCGACACGTACCCGGGCCTGATCCTGGTCTACGTAGCCCAGTTCCTGCCCTTCACGGTCTTTCTCATGACGAGCTACTACAAGGGCATTCCGCCGGAGATCGTCGACGCCGCGCGGATCGACGGCAGCACCGTGTACGGCGTGTACCGCCGGATCATGCTGCCGCTGGGCACCCCGGCGCTGCTGTCGGTCGGCATCCTCAACGCCCTGTTCTGCTGGAACGACGTCCTCATGGCGCTGGTGATGATGCCCTCGGCCGAGCACCGGACGCTCATGATCGGGGTGACCTCGCTGCGCGGGCAGTACTCCGACAACATCCCCACCTTCGCCTCCGGGGTGCTGATCGCCGCGATACCCGTCCTGTTGGTCTACCTGTTCCTCCAGCGCCAAATTGCCGACGGCGTGGCCGCCGGTTCCACGAAGGGTTGACATGCGGATCACGGGATATCGGACGCTCTCCACGGTCCAGGAATGGGGCCGACCAGTCGGCGACGCCAACGGTGTGTTCGCCGACGGGGTGGTTCCGGTCTCGATCGTCATCGTCGACACCGACGAGGGCATCTCGGGAGTCGGCCTCGGGCCGCACGTCGAGATCGAGCGGATCTTCCCAGCCATCGAGGGTGAAGACCCCCGGGCCGTGACGTCCCTGTACGACCGCATGTTGCGGCACACCTTCAAGGCGGGCCACGCGGGGCCGGTGTTCGGCACCATCGGCGCCCTGGACACCGCGCTCTGGGACATCAAGGCGCAGGCCGCCGGCGAACCGCTGTGGCGGCTGCTGGGCGGACGGGACCGGCGGGTCACCGCCTACGCGTCCGGGCTGGACATCGGGCTCACCGACGACGAACTCGTCGCGGCGTACGAGGTCTACGCGAGCCACGGCCTGCGGGCGGCCAAGCTCAAGGGCGGCCTCGACATCGAGAGCGATCGGCACCGCCTGAGCCTGGTCAAGGAGGTCCTGACCGAGGCCGGGCACGGCAGACGGCCGGGCCTGATGCTCGACGTCAACGAGGCGTGGACCCGCAAGCAGGCGGTTCGGCATGTCTGTGAACTGGAACGTACCCTGGATCTCATCTGGATCGAGGAGCCGGTCCGGCGCTGGGACGCCGAGGGTCTCGCCGCGGTCAGCCGAGGCGTGTCCGCGTCGGTCGCCACCGGTGAGAACCTCACCGGGCTCGAACAGTACCGTCCACTGATCGCCGCCGGCGCTGTCGACGTCGTCCAGATGGCGGCCGTCTGGGGGGTCACCCACTTCCTGCGGGCGTCCGCCCTGGCCCATGCCCACGACCTGCCCGTCAGCCCGATCGGCAACAGTCCGGTCGGGTTGCTGCACGCCGCGACCTCGGTGCCTAACCACCTGACCAGCGAGTTGCAGGATCTGCACACACCCGTTGGTGTCTCCATCGACCTGCACGTCGAGGACGGCGCCTTCATCCTCGGCGACGCACCCGGGCTCGGGGTCCGGGTGGACGAGGAGCGGATCCGGGCGGTCAACCGCCGCCCGCAGGCGCAGACGGCCGACAGCCCCAACGTCCGGCCGGAGCGGGCCGGACGACGGCTGCTGGCCGGAGTCGACGGGGTGATCCCCACCCGCCAGGTGCCTGTCGTGTCGCTGAACTCCCGCAACGAGGTGTCGCCGACCGTACGGCACTGAGCTGACCACCAGAACAGGAAAGGCGTGGGTGCATCGCGACGGCGGTGCACCCACGGCCATGCCCGGTCGGCACGACCGACGTACCGACCGTCGAGACGGAGGAACGATGAAGGCAGTCGTCTACCGGGGAGCGCGACACCTCGGAATCGAGAACCGCGACCCGGAGCCACCGGGCCCCGGCCAGGTACGGATCGAGGTGGCGTACACCGGCATCTGCGGTACGGATCTGCACATCTACCACGGGGACATGGACGCCCGGGTCGGTGACTCAGCGATCATCGGGCACGAGATGTCCGGGCGGATCGCGGCCGTCGGCGAGGGCGTGACCGGCTGGAGCATCGGTCAGGCCGTCACCGTGATGCCGACCCGGCCCTGCGGACGCTGCGCCGCCTGCCAGCGGGGCAACTCCCACGTCTGCCACGCGATGAACTTCCTCGGCATCGACTCACCGGGTGCCATGCAGTCCTCCTGGACCGTGCCGGTGGAGCTGGTCCTGCCGCTTCCGGACGAGTTGCCCCTCGACCACGCGGCGCTCGTCGAGCCGGTGGCGGTCGCCGTGCACGACGTACGCCGGGGCAACGTGACCGCCGACGACCAGGTGGTCGTGGTCGGTGGTGGGCCGGTCGGCGTCCTCATCGCCATCGTCGCGCGGGGCCGTGGCGCGCGGGTGCTCCTCGTCGAGCCGGACCCGTTCCGACGGGAGGTGGCGGAGGGGATCGGGATCGAGGCCGTCGATCCGCGAGCGACCGACGTCGTGGCGCTGGTCAACGACCGCACCGATGGCGCGGGCGCCGACATCGCCTTCGAGGTGTCCGGCTCCCCGGCCGGAGTCACCACGGCGGTCGACGTTCTCACCACTCGCGGGCGGCTGGTCATGGTGGCGATCCATCCTCAGCCCCGCGAGGTCAACCTGCACCGGTTCTTCTGGCGTGAGCTGGAACTGCTGGGTGCCCGGCTGTATCAGCGCGACGACATGGTGGAGGCGATCCGGTTGGTCGCCTCGGGTGCGATCCCGGCACGGCAGCTGATCTCCCGGGTCGAGCCGGTCGAGGCGGCCAGCGCGGCCTTCGCGGCGCTGGAGGGTGGCGGCGTCATGAAGGTGCTGCTCGATGTGCGGGAGGGTAACCAGTGACCACGTTGTTCGACCTGTCCGGCCAGACCGCCGTCGTGACCGGGGCGCGGCGCGGTATCGGTCTCGCCATGGCCGAGGCCCTGGCCCTGGCCGGCGCCGACATCGTGGGGGTCTCCGCCCAGCTCGAAGCGGAGGGCAGCGAGGTCGAACGCCGGGTGCGCGCCACCGGCCGCCGGTTCACCGCGCTGCGGGCGGACCTCGGCGACCGGGCGGCCGTGCACCGGTTGGCCCGCGACATCACCGCTCTCGGGCCGGTCGACATCCTGGTGAACAACGGCGGCACGATCGCCCGGACGCCGGCCGCGGAGCACCCGGACGAGATGTGGGACCACGTGATCGAGGTGAACCTCAGCAGCCAGTTCATCCTCAGCCGGGAGATCGGCCGGACGATGGTCGAGCGCGGCCGAGGGAAGATCATTTTCACCGCGTCGCTGTTGAGTTTCCAGGGCGGCATCACCGTCCCCGGTTACGCCGCGTCGAAGTCGGGCGTGGCCGGTCTCACCAAGGCGTTGGCGAACGAGTGGGCGGCCCACGGGGTGAACGTCAACGCCATCGCACCCGGCTACATCGCCACCGACAACACCCAGGCGCTGCGCGACGACCCCGACCGCAACCAGGCGATCCTCGGCCGGATCCCGGCCGGGCGGTGGGGCCGGGCCGACGATCTCGGCGGCGCCACCGTCTTCCTGGCGTCGACCGCGTCGGACTACGTCAACGGCGTCGTGCTGCCCGTCGACGGCGGCTGGCTGGGCCGATGACGGGCGCACAGGAGCCCGGGCGGGCCGGGATCGTCGACGCGCACCACCACCTCTGGGTCCGCGCCCGGCACCCGCAGCCGTGGATCGACCCGGTGACCATGGCGGCCATCGACGCCGACTTCGAACCCGCCGATCTCGCGCCGCTGGCCCGGGCGGCCGGGGTCACCGCGACAGTGGTGGTGCAGTCCGTCGCCTCCGACACGGAGACGGTCGACCTGCTGGGAGTGGCGGCCGAGGACCCACTGGTCCGTGGGGTCGTCGGCTGGGTGGACCTGACCGCCGACGACGTTGCGGAGCGCCTCGACGGTCTGCGGGCGGCCCGAGGTGGGGAACGCCTCGTCGGCATCCGCCACCTCGTGCAGTCCGAGAGCGACCCGGCGTACCTGGACCGTCCCGACGTCCGTCGGGGGATCGCGGCGGTGGGCGCCGCCGGCCTCGTCTTCGACCTGCTGGTACGCCAACACCAGCTCCCCATGGCCGCGCGTCTCACGCGAGACCTGCCCGAGGTGAGCTTCGTCCTCGACCACCTGGGCAAGCCGGCGCTCGGCAGTCCGGAGATGGCCGAGTGGAGCCGGGACCTGCGCTCGGTGGCGGCCTCGGCCAACACGACGGCGAAGCTCTCCGGGCTGGTGACGGAGGTGCCGCTCCCGCACTGGACGCCGGCTGACCTCCGACAGGCCGTCGAGGACGCCCTCGACGCGTTCGGGCCGGACCGACTGATGTTCGGCTCGGACTGGCCGGTCTGTCTGCTCGCCAGTTCCTACCAGCGGTGGGTCGACACCCTGGCGGAGCTGCTGGAGGGCCAGGACGCTACCGGCCGGGCGTCGGTCTGGGGCGAGACGGCCCGCCGCGTCTACGGGCTGGGGCCGTCATGATGGCGCGCGCACTGCCGCGCCGCCCGCAGCTACGGCTCACCGAGCTGGGCTTCGGCGCCGCCCAGGGGGGCAACCTGTACCGGACGACGACGGACGAGGAGTTCGCCTCGGCGGTCGACGCCGCGTGGGAGGCGGGCGTCCGGTACTTCGACACCGCGCCGCACTACGGTCTCGGGCTGTCCGAGCGCCGCCTCGGCGCCGCGCTGCGCCAACGGCCGCGCGACGAGTACGTGGTGTCGACGAAGGTCGGGCGACTCCTGGTGCCGTCGCCTCAGGACGCGCACCTGCGGGACTCCGACGGGTTCGACGTGCCCGCGACCCACCGGCGGGTGTGGGACTTCAGCCGCGACGGCGTGCTCCGCTCCATCGAGGCCAGCCTGGACCGGACCGGGCTGGACCGGATCGACATCGTCTACCTGCACGACCCGGACGAGCACTGGGAGCAGGCGGCGCACGAGGCCGTTCCCGCCCTGATCGACCTGCGGGACGAGGGTGTCGTGGGTGCCATCGGCGCCGGCATGAACCAGTCGGCGATGCTGGCGCGGTTCGTCCGGGAGACCGACGTCGACGTGATGATGTGCGCCGGGCGGTACACCCTGCTCGAACAGGGCGCGGCGGCCGACCTGCTGCCGACCGCCGAGAACCGGGGGGTGGGCGTGGTCATCGCGGGCGTCTACAACTCGGGTCTGCTGTCGCGGGACCGGCCGCCGGCCGACGCCGTCTACAACTACCAGCAGGCCCCGGTGGCGCTGATCGAGCGGGCGCGGCGGATCGCCACTGTCTGCGAGACATACGGGGTGACCCTGCCGCAGGCGGCCCTCGCCTTCGTCCGCCGGCACCCGGCCGTGGTGTCGACGGTGGTCGGCGTTCGCAACGAGGCGCAGGCGGTCGAGACGGTACGACGGTCCGGGATCGTCGTACCGGAGGAGTTGTGGGACGACCTGGCGGCGGCCGGGCTGCTCGCCGCGCCGCCCGGCCTGCCTGCCTGACCGACGACGACGTCCCGGCCGGGACCGGCTCCGTTACTCGGACACCGGTCCCGACCGGGACGTCAGTTGTTACCGCGACAGTTGCGGGGTCACACCGCGGTGAACCGCCACTGCTGGTTGGCGGCGCTGTGGCAGGTCCACTGCAACAGCCGGGCGCCGTCGGTGGTGGCGGCACCGTTGACGTCCACACAGAGCCCGCTCAGCACGTTGCGCACCGTGTACACGCCGGAGGTTCCGGTCGCGGTGGCGGTGAACTTCTGCTGGTTGCCGTTGTTGCAGGTGGCCTGCTGGAGGAAGGCACCCGCCGCTGTGGAGCTGCCGACCACCTCGACGCACTTGCCGCTGTGCACCGCCTTCAGGTAGACCGCGCCGCTGCCGGCGTCGACCGCCTGCCACTTCTGGTTGTTGCCACCGGTGGACGCCCACTGGGTGATCTGGGCGCCGTCGGCGGTGGAGACACCGCTGACGTCCATCAGCTTGTTGCTGTGCTGTGCCGTGAGGGTGTAGGTCTTGCCCGCCAGGCCACCACCGGTGCCGGGTGTTCCGACGCCGTTGCCGCCGAAGGTGTGCGAGTCCAGATCGAACGAGTTGCTGCTGTTCTTGAACACCATGTAGAGCGTCTGTGTCCCGCTGAGCGCGGCGACGCTCACCGGAGTCGTGGACTGGTAGTTGTCCCAGCCGCCCGTACTGGGCACCGTGGTGGTGGCCAGCAGGGTGCCGGTCGGCGAGCCGGCGCGCAGCTCGATCGAACCGCCACCGGAGGGCGACGACACCCGGTAGCTGACCGTCGAGATGCCCGACAGGCTCATCGGGCTGAACGCGATCCAATCGTTGGTGGAGATGTCACCGACGCGCTTGGTGCTCTCCGCCGCGGCCTGGTCGACGACCCGGATGCCGGACTGGCTGCTGAAGTACTCGGACTGCTTGTGCTTCGGTTG
Source organism: Micromonospora salmantinae (assembly GCF_022230905.1). Lineage (NCBI taxonomy): Bacteria > Bacillati > Actinomycetota > Actinomycetes > Micromonosporales > Micromonosporaceae > Micromonospora > Micromonospora salmantinae. The sequence goes on from NZ_JAKKFG010000018.1 coordinate 36,355, forward strand.
CAGGATCGCCTGCGCGGTGCCGGTGAGCGGGGACCCGCCTCCCGAGCCGCCGTTGTCGGTGTACCGCGCGTTCAGCACGTAGAACAGGTTGGCGCCATCGGGGTGCCCACCGAGCAGATCGGTGGAGATGGTGCCCGAGCAGCCCGGGTACTCCGTGGTCTCGTGCGCGTGGTCGTCGTGACCCAGCGCCGGGTTGAGGATGACCTTCGAACAGTCGACGGTGCCGCCGTCCGGATCGGTCACGGTGATCTGGTACGACACCTTGTCGCCGAAGGTCAGCATGCCTCCGTTGCCCGGTGTGGTGATGGTGACCACCGGGGCGCTGTTGCCCACCGTGATCGGGACGTTGGCGAAGCCGGTCTTACCGGTGCTGTCGGTGACCTTCAACTGGGCCGTGTAGTTGCCGTTCGAGGTGTACGTCTTCGACGGGTTGGCCGCCGTCGAGGTGGTGCCGTCGCCGAACGTCCACAGGTAGCTCAGCGTGTTGCCGTCCGGGTCGGACGTGCCCGCGCTGCTGAACTGGACGGTTAGCGGTGCGGTGCCGCTGGTGGGTGTGCCGGTGGCCTTGACGATCGGTGACCGGCCGCCCTGGATGTAGTCGATCCGGTAGAGCCCGGAGTCGCTGTTGCCGCCGCCGAAGTTGGTGCCCCACTCCAGCAGGTAGAGCGAGCCGTCCTTGCCGAACTCCATGTCCATCGGCTTGTTGAACCCACCGCCGGGCAGGAACGGGTTGGTGCGGGTCACCGCCGAGGAGGAGTCGAAGTGCACCTCCTTGATGTAGTTGCGCGACCACTCGTAGAAGAAGTGCACCCCGTCGTAGTAGGGCGGGAACTTCGTCGCGGACGGGTTCGCCGCGTCGTACCGGTAGACCGGGCCGCCCATCGGCGCGGAGCCGCCGGAGCCCAGCTCCGGGAAGGTCGTCGAGGCGGGGTAGCCATACCAGATGTTGGGCATGACGACCGGCTTCAGGCTGGTCAGCCCGGTGTTGTTGGGTGAGTTGTTGACCGGTGCCGAGCAGTTGAACTTCGCGCCGACCACGCCGGTGTCGGGGTTGTACGGCGCGTAGGGCTGGTTGTTGCCGTGGCAGAACGGCCAGCCGTAGTTGCCGGGCGTCTTGATCACGTTCAGCTCGACCAGGCCCTCCGGGCCACGGTTGGTGGTGGGCGGGTTGCGGTCCGGCCCGTAGTCGGCCAGGTAGACCCAGCCGGTGGCCGCGTCGATCGAGAAACGGAACGGGTTGCGGAAGCCCATCGCGTAGATTTCCGGCTTGGTCTGCGCCGTGCCCTGGGGGTAGAGGTTGCCGCTCGGGATGGTGTAGCTGCCGCTGGCGCCGGGGCGGATACGCAGCAGCTTGCCGCGCAGGTCGTTCGTGTTGCCCGCGGTCCGGGCGGCGTCCAGGTTGGACTTACCCGAGCGCCAGTCCAGCGGGGCGTAGCCCTGCCAGTTGGGGTCGAGGTTCGGCGGCGTGTCGTCGCCGGTGCCGATGTAGAGGTTGCCGTCCGGACCGAACTCGATGTAACCGCCGGTGTGGCCGGGCTCCGGGAACGTCCGGTCCCGGTACGCCGGGATGTCGATGATCGTCACGCCGCTGGACGTGTTCAGCGTGTCGCCGCTCATCGTGAAGCGGGAGACCCGGTTGACGTCGGTCGAGCTGCTCGCCGGCGAGTGGTACAGGTACACGTACCCGTTGGTGGCGAAGTTGGGGTCCAGCGCCATGCCGGTGAGGCCGTCCTCACCGCCGGTGTAGACGCTCAGCGTCCCGGCGGTCACCGTGCTGTTTGTGGAGGGTTTGAAGATCTTCAGCTGCCCGCCGCGCTGGGCGTAGAACACGCGCCCGTCCGGGGCCACTGCCATCGCCATCGGGTCGACTGTGTTGTCGTCCAGGGTGCGCTTCTCGAAGTTGCTCCAGACGGTGCCGCCGCAGTCGCCGGGAGCGTTCCCGGCGGCCCACTTGATGCCACCGAGGACGTGGTTTTGGAAGTTCGTCTCGCTGTAGGAGGCGATCGCGTGGCCCATCGCGGTGGCCCACACCCGCCCGCCGCCGGTGTCCCGACACCAGGAGATCGGGTGGTCCGGGCCCATCGCCCGGGATCCCGGGTTGTAGGTGCGCTCGTCGGCGGTCACCAGGACGTGCACCTTGCCGCGCGGGTTGGTGTCGAAGTTGTACCACTCCTCGCTGCGGTTCCACCGGTCCGGCAGGGAGGCCGTCGACGGGTGCTTCTTGTCGGCGACGATCGCGGTGCCGGGCAGCACTCCAGGGGAGTGCTCGGGCATGTGGGCGCCGCCGTTGATGGTCTGGTCCCACCACGGGTACTCGGACTCGATGCCCATGTCGGTGGCGTTGTGGACGGCCACGATGCCCTTGCCGCTGGCGAGGTAGCCCTCCACCGCCTGACGTTGGGCGGTCGAGGTCCAGACCATGCCGGAGGTCTGGAGCATGATGATCACGTCAAAGGTCGCCAGGTTACTGGCGGTGAAGACGCTCGAGTCCTCGGTCGCCACCACCTCGAAGTTGTTCGCGGTGGCCTGCTGCTGGACCATGGCGATCGCGGCGGGGATCGAGTCGTGCCGATAGCCGGTGGTCTTGGTGAACACCAGGGCGCGGAAGGCCGGGGCGGCCGACGCCGGTGGAGCGAGTCCGAGCGCCAGCAACAGGCCGGCGATCACTGAGATGAGCAATGTGTTGCGACGCATGCCGTCTCCTAGGTTGGGCGGGCAACTCCGATTGCCACCACGGGCCCCACGGCGCGCCAGGTTATGCCTGGACGCGCAAGGGTGCACGGGGTGCGGTGGTCGGTCTTCGTGCCGTTCGCCGAGACGGCAGTCAGACCCGCAGAACGTCACACAGCGTGATGGTCGCTGTAGATCTCGTCCGTTGATCCACGAGGTCAGGATGAGCTAGAGATAGAACAGTGTCAATTAATGGAGTGACGTCCGACGTCCTGCCCAGGTGACGACGGTCGTGCACGGCTCCCTCGCTGGGGCGCCGCTGTCGATCGGGTGACGGCCCTGGCAATCAGCCCCGGTCGAGGATTGCGGACCCGCATCCAAACATCTATCTTCATACGTGTGATGTTTCGACGATGTCAAGGGAATGTTCGTAACACGCAAACATAAGCCTTCGTCGATAGCCACGAAAGTTCGCCGTGCGGTGCGGCAAAACCGCCGGAACGCGGGGATGGGTCCAGTCGATAACTACTATCTGTGAGGGCTTTCGGGATGTCAGATCCGCCGCCGACGCCGCTTCTCACCCTTCGGGGCATCGGCAAGTCCTTCCTCGGAGTCCGCGTCCTCGACGGTGTCGACCTCGATGTCGCGCCCGGCGAGGTGCACGCCGTCGTCGGTGAGAACGGGGCCGGGAAGTCGACCCTCATGAAAATCGTCTCGGGCGGGTACGCCCCGGACGGGGGCACCGTCGAGTTCGCCGGTGCGACGCGTACGTTCCGTGGTCCGCGCGACGCGCAGCGGGCCGGCATCGGCATCATCCACCAGGAGTTCAACCTGCTCCCGGAGCGCACCGTCGCGGAGAACGTCTACCTGGGGCACGAGCCGGTCCGACGTGGGCTCGTCGATCGTCGGGCAATGCTCGACCGCACCGCGCGGCTGCTCGCCTCGATCGGTGAGACCACCTTGCCGGCCGACGCCCGGGTGGGGCAACTGGGCGTCGCGCAGCAGCAGGTCGTCGAGATCGCCAAGGCGCTCGCCCTGGACGCGCGGCTGCTCATCATGGACGAGCCGACCGCCGCGCTGGCCGACCACGAGGTCGAGTTGCTCTACGGGCTGGTGCGCCGACTCCAGGAACGGGGCATCGGGCTGCTGTACGTCTCGCACCGGCTCGCCGAGGTCTTCGACCTTTCCGGTCGGATCACAGTGCTCAAGGACGGCCGTCGGGTCACCACGGTGGACACCGTGGACACCACCGCCGACCAGTTGGTGCGGCACATGGTCGGCCGGGAACTGTCCAGCTACTACCCGGACCGGGCCGTCCCCGAGGACCGGGGCCCGGTGCGGCTCAACCTTCGCGACGCGGGAAACCGGAAGCTGCGGGACGTCAACCTCCAGTTGCGCGCCGGCGAGGTGCTCGGCATCGGCGGCCTCCAGGGCTCCGGGCGCTCGGCGCTGGCCCGCGCGATCTTCGGGGTGTCGCCGTTCACGACCGGCGACGTCACGCTCGACGACCGGCCGGTCCGACTACGCTCACCCCGCACCGCCATGCGGGCCGGCATCGCCTACGTCACCGAGGACCGCAAGGGCGAGGGGATCGTCCCCCGGCAGTCGGTGCTGGACAACGCGCTGCTCGCCAGCCGGGCCGTCTTCGCCGCCCGGTCCGGCCGGGCCGCGAGGACCGCCCGGGTACGCGAGTTGCTGGCCGCCGTGGAGATCCGCGGCGCCGGCGACGACCAGGAGATCCGCTTTCTGTCCGGCGGCAACCAGCAGAAGGTCGTGCTGGCCCGATGGCTCGCGCTCAAACCGCGGATCCTGCTCTTCGACGAGCCGACCCGGGGCATCGACGTCGGTGCGAAGTCAGCCATTCACGACCTCGTCCGCCGCCTCGCCCGTGATGGCGCGGCCGTGCTGATGATCTCGTCCGATCTACCGGAGCTGCTGGGGATGAGTGACCGGATCGTCGTCATGAGGGACGGCCACGTCGCGGGCGAGCTGCCCGCCGGCGCGACCGAGGAGGAGGTCGTCGCCTTGGCGGTCGGCGCCGTGCGGGAGACGGTCCAGTGAGCGCAAGGAGTGAGCCGGGTTTGCGAGCCCCGCAGTCGCGAACCGAGGTGACCCGGTGAGCGCTCTGTCGCTGCTGCCGGCCCGGCGTTCCGTACCGGGCGTGTTCGTGGCCCTGACCCTGACCCTGACGATCGGCTGGCTGGTCGTCCTGCTCGACGGGGGTCAGCTCTTCAACCAGTCCACGACGGTGAGTCTGCTGCATGTCGCCGCCGGCCTCGGGCTGGTGGCGGTGGGCCAGACCCTGGTCATCCTGGGGGGCTCGCTCGACCTCTCGGTGGCGTTCGTGATCAGCCTCAGCACCCTCGTCGCGGCCGAGACGATGAACGGCAGCGACGGCGCGGTGCTGCCGGCGATCGGCCTGGTGCTTGTCGTCAGCGCCGGCGTCGGGCTGCTCAACGGGATCCTCGTCACCAGGTTCCGGGTCAATGCGTTCATCGCGACCCTCGGCGTCGGGCTGCTGCTCAAGGGTTACCTCGACAACGGTTACGACGGCCCGGCCGGCACCACGGCACCCTCGCTGGTGCAGGCGCTCGGCTATCAGCGCGTCGGTCCGGTGCCGGTGTCGTTCCTGCTGCTGATAGCGGTCACCGCCGCGGCCTGGTTCGCGCTCTCGCGGACCCGCTTCGGTCACCACCTGGTCGCCGTCGGCGGGGATCCGGAGGTGGCCCGGCTCTCCGGCGTCCGCAACGACCGGGTCCTCGTCACCGCCCACATGCTGTGCTCGATGTGCGCGGGGCTCGCCGGCATCTACCTCGCCAGTCGGCTCGGCTCGGGCGCTCCGCGCGTCGGCACCGAGGGCCTCTACGACCTGGAGTCGATCGCTGCGGTGGTGATCGGCGGTACCGCCCTCGCCGGTGGGCGCGGCGGCGTCATCGGCACTGTCGGCGGGGTGCTGCTGCTGGCCAGCATCGACGCCATCTTCAACCAGCTCGAGGTCGACGCCTTCTTCAAGCAGGTGATACGGGGCGTCATCATCATCGCCGCGGTCGCCGTCTACGCCCGCCGGGCCATGCGAAAGGCGGCCTAGCCATGCAGACCGTCCAGCCCCGTTCCCTGCCGCTGCGTCTGCCGCGGGTGCGTCCCGGTGGTGTCCTGCCGATCCTCGCGATCCTCGCGGTGCTGTTGGTGCTCGTCGGCATCCGGCAGCCCGACTTCCTGGCCCCGCAGTCGCTGATGTCCTTCCTCGGTCGGTCGGCGCCGATCATCCTGTTGGCCGCCGGCCAGTATTTCGTGATCGTGTCCGGCGAGTTCGACCTCTCGGTCGGTTCCCTGGTCACCGCTCAGGTGGTGGTGGCCGCCCGGCTGATCGACAGCGACCCGGCGCGTACCTGGCCGGTGGTGCTGCTCCTGCTCGCCTTCGGCGCACTGGTCGGGCTGGTCAACGGCCTGATCACGACACGGCTGCGGGTGCCGTCGTTCATCACCACCCTCGGCATGTTCCTGATCCTCGTCGGCGCCGTCTACCTGTGGTCCGACGGCGCACCGAAGGGTGGGCTCTCCGAGGAGTTCCGGCGGTTCGGCCGGCGGGCCTTCGAGGACGTGCCAGTACTGGGCCGCGTGCCGTACGCGCTGCTGGTCCTGGTGGTCCTGGCGGTGGCTGCCGTGCTGCTGATGCGCTCCGACTTCGGCCGGACGCTGGTCGCCGTCGGCGACAACCCGCGCACCGCCGAGCTGAGTGGCGTACGAGTGTGGCGCACCCGGACCTTCGCCTTCATCCTCAGCGGGCTCGCGGCGGCGGTGGCGGCCATCCTGCTGGGCGGCTACAGCGGCGTGTCGTTCCAGGCCGGCGCTGGTCTGGAGTTCGGTGCGATCACCGCTGTCGTCCTCGGTGGGGTGGCGCTCGGCGGGGGCCGCGGCGCCGTCGTCGGGGCGATGCTCGGCGCGCTGACCCTCGAACTGCTGTTCGCCCTCATGAATTTCTACGGCGTCTCCGGCGCCCTCAGGTCGACCGTTCAGGGCGGGATCATCCTGCTCGCCGTGGCGGTCTCGGCAACGCGTTCTTCTTCGAGATAAAGGGGAAACCATAGTGCGACGTTCCATGGCGGCGATTGCCGCCGTCACCCTGCTGTCCCTCGCCGCCTGTGCCACCGACGAGCCAGCCGCCAGCCCGTCGGGAAGTGCATCCGCCGCCACTGGGTCCGGCACCGGGGACCAGTCGAAGTTCTTCGTGCAGGCCGACTACGACGCCGAGCTGGCGCTGCTCGACGCGGCACCGACGGGCCCGGCCGACAAGCCTTGGGAGCAGGTGCTCAACCCGACGATGGTCGACACCGCCAAGTTCAAGAAGAACGGCCCACACAAGATCTGCTTCTCGAACGCGGCCCTGAACAACCCCTGGCGGCAGGTCGGCTTCAAGACCATGCAGGCCGAGGTCGAGGCGCAGAAGAGCCGCATCAAGGAGTTCGTGCACGTCGACGCCGAGGGCAAGGACCAGAAGCAGATCGCTGACATCAACGATCTGCTCGGCAAGGGCTGCGACGCGCTCATCGTCTCGCCGAACACCACCGCCACGCTCACCCCGGCCGTCGAGGCGGCCTGCAAGGCCGGGCTGCCGGTCGTCGTCTTCGACCGTGGCGTCAACACGAAGTGCCCGGTGACGTTCATCAACCCCATCGGCGGTTACGGGTTCGGCCACGTCGGGGCCGAGTTCGTCAGCCAGAAGATGAAGCCCGGCGGCAAGGTCCTCGCCCTGCGCATCCTGCCCGGCGTCGACGTCCTGGAGACCCGCTGGTCGGCGGCGAAGGTGGCGTTCGACAAGGCGAAGGTCGACGTCGTCGGTGTCGAGTTCACCGATGGTGATCCGGCCAAGACCAAGAAGATCGTCGACGACTACATCCAGCGGTACGGCACGATCGACGGGGTCTGGATGGACGCCGGGGCGGTGGCCGTCGCGGCGGTCGAGGCGTTCCAGGACGCGGGCAAGCCGGTTCCGCCGATGAACGGTGAGGACCAGCTCGACTTCCTGAAGATCTGGAAGGACAAGAAGCTCACCGCTATCGCACCGACCTACCCGACCTACCAGTGGCGTACGCCGATCATCGCGGCGCTGCGGATCCTCGACGGCCAGCAGGTGTCCAACCCGTGGAAGCTGCCGCAGCCGACAGTCACCCAGGACAACCTGGACCAGTACCTCGACGCGGGCATGCCGCCGCTGCACTACGCGATGTGCGGCTGCACCGACCTGCCCGGTTACCCGCAGCGCTGGAAGTAGGGTCTGATGTACGCCATCGGCGTCAACCCCTGGGTCTGGGCCTCGCCGGTCGACGACAAGGCCCTGGCCGAGCTGATCCCGCGGATCGCCGCGTTCGGCTTCGACGCGGTCGAGTTGCCGATCGAGCAGCCCGGCGACTGGGACCCGATCCGTACCCGGGACCTGTTGGCGGCGCACGGCCTCGTCGCCGCCGGCGTCTGCGCGGTCACCTCGCCGGGGCGGGAACTGGTCGACGCCGCACCAGCGGTGGTCGAGTCGACGGTGGCGTACCTCATGGGCTGCGTGGCGAGCGCGGCGGCCGTCGGCGCTGGATGCGTCGGCGGCCCGGTGTACGCCTCGGTCGGCCGCACCTGGCGGATGTCGCCGGCGGCTCGCGCGGCCTGCTACGCGGATTTCCGGCGGGCCCTGGCGCCGGTTGCCGACCAGGCCGGCGAGTTGGGCGTGAGCATCGGTGTCGAGGCGTTGAACCGCTACGAGACGAGCGTCGTCAACACGATCGAGCAGACGATCGAGTTGATCGACGGGCTACCGCCCAACGTCGGCATCATGATCGATACGTATCACATGAACATCGAGGAGGCCGACCCCTACGCGGCCCTTGCGGTCGCCGGCCGGCACATCAAGCACGTCCAGGTTAGCGGCAGCAACCGGGGCGCTCCCGGTGCGGACCACTTCGACTGGCCCCGCTTCTTCGCCGTCCTGCGGGACACCGGTTACCAGGGCGCGATCTGCATCGAGTCGTTCACGGCGGAGAACGAGGCCATCGCCACCGCCGCGGCGATCTGGCGTCCACTGGCCCCCTCGCAGGACCGTCTCGCCACTGACGGTCTGCGCTATCTCCGGGAGATCCTCGAATGACCGCCCCGACCGGCCACCCCCCGCACTGGTCGAGGCCGTTCCACCACCCCCACCCCGAACTCATGTCAGGAGCACCGTCCCGTGTCCTCGTCCCTTCCGGCGCTGCGCCGACTGCTGGCCGGCGCCGCCGCGACAGCGGTGACCGCCCTGGTGGCGGTAACCGCCTCGGCGTCCCCGGCCCTCGCGGCCACCACCACTCTCTACGCGTCGCCCTCCGGCACCGGCACCACGTGTTCCGCCAGCCAACCCTGTTCGCTGACCGCCGCGCAGACCGCGGTGCGGGCGATCAACAGCGCGATGTCCGGTGACATCGTCGTGGAGTTGGCCAACGGCGCGTACCGGCTCTCGTCGCCGCTGCGGTTCACCGCGGCCGACTCGGGCAACAACGGCTATCAGGTGATCTGGCGGGCGGCCTCCGGGGCACGTCCGACGATCACCGGCGCCCGGGCGGTCACGGGCTGGTCGCTCGTCGACTCCGGGAAGAACATCTGGCGGGCCAACGTCGGCGCCGGGCTCGACTCCCGTCAGCTCTACGTCAACGGGGCCGTCGCCACCCGGGCACGCACCGCAGTGAACCGTTCCGACTTCACCTTCACCACGTCCGGCATGCGGTTCACCAACAGCGCGCTCAACTACCTGAACAACCTCGGTAACCAGAACCGTGTCGAGGTGGAGAGCGTCGGCTCGTTCACCGACCGGTACTCGCCGGTGCAGAGCATCAGCGGAAACTTCCTGACGATGCAGCAGCCCGCGTGGAACAACAACACCTTCGGGTTCGACACCCTCTCCAGCCCGCACCGCGCCGGGCCCTTCTACCTGACCAACGCGTACGAGTTCCTGGACTCGGCGGGGGAGTGGTACCTCAACCCCAGCAACGGCCAGCTCAACTACATCCCGCTCGCCGGGCAGAACATGAGCTCGGTCAGCGTGGAGCTGCCGCAGTTGCAGTCCCTGGTGAACGTCGGCGGCACCTACGACGCGCCCGCGCACCACATCTCGTTCAGCGGGATCACCTTCACCGGCACCAGCTGGCTCGGCCCGAGCAGCAGCAACGGTTTCGCCGACCAGCAGACCGGCGCTCACATCACCGGCACCTGGTCCCGTCCGTCCGACGCGCTGACCTCCTGCCAGGCCGGCTGCCCCCAGTTCGAGGCCACCCGGCCCAACTGGAACCAGATGCCCGCCGCCGTGCAGGTCTCCGCGGCGAACACCATCACGTTCAGCGACTCCCAGTTCGTCAACCTCGGGCAGACCGCGATCGGCATCGGCAACGACGCCAACGCCCACGCCAGCGGTGTCGGCCTGGGGGCCAACAACATCACCGTCACCCGCTCTGAGATCGCCCGCAACTCCGCCGGTGGCGTCGTGGTCGGCGGCGTGCGGGCCGACGCCCACCACCCCAGTGACCAGCGGATGGTCAACCGCAACATCACTATCAGCAACAACAAGGTGCATGATCTCGGTCTGGAGTACCGGGGCGTCGTCTCGATCCTGACCACCTACGTGAACACCTCGCTGGTCTCGCACAACGAGGTCTACAACATGCCGTACACCGGCCTGTCGATCGGCTACGGCTGGGGCGCCAACGACGCCGGCGGCAGCCAGCACTACGCCAACCGTGGCCTGTACAACTACCAGCCGCGCTACTCCACGGCGACCACCGCTGCCAACAACCAGGTCATCGGCAACTATGTGCACGACGTCATGCAGCAGATGACCGACGGCGGGTGCATCTACTCGCTGTCGGCGAACCCGGGCGGGTTGATCGCCGAGAACTACTGCCTGCGCACCAACGGCTGGTTCGGGCTCTACTTCGACGAGGGCTCGCGCTACTACACCGCCCGCAACAACGTGTTCTCCTCCACCGGCACCTGGGCCACCGCCAACTACTGGTACGCGGAGAACATGGGCAACTTCACGGTCACCAACAACTGGTCGACGAACAACAGCACGAATGTGACGAACGGTGACCGCGGCAACGTCGTCAACGGCAACGTCACGGTCAGCAACGGCAACTGGCCGTCGGGCGCGCAAACGGTGATCAACACGGCCGGCGTGCAGAGCGGTGGCAGCACCAACCCGACGAACGTGCAGATCGTGGGCGTCCAGTCGGGTCGTTGCGCCGAGATCGGTAACTCCAGCACGACCAACGGCACGCAGGCCCAGATCTGGGACTGCATCAGTAACGCCGCCAACCAGCGGTGGACCCACACCGCGAGCCGGCAGCTCATGGTCTACGGCACCAAGTGCCTGGACGCCTCCGGCCAGGGCACCGTCAACGGCACGAAGGTGGTGATCTGGGACTGCAACGGCGGCACCAACCAGCAGTGGAACGTCAACGCCAACGGCACGATCACGGGCGTGCAGTCGGGTCTCTGCCTGGACGCCAACGGCGCCGCCACGGCGAACGGCACGAAGCTGATCCTCTGGTCCTGCACCGGCGGCACCAACCAGCAGTGGCAGCTGCGCAGCTGATCCAGTAGCTGGACACCGACAGGTCCGGGCCGGGGCGAGACGCCTCGGCCCGGACCTGTCCGGTTACGGCGCTTCGACCACTGTCAACCCGGTCGCGGCTTCGTAGCGGACCGGGATGGGATCGGTGAGTTCCCCGACGAACGTCTCGTCGACGTGGTCGAGGAAGCCGATGAGGGACCAGTCGTCGGCGGGTCCGGGGACCAGCCGGGGCGCGTACAGGTGTGGGTGGGCGAACGGTTGGGCGGACGCGATGTCCCACGGCCCGAGGACGGTCTCGCCGGTCGCCACCCAGATCCGGTGGTCGTCGCGCCGAGCGCTGCCGGTGGCCTCGGTGGAGAAGAGCAGCAGCGGCTGCCCGTCGAGGACCGCTACCTGGGGCACCTCCAGGTGACCGAAGCCGGCCGGGGTCGACAGCGGCGGCGCGACGGTCCAGGTGACGAGGTCGGTGGAGGTGGCGTGGCCGACGACGCCACGGGTGTTCGCCGGGCCGGTGTTGGCACGGGCGGTGATGAGCATGTGCCAGCCCTCGCCGTCGGGGTCGGGGAACACCCACGGGTCACGCCACGCCTGCTCGTACCACAGCTCCTTGTCCAGCAGCTCGTACCAGGTGGGATCGGCCTGGACGATCGGTTCGGTGCCGTGCCGGTGCCAGGTCATGAGGTCGTCGGAGACGGCCAGTCCGATGCGTTGGACGAGCCCGTCCTCCGCACGACCGACCCCGGTGTAGAACAGGTACCACCGTCCGTCCGGCCCGCGGACCGTGCAGCCCGTCCAGGTCGCCAGGTCGTCCCAGCTGGGCGCGTCGGCGGGGACCACGGCGTCGGCGACCAGGCGCCACGAGCGCAGGTCCGCCGAGACGGCGTGGCCGATTGTGGCTCGGCGGTGGCGGCGGTGCGGGTCGTGCAGGGCGCGGGACGCGCGCAGGAAGAACACGTGCCAGAGGCCGTTGTCGTCCCGGGCGTACCAGCTGTCCCACACCCAGTGGTCGGGTAGACGAAGCATGGTCGGAAAACTAGCACTAAACCGTTTTAGCGTCGGCCAACGTCAACCCGGCGGCACGGATCGGAGGGCCGGTGGTCAGCCGGGCGGAGGCGCGAGGGACCGGCGTCGGCGCAGGGGCATCGCAACGAGCGAGGGCTCGACGGCGCCCCCGTCCAGGAGCAGCTCGACCGCTCGCCGCCCCATCTGCTCGTGCGGCAGCGCCGTGGTGGCCAGGCTCGGGCGCAACCAGGCGGCGATCGGGTCGTCGTCGAACGAGATGACCGAGATGTCCTCCGGGACGGTCAGCCCCGCCTCGCCGAGTGCCTGGTAGGCGCCGAAGGCCAGCCGGTCGTTCATGCAGATGATCGCGCTGGGTCGCCTCGGCTTGCTCAGCAGGCCACGCATGGCCGCGTACCCGTGCTCGGGCAACCACTCGGTGCAGAAACACTCGGCCAGGAGGCCGACCTCTGCCTCGTCCAGCGTCTGCCGGATGCCGTGCAGGCGGGCGCGGGCGGCGAGCGAGACCTCCGGGTCGTCCTCCTTGAGTCGGTTGCGGCCGATGAGCGCGATCGCGTCGCGGTGGCCAAGCTCCAGCAGGGCGGTGGCGACGGAGCGGCCGGCCCCCTCGTCGTCGGGGACCACGCTGGGCAGACCGTCGGGGCTGGTGGCGTTGAGCAGCACCACCGGGCCGCCGAGGATGGCCGCGGGCACCGCCAGCCGTCGAGTCGCCATCGCCGCGTAGATCACCCCGTCGACCTGCCGGTCCAGGACGGCCTCGATGGCGTACTGCTCGAAGGTGGCGTCGCCCTGCGTCTCGGTGATGAGCAGGACGTGGTCCCGTTCACGGGCCGCGTCGAGGGCGCCGCGGATGAGGTCGCCGGCGAACCGGGTGGTGGCCACGATGTCGGAGACGAACGCGATGGTGGCCGTCTTGCGGGTGCGCAGGCTGCGCGCGGCGAGGTTGGGCCGGTAGCCGAGTTCCTCGGCGGCGGCGAACACCCGCTGGTGTGCCTCGGCCGAGAGCCGGGTGCCCTCCCTGCCGTTGAGCACCATCGACGCGGCGGTCTTGGACAACCCGGCTTTCCGCGCGACGTCGGCGAGTGTTGCTCTGTTGCGGCCCATCAGTCCTCCGAATCAGGCGCGGTGCCACAGGCGCCGCTCCCGCCCATCATGATGCGTCGCCGCCCGGGATCGAGCGCCGGTCACGTCGGCGTGGTGTGAACCCGACGTTTCCGCACCGTTGCCAAGTTGTCCTTGACAGCTCCCCGTGCCGCGCGCATGCTCTGCTAAATCAGTTTAGCGACCACTTCTGGTGCATCCAGAGGCGCCTTCGGTGGCCGTGCCGGGTTCTTTTCCGCTGACGGTACGGGTGCTGCGCCCGGGCGACAGGTCACGGCGTACGTGTCGTGGCGGCCACCCGGTCGCGGTGGTCCCGGTGGAGCCGTCGCGCGGCCATGGGCCGCGGGACGCGTGGAGATGTCAAGGAGTCATGAGATGGCAGAATTGCTGACAAAGTTTCCGCGACGGAGAACGGTGCTCCTCGCGTCGCTGCTGGCGGTCGGGATGACCGCGACGGCCTGCAGCGCGCCGGGCGAGGACCGGTCGTCGACCCAGAAGTCCGACGCCGCCGTCAAGACGGAGCTGGGCACCGACCCGATCACCCTGGAGATGTACGCGGAGACCGGCTTCCCGCTGGCCAAGGCGTTGGCCGACGAGTTCTCCAAGCAGCACTCGAACGTCAAGTTCAACATCCGCGAGGACCAGTTCACGGTGATCGTGGAGAACGCGCCCCGGGTGATGGCCTCGGACAACTCGCCCGACATCATCCGGCTCCCGACCATGGTCGACCTGGTCAAGGACGACCTGCTCAAGAACCTCGACCCGTACTTCACCGCGTACGGCTGGGACAAGTTCCCCGCCTCGCAGCTCATGCAGCTGCGCGTCGGCGAGAACACCCGGGGCACCGGCTCGCTGTACGGGATGGGGCTCGGCTACAGCGTCACCGGCGTCTTCTACAACAAGAAGCTGGCCAGCCAGATCGGCATGACCCAGCCGCCGGCCACTGTCGCCGAGTTCGAGGAGCTGCTGGCCAAGGCGAAGACCGGCGGGGTCCAGCCGATCATGCAGTTCAACAAGAACACCGCTGGCATCAACTTCCCGCACCAGGCGCTACAGAACCAGTTCGGCGACCCGACCCAGGTCGCCGACTGGATCTTCCAGAAGCCGGGGGCCACGTTCGACACCCCGGCCGCCCTGAAGGCCACCCAGACCATCCAGAAGTGGGCCCAGGCCGGCTACTTCACCAAGGACGCCAACGCCCTGGACTACGCGGGAATGGTGGGGGAGTTCCAGAAGGGCAACGGCCTGTTCATGTTCAACGGCGACTGGGAGTCGGCCAACCTCGACAAGTCGATGCCCGGCAACGTGGGCTTCTTCCTCTTCCCCACCGAGTCTCCCGGTGGAAAGCACGTGGCGATGTCCGCCCCCAACACCTTCGGCGTCTCCGCCAAGGCCAAGAACCCGGACGCCGCCGCGTACTTCCTGAACTGGGTGCACACCAACGCCAAGGCCCGCGAGATCTCGGTGACCGTCGGCGGTTCCAGCCCCGGCGGCCCGAGTGACCTGCCGGTGCCGAGCGCCGCCCCGAACACAGTGCTGGCCGAGACCCTGAAGGCGTCGCAGCAGCTCGGCGCGGAGAACGGCGCTGTGGACTTCACAGCGAACGCGACCGGCGGCATCTTCGCCGCCGCGATCACGCCCGAGATGCAGAAGCTGATCGCCGGTCAGCAGACGCCCGAGGGGTACGTGAAGGCGGTCCAGGCCGAGTATCAGAAGGAACTGTCCCGATGACGTCTGCCCTCGGCAGCGCACCAACCGGGCGCGACGATCGTCGCGCCCGCCCCACCCCGACGCGGGCCCACCGATTCCGGTGGGCCCGCGCGGCCGGGACCGGCTGGTTGTACGTCCTGCCCGCCCTGGTGATGTACGCGGTGTTCGTCCTGCGCCCGCTCGTCCTGACGCTCCAGTACTCGCTCTACGACTGGAACGGCATCGGGGTGGCCCGCTGGGTGGGCCTGGACAACTACCTGACCGTCTTCACCGACAGCGACCTGCTGAAAATCATCGGCAACGCGATGGTCCTGATCGTCTTCTTCAGCTTCATCCCCGTCGCGCTCGGGCTGTTGGTGGCGAGCATGGTTCGCCGGATCACCACCGGCGCGTTCGGCACCGTCGTCCGGACCATCCTGTTCCTGCCGCAGGTAATCCCCCTGGTGGCGGCGGGCATCGCGTGGAGCTGGCTGCTCTCGTCGAACGGTCTGGTCAACCAGGCGCTGCGCGCGGTCGGGCTGGGTGGCGTCGCCCGTGCCTGGCTCGGCGACTTCGACACGGCGCTGCCCGCCGTCGGCGTCATCGGGGCCTGGGTCCTGCTCGGCCTCTGCACGATCCTGCTGGTCACCGGCATGAGCAAGATCGATCCGGCGCTGTACGAGGCCGCCCGCCTCGACGGTGCCGGTTCGGTACGCGAGTTCCTCGCCGTGACCCTGCCGAGCCTGCGCCAGGAGATCGGCGTCTGCCTCACCGTGACGATCATCGCGGCGCTGGCGAGCTTCGACATCGTCTACATCTCGACCAGCGGCGGCCCCGGCCTCCAGACCACAGTGCCGGGCCTGGAGATCTACCGGCTGGCCTTCTCGCAGCGGCAGGTGGGGCTCGCCTCGGCGCTCGCTGTCGTACTCATGCTGCTGGTGCTGGCGTGTGTGCTGCCGATCCAGCGCCTGAGCCGAGGGGAGAAGCCGTGAACCTGAGCCGACGCGAACAGTTGACCGGCCGGGTCTTCCTGATCGCCCTGATCGTCGTCACCCTGCTGCCGTTCGTGAGCATGCTCTCGGCGGCGTTGCAGCCCCGGGGCACAGTGCCCAGCGGCCTCGAGTGGCCGTCGGACCCGCAGTGGGGGAACTTCGCCGACGCCTTCACCGCCGCGAACATGGGGGCCCTGCTCCGCTCCAGCCTGCTCATCGTGGCCGGTGTCGTACCGGTGTCGGTGCTCATCGCGACCATGGCCGGCTTCGGGCTCGGTCAGCTGCGGGTGCCCGGTGGCCGACTCGTCTTCGGTCTCTTCCTGCTGGGTCTGACCCTGCCGTTCGAGGCAGTGGTCACGCCGCTCTACTACCAGATGCAGGACCTCGGCCTGCTCAACACCCGCTGGGCCATCATCCTGCCGCTGATCGGGCTGTACATGCCGTTCGCGGTGTTCTGGATGCGGGCGCACTTCACCAACGTGCCGGTCGAGTTGTCCGAGGCGGCCCGGGTGGACGGCAGCAGCACGTGGCAGTTGTTCTGGCGGGTCCAGGTGCCGCTCGCCCGGCCGGCGATCGCCTCGCTGACGATCCTGATGTTCCTCTGGACGTGGAACCAGTTCCTGCTCGCCATCGTCCTCGTGGACGACGCCACCAAACGCACGATGGCCGGGGCGCTCGGCGCGTTCCAGGGCCAGTGGGGCACCGACCTGGTGCTGCTGTGCGCCGGGTCGCTGCTGATCCTCACCCCGACCCTCATCGTGTTCCTGATCTTCCAGCGACAGTTCATCAAGGCCCTGATCCAGGGGTCAGTGAAGGGGTAGGCAGTGGTCACACAGCCGCAGATCCACGGCGACGTCGACGATCGCTTCGGACGCGTCGCCGACGTCTTCCGCGACAACTTCACAGCCCGGGGCGAGGTCGGCGCCGCGGTCACCGTCTACGTGCGGGGCCGCAAGGTCGTCGACCTGTACGGCGGGGTGGCTGACACCCGTACCGGGCGGCAGTGGGACGCGCATACGCCGGTCGTCGTCTTCTCCTGCACCAAGGGGATCCTGGCGATCTGCGCCTACCTGCTGGCCCAGCAGGGCCGGCTCGACCTCGACGCTCCCGTGACGCGCTACTGGCCGGAGTTCGGACAGCACGGCAAGGCGCACATCCCGGTGCGCTGGCTGCTCACGCACCAGGCCGGTCTGCCCGCGGTGGACCGACCGTTGACCCTCGACGAGGTCCTGGCCTGGGATCCGGTCATCAAGGCGATCGAGGCGCAGGCCCCGCTGTGGGAGCCGGGCACGGCGCACGGCTACCACTCGATGACCTACGGCTGGCTGGTCGGAGAGGTGGTCCGCCGCATCACCGGCCAACTACCCGGCGCGTTCTTCGCCGACACCGTCGCGGGCCCGCTCGGCCTGCACACCTGGCTGGGGCTCCCCGCCGCCGAGAGCGACACCGTCGCCTGGGGCCTGGCACCGCCCCCGGAACCTGACCCGTTCGTGGACCCGGTCGCCGAACGGGGCATCACCATGGGGGGCGCCTTCGCCTTCCCCGCCGACGCCGACGGCCTGGTCAGCTTCAACGACGACGCCATCCGGGCCGCCGGTGTGCCCGGCGCGGGCGCGGTGAGCACCGCCGAGGGTCTCGCGCGCCTCTACGCGGCCTGTGTGTCGGATCTTCGGGGTGGACCGCTGCTCACGGCGGCGTCGGTGGACGACGCGGTAGTGGTCCGCTCGCGTGGTCAGCAGCGGCACGGGCCGCCGGACACCGGGCAGCGCTGGGGCACCGGCTTCCTGCTGCACTCGCCACCGGCCCGGCCCCTGCTGGGTGAGCGCAGCTTCGGCCATGACGGCGCGGGCGGGAACCTGGCCTTCGCCGACGCCGAGCATCAGGTGGGCTTCGGCTACGTGGTCAACCAGATGCGCGGGATGGGCGACGAGCGCGCCAATCTGCTCACCGCCGCCGTCCGCACCTGCCTCGACGACTGAGGCGTCCGGGCCGAACGCGACCTCGGTGATCATGAAGTTATTGCCCTCGATGCCGGCGTGTCGGCGCAACAACTTCATGGTCACCGGGGTTCGACCTGGGAGCGTGGTGTCCACTGAGGATGGTGGGAGGTGTTACGGGGATACTTCGGGCACGTTTCATCGATAGTCTTGACAGGCGTTGTTAGCGATAACACGATGGCCTTCACGCCGCTCTCGCGTTTGGAGCTCGCCTTGGTCGTGTCGGTCCGCTCGCGTGTCCTGAACATTGCCCGCGCATCCGCTGTGAACAGCCTGGACGCCGCCGCTCGCCACGCCACCACCACGTTGACCCGCCTGGCGTCCACAGTGCTCCCGGATCGCCTCCGTTCACTGTGTGCGCTCGCATCGGCGGCCGTTCTGGTCGGTGCGGGCCTGGTGGCCACCCCCGCCGCCGCGCACGCCGCCGACGGATGGTCGCCCCGATCGTCGTACACCTCGACCGACACCGGCGCCGGCACCTACTCGGTGCCGCTGCTCAACGCCGACGTGCCGGACATCAGCGTCGAACGGGTGCCGGCCGCCGAGAACGACGAGGGCCGCGACCTCTACTACATGATCAGCACGACCATGCACCTGAGCCCGGGCGCGCCGATCATGAAGTCGTACGACCTCGTCAACTGGGAGATCGTCAACTACGTCTTCGACCGGGCGAGCATCGGCGACTCCTTCTCACTGCGCAACGGCCAGAACTCGTACGGCCAGGGCCAGTGGGCGTCGTCGCTGCGTTACCACGACGGCACGTTCTACGCCGTCTTCAACACCAACAACCTCAGCGGGGCGTACCTCTACCGCACCGATGACATCGAGAACGGCCCGTGGCAGCGCACCGCCCTCGGCCGTGGCCTGCACGACCCGTCGCTCTTCTTCGACGTCGACGGCACGCCGTACATCTTCTACGGCTCCGGTGGCACCAGCGCCGTACGCCTCAACGCCGACCTGACCGCCATCGCGCAGGACTACCCGAACATCTTCACCGCGAACAACTACGCCGGTCAGCCGTTCATCGGCGGTCTGTTCGAGGGCGCGCAGGTCTACCACATCGACGGCTGGTACTACGCCGTCATCATCACCTGGCCGTCCGGGCAGGGGCGCCAGGTGGTGATGTTCCGGTCGAAGGACCTGCTCGGGCGCTACACCTCGGCCGGCGGGGTCAACACCTACGAGGCGCGCGGAGTGCTCAACTCCAACGGCTTCGCGCAGGGCAGCCTGGTGCCGATCAGCCGCGCGGGCGGCGGGACCGACTGGCACGGCATGTTCTTCCGGGACACGTTCCCGATCGGCCGGATCCCGGCGCTCATCCCCGCCACCTGGCAGAACGGGTGGCCGACCTTCGGCACCAACGGGGTCGTGCCGGTCAACGGCCTCTTCGACAAGCCCATCCGGCTCAGCCCGGCCGAGGAACTGTTCGAGCGGCAGAAGAGCATCGTCGCCTCGGACGACTTCGCCAACGACGGGCCGCACAAGGCGTACCAGGACGAGCAGTGGACGGTCCCCGCGCCGCTCGACCCGGCGGAGATCGCCCCCAACGGGTCGCGGCTGGACCTGGCCTGGGAGTGGAACCACGCCCCGGACAACCGGTACTGGTCACTCACCGACCGCGACGGCTGGCTGCGGTTGACGGCCGGCACTGTGGTCACCGGCCAGTACGTCTACACGAAGCTGTCCAACCGGGCCGAGCTGGCGTGGTTCGAGGAAGCCCGCAACACGCTCTCGCAACGGACGTTCGGGCCACGGCAGTCGGTCCAGACCCGGATGGACGTCTCCGGGATGAAGAACGGCGACGTCGCGGGCCTGGCCGCCTACAACCGCGGATTCTCGTACGTGGCGGTCAAGCGCGTCGGTGACGTCAACACCCTCGGCGTGGTGAACCGGTCGCAGCCGTTCGCTGTCGACCTCGACCAGTCGACGCTGGAGAACTTCGTCGCCGGCACGACTGTGTCGCTGGGTGACGCGACCGAGGTGCACGTGAAGGCGGACCTCGACTTCTCCTCGCCGGTCGGCCAACTGTGGACGACGTTCTACTACAGCCTGGACGGGGTCCAGTGGACCCGGCTGGGCAACCGCGTGGGCCCGCAGGCGCTCGACGGAAGCCTCGCCCACTTCATGGGTCACCGGGTGGGCCTGTTCAACTACGCGACCCAGGAGACCGGCGGCCACGTCGACTTCGACGACTACCTGCTCAGCGACGTGCTGACCGCGCAGGCCCGGCCACTGGACACCACCGCCCTCGACGCGGCCGTCGCCCACGCGCAGACGCTCGACGCGCGCCACTACCCGGCCGACGCCTGGGCCGCGACACAGTCCGCGCTGGCGGCGGCGACGGCGGCACGGGCCGGCCAGTTCGGCACCCAGAACGAGATCGACGCACCGGAGCGGGCACTCAGCTACCAACTGGCCCGACTCGGAGTGCTGGCGGCGCTGCCCGTGACGGCCACCGCCCAGGCGCGCTGCCTGAACGGCAAGACGTACCTGGCGGTGCAGGCGCGCAACGACTCGGACGAGCCGGTCGACATCACCGTCGAGACCCCGTACGGAAACCGGTCGTTCGCCGCCGTCGCGCCGGGGGCGAACGTCTACCAGTCGTTCAACACCCGCGCGTCGTCGGTGCCGGCCGGCTCGGCGACGCTGCGGGCCACCGGTGCGGTCGCCGGCCGGGACGTGACCACCGTCCACGCCGCCCAGCACCCCGCCAACGCCTGCGGCGGATAACCCCACCACGGGCCCTCGGCCCACCGACCAGCACCACCGGCGGCCGGACGTGCGGCGCGGAACAGCGGACCTGTCCCGCGCCGCCGGCCACTGTCGGACCGGCGGCGGCAGTCGGCCCCTGATGTCCGGACCACCCACCGAAGCGCACCCACCGATCCCCCGTACACCGATGACCGCACGTCAGAGATGAAGGAGGATGTCTCGTGGAACAACGAATGCGACGGGCGACCCGAGGACGGGTCGCAGCGCTCGCGACGGTCGGCCTGATGCTGACCACGGGGTTCGTCGCCCCGGCGGCGCCGGTCCAGGCCGCCGACACGAACCTCGTCGTCAACGGCGGGTTCGAGGACGGCCTGACCAACTGGTTCGTCAACAACGGAAACGCCTCCGACGGCGCCCAGTTGTCGGCCACGTCGGACGCTCACTCCGGCGCGAGCGCGGCGCTCGTCACCAGCCGGACGACCACCGGGTCCGGCCCGATGCAGGACCTCAGCGGCAAGGTGCAGGCCGGCCAGGCCTACACCCTCACGGCCCGCATCAAGTACGAGAACGAGAGCGGACCGGCGACGAAGCAGTTCTTCGCCACCATGCACTACGGCGGCGGCACCTACACCAACCTCGTCAGTGTGACGGCGACGAAGGGCGTGTGGGCACAGTTCAACGGCACGTTCACGATCCCGACGACGCAGAGCGTGTCGACGGCGCGCCTGTTCTTCGAGACCCCCTGGACGAGCACGCCCTCCACCGACCCGGCTCTGCACCTGATGGACTTCAAGCTCGACGACGTGTCGGTGATCGGCGCCGCGCCGCCCGCGCCCGCGTCGAAGACCATCGAGGTCGTCGGCAAGCTGCCCGGGGAACACAACCCGTTGATCGGGCACAAGTTCGGCGCTGACGGTTTCGGCCTCGTGCACGACGGCCGGGTCTACATGTACATGACCAACGACACCCAGGGCTACGCCCCTAACCCGAGCACTGGCGTCTCGCCGGGGATCAACTACGGCGACATCAACCAGATCACGGTGATCTCCTCGGAGGACCTCGTCAACTGGACGGACCACGGTGAGATCCAGGTCGCCGGCCCCAACGGGGTGGCCCCGTTCACCGCCAACTCGTGGGCTCCGGGCATCACCAAGAAGGTGGTGAACGGAGTGGAGAAGTTCTTCCTCTACTACGCCAACGGTGGCGGCTCCAGCAACGTGATCACGGGTGCGTCGCCGCTCGGCCCGTGGACCAGCGAGCGCACCAGCACGCTGATCGACGGCCGTACCCCCGGGGCCGAGGCCGTCGCGTGGAAGTTCGACCCGGCCCCGTTCGTCGACGACGACGGCCAGCCGTACCTCTACTTCGGTGGTGGTCCCGCGTCGACGAGCATGCCGCCGGCCGAGCGCTTCAACAACCCGAAGAACATCCGGTCGATCGAACTCGGCGACGACATGGTCTCGACCGAGGGAACGGCCGCGGTGGTCGACGCCCCGGTCGCCTTCGAGGCGGGCCACGTCTTCAAGCGCCAGGGCAAGTACTACTTCTCGTACTCCTCGCACTTCGGCGGGAACGACTTCGGTGGCAGCCAGCAGCCGCTCCCCGGTTACCCCGGGGGTGGCCAGATCGGCTACATGATCTCCGACGGGCCGATGTCGTGGCCGAAGGAGACCTACGCCGGTGTGCTCTTCCCGAACCAGTCGCAGTTCTTCGGGGCCGGCACCGGTGGCAACAACCACCAGTCGGTGTTCGAGTTCGGGGGCAAGTACTACTTCACGTACCACGCCCCGACGCTGAACAAGCGCATCAACGGCAACACCACCCAGGGGTACCGCAGTCCGCACATCCAGGAGCTGACCTTCAACCCGGACGGCACCATCCAGCAGGTCGTCGGTACCTACGCCGGCGTGGACCAGGTCAGCGACTTCGACCCGTACCGCGTCTTCGAGGCCGAGACCTTCGGCTGGAGCAAGGGCGTCGCGACCACGAAGGTCGACGGCAGCTCCGCCCAGTTCGGTGGCGCGGCACCCAACCTCGTGGTCCGCGACATCGACGACGGAGACTGGACGGCCCTGTCCTCGGTGAACTTCGGGGACAACGGCGCGCAGAGCCTGACGGCGCGGGTGCGTGCGCTGGCCGCCGGCGGGCAGATCCAGGTACGGCTGGACGACGTCAACGGTCCCGTCGTCGGCACGGCCACGGTGGACAGCCCGGTCGGACAGTGGGCGGAGGTGGCCGCCGAGCTTGACGGCGTCACTGGCGTGCACGACGTCTACTTCACCTACACCGGCCCGGCCGGCGTCGACCTCTTCGAGATCGACAACTGGGCCTTCGCGGCGGCAAGCCTCGACCTGCCCGTCACACTCACCGCGTCCGCGCGGTGCGTGGGCGGCAAGGCGTACGTGGCCGTGCAGGCGCGCAACGACCACGACACGCCGGTGGGCATCACCCTCGAGACGCCGTACGGCGAGCGGTCGTTCACTGCCGTCGCGCCGGGCGCGAACGCCTACCAGTCCTTCAACACCCGTCAGGTGTCGGTGCCGGCGGGTTCGGCGACGGTCCGGGTGACCGGGGCGATCGGCGGACACGACGTGACGACCGTCCGCACCGTGCAACACCCCGCCGGCACCTGCGGCGGATAACCCCCAAGGCGGAGAACGGAGATCACATGAACACATACAAACGGCGGCAGACACTCGCGGCCGGCGTCGTCGGCGCCGTGCTGACCGGGGCGGCGGTGCTGCCGGCGCCCGCACTGGCCGAGCCCGGTGACGACGCCAGCGTGCGGGTCACCGTCGACATCGACGAGATCAGGGAACCGGGCGTGCTCGCCCTGTCGATCGCCGGCGACGCCGTCGCGCTGTCCGAGGACGGCTCGACCCTGCTGGTTCGCCAGTTCGTCGGCACGCTGCCGACGGTGACGGTGACCGACACCCGCGTCGCCGACGAGGTGCCCGACGGCGCCAACTGGGCGGTGCTCGGCAGCGCGACCGACTTCGCGGGCGCCGCCGGCCAGGCGTCGATCACCGCCGACCACTTCGGTTGGAAGCCGCGCCTGCTCGACGGCGGGGAGACCGGCCTGGTCACCGAGGGTGAGGAGGTGGTGACCAGCCTGGACGAGGAGACCCAGCCGGGCAACAATGTCGGCCTCGTCGACCAGGAGCTGTTGGTCTCGGCCTTCGACTCCGAGGCCGTCGTCAGCGACTCGTACTCGGTGAACGCCGACCTCTACCTGCGGACCCCCGCGGAGGTCGCCGCCGGCGAGTACAGCTCCACGCTCACGCTCTCACTGTTCGAGTAGTCGCCTGGGCGGGGGCCCGGATCGGGCCCCCGCCCAGCCCCGTGCCGAAGGGCCGTCTCATGACCGTCACCCCGCTGCGCCGCGCGTTCGTGGTCCTCGCCGTCGCGTCCCTCGCGGTTGCGCCCGCGCCGAGCGCGGCGGCGGCGGAACCGGACCCGAAGGCCCTGACCTGGACGGTCCAACCGGCCACCGCGACTGGGCCGGACCAACGCCGATGGATCAACGCCAGCCTCGACCCGGGGCAGGCGGTGACCGAACACCTGGCGGTACGGAACTTCAGCCGCACCGCCGTCGCCTTCTCCCTGAAGGCCGCCGACGGCTACCTCACCGACAAGGGTCGCTTCAACATGCTGTCGTCCGACCGTCCCTCCGTCGACGGCGGCACCTGGATCGACGTGCAGGAGAAGGTCACCGTCGGCCCCAACGAGACACGGGTGGTGCCGTTCACGATCACGGTGCCCCAGGGCGCCACACCGGGCGACCACCCGGCCGGCATCGCCGCGACAGTCACCAGCACCGGCGGCACGGTAAACGTCGAGAGCCGCGTCGGCTTCCGGGTGATGCTTCGGGTGAACGGCTCCGCGCAGGCCGCCCTGGCCGTCCGGGGCCTCGGCGCGACGTACTCCCCGTCGTGGAACCCCTTCGCCGGTGGCACGGTGCGGGTCCGCTACACGGTCGAGAACGACGGGAACGTCTGGGTCAGCGGAACGAGTCGGGTGGCGATGTCCGACCTCCTGGGCCGGAGCAGCCACGACGCCACCAGCGCCGTCGAGGAGTTGCTGCCCGGCGGCGCTCGGACGGTGGAGACCCGGGCCGACGGCGTCTGGGCCCTGGTGCGCCTCCGCACGACAGTCAGCACTTCGCCCACGTTGCTCGGCGACGGCCAGGCCGGGGTCGACCTCCGACCGGCCTCCGCGACCGTCACCACCTGGGTCGTACCGTGGGCGCAGCTCGCACTGTTGGGTCTGCTCGCCGGCCTGTTCCTGGGGCTGCGGGCGGCGGCCCGGCACCGGCGGCGTCGGCTGGCCGGGCTGCTGGCCCGCGCGAGGCAGGAGGGCCGGCAGGAGGGGCAGGAGTCCGTGCTCGTCGGGGGCGCGCCCGGTGCTGCCGAGTCCGACGCGGGCGACGCCCGCCGGTGACCTGTCGGCGCGAGCGAATCGCGCCGGCGGATCGTGGCGAGGCGTCGCCCGGTCCGCGGCCTCAGGGCTTGGACTGGCTCAGCAGCCAGCGCAGGATGCTGGCGTCCTCGTAGGTCGGTCCGAACGCCGCGTGGTAGTCCGGCAACGAGAACGCGGCGTCGGCGTACTCGGTGTAGCGCACCAGGTTGGCGGCCTGGTCCGGCGTCTTGCCCCGGTCGGCGTACGCCTGCCGCAGCACCGCCGTGGAGTTGCGCGCGCCCGAGACGTTGAGCAGGTGGTCGTGCTCGCCGTGCGTGATCCACACCGGCACCTCGGCCGCCGCGATGGCGGTGGCCTGGGTGGCGTTGACCGGGAAGCCACCGGTCACCAACCCGCCGGCGAACAGGTCGGGACGCTTGGCGAACGCCTCCCAGAGCAGCTGGGAGCCGTACGACACTGTGGTCGCGTACACCCGACCGGTGTCCACCGCGAACTGGCCGACGAACTGGTCGAGCAGCTTGACCAGCAGGTCCGCCTCGGCGACCCCACCGACGCGCTGGTGCTGGGGCGCCAGGACGATGGCGTCCTCGGCGGTGCCGGTCCACCGCGGTTGGAGCCACGCGGTCGCCGGGATGTCGGCGGCGAGTTGGACGCCGAGGTTGTCACCGTCCCAGCCCATGCCGTGACCGGGCAGGACGACCATCAGTGGGTATTTGCGGCCCGGCTGGTAGTTCTTCGGCAGGTGATAGTGGTACGGCAGCACCATTCCGCCACTCAGGAACGAGCCGTAGGTGAACTCGTCGACCAGTTGGTTGACCGGCTTCTCGGTGACGGGACGGGATTCGCGCGGGGTGGCCCGGGCGAGCACCGGCCCCTTGCCGGCCCCGCGGCCGGGCTGGCCGTGCACGTCCTTGCGTTGCACGACCCGGGTCGGCAGCTCGGGGTTGACCTTCACCGTGCAGAGGAAGGTCGGGCACTTGGAGACGATGACCGTCGAGCCGCCGGTGTCGGCGGGGTCGAGTTCGACGATGACGTACCGGCCCGGCGCCGATCGGTGGTCGGCACGGGTGCCCGGTGTTGCGTTGGTGTAGGTGTGGGTGACGGTCCGGTCGGCGAGCTTCGGCAGGTCCTCGATGGGGTTGAAGCGGAAGTTGTAGATGGTGTCCGTCACCGAGAACGTCGCGGTGTCGAGGGTGCGCGGGTTGACAGTGGCCCCGTACTCGATCGCCACCGCGGAGACCTTCTGGCCGTAGGTGTAGACGGTGGTGATCGGGGTGATGCTGCGGATTCCGTCGGTGGCGCCCCGGCTGTCGCTCGCGCTGCCGTACGCCGCGCCGGAGGCGCCGGCCAGGACGAGGGTGGCGGCGAGTGGGATCAGTCCTCTTCGCAGTCTCATGCGGGTCCTTTCTCGGGGGTGGTGCGCTCAGTCAGCGATCCCGCACGGGGAGCGGCAGTGGGACGGGCCGGAGCGAGCCGGTCGCTAAACTGATTTAGCAGAGCATCGATGGCCGGCCCGGCGGTGTCAATACCGAGCACTGCAACAAACCTGCAAGCGCCAGCTATTGCCTTCAGGGAAACCGCTTTCCTACGATTGCGTTACATCGATGTTTCATATGACGGTCGGGCGAGCGATGGCACCGGGCGCACTCCGCTCGCACGACACAACCCTGCTTCTACCAGGGCACGAGAGACCTCGATGAAATCTTCGCGATTGACTGTCGCCAATTTCTGAATGACGTCCGTCGGCGGGTGTGGTCGCGATGTCCATCGAGTTGAAGCCTGGAACGAGACGAATGCGAAGGTGAGGCGACATGAGACGACCAGTCGTGCTGCGACGCCAGGCGGTGCTGGCGGCGGTGGCCGTGGTGATCGCGGTCGGGGTGGCACTACCGACCCCGCAGGCCTCGGCGGCGGTCGGCAGCGCCACCGGCTACGCCACCCAGAACGGCGGGACCACCGGAGGCGCGGGCGGGCAGACGGTGCGGGCCACCACGGGCACGGCGATTCACGCCGCGCTGTGCGGTCGGACCAGCAGCAGCACCCCGATCACCATCGAGGTGACCGGGACGATCAATCACGGCAACACCAGCAAGGTGTCGGGGTCGAGCTGCAACACCGCCGCGGGCGTGATCGAGCTCAAGCAGATCAGCAACGTCACCATCATCGGGGTCGGCAGCGCCGTCTTCGACCAGCTCGGCATCCACATCCGCGACTCCAGCAACATCATCATCCAGAACGTGACAGTGCGGAACGTCAAGAAGTCGGGCTCGCCCACCTCCAACGGCGGGGACGCCATCGGCATGGAGAGCACGGTCCGCAACGTCTGGGTCGATCACGTCACCCTGGAGGCCTCGGGCGGAGAGTCCGAGGGGTACGACGGCCTCTTCGACATGAAGGACAACACCCAGTACGTGACGCTGTCCTACAGCGTCCTGCGCAACTCCGGTCGTGGCGGCCTCGTCGGGTCCAGCGAGAGCGACCTGTCGAACGGCTTCATCACGTACCACCACAACCTCTACGAGAACATCGACTCCCGCACGCCGCTGCTGCGCGGCGGGGTCGCCCACATCTACAACAACCACTACGTGAGCCTGCACGAGTCCGGGATCAACTCCCGGGCGGGGGCCAGGGCCAAGGTGGAGAACAACTACTTCCGCGACTCCAAGGACGTCCTGGGCACCTTCTACACCAACGAGCGCGGCTACTGGCAGGTCGCCGGCAACGTCTTCGACAACGTGACCTGGTCCAGCGCCGGCAGCGAGAACTACCCGGCCGGCCCCAACCCGACCTCCAACACCACTGTCAGCATCCCGTATTCGTACAGCCTCGACGGGGCGAGCTGTGTGCCGGACATCGTCCGTCAGACGGTCGGTGCCAACACGGGCCTGAAGGTGTCCAACGGCAGTTGCGCGCCGCAGACCCCGCCGCCCACCACCCCGCCGCCGACCACGCCTCCGCCCACCACCCCGCCGCCGACCACGCCTCCGCCCACCGGCGGGACCAACCTCAGCCTCGGCGCCGGCGCCGACGGCTCCAGCAAGGCCAGCGGGACCAGCTACGGCAACGTGCGCGACGGCATCCTGAGCACCTACTGGTCGCCGGCCGGGTCGACCGGCACGATCTCGATCAAGTGGGGCTCCGCGACCCGGGTGTCCCGGGTGGTGATCCGCGAGCCGTCCGGCACCCAGGGCTCCATCGGGTCCTGGCAGCTGATCAACAACGACAACGGAGCCGTCCTGGCCTCCGGTAGCGGGGCGGGTTCGATCACCTTCTCGGCCACCGCGATGAGCAAGATCAACTTCAAGATCAACAGCTCCAGCGGTACGCCACGGGTCGGTGAGTTCGAGACGTACGCCAGTTAGGGCCTGGCTTGGCCGCCCGCTGTCAATCGCCGTCGGCGGGGCGGATGCGGTGCTAAGCGGTATACCTCAGAGGTATGAATATGCCTCTGAGGTATACCGCTCCTCGGCGGATCGACATCGGCCAGCCGAGCGCGTCCGTCACGAATCAGTGGACGGCAGCGTGTCCATGAAGGAGCTGACCGAGAAGACCGCTCGCCCGGGCCCGGCGGGGCCGTAGCCGGGCGGGCTGGACAGGCCATGGGCGTCCATGGTCGCCCGGTAGGCCTCCAGCAGACGGACGTGGTATTCGAGCGGCGCGCCCTGCGGGTTCGTCCGCCCCAGCGGCGTGGTGGGCTCCGGGCACCAGGTGGTGAACCGGGGCGTGATCCCCCGGGACATGAAGTAGTCAAGCCCCTCGGTGGTGGAAGCGATCGCCTCGTCGATGCTCGTGAAGCCGTGCGGGGCGGCCATCTCGACGCCCGCCACGAAGTTCGGGATCACGTTGCGCGGGCCGAACACCTCGGCGGAGTCGAGGATGCGCCGGTGCCACTCCTCCCGACCGACGTACCGCTCCTTGCCCGGGCAGTACAACTCGAACAGCCGCTTGTCCCACACCTCGTAGTTGGGGTGGTAGATGCGGATACCGTAGTCGTGGAACCGCTGCACATCGGCTCGGGGCAGCGCCTGGGCCACTACCTTGCCGATCCACCGTCCCGGAAACCGCTCCTCGATCGCCTGCGCGTACTGCCCGTAGAAGTCGGCCTCGGCCAGCCCGTTGACCTGCGAGGTGATGCTGCCACCGGTCAGCGTGTACGCCTGCGACGCGCGGTCGACGTCGTGCCGATCGATGATCTCCAGGGCCTCGAGGACCTCGTCGACGGGCTTGACCCCGGTGTAGGGCCGGCCGGCCTGCTTGTGCTGCCGCCAGTTGTGGTTGATGTCGCAGTACTGGCACTCCTCCTTGGCGCCGAAGTACTGGCAGACCCGGAACGCGGTGAGGTAGATGAGATAGCCCCACTGGATCGTCGGGGCGACCTCCATCACCGACTTGCCGTTGGCGAGCGTGTGGCGGTAGTACGCCGGCATGGGGGGCAGCCCCACATCGGCGATCGGCCGTCCGTCCAGGAACAGGCGCAGTCGACCGTCGCTGTCGGTGCTGACGCGGTACGGCGAGCTGGGGTTGGTGCGGACCGACACGACGGTGCGACGCAGGTCGTACGGACCCCCGGTGAGCACGATCTCCTCCGGTGGTCGGCGCAGCGCGGCCGTCCCCAACTCCGGCAGCGTCCGGTGATCGAAGGAGAAGATGAAGTACGACTTCGGCTTGACGTCGCCGTGCTCGTTGTCGGTCAGCGCCGCGTCGTCGAAGGCGAGGCCGCCCCGCAGCAGGTCCTCCTTGAGGACCGCCTCCCGTGGCACGTGTGGAAAACGGCTCATCAAGTCTTCGACGAGGTCGGTTCGCGACTCCATGCGGTTCCTCCCGAACGTGGTACGCCGCACCGGGTGGCTCGCGCCACCCGGTGCCGGTTGATCAGCCCTGCTTGGTCTCCCAGAAGATCTTCGAGATCTCCTCGATCTTCCCGAGGAGCTGCTCGGCGACCGCCGGGTCCGCGGCGCCCTTCGCGCCGCCGGCACCCGCCAGCTTCGTCGCCTCGTTGAAGAGGCCGTGCAGCTGGGGGTACTTCTCGAAGTGCGGCTGCTTGAAGTAGTCGGTCCACAGCACCCAGAGGTGGTGCTTCACCAGCTCGGCGCGCTGCTCCTTGATGAGCAACGCGCGGGTGCGAAACTCCGGGTCGTCGCTGGCCTGGTACTTCTCGGAGATCGCCTTGATCGACTCGGCCTCGATGCGGGCCTGCGCCGGGTCGTAGACGCCACAGGGGAGGTCGCAGTGCGCGCTCGCGACCGTACCCGGGCGGAGAAGGCGGGACAGGTTCATCGGAATCCCTTCGACGGTAGTGCTCAGCTGACGTACGCAGGGCACGGCGGCCCTGACGTGATCATCTAGGGACGCTAGAACCTCAACCGCACTTCATGTCAAGGCCGGGTCGATCGCGAACCCTGTTTCCGGACGAGCGTCAGCAGGGCGGCGTGCGTCCGCTCGTCCGCGGCCACGACGAGACCGTCCCCACCGGTGTGCAGCGGCTGACCGTCGAGCCCGGTGACCACGCAGCCGGCCGCCTCGCAGAGCGCGATTCCGGCCGCGAAGTGGACGCTGTTCCGCAGGTCGTGGCGGTCCGTCAGATAGGCGGCGCGGCGACCGGCGGCGACCCAGGCCACGGCGAGGCTGGTGGAGACCACCCGGGGCCGGAACTGTTCGAGGAAGCCCTCGTCGGTGAGCATGCGGGCGGCCAGGAAGACGTCCCGGTTGGGAAAGGGCGGGTCGAGATTGAGGTCGACAAGCGTCGACTCGGCCGACGGGACGAGTCGCTCGTCCGTCCCCGCGCCCCGGACGTACGCGGCGGTGCCGTCGGTCCAGAACACCTCGGCGGCGAACGGGTCCGCCGAGGCCGCCACTGTGACGTCCGACCCGACCCGCAGGGCGACGTTGACCGAGGCCAGCATGGTCCGCGCGGCAAAGTTCAACGTTCCGCACAGCGGGTCGACCAGCCAGGTGCGCCCGTTGTCGCCGGTACCCGTGCGCCCGCTCTCCTCGGCGACCACGGCGTCCTCCGGCCGCGCCGCGCGCAGGACGTCGATGATGGCCCGCTCGGCCTCGACGTCGGCGGCGGTGGCGAAGTCACCGCCGGTCTTCATGACGCGCGTCAGTGCTGAGCCGTACCGGGAGCGGACGACTGCGGCTCCAGCTTCCGCCGCCTCGATGGCCAACGCCTGGTCTGTGATCGACATGCCCGAACCATAGGAGCCGTGGGCAATGTCGATGACAGCCCCGCACCCGGGCCGCGGGTAACCGGGCAGGTCAGTCCGACAGTTCGATGATCGGTAGTTGACTGACGACCGCCGTCATGATCATGGGAGCGTCGCCGTCACACTGGTTGACCGAGACCGCGACCCACCGACCCCCGGTCACCGTCGGCCCCCAGACGGTCAGGTCGCCGTAGCAGTCCAGGTCACAGAGCGACTGGAACAGCGCCGGCATGGGTTCACCGGCCTGATCCCGGAACAGCGGCACCCGCATGGAGACCGAGCGGTGCCCGCCCCACCTCTGGTCCAACTCCGCCACGACGAGGGCCAGGTTCGCCTCGGCGGCCTCTTCGGCCTGGTTCCACTCGGCACCGTACACACCCGTCAGGGCGTCGCTCTCCCAGAGCGGAACGATCCGAAAGCCCTCGCCTCGGCTGCCCGTCCACTCACCGGTGACCGGGTCCCCCTCGCTGACCGGCGTCCCGTCCGTGGGCAGGTCCGCGGCGAGCAGCGACTCGATGTCGGACACCGTCCGACCGGTGTCGAACACCTCGCCGGCCCGGCCGGTCATCGGGGGACTCGTCGTACCGCTGGCGGCCCATACCGCATCGTCCGCACCACCTGTCTCCGTCGGCTCCGGCCGTCGATCATCGCACCGTGAGCGAGCCAGCGAGGGGGCGGGCGTCGGTCAGGAGACCGCCGTCCGCACCAGTTCGCTGATCTTCTTCTCCACGGCCGGGCTCCACTGCTGCAACGCGTACGCCACCGGCCAGAGATCCCCGTCGTCGAGGTTGGCCGAGTCCTGGAAGCCCACAGTCGAGTACCGGTAGTTGAACTTGCCGGAGTCCTGGAAGAAGACGACGATCTTGCCGTCCTCGTTCGCGTAGGCGGGCATCCCGTACCAGGTCTTCGGCATCAGGCTCGGGGCGGCGGCGGTCACCGTCACGTGCACCCGCTCGGCGAGCGCGCGGTCCTCCGGTTCCATCTGCGCGATCCGGTCGAGGACCGCTTGCAGCCCGTCCGCCTTCTTGGCGCCCTTCTTGCCCTCGGCGCGCAGCTCGTCGGCGCGCTCCTTCATCGCGGCCCGCTCCTCGGGGCTGAAGCCGTCGGACACGGTAGTGGTCTTCGCGGACATTCTCGGGCTCCCTCTCGTCGTCCAGGTCGGCATGCTGCCGTTCACCTGGGGAAAGGCTAGGCCGCCCGAAGTTCCCGGGGCTTCTCGATTCCTGATCGGTTCGAAGCCGTTCCGCAGGTGGCGGTCATCGTGCCCGTGATTTGCTGGTCAGCGTGATCGGTGGCTAGGTTGTCGACCGAAGCAGAACGACCGGTCTAGGGAGTCCCACCATGAACATCACCGCCGATCGGATGGCGGCGGCGTACTTCGACGCCTTCGAGACGCTGTGCAGGGTGACTCCGAAGGGCGGGTACGCCGAGCGGGGCACTGCCCGCGCGGGGGTGACGCAGGCCGGCGTCGCGACGCTCAACGCTGCCTACGACAGGTCCACCGAGCCCGACCTCGGGTCGCTCGACGAGATGGCGACCGAGGTCGGCAGGCAGGCCGCGCAGTGGTCGATCATCGTTCGGGGCGAGGCGGACGACCAGGTCGCTGACCTCGCGGCCCGGCACGGCCTCCTCGAACGCAGTGAGCTGCCCCTGCTGGCCTGCGCGTCGGACGACCTCACCTTCCGTGCCGGCTCGGCGGAGCGCCCCTCGGTGCGTCAGGTAGGCGCCGCCGACAACGACCTCTACACCGGCGCCCTCACCCGGAGCTTCGAGGTTCCCGAGGGCCTCTTCGGATCGCTGATGGGTGGTGCGGTGCTCGACGCCGACTCCATCACCGGCTACCTGGCCGAGGAGTCCGGCCAGCCCGTCGGCACCGGGCTCGGGATGCTGACCTCCGGGGTGGTCGGCGTGTTCAACATCGCGGTCGTTCCGTCCGCCCGGGGTCGTGGCCTGGGCCGGGTGATCACCGAAACGGTTCTGCGGGACGGCATCGCGGCCGGCGCGGACGCTGCCTACCTGCACACCAGCGTGATGGGTAGGCCGCTCTACGAGTCGATGGGCTTCACGCTCGTGGAGACCTGGACCATGTTCCACGCGCGGTGACGGACGATGTCGACCGGGCGGTGTCAGGTATGGGGGAGAGGGTCATGACCTTCAGCGAGAGCGTGCGCTCGGCGTTTCGCCGAGGCGAGACCGACGCCGTGGTGCGGATGAGCGAGGCCGAAATCGAGCGGGCCCAGGCGGCCGGTGACCTGGCGGGCGAGGTGGAGGCCCGGTACAGCCTCGCCCGGGTCGCCATTCGCGGCGGTGACCTGACGGGCGGAGAGGCGCGGGCCCGGGAGGCTCTCGCGGTGGCGCTGCGCTCCGGCGACCGGGCCCTGGAGGAACGACCGAGGCACGTGCTGGCCGGCGTCGCGAGGATGTCCGGTGACCTGCTCCGCGCTCGGGACCTGTACCGGGAGAGCATCGCGCTCAACGAGGCGCTCGGCCAACCCAAGACGGTCAACTCCGAATATCACAACCTCGCGTTCTGCGAGCTGGGGCTGGGCAACCTGGACGTGGCCCGAACGCTGTTCGCCGAGAACCGCCAGCGGGTGTTCCACAACGGTTGGACTGACTTCGTGCCGTACGTCTGCGTTGCCGGCGCCGCGCTCGCGACCGCCGAGGGGAACCACTCCCGCGCGGCGCGGATGATCGGTGTCGCGGACGCCGCGTTCGCGGCGCTCGGCCAGGTGCCGGACCCGGACGACGCGGCGGACCTCGCCCGGATGCGCGCCGCCGCGACCGGGGCGCTCGGCCCGACCGACTTCGACGAGCAGTACGCCGTTGGCCAGCACCTCGAACCGCGGGCGGCGTTCGGCGTCGCCTGACCCAAAGAGACTGTCGCCTCCCCGTTCGACAGCGGTCCTCCCGCGTTCGGGACGGGTCCGTACCGTTCCGAACACCCTGATGTCTTGTTGGCAGTGAATGGCGATGATTGGTTCGCCTCATGTCAGTCAAGAGAGCAACGCGCCCAGCTTTCATCGTGGCCCTGGCGGCCCTCTTCGTCCTGCTCGCCGGCGCGCCGGCGGCGGCGACCATCGCGACGCCGGCCGGCTGGCCGCCCGACGTCGTGGACTGCGTCGACGCACCGGCCCCCTCCGCCGGCTCGTCGTCGCCGGCCCAAGCCTGCTTCCGGGCCTACGGTGACCAGATCTGGGTCTACGACCGCGACACGCCCTACGCGGCCATCGGGATCTGGGAGAACCAGCTCTACTACGGCGGAACCTGGCACAACTACCGCAGCGGCGACTGCCAGAGCCTCGAAGGCGAGGGTGAATGGGGAGTGTGCAACTACGACTTCTACGAGGACGGCACGACTCACCGCTACAACGATCAGGGCAGCCGCGTGCGGTTCCGGGCGTGTGGCGCCTGGGGCTGCTCGGGATGGTCGCCCTGGTGGCGTAACAACAACTAGTGCCGGAGGGCGATGACGATGATCGGGGCGGAGGGCCGCCTTCCGGATCCCTCCGACCCGATCGTCTCTGACCCCTGAGCGGCCGCAGGCGATGTCTACGACGCCGTGCGGGCAGCGGTGATGGTCCGTCCCCGCTCCGACTCTCCGAAGCGGTCGAGCATGGCGCGTACCTCGTCGGCGCTCACGTTGGCGCCGAACAACTCGCTGCCCGGTTCGAGCCGTACCCCCTCGGCCAGCGGGCCGGCCACGATCGGATCGAAGCCGAGCGCGTCCACCAGGGCCGCGATCTCGGTGAGGTCGGCGTTGTCGTCGCCGGCGATCGCGATGGCCTTGCGGCCGGTCGCCCCTGCCGGCCGGGCCTCGTCCTCCAGGTCGTGATAGCCCATGTGGTTGAACGCCTTCACGACGCGTGAGCCGGACAGGAACGCCTGGACGGTCTCGCTCGACGAGGTACGCGGGTTGGTGAGGTCGTCGCGGATACCGTCGATCTCCCACCAGTAGTTCATGGCATCGACGACGAGCTTGCCGCGCAGCGCCTCGGCGGGAACGCTGCGGTACTTGCCCAGGGGCAGGGCGAGGATGACGACGTCGGCGTCGGCCGCCGCGTCGACCGCCGTGGTGGCCTCGGCCCCCGGGGCGAGGACCTCGACGGTGAGGGCGATCTTCGTCGGGTCGCCGGAGCCGGCCACCCGTACCCGGTAGCCGGCGGCGACGGCGAGCCGGGCGAGCACCGTGCCCACCTTGCCGGCGCCGAGGATGCCGAGGGTCGCAGGCCGGCTCCGGTCGTTGTCGTTCATGTCGTCCTCTCGCTCGGGAAGTGCTGTTCAGGCCAGCAGTTCGCGGACCATGGGGATCACCTTCGAGCCGTAGAGTTCCACGGCGCGCATCCGGGCGCTGGCCGGTTGCGCTCCGGCCGAGTAGATGAGGTCGAACCGGCCGACACCGAGGCTGCGGATCGCACGGGCCATCCGGCGGGCCACCGTCTCCGGTGAGCCGATGTAGAGGGAGCCGTTCTCCACCTCGGAGTCGAACTCCTGACGGCGGATCGGGGGCCAGCCCCGCAGTTTGCCGATCCGGTCTCGCATGATCCGATAGTGCGGCCAGTAGATCTCCTTGGCCTGCTCGTCGGTGTCGGCGATGAAGCCCGGCGAGTGCATGCCGACCGGGTGCGCGGTCGTACCGAGCTGGTCGGCGGCCCGGCGGTACAGGTCGATGTAGGGCGCGAAGCGCTCGGGGGCCCCGCCGATGATGGCGAGCATGAGTGGCAGCCCGTACCGGGCGGTGCGGACGACCGACTGCGGCGAGCCACCCACGCCGACCCAGGTGTCCAGGTGACCCGATTCGGTCTTCGGGAACACGTCGGCGTTCTCCAGTGGGGCACGCAGGGTGCCGCTCCAGGTGACCGGCTTCTCGTCCAGCAACTTGACGAACAGTTCGATCTTCTCCTCGAACAGCGTGTCGTAGTCGCGCAGGTCGTAACCGAAGAGCGGGAACGACTCGGTGAACGAGCCGCGACCGAGGATGACCTCGGCTCGACCGTTCGACAGCGCGTCCACTGTGGCGAAGCGCTGGAACACCCGTACCGGGTCGTCCGAACTCAGCACGGTCACGCCGGAGGCCAACCGGATCCGCGAGGTGCGGGTGGCGATTCCGGCCAGCACCGTCTCCGGTGTGGAGACCGAGTACTCCGGCCGGTGGTGCTCGCCCAGCGCGATGACGTCGACCCCGAGTTGGTCGGCGAGGACTGCCTCGTCGACGACCTGCCGGATCGCCGCCGCGTGGGAGACGAGTTTGCCGGCGTCGTCCTGCGGTATGTCGCCGAACGTGTCCAGGCCGAACAGCAGATCAGACATGGTTGGGCTCCTTAGCCAGCAGCTCCCGGACCCGTGGCGCGACCTCACTGCCCAGCAGTTGGATGGTGCGCGCGCGTGCCTCGCGGGGCAGGTGCATGATGTCGTACTTCAGGTCGAAGCGGCTCAGTCGCAGGTCCCGAGCGACAGTGGCGATCTTCTGCGCCACTGTCTCGGGTGAACCGACGAAGAGCGCGCCGTGGTCGATTTCGGCCTCGTAGCGCGCGCGGTCCGGTTTGTAGAAGCCGCGTTCGGCGGCCAGGGCCGCCACGACCGGCTGCCAGTATCGCCACCACGTCTCCACCGCCTCCTCGTCGGTGTCTGCGACAAGGCCGAGTGAGTGCTGCCCGATTGGCTGCAGGGTATGCCCGAATTGTTCGAGCGCCCTGGTGTAGAGGTCGACGTGGCCGGCGAAGCGCTGGGGGCGCCCGCCGATGATCGCGAGCATGAGCGGAAGTCCGTGCCGGGCGGCGCGGATGACCGAGTTCGGGCTTCCCCCGACACCGATCCAGGTCGGGATGCCGCCCGGCTGCATCAGTGGGTGCAGCCGCTGCCCGGTCAGTGGGCTTCGTACAGTGCCGGACCAGGTGACCGGTTCGTCCTGCTGAAGTCGCAGGAAGAGGTCCAGCTTCTCCTCGAACAACCGCTCGTAGTCGGCCAGGTCGTACCCGAACAGCGGAAACGACTCGGTCGCGGATGCGCGCCCGAGGACGATCTGGGCGCGGCCGTCGGAGACGGCGTCGAGGGTGGAGAACTCGTGGTAGAGCCGTACCGGGTCGTTGGTGCTGAGCACTGTGACCGAGGTGCCGAGGCGAATTCGCTCGGTGGCCGTCGCGACCGCGGCCAGCAGCACCGGTGTCGCCGAGTCGTTGTGGCCCTCGCGGTAGTGCTCGCCGACGCTGAACACGTCGAGTCCGGCCGACTCGGCGAGCCGTGCCTCGTCCACGAGTAGCCGTACGGTCTCGGCGTCGCTCAGGACCCGGTCGCCGTCGGTGGCCACCTCCCCGAACGAGTTGAGCCCCAGCTCGAAGTCTGCAGCTGTCATGGTCTCCTCCTCGGTGCAATCCGCCGACGGCCTGCGGAAGCGGACCTACCGGTTGACGTGTCAATGATGCTAACTTGGCGATTGACGCGTCAATTCCCGGGAGGGTGAGATGACGGAGACCACACCCGGCCGGCGGGGCGGACGCCAGCTCCCGACCGCCGACGAACTGCGGATCTGGCGGAACTTCATCGAGACGACGGCGGCGCTCGGCTCCCGGCTCGAGTCCCGCCTACAGGGCGACTCCTCGCTCTCGAGCGGGGACTACGCGGTGCTCCTCGCTCTCAGCGAGGCGGAGGGCGAGGCGATGCGGTCGTCCGAACTCGCCTCGCACATCGGGTGGGAGCGGAGCCGGCTCTCCCACCATCTCGGGCGGATGGAGCGGCGCGGCCTCATCCGCCGCCAGGAGTGCGCCACGGTTCCCCGCGGTGCGGAGGTGCTGCTCACGACGGCCGGCGCCGAGGCGTTCAGGGGAGCCACCTTTCCCCACCTGCGCGCCATCCGGGAGCTCTTCGTCGACGCCCTCACGCCGGAGCAGATCGTCGCTGCGGGCGAGATCGCCACGGCGCTGAAAGCACGCCTCGACGATCCGCGTACGCAGTGACGCGCTGCCACGCTTTCCCGGCACCATCGCATCCGTAGCGGCGAGTGTTCGGGCGATTGCCGAGAGCTATGTTCGGGTGGTCCAATCCTCCAGAAAGCCGCCACTCCGCCAGCCCGGCGGGGAATGGCGACGGCTGCGCCGCCCGGAGGTACGTCCATGAGCGAGACCGCCACCGCAGAGGCCCACCGCTTCAATCCCGGCAAGCCCCACAGTGGGCGCACGGAGTCGGTGCTGCCGGAGTTGCGGGAGATGTGGTGGGAGACGGGGGTGCGGGCGCGCGCGGAGGCCGGCGTCTTCGCCGTCTTCGCGGAGCTGCCCAGGCTCGTCTGGACAGCCGTCGGGATCAGTTGGCGCGCGGACCGGCTCCGTACCGGTGTGGTGGCCGCGGCCACTGTCGGCGCGGGGGTGATGGCCGCCTTCGGCCTGTTGGCCACCCAGCGGGTGTTGGTGGAACTGTTCGCCGGCGGACCGACCGCGGACAAGGTGCGGGCGGCGCTGCCCGCGCTGGCCGTGCTGGCGGCGACGGTCGCGCTCCGCGCCGGGATGGGCATCGCCACCGGGTACGCGCAGAACGGCTTGACGCCTCGGGTGAGTCGTGAGGTGGAGCGGGGCCTGTTCGAGGTGTCCACAGCGGTCCGGTTGGAGGCGTTCGACGCCGACGCGTTCGCCGATGACATGGAACGCGCCTCCCGAGGCACCGAATCGACGATCGGGCTGGTGCAGGCGTCGATGAACCTGCTCGCCGGGCTGGCCGGGCTGCTCGCCGTGGCGGCCGCCGTCGTCATCATCCATCCGCTGCTGTTGCTGGCGCTGCTGGTCGCCACGGTGCCCAACGCGTGGGCGTCGTTGCGGGCCGGGCATCTGCGCTACCAGACGTACAACGCCGGGTCGGTGCGCCGACGTCGACTGTGGCTGCTGCACAAGCTGATGGCCGAACGTGCCTCGGCCCCGGAGTTGCGCTCCTACGGGCTGCGCCGGTTCCTGCTCGACCAGTACGACAGGGTGATGCAGGTGGAGACCGACATCCAACTCGCCCTCGCCCGGCGGGTCACCACTACCACCACTGTCGGAGCCATTGTCGGCGGTCTGGCGACCGGCACCGTCTACGCCCTGCTCGGCCTGCTGCTCCTCGACGGGCAGATCCCGCTCGCCGCCGCGGCGACCTGCGTCATCGCCGTGCAGTCCGCGCAGCGGTCCCTGGCCGTCGCCACCTTCCAGGTCGACCACGTCTACACCGAGGGGCAGCACTTCGGCGACTACACCGGTTTCATGACCCGCGCTGACGCCTACCTACCGACCAGCACCGGACCCGTTGCCGAGGCCGCTCCTGATCGGCTGCGGGAGTTGACAGTCAACGAGGTGAGCCTGCGTTACCCCGATCGGGACGACTCCGCAGTCGACGGCGTCACGTTGACGATCACCGCCGGGCAGACTGTCGCGTTCGTCGGGGAGAACGGCTCGGGCAAGACGACCCTCGCCGCGATGATCGCCGGCCTTCGCGCCCCCACCGAGGGCAGCATCGAGTGGAACGGCCGCCCGTTGTCGGACTGGAACGTCGGCGGGCTGCGTGCCCGGATCGCGGTGGTGACGCAGGAATACCACAAGTGGCCGTTCACCGCGGCCACGAACATCGCCATCGGCGACGTCGACAGCGAGGCCCAGCAGGATCGCATCGAGGCCGCCGCCGGCCGCGCCGTCGCCCACGACATGATCAACGAACTTCCGCACGGGTACGAGACACTGCTCGACCGGACCTTCGCGCGAGGCCAGGACCTCTCCGGTGGGCAGTGGCAGCGCATCACCGCGGCTCGCGGGTTTCTGCGCGACGCCGAACTGCTGATCATGGATGAGCCGTCCTCGGCGCTCGACCCCCGCGCCGAGGACGCCCTGTTCCAGACCATCCGGGACCGGCGAGGTCGCGCCACCACGATCCTCATCACGCACCGGCTCGCCAACGTCCGGCACGCCGACCGGATCTTCGTCCTGCACCACGGCCGGCTCGTCGAGGCCGGCACACACGCCGACCTCGTCGCCACCGGCGGCCGGTACGCCGAACTGTTCGCCCTCCAGGCCGCCGGCTACGACGCGAACCTGGCCGAGGGCAACCAGCACACCTGAACGGTCCAGTCGGACCTTCTCCCGCTGGATCGCGGGAGGCTAGGCTTCGGTCCATGTCGGGGTGGCGGGGCCGGACGGCGGACGTGGCCCTGGTGCCCGCCGTGGGTCTGGTCGCTGTCATGGGCCTGGTGGTCCAGTCGCGCGGCATCGACACCGCCGCCGAATGGGCGGCGCTGCTGGCGGTGCTGCTCTCGACCGGCGCGCTGTACGTCCGCCGGCGTCACCCGGTGCCGGTGGGCGTCGTGGCGCTGGCTGCCATCGGCGCGTACGGGGCGTTGCTGCACCGGCCCGGCCCGATCATGTTGGTCTTCGTCGTGGCGCTCTACACAGTTGTCGACGAGGGGTACCTCGCGGTCGCCGTCGGGCTCGGTCTCGCCTCGGTGGTCGCCTTCGCCGTGGCGGACAGCTACAACCGGTCCCCGAACACCATGAACGGGGCGACGCTGCTGCACACCGGTTGGCTCGTCGCGGTCATCGTCGGCGTGACCCGCAACCGCCGCGCCTACCTCGCCGAGGCACAGGCCCGAGCTGTCGTCGCCGAGCAGCGGATGGAGGAGGAGGCCCGGCGACGGGCCACCGAGGAGCGGCTGCGCATTGCCCGGGAGTTGCACGACGTGCTCGGCCACCACCTGTCGTTGATCAACGTGCAGGCCAGCGCGGCGTTGCACCGACCCGACCCGGTCCGGTCCGAGCAGGCCCTCACCGC
The DNA here is from genome assembly GCF_022230905.1 of Micromonospora salmantinae. Lineage (NCBI taxonomy): Bacteria > Bacillati > Actinomycetota > Actinomycetes > Micromonosporales > Micromonosporaceae > Micromonospora > Micromonospora salmantinae. Next base: position 77,522 of record NZ_JAKKFG010000018.1, read on the forward strand.
GATCAAACAGACCAGCAAGGAGACGTTGAGTGAGTTGCGCGCGACGCTGGGGGCGCTGCGGCAGGAAGCTGGGCCGGCGGTCGTGCCGGCACCCGGCCTGCATCGCCTCGGCGATCTGATCAGGACGGCCGCCCGGCCGGAGTTGGAGATCCGCACCGAGCTGGCCGAGACGCGGTCGCTACCGCCGGAGGTCGATCTGGCGGTGTATCGGATCGTCCAGGAGGCGCTCACCAACGTGGCGCGTCACGCGCGTGCCACCACCGCTGTGGTCCGGGTCCGGCCCGATCACGACGACGTGCTCGTGGAGGTCGACGACGACGGCATCGCCCAGCCGGGTTCGCCGGGCAGCGGGATCCTCGGAATGCGGGAGCGGGCGCGGGCACTCGGCGGTTCGTTGACCACCGGCGCACAGCCGGACGGAGGCTTCCGGGTCTGTGCCCGTCTGCCGATGCGAGCCGACCCGGCACCGGTGGGGGAGCAGGCGTGATCCGGCTACTCCTCGTCGACGACCAGACCCTCGTACGGGCCGGCTTCCGGTCCATTCTCGACGGTGAGGACGGTCTCGAGGTGGTCGGCGAGGCTGCCGATGGATTCGAGGCGGTGCGGCTGGCCCGGCAACTGCGACCCGATGTCGTCCTCATGGACATCCGGATGCCCGGGCTCGACGGCCTGGCCGCCACTGGTGAGATCGTCGCCAGCTCCGACGCTCGCGTCATCATTCTGACCACCTTCGACCTGGACGATTACGTCTACGACGCGCTGCGGGCCGGTGCCAGCGGATTCCTGGTCAAGGACACCGAGCCAGCGGAGTTGATCCACGGGGTGCGGGTGGTGGCCCGGGGTGACGCGCTTATCGCACCGTCGATCACCCGGCGGTTGATCGCCGAGTTCGCGGCCCGGGCCAAGCATCCCGACCCCGGGCCGCGACTGAGCGTGCTCACCGAGCGGGAGCGTGAAGTGCTGACGCTGGTCGCCGCCGGCCTCTCCAACGACGAGATAGCGGCGCGGTTGGTGCTGAGCCCGGCGACCGCCAAGACGCATGTCAGCCGGATCATGACCAAGGCCCATGCCCGGGACCGAGCCCAGTTGGTGATCCTCGCCTACGAGTCCGGTCTGACAGTGCCTGGTTGGCTCGCTCGCTCCTGACCACCACCGTCGACTGGTCGGCCGGAACGACCGCCGGCGGGGCAGCCTTCGGATGGAACGAGATCAGCCAGGCGGGCCCCACGCCGGAACCGGCCGCGGTCAGCCCGCCAGGCGGCCGGTGCGGCGCGCGCGAAGAAGGGCCAGCCCGCCGAGCACCACGCCGGCCAGTCCGACCGCCAGCGCCACATATGCGCCGCCTCGCCCGTTGCCCGTGCCGATGCCACTGTCGGAGGTGGTCACCACCAGCCCGCCGAGCGCCATGCCGATCAGCCCTGTCGCCAGGGCCAGGACGGCTCCGCGGCTTCCCGAGCCGGTGCCGAGTCGACTGGCGGGGCGGGCCAGGGCCAGTCCTCCGATGATGGCGCCGACCAGCCCCAGCAGGGCGGCCGCACTGGCGCCGAGACGTCCGGAACTCATGGAGAGAGCAGCGGCGGCGGTTGGCTGGGCCGCGACGTGCGCCGCTGCCGGTGCGGCTAGCTCGATCCCTCCGAGCGGGGCGGCTACGGCGGTGGCAAGCAGGTGACGAACGGACATCGTGGATCTCCTCGGTCTCGTGACGGGTACGGGTGGCAGCCTAGGAAGCAAACCGCTGGTGAGTCGTCATGCCGGAGTTGCCGATGGGCCTACCACCCGGGATGTACGCCCTCGGGACGTCGTACCGCCGCAGTTGTCTCCAGGCCGCCGTCAGGCACCTGTTATTTACGCGCGTGCTGGCCATGAACACGTCCTTGACCTGCGGTTTTGTCGGATCCGAGCAGTGGCGTTCGGGGCCTGGGAGTGGTACGACTGATACCCGGACCAGGTGGTGCGGGGTCAGTAGGAGGTGGCGGATGCGTCTCACGAGCACCACGCCTCAGCGGCGGCCCTTGCGCCGGACGGCTACGGCGGTCCCGCCCGAGTGCGGGCCAGGAGCAGCGTCGTCGGTGCCGACGGACCCACGATGACGGGCCCGGACAACGCGGAGGAGTTGGCGGCCGCCTACGCCCGCGGTCTCGACGCGGGCCGGATCGAGCAACGTCTACAGGGGCACGATGAGCACCTGCGCAGGATCAACGGTTCGATCGACTCGATGACGCAGGCGCTCCGGTCTCTCACCGAGGAACTCCGCGGCAACGTCACCCTGTTCAGCGCCGACGTGACAGCGGGCCGCCGTGACGCCAGTGAGCGGGACAGGATCGCCGCGGTGCGGGTGGAGGAGGCGGGCATCGTCGAGTCCCAGCGGACGGTCCGGTGGACGGCTTGGCAGCGCTGGTTCGCCGTCGTCGGCGCGATCGTCCTGGTGGTGAACTTCGGCCTGGGTCTCTACCTCGCGTTCGGCAGTTGAGCCCGCGTGGCAGCCGGGTAACCAGACGGAGCCGATGGTGCGGAAGCCGCGAGTTGCGTCATTGCACCGGGGCGTCGCTATCCGATCTGGGCTCCAGCATCACCACTGTGGTTTCCGACGATCGCCGTGCGGCGTGGGCGTCGAAGTTCTTGTCGGCCTCGCGCCAGCGTGGCCACAGGCGCGACCGCTCGTCGTCGGTGGCGGCGCGACCGCGCACCAGCCGCCGCCCGTCGACCAGATCGACTGACGCGTCCGGGTGCGCCTGGAGGTTGAGCCACCAGGCGGGAGCGCCCTCGCCCCACCCGTTCATCGCCACCCCGACCAGGTTCGGGCCATCCTCGAAGTACGCGAGAATGACGCTGCGCTGCTGGCCGGTGCGGCGTCCGGTCGTGGTCAGCCGCAGGGTGCCCCAGCGGGTCTCGCGGGGTCGCCACAGCCCGACCCGGCTGCCGGAGACCCGGTACAGGCCCCGGTGCACCGACCAGGCCAGCCGGATGAACCACCGTGGCGGGAGCCACGGCGCCTTTGTTCCCTGAGCGTCCGACATGACGACCTCCTCCACCGACCAACGCTGATGGTCCGGGTGGCTGGTTTCTGCGGGCGCACCCCGCCACTGTGGACCGTGATCCCCAAGTCTCCCGGCGCGACCGCGACTCGCGTCCAGGTGTCCATGATTCGACCGAGGATGGAACCGATCGGTGGAGCCCCGCGCCGGTGGCGGGTGGGTGGATCACCCCTGCCAGGCGTCGATGGCGCGGACGCCGTCGCGGACGACCCGGTCCAGGATGGCGGGGTTGCCGCTGGTGCCCTCCCACCCCTGGTCGTCGAAGACCGTCACCGTGCTGTCGACGCGGGCCACAGCGATCTGGCTGGACGCGGTGCCGCCGGTGCGTTCGCCGTTCAGGCTCGTCTCGGGCCACGTCCGGGTCAGCAGCACCGCCTCGTCGCCGACCCCGGGCAGCGCCTGACTCTTGACGGTGACGCGGTTTCCGGACTGGTCGTAGGAGGGGCACGCCTGCACGCCGGTGCGGAGCCGGCCCAGGTAACCCGAGGCGCCGTCGCCGTCGAAGGTGAAGATGGTCTGGTGGATCATCCCCTGGGGCACGTTGCTGGCGGGCTCGCCGGCCTTCTGGTAGGTGACTGTCATCGCGGCGCTCGCGGTGACCTGCCGGCCGCCGGTGCCGAACTCGTTGCCGCACAGCTTTGGCAGTGCCTCCTCGACGGGCGTCGTCCGTCGCGGAGACTTCCGCAGCTCGGCGGGCAACTCGACGAAGGCCGAGGTCGGGATGGTCACCGGGGTGCTCGCGCTCGGCGATGGCGGATCTGTCGGGGGCGCTGACGCCGACGCGGTGGCCGGTGCGGTGGTCGCCGGGGCAGAGCCGGGCGGATCCTCGGTGGCGGTGCAGGCAGCGGCCAGTGCGACGGTGCCGAGCAGCGCGAGCGCGCGTCGCGTACGGGCCATCGGCAGTGCTGTGTATCGGCTCATCATCACCCCTCGTCTGTCCCGAGGAAGTTCCCTGCCCCGAGTCGACCGAAACGACCACGTGACGCCTCGGGCATCGGCCGGACCACGGAATTTCTGTGTCGTCGGGTCGGCCGGGCCGCTAGGCTGCCCCGCATGACCAGCGTGATCGCTCAGTGCACCGGACTGTCGTGTGACGTCCAGGTCGGTGCGGGGCGACGCCGGCGATCCGTCGCCCGCCCGCGCTGACCTGTTTCCTGCGACCGGCGGATCGAGCCGCCGGTCGTTCGCTGGTCGTCCTCGGTCCGCCCGTATCTCCCCGTCAACGGCTCGCGTGGCAGCGTGGGTCCGAGCGAGATCGGCGTACTGATGGATCTTGAAAAGTTGTTGTCCGACCGGCTGGCACCGGCGTTCGCGGCGGTGGCCGGCAGCCCGGTCGACCCGCTGGTGCGGCGGTCTCCACGTGCGGACTTCCAGTCCGACGCGGCGCTGGCGCTGGCCCGGCGGCTCGGCCGCCCGCCGCGCGACATCGCCGCGGCGGTGCTGGCGCACGCGGTGCTCGACGACGTCGGCGTGTTGGCGGAGGTCTCCGGGCCTGGCTTCCTCAATCTGACGGTTGCCGACCGGGCCCTGGCCGACCTGGTATCCGGGCTGGCCGGTGACGCCCGGCTCGGCGTGCCGCCGACGGCGACGCCGCAGACCGTGGTGGTCGACTACTCGGCGCCCAACGTGGCGAAGGAGATGCACGTCGGGCACCTCCGCTCCACTGTCATCGGTGATGCTGCGGTGCGGCTGCTGGACTGGCTCGGGCACCGGGTGGTGCGGGTCAACCACCTGGGTGACTGGGGGACACCGTTCGGCATGCTGATCGAGCACCTGATCGACCTCGGTGAGGCCGAAGCCGCGCAGAACCTGTCGATGGGGGACCTGGACACCTTCTACCGGGCGGCCCGGGTGAAGTTCGACGCCGACGAGGCGTTCCAGGAACGGTCGCGGCTGCGGGTGGTCGCGTTGCAGGGCGGTGACGAGCGGACCCGCCGGTTGTGGCGGCTGCTGGTGACGCAGTCCGAGCGGTACTTCCTGACCGTGTACGACCTGCTCGACGTGACGTTGTCCGGTGCCGACTTTCGGGGCGAGAGCGCCTACAACGACCTGCTCGCGGACGTCGTCGACGACCTGGACCAGCTGGGGCTGCTGCTGCCCAGCGGTGGGGCCGAGTGCGTCTTTCCGCCCGGGTTCACCGGCCGGGACGGCGAGCCGTTGCCGCTGATCGTGCGCAAGAGCGACGGTGGGTACGGCTATCCGGCCACCGACCTGGCCGCGCTGCGGCAGCGCGTCGGCGAACTCGGCGCCACCCGGCTGCTGTACGTCGTCGGCCTACCGCAGCGGCAGCACTTCGCGATGGTGTTCGCCGTCGCCGAGGCGGCCGGCTGGCTCTGCCCGCCGGCCCGGGCCGAGCACCTGGGCTTCGGGTCCATCCTCGGCACCGACGGGCGGATGCTGCGCAGCCGGGCCGGTGAGTCGGTGAAGCTGGTCGGGCTGTTGGAGGAGGCGGTCGCCCGTGCCACCGACCTGGCCCGGAGCAGGAACCCGGATCTGGACGCCGGGACCGCCGACGAGATCGGCCGCGCGGTGGGCATCGGCGCCATCAAGTACGCCGACCTGTCCGTCGACCGGACCAAGGACTACGTCCTGGACTGGGAGCGGATGTTGGCGCTGGACGGCAACACCGCGCCCTACCTGCAGTACGCGTACGCGCGGATCCGGTCAGTGCTGCGGCGGGCCGGGACCGCCGTGCGGCCGGACGCCCTCATCGTGGTGGCGCAGCCGGCGGAGCGGGCGCTCGCGGTCGAGCTGCTCGGCTTCGCCGGGGTGGTCGGCGAGCTGGAGCGGAGTCTCGAGTTCCATCAGCTCGCCGGTTACCTGCACCGACTCGCGACAGCGTTCAACGCGTTCTACGAGCGCTGCCCGGTGTTGCGTGCCACGGACCAGCTGCGGGAGAGCCGGCTGCTGCTGGCCGAGCTGACCGCCCGGACCCTGCGGCAGGGGCTGCACCTGCTGGGCATCCGCACAGTGGAGCGGATGTGACGAGCCGGCCTTCCGGCCCGGTCAGCGGGCCCGCTTCGTCGCCCGCTTCCGGGGCGGCGTCAACAGGTCGGCGATCTGCGCGATCGCGGCGGGCACCAGGCGGTAGTACGCCCAGACCCCGCGCTTGTCGCGTTCGAGTAGGCCGGCCTCGGTGAGGATCCGAAGGTGATGACTCACCGTCGGCTGGGAGAGATTGAGCGCCGCGGTGAGGTCACTCACTGACGCCTCACCTTCCGGCGCGGACTGGATCAGGCTGAGCAACCGGAGTCGCGCCGGATCGGCGAAGGCCTTCAGCACCCCCGCTAGCCGCTCGGCATCGGCCCGCTTGATGGGATCGCCGGTGAGCGGCGAGATCGCAGGCATGGCAGTTTTCGCAGTTCCCACGCCTGCCATAGTGACACCAACACCATCAATAAACCGGCAGATCCGGCACCAGCCCTCCGATGGCGTCCGGATGGCGACAGCGGAACCACCGAACGTGAGTCGACCGTCGACGTCCGTGGTGGCACACGGGCCGTGTGGAGCTTCGGGAAGCTCCACACGGCCCTGGGCGTCAGCGGCGAGGTCTGGGTGCGATGCGGGGCAGGACGTACGGCGGCCCTGCGAAGATCAGGTCGGACTTCAACTCCTGGTATGCCCGCTTGGGCTGGTAGTTCTCGTCGTAGATGGTGGCCAGGCCCTCCGGCGGGTCGTCGAACCAGCCCGGCACCCACGAATGGTTGTCACTGAAACCCCAGACCGTGTACGACAGGCAGCTCCGCACGGCGAGGCACGCCTTCATCAGCACGCTGAAGTTCGCGGCCGACGCCTGGAGCCGGGGGTTGATCTCCTCCGAGTTGCCAGCCTGGACGCCTTCCGTCAGCTGGCTGCGGACGTCGACCTCGGTGAACGCGGTCGCCACACCGAGCCCACCGAACTTCTTCAGCGCGGCGGTCACCTGGAGGGTGTCGAAGTTGCCGTACTGGGTGCCCAGGTGACCCTGGGAGCCGACGCCGTCGATCGGGACGCCCTGGGCGCGCAGGCTCTTGGTCATGTCGTACACGAACTGGGTCTTGTCGTCCGCCGGGTTGCCCGAGCCGAACGCCTCGATGTTGTAGTCGTTGTAGAACAGCAGGGCCTTCGGGTCGGCGGCCCGCGCCCAGCGGAACGCGTCGGCGATGTAGCCGGGCCCGAGGTTCTGCGCCCAGAAGCCCTTGTAGTGCAGGGTCGACGGGGTGTCCCACGGGTCGCTGACCGCCTCGTTGACCACGTCCCACTGCCAGATCTTGCCCTTGTAGCGGTTCACGACTGTGGTGATGTGCTTGCGCAGCAGCTCGCGCAACTCCTGCTTGCTGATGGAGCCGTCGGCGACGCCGCTGGTCAACCAGGCGGGCAACTGGTTGTGCCAGACCAGCACGTGACCGCGCACGCTCTGCCGGTTGCGCTTGGCGAAGTCGACGAACTCGTCGGCCGGCGCCCAGTTGTAGGCGCCGCGGGTCGGCTCCAGGCTCTCCCACTTCATCACGTTCTCGGCGGTGACCGAGGCGAACTCGGCGGAGGCCAGTTTGCGGTACTGCGGGTCGCTGGCGTCGTTGAGGGCGTCCATGTTGACCGCAGTGCCGACGTGCAGGCCGTGGCGCAGGCCGAGGGTACCGAGGCTCTGGGTCGTGGGGTCGTACGGCCGACTCGCGGTCGCCGGCACCGTGTTCAGTGTGGCGATGGTCGCGACGGCGACCAGGCCGACGGTCGACCACTGTCTCAACTTCATGTGCCTTCCCTTCCAGACGATCAATAGATAGATGTCGATCTAGGAGGTGAGGGTGCGGTATTGGTCGGGTGGAGACGCGAGCTGGTGGGGTGACGCCGGTAGTTCCGGTCGGAAACCGGAAACTTGCTCGAAACGTTAAGCCGATCTATGTCTGGGCGTCAACGCTGAAAACTTCCGGAAATTCATCACATGACCTGCCCAGTGCCGAGCAGCTGGCGGTCGAAACTTTCGGCGACCGGCGACCGGCGACCGGCGACCGGCGACCGGCGACCGGCGACCGGCGACCGGCGACCGGCGACCGGCGACCGGCGACCGGCGACCGGCGACCGGTTCGCGTGGTGAGGTCATCGCGGCGCACGCCACCAGGCATCGTCGACCCGGTGTCCGACGATGCCTGGTGGCGCTACGGAAGAGTGGTCAGCGCAGACCGGCGAAGAGGTCGTCCTCGGGGGTCGGCGCGCCCGTCCGGTCCTGGACCCGCACGAAGGTCTCCACGCCCATCAACTCGGTGAACCGCTCCTGGCCCAGTTGCAGGAAGAGATGTTCTCGGTCTGACTGGCGTGCGTGGCCAGCGCGTCGAACTTCTGCGCGCCGTACTTGCTCGTGTCGACCCAGGTGGTGATCTCGTCGTCGGGCAGGCCGAGCTGCGGCCCCGGCTCCGCCGCCGCGTCCGGATCGGCCCACTCGACGCCGAGCTCCTTCATGATCCGGCCGAACTCCGCGAACGCCGTACGCGGCACCGTGGTCCAGTAGACCTTCGCCGGAACGTCCGTCTGCTCGACGGCGGCCATGGTGATCCGATGGGCCTGGATGTGGTCCGGGTGGCCGTAGAAACCGTTCTCGTCGTACGTGACGATCACGTCCGGCTGGTACCGCCGAATCAGCTCGGCGAGCCGGGCCGCCGCCTCCGCCACCGGCGTCGTCCAGAACGCGCCAGGCAGGTCGTTGGTGGGCCAGCCCATCATCCCGGAGTCGGCGTAGCCGAGGGTCTCCAGGTGGGTGACGTTCAGCGTGGCGCAGCTGGCCTCCAGCTCGGCCTGGCGCATCGCCACCACCGCGGCCGGGTCGTGCCCCTCATCGCCCGGCTTGACCCCACCCGGGCCGTCCCCACATCGCCCGTCGGTGCAGGTCACGAGCACTGTGGTGACCCCCTCGGCGGCATAGCGGGCGAGCACGCCGCCGGTGCTCGTCGCCTCGTCGTCGGGGTGGGCGTGCACCGCCATCAGGGTCAGAGGTCGCTCAGCCATGCCATCACCCTACGGTCATCCCGCTACGGCCCCACAACCTCCACCGGGAACGAGGCGGTCCTCGTCACACCGACCACCGAGTACGACACATTGATGGTCTGCGCACCTGCGGTGGTGGGGTCGTACCCCGAGACCGTGTACCCGCCGTGGCCGTGCGCCAGTACCTCGTCCCGCACCCCGTCTGTGTAGTCGGCCGTGACCACGAGACCCGTGCGGTCGAGGGGCTCGCCGACGGCGTACGTGGTCCTGGTCGGTGGGATCCGCACCGCGACGCTCGTCAGGTCGGCGCCCCGCAGCGCGGCATGTTCCGCCTGGGTGAGGGCGAAGACGGTCCCGTGGCGCAGCACGCCGTTCGCCAGGTCGTATGCGGGCTTCCGACTCCAGTCGATCGGCGTCCAGTCGCCCGACGCGAGGTCCGCGCTCCAGTACGGGTGCAACTGTTCCTCCAGGGGCTCACCGGAGGGCGACCCGGCCCAGATCTGGTCGGCCCAGAGGTAGTAGCCCGGTCCGCGTACGTCACCGGGGTTCGCCTTGACCACCATCGGCGCTTCGGCGTAGGTGGTGTTCATCGTCCGGTGGGTGATGCAGCTCGCCACCAGCGCCCAGTCGTCCGGCGGAGCGAGGATGGCGGTCGACCGCTCCTGATAGATGTCCTGCGAGCCGCACCCGGGGACGTACGGTGTGACCCCGACGCCGGTGGCCGTCCGGTCGCAGACGAAGCGGTGGTACGACCCGTCCGTGTCGTCTCGGATGATCACCGCGTCCAGCGTCCCGTGGTGCGGCCGGCCGCACATCACCTGCGCTGGAGTGAATGTGACGAAGTCCCGCGTGGTGCTGTAGAGGGTCTGGTTCCGGGTGAGCGGGAAGCGGCCACGCGGATCGGTGCGATCCGGTGTGTAGTACGTGCCGGGGGCGTACACCGACGAGGTCCAGTAGACGACGTAGGCGCCGATCGACTCGTCCCAGATGGCCTCCGGGGCGAACGCCATGCCTGCCTCTTCCGGGGCCACCAGCACGTGTCGCTGCTCGGACCAGGTCCGCAGGTCGAGGGACTCCCACACCTCGATGTGCCGGCTCGCGCCGCTCTGCGCCCAGTCCCAGCCACGCCACCCGTACGCCCGGCCGTCGACGTTCAGATCGGTGGCGACGAGGTAGAACCTGTCCCCCTCCGGGGAGCGGACGATGGACGGGTCGCGGAGGGCGTGCATGCCAGTGCGGGACCGGAGCACCGCCTGCCCGTCGTTGACGGCGGCCCAACTGGTCGGATCGTTTCCGATGCTCGCGGCACTGTAGAGCTGTTGCCCCCGGTGGCTGTTGGATCGGGCGAAGTTGACCATGCCGTAGCGCGAGAACGGGGCGAGTGCGGCCCCGGGGCGTTGCTCGGTCTGTGTCACCCGATCACCTTCCGCCGCCACTGGACTCGCCGGAGCTGGCATTTTACCCAGCTCGGCATCCGTCGAGCGGTCCTTGTGCGAACGGTGCTCAGGCTCCGGGCAGGTCGTTAGATTCGGGCGTGATCGGCACATCCGAGCAGGTCCGGACGCGGGGAGAAGTCGATGGCAAGGGCCGCTGGCGGGTTCACCGACCTGCGACAGGTCGAGGCCGGTGTGCTGAACGTCGGATACGTGGACGCCGGGCCGCCTGACGGGGACGCGGTGATCCTCCTGCACGGGTGGCCCTACGACATCCACAGCTTCGCCGACGTCGTGCCGTTGCTCACCGCCGCCGGCCAGCGGGTCGTCGTCCCGTACCTGCGGGGCTACGGCACGACCCGGTTCCTCTCCGACGACACCATGCGAAACGGCGAACCGGCGGCGATGGGGCTCGACCTCATCGCTCTGCTGGACGCCCTGGACATCGACACCGCGAAGCTCGCCGGGTTCGACTGGGGCGCGCGGACCGCCGATGTCGTCGCCGCGCTGTGGCCCGAACGCTGCCGAGGTCTGGTCTCCGTGAGCGGTTACCTGATCGACGGGCAGAAGTCGGGCACGGTCCCGTTGCCGCCGAAGGCGGAGTTCGCGTGGTGGTACCAGTACTACTTCGCCACCGAGCGCGGTCGGGAAGGGTACGACAAGAACCGGCGCGACTTCGCGAAGCTGATCTGGCACACCGCCTCGCCCAGATGGACGTTCGACGACGCGACGTTCGACCGCAGCGCGGCGGCGTTCGACAACCCCGACCACGTCGACATCGTCATCCACAACTACCGCTGGCGGCTGGCTCTCGCCGACGGCGAGCCGCAGTACGCGCAGATCGAGGAGCGCCTGGCCGCTAAGCCGAAGATCACGGTGCCCAGCATCTCCCTGGAGGGGGACGCCAACGGTGCGCCGCACCTGGAGCCCACCGTCTACGGCAAGCAGTTCACCGGCCCGTACGAGCACCGGACCGTCGGGGGCGGTGTCGGGCACAACCTGCCGCAGGAGGCGCCGCAGGCATTCGCGGACGCGGTGCTGCAGGTCTGAGTCGCTGGACTGCCGGTCACCGGTGCGTCGGACGTTCCACCCGCACCGGATCGCCGCGAACCAGCTCGTCGTGGATGCGCCACCGGGCGGTGGTGACGGCACGCCGCGCCGCCACGTCGCCCTGCTCGATGCGCTGGCGCAGCAGGTCCAGGGCGATCCGGCGGTTGAGGCTGAACTGCCGCTCCTCGTCGACCACGACCACCAGGCCCGAGGGGCGGTGCGTCGCGCGTACCGCCGTGCTGGCCTTGTTCCGGTGCTGACCACCCGGCCCGCCGGTGCGGCAGGCGACGATGTCGACGTCCACCTCGCGGAACGTCGTCGGCCGAGCGTCGCGTTCGGGCGGCTGGGCGGTGACGTACCAGTTCTTCCGGCCGATGCCCGACCGGTACGGGCTCGGGGCCTGCCAGCACAGCGTCCCGGTCCACGAGGCCGCGAACGCCTCGGCGTCGACGCCGGAGATCCGGATCAGCACCGACCGGTAGGTGCCGGCGCGGTCACCGGGAACCGCCTCAACCTGCTGGATCGTCAGACCTCGGCGGACGCCCTCGCCCCGCAGGCGGTGCAGCAGTTGACGCAGTGCCCAGGCGCACTCCTGGGGCCCACGCCCGGCCGACAACAGCAGGAACGCGCTCACGAGCGGCCTCGCCGGCCGCGGTGGCCCCGCCGGTCCGGCCGGGCGGCGGAACCGAGGTCGGGCGTCTTGTAGGTGACCACTGGCGTCGTGCTGACCACCGGGGTGGCCAGCCGATGTTCGACCAGGTCGGCGATCACCTGCTCGATGCGCTTGTACGCCGTGGGCGCCTCCTCGAAGAGCAACTGTCGGTCACCGCACACCACCAGCGAACCCACCGGGGTACGGCGTAGCTCCTCGACCGTGTGTTTGGCCCGGCCCCGCCGCAGGGCGTCGGCGCGCGACATCTTGCGGCCAGCGCCGTGGGCCACCGAATGGTTGGCCTCCGGCCCGGCGTGCGCGGCCACCAGGTAGGACGCCGTTCCCCGGGTACCGGCGATCAGGACATCGCGCCCGTCACCCGGTGCCGCGCCCTTGCGGTGCAGGTAGACCCCGTCCCGGACCTCGACCAGGTTGTGGCACTGGTCGACGATCGGCGCGGTGGGCTCGGCCCCCAACGCGTGCGCCACCCGGGCGGCCAGCACCCGGCGGTTGAGCGAACCCCAGCGCACGGCGTCGTCGTGCATGCCCAGGTAGGCGGCGGGGTCGGGCGCCGCCCCGGCGCCGTGGACCTCGGTGTGCGCCCGCAGGATCCGCTCGCCCAGACCACGGGAACCGCTGTGCACGATCAGCACGAGATCGCCCGCGTCGAGCCCGAGCCGGCCCGCGTGCCGTACGTCGAAGACGGTGTCGACGCGGGCCAGCTCCACGAAGTGGTTGCCCCGGCCCACCGTCCCGAGACCGTCGAGGTGACCGGCCGGAACGGCACAGTCGACGGCGGCCCAGGCGGGGTCGTCGGCGTCGCGTACCGGGTCGAGCGCCTGGTCGAGGTCGGGGAACCGGGCGGCGAGCCGTTCCGGTACGGCCCGCTTGAGCTTGATGGGAAACACGGCGATGCCGCAGCCGATGTCGGAACCCACCAGGAACGGGTACAGCACTGTCGACGCCATGGCCGCGCCGATGGGCGCGCCCTTGCCGGGATGCAGGTCCGGCATCGCGGCGACGTGCCGCATGCCGTCCAGGGCGGCGACCTGTTGGCACTGTGTGAGCGCATCGGACTCGATCCAGCTCGCCGGGGAGGCGAACACCGTGACGGTGGCCGGGGCGGACGGGGGCAGGGGCTCCCGAGGGAGGTGGTGCTGGGACAAGGGGGCTCATCTCTGGCTGCGAACGTGAAAGCGGACGGCGTCACGGCCCCCGGGAGGCATCACCGGTGGCGCGGAGCAGGGGGTGGAGTCCGTCAGTACGTCATGGACGTCACTCTGGCCGAGATGCGCCAGGCACGACAACCGATTTTCCTTCACGACGTACGCTGCCGCGATGAGCGCACCGCGTCGCATCCTGGTCTACGGGGTGTACGGCTCCGGCAAGTCCACGCTCGCTGCGCGGTTGGCCGAACACCTCGGAGTGCCCTGGTATCCGGTGGACGATCTGCTCTGGCGACCGGGCTGGGTCGAGGTGCCGGTCGCCCAGCAACGCAGCCGGATCGAGGAGGTCTGCCGACGGGACCGCTGGATCATCGACGGGGCGTACCACGGCTGGCGGGACGTTCCGATGGCCCGCGCCGACCTTGTCGTCGGCCTGGACTATCCACGATGGCGTTCGTTCGGGCGGTTGCTTCGCCGCACCGTCCGCCGGGTGATCACCGGCGAGGTGATCTGCAACGGCAACCGCGAGTCGCTGAGCAGTGTGCTGTCCCCGGACTCGATCCTGGTGTGGCACGTCACCGCGTTCGGCCGGGCCCGACGGCGGATGCGGGCCTGGCAGGCCGATCCGTCCGCGCCGCCAGTGGTGTTACTGCGCTCCCCAGCGGAGCTGGACGTCTGGCTGGCCGGGCTGCCCCGCCGCTGATGCCGCGCGAACACTGCGCCGAGCGAGGCTGGCAGCGCGCAGTTCGCACAGACCTACGTGGTGCGCCTCGGTGACCCCCGGCGCCAGATTCTGCTCCACCTGTCCCACGAGCGGGAGGACGAAGCCATGCGCGAGCTGGGCTTGTCGACTGACCGTCCATGGCGAACGCGTCGTCGGCCCGCTCCCGGTGGGGGCGGGCCGACGACGTGACGTGGCCCGGCCGGGATCACACCGGCCGGGCCACCGATCAGGACTCCAGGCGTCGACGCCGGGCCAGGAAGAACGCGACAGCGCCCAGCACGACCATCACACCTCCGACGCCGGTCATGGCCGGGACCGTACCGCTGCCGGTTACCGGCAGGATGGGGTGCTTGCCGCCGCCACCAGGTCGACCGGGTGCGCCAGGGCTGCCGGGTGCACCGGGGCTGCCAGGTGCACCGGGTGCTCCGGGAGGTCCGGACGGACCGGGTGCGCCGGGGCTACCCGGTGCTCCGGGGGCTCCCGGGCTACCTGGTGCGCCAGGTGCTCCCGGGCTACCCGGTGCTCCTGGACTGCCGGGTGCTCCCGGGCTACCCGGTGCTCCTGGACTGCCGGGTGCGCCGGGGCTGCCGGGTGGACCGGACGGGCCGGGCGGACCGGTGGGCCCGGGCGGGCCGGTCGGTCCGGGTGGTCCCGTCGGCCCGGCGCAGTTAGGTGCGGTGATGACGTTGGTGTCGAGGGTGACGGCCTCGGTGCGCGCCAGCGCGCGGCCCTGGAGGGTCGCGCCCGTGGCCATCGTGATCGCGGCCTGGGCCATGATGGTGCCCACGAAGGTGGTGCCGGTACCGATCGTCGCCGAGCTGCCGATCTTCCAGAAGACGTTGCAGGCCGAAGCACCGTTGATCAGGACGACGCTGCTGTTCGACGCCGTTGTCAGCGAGGAGTCGACCTGGAAGATGAACACGGCCGACGGGTCGCCCTGGCCGTTGAGCGTCAACGGTCCGGTCAGTTGGGCGGCCCCGATCCGGTAGACCCCTTCGTTGAGCGTGTTGCCACCCAGCTCCGCCGGGAGGATGGTGAACGGGGTCCGGCCGGCGGCGTCGTTGAAGGCGATGGTCAGGTCGCTCTGAGCTTGGAGCGCGACCGCGTCACCGAGGTGGATCTCGCCGCCGATGGTTGCCGTTTCGAAGCCGGACGCGGTGTTTCCGGGGAACCGCCCGAGGCTCTGGGCCAGGAAGCTGGGGCCGGTGTTCGTGGGCTCCGCTCCGGCCAGGACGGAGAAGTCGGCCGCCGTCCCCAGGTTGACCGGTGCTTCCTGCGCGTTCGCGGCGGTCGAGCTGAAGAGCAGCAGGCTGGCTGCCACTGCGGCGGCTGCGCCAGCCGCGAGCGACGGCAGGACAACTCGCCGCCGTAGCCAATTCTTGGGTTTAGCTGTCACAGAACACCCTCCGTGGGTACTACTCGCAGGAGACGGCCAGCGAGTGGCGTCCTGCGTGATACGGCCTGTAAGGCGCCGATGAGCGCGCTGACCACCACATCACGTCAGGTGTTCAAATGAGAGCAAAATGGGACAATAGCCGGGTGGTAACTATCTGAACTGGATCGACCTTCGCGTTCTTGTTCGCCGCTTCCGCGACGGGCGGGTGGGGCGGTGAAGCGGTCGAGCTGATCTCGGCCTATCGCCGGACCGTCGGGACCGGCCTGACCGCGCGGCCGAGGACGCAGGGGGAGGAGGGGCTGTTGCTGGTGGCCGGGAAACGGAACCTGCGCAGCTGCTCCACTTCGAAGCCGGCCGCCCCGATGGCGGCGACGGTGTCGCGGTTGGTGTGGCAGCCGGCGAACAGCTTCGGCCACAGTGTGGCGTCGAGAAGTCGTTGGGCGCGGTGCAGGCCGGTGGTCTCCTCGGCGGCCACGTGCTCGAAGAACCGCACCTGGCCCCCGGGGCGCAGCGCCCGGCTGATCTCGGCCAACGCGCTCACCTGATCGGGCACTGTGCACAACACCAACGCGACCACCGCCGCGTCGAATTCGCCGTCCCCGGCGGGCAGCGCCTCGGCCAGACCGTCGACGACAGTGACCGGAACCGGCGCGGCCGCCGCGGCGCGCTCGGCAGCGGCACGCAGACGCCGCTCCGGTTCGACAGCGAGGACCTCTGTCACCCCCGGCGGGTAGTGGGCGAACATTCGCCCGTTGCCCGCGCCGATCTCGATCACCCGCCCGGAGAGGCCGGCGACCAGGTCGCGGCGGAACGCCGCCGTGCCGGCGCGGTCCATGGCGACGCTGAGCCGCTCGTAGACCCGAGCGAACACCGGGTGGGACACCGTGGCCACGTCGACCTCCTGATCTCCGTCGAACTGTTCTCTGGCGATTGTCCTGCATCCGCGCACGCTTTCCGTCTTACTGGTTGGCAGCACGATTCAACCCAGTGCAGACAGGACGTGGTGCGACCATGAAGATCGTCGTCATCGGGGGCAGCGGCCTCATCGGCTCCAAGCTCGTGGACCGCCTCGGCGCCCAGGGCCACGAGGCGGTGCCGGCATCGCCGAAGACCGGCGTGAACACCCTGACCGGTGAGGGAGTGGCCGGTGCGCTCACCGACGCCGAGGTCGTCGTCGACGTGTCGAACTCGCCGTCGTTCGAGGACGCCGCCGTACTGGAGTTCTTCGAGACCTCGACCCGGACGCTCCTCGCCGCCGCGTCGGACGCCGGGGTGAACCACTACGTGGCGCTCTCCATCGTGGGGTGCGACCGGATCCCGGACAGCGGGTACATGCGCGCGAAGGTCGCCCAGGAGAGGCTCATCGTCGCGTCCGGACTCCCGTACTCGGTGGTGCATGCCACCCAGTTCTTCGAGTTCCTCCAGGGCATCATCGACACCGCCACGGACGGCGACACCGTGCACCTCGCACCGGTGCTCATTCAGCCGATGGCCGCGGACGACGTCGCGGCCGCGGTCGCCGAGGTCGTGCTCGGTGCGCCGACGAACTCCGTGGTCGAGGTCGCCGGCCCGGAGCAGTTCCGCCTCGACGAACTGGGCCGATCCCTCCTCGCCGACCAACAGGACCGTCGTTCGGTGGTGGCCGACCCCGACGCCCGGTACTTCGGCGCCAAGCTGGGCGAACGCTCGCTCGTCCCGGCGGACGGTGCCCGCCTCGCCGGCATCGCCCTGGACGACTGGCGTGCCCGGGCGGGCCGGGGACACTGAGCCGGCCTGCTACCCCGGCGTCCCGGGCGGACCGGCCCGCCCACCGAGGCGCTGCACCAACTCCCGTACCGCCTCGGTGAACGGCTCGTCGGACTCGCCCGGCCAGTGCCCGTGGATGGATGGGGCGACGCTGTCCCCGGGGGGTGTCACCACGTCACGGGGGTCACGCTGTCGACGATCCACAGCGGCGGCCGGGTCACCGGTGGTGGCCGGCGCGGGTGCGGGACGCGGCGAGAAGATCCAGCCACCGATCGGGTCCGTGTCGCGCCACAGGTTCACCCAGCGCCAACCCACCCGCCGGCCGATCTCGTGCAGTGCCGCGTCGTCGACGTACGCGGGGAAGAGCCGTGCGTAGAGGCGGCGCAGCGGCGATCCGTGGGTGAGCAGGGCGACCCGGTCACCGACCTGCGGCGGCAGTTGGAGCACCGTGGCGGCGAGCAGAACCGAGCCGTGGCTGTGCCCGGTGAGCAGCACCGCGTCGCCGCGCTCGACGAGGTAGGTGATCCGGCGGGCCAGTTCCGGCACCGCCCGCTCGGAGTAGCAGGGCGGCGCGAACGGGTGGGCGGCCCGGGGCCAGAAGGTGCCGAGGTCCCAGAGGACACCGATGTGGCGGCGGTACGGCTCGGTCCGGTACGCGAAGATGCCGCCGATGATCAGGCCGAGGATGATCGCCGCGATCACCCAGCTACCGAACGCGATGGCGAACGTGATCGCGCCCGCCGGCAATCCGATGTTCCGCTCGAGCACGTCGCTCGGGACCTGCCCGAGCAGGCCGATGGTGGTGGTGGCCGTGCCGATTCCGGCGAGGCAACCGTAGAGCACTGCCAACGGCACCAGCTTCTCGGTGAAGCGAGCCCGGGCTATCGCGTCTCGGATCTGCCGCAGCCGGGGTCCTGCCTCGGCCGGCGGGTCCGGGAAGTCGCGCGCGACTATCGCCGCCGCGGCCCGGCGTCGACTCCGGCGGGAGATCAGGATGACGAGGACGGCGATGATCGCGGTGACCAGCACCGCCCGGAAGAAGCCGAAGATCGCCCAGGTGTAGGCGCGGGGTGGGCCGGAGGCGATGCCCGCTCCGGTCGGTACGTCGCGGTCCAGGAAGTCCGCCACCCGGTAGACCAGTTCGGCGGAGTACGCCACCGCCATGCTGATCCCGGTGGCGGCGACAACGAGAGCGCCCAGTCCGAACAGCGGGGTGGCGCCGTGTTCCCGGCTCCGGTGCCAGAGCAGTACCACGCCGAGGGCGGCCAACAGCGTCGTCTGCGCCACGAACAGACCAGTCAGCGTCGAGTCGTAGCCGGGGAGTTCCCGCTCCTCAGGCCAGGGTTGCGAGCTGGTCGACACGTGTGCCACGACGACCACGGTCAGCCCGATGGCAGCGGTCCGGAGTGTGCGGGTGACCCGGTCGAGCCGCTGGTCGCCGGGGGCCCGGTCCATCAGCGGCGGTGTGCAGAGCAGCCCCACGCAGCCCGTCAGGACCACCCCCGTGATCGCCGTCAGCGCGATCGTGGCCGGCGAGGCGTCACCGGCGCCCCGGCCCAGCAGCAGGACGAGATCCAGCGTCGCGAAGGCCGCGGCGACGTGGATGGCGCGCAACCGGCCCACCAGCGGCTCGGCGTCCCACTGACCGACAGTGCCGAGCCGAGACGTGGAGCTGCCCTGATCGGGTGCCCGGAACGCCTCGAAGGTCCGGCCGGGACGGCAGCTGACCCGCCAGATCAGGCCGATCGCGGCGGCCGGGACCAGCGCGAGCACCGCCAGCCGCAGTCCGACCGGCCGTCCACCCAACCAGGACAACCAACTGCGTCCGGCCAGGCAGTCCGGCGAGGCCAGGCACTTCCAACCGACGAGGTCCAGGGCGACGCCGGCGATGGCGAGCACGTACAACACGGTGAGGGTGAGCGCCAGCAGCCGGCACAGGGACTTGACCGTCGCCTCGGAACTCGGGTTCGCCGGGCGCATCCAGATCGCGACGTTGACAAGCATGAAGGGGAGCAGGAAGACCACCGCCAGGGTGCGGGCCACGGTCCCGGACGGCAGGTCACCCCAGCGGTACGCCTCAAGCGTCACCCCGTGCGCGCCGGTGCTGTCGGAGTTTCGGGGGCGTGGCCGGTAGAACCCGCCATTGCGGTCACCGGCGACCTGCCCGATCTGTTGCAGGTTCAGCACCTGTGCGGCGCTCGCGCCGGAGACTCCGTGCACCCGTAGCTCCACGACGTCACCGGAGTCGTCCGGCCCGCTCAACCGCGCTGATCCATCCGATGTCCCCCCGAGGCGTCTCGCAGCCGTTGTCCCGCGACCCACCCGACGTCACGCGCCGGGCAGCCGACCGCGGTGACGGCAGAGCCGGGTCTACCCGATCCGTTCGCCCTCAATCTCGGCCGGCCGGGGCGCTACCGCCCAGGCCGGGCCCGACCGGCGGTCACTGTCGCTTCGGGTACGTCGTTCCGGCCCGCCTTCGCCAGCTCGGTGCGGTAGGCGCGTGGCGACAGGCCGGTGGTGCGCTTGAAGGCCACGCTCAGCGCGCTCTCCGAGCCGTATCCGACGGCCTGGGCGATGGTGGCGACAGTGTCGGAGCTGCGCCGGATGCGGTCGGCCGCGAGTTCGATCCGCCACCCGGTCAGGTACTCCAGTGGGCCCACCCCGACGACCTTCTTGAATCGGGCCGCCAGCGTCGATCGGGAGACGGTGGCCGCCCGGGCGACCTCGTCCACCGTCCACGCGTGCGCGGGTCGCGCGTGCATCGCGCCTAACGCGGGAGCGACCACCGGGTCGGTGAGACCGGCCAGCCACCCGGAGGTGGGCTGTTCGTCGCGGGCGAGGTGCAGCCGCAGGACTCGGATCAGCAGGACCAGCGCCAGGTGCTCGGCGACGAGGTGGGAGCCGAGTCGCGTGGATCGCAGTTCCGCGTCGATCTCGCCGAGGGCCCACTGGACGGTACCGGCCTCCGGGGTGTCGGCGGGCACGTGGATGACCGGCGGCAGGTTGTCGAGCAGGAGGCTGCGCGCCCGTCCGCCGAGGGTGAAGGCGCCGCCGATGAGGAACACGTCGTCACCGTCGCCGACCTGCGCCACACCGTCGGTGGCGGCGGCGAAGATCGGGTACGCGGGCTGGACCGGCACGTCGGGGTCGCTGAAGAGGGTGTAGGCCGCCGGTCGGGTCAGCAGGAAGCAGTCGCCCGTACCGAGGTTGATCGGCTCGGCGTGGCCGTCGACCCGCAGCGAGCATCGGCCCCGCCGGACGGCGTTGAACTTGGCCCCGGCCGGTGGGTCGAAACCGACGGCCCAGCGTCCGCCCCCGACCAGGCCGGCGGAGACGTGGCTCGTCGCGCCGAGCAGGGCCAGCACATCCTCCAGCGGATCCACCATCCCCACCTCTTCTGGACGCTCACGAAAGTATGAAGGACTCCAGACTATAGGCAGTCCGATCCGAGCGTTCGTAACCTGGGTTCATGACAGCGAACCCACGCCTCACCACCCCGTTCAACGCCCGTACCACCGCCGCCGAGGTCCTCGACGGTGTCGACCTCACCGGCCGTCGGATGATCGTCACCGGGGGCGCCTCCGGCATCGGTGTGGAGACGGTGCGCGCGCTGGCCGGGGCCGGCGCCGAGGTCACCGTCGCGACCCGGAATCCTCGAGCGGCCGACCGGCTCGCCGAGGAGTTCGCCACCGATGCCACAGTGGGCGCGGTCCGGTCGTCCGCCCTCGATCTCGCCGACCTGGCGTCGGTCGACGCCTTCGTCGCGGCCTGGCAGGGCCCGCTCGACGTGCTGGTGGCCAACGCCGGAATCATGGCGATCCCGACCCGCCAGCTGACCGCCGTGGGCTGGGAACTCCAGCTCGCGACGAACCACCTCGGCCACTTCGCGCTGGTCCGGGGGCTGCAGGACAATCTGCGGGCCGCCGAGGCGGCCCGGGTCGTGATGGTCAGCTCCGGGGCACACCTTGCCGCACCCTTCGACTTCGACGACCCGCAGTTCGAGCGGCGCCCGTACGACCCGTGGTCGGCCTACGGCCAGTCGAAGACCGCTGAGGTCCTGCTCGCGGTCGGCATCACCCGCCAGTGGGCCAGCGACGGGATCACCGCGAACGCCCTCAACCCCGGGTACATCTTCACCAACCTCCAGCGCCACATCGACGACGACACGATGCGGGCGATGGGCGCGATGGACGAGGCGGGCAACCTCATCGAGGCGGAGTACTACAAGAAGCCCGACCAGGGCGCGTCGACCACAGTGCTGCTCGCCGGCTCACCCCTGCTCGACGGTGTCGGCGGCCGGTACTTCGACGACAACCAGGAGGCCGAGGTCGTTCCCGGTGGCCCTGACGCCACCGGCGGGGTCGCCGCCCACGCGTTGGACCCGGCCGCGGCCGACCGGCTCTGGGCGTACGCCGAGAAGGCGCTCGCCTCGCGCTGAGCACGGCCGGGCCGTGCCGGCGAGGATTGATCCGGTCGTGGCGGGGTAGGTGCCGCCATGGTCGCTGCCGGTCGGCGCGGAGCGGACGCGGGCCCGTCGACCGTCGCCCGGTGGTGGGACCGCTTGGTGGCCGCGCTGCGCGACCGGGTCCGTCGGGTACGAACCATCGGCGGCCTCGCCCTACAGGCCGGTCTGGCCGCGGCGCTGTCCTGGCTGGTGGCGCATTCGCTGCTGCACGTGTCGCAGCCGGTATTCGCGCCGATCTCCGCCGTCTCGACGCTCGCCGCGTCCGTCGGCCAGCGGTTGCGTCGCACCGTCGAGCTGATCATCGGTGTCACCGTCGGAGTGCTGATCGGTGACCTGCTCCTCCTGGTGATCGGCACCGGGTGGTGGCAGCTCGCCCTGATCGTCACGCTGGCGATCGTCGTCGCGCTCTTCCTCGCCGGTAGCGCGGCGGTGGTTATCCAGGCCGGGGCGACGGCGGTGCTCATCGCCACGCTCAGCCCGGCCGTCCGGGATCTGGAGATCCCCCGGTTCGTGGACGCGCTCGTCGGGGGAGGGGTGGCGCTACTGGTCACCGCCGTGTTGCTGCCGCTGAACCCGCTGCGGGTGCTCAACCGGGCCGCGCGGCCGGCGTTGGACCTCCTCGCCACCCAGCTCGACGCCACCGCCGAGGCGCTGACCGAGCGGGACGCCGCTCGGGCCCGTACCGCCCGGAGTGAGCTGCGGCAGAGCGCGGGCCGGTTGAAGGCGTTCGTCGAGGCGACCCAGGGCGCCCGGGAGGCGAGCACCCTGTCACCGGTGTACTGGCATCAACGGCACGGGCCGGTGGGCCGCTATGCGCGGGCGGCGGAGCCGATCGACCGGGCGATGCGTAACAGCGGCACCCTGATCCGACGATCGGTGACGCTCATCGAGGACGGCGAGCCGGTGCCGGAGTCGTTGCCGACGGCGGTGGTCGATCTCGCCGAGGCGGTCCGCCTGCTCAAGCGGCAGTTCGCCGCCGGCGCCGAGCCGAACCGGGCCCGGGAGCAGGCGCTACGGGCGGTCCGGACGGCCGGGCACGCCTATCGGGACGGCGTCGGCTTCTCGGGTGCGGTGGTGGTGGCACAGGTCCGGACGACCGTCAGTGACCTCCTGGTCGCCTCCGGGCTGGACCAGGAGGACGCGAATCACCTGGTCAGGAAGCTTTTCGGGGATCTCTGAGAGCCGGGTGACCCCCGGCGGAGCCAGGTGGCGGCACCTTCTTGAGCCATTACTGTTGCACTCTGAGCCAAAGTGGTGCCATGATGGCGTCATGGAGCTGAGGTCATACGTCGAGAACCTGCGTAACGAGTTCGCCGTGGCCGCGGAGGGCGTGGACCCGGAGGCCCGGGCGCTGGCCGAACGACTCTTCGCGCAGTTGGAGGCGGCCACCCGTCTCACGCTGCTCGAAGCGCTGTCCGACGCGGCCGACGAGATCACCCGCGACCTCGCACCGGGATCGGTGCACGTCCGGTTGCGCGGGCGCGAGCCCGACTTCGTGGTGACGCCGGCCAGCCCGCCGGCCGAGGTGGCGACCGAGCCCAGTGGCCCGCCACCGCTGGCGGTGCCGGTGTCCGCCCCCGACGGTGACGAGGGCGGCACCTCGCGGATCAACCTGCGGCTCCCCGACCACCTGAAGGCCAGCGTCGAGGACGCCGCCGGCCGCGCCGGGCTCTCGGTCAACGCCTGGCTGGTGCGCGCCGTCGCCGGTGCCATCGGGGCGGGCGACACCCAGCGTCGTCCACCCCGCCGGGTTGAGCCGACCTCCGGCCAGCACTTCACCGGCTGGGCCCGCTAACTCCCCGTACCCCTTCCACCACCACGCCGCTGACCAGCGGCGACCTCCGCCGACCACAGTTCGGGAGACCACCATGCCTGTTTTCGAGACGCCAGAACCGATTTCCGTCCAGATCGAGCTGCCGATCGGCGATGCCTGGATCGCCGCGAGCGACCGCACCGACACTGTGGTGACAGTGCGGCCCCGCGACCCGTCGAGCAAGGCCGACGTGAGCGCCGCCGAACAGAGCACCGTCGAGTTCGCCGCCGGGCGACTGGTGATCCGGGTGCCGAAGAGCTGGCGCCGCTACGGGTTCGGCCCCGGGCCGTCGGTCGACGTCCAGATCGAGGTGCCGACCGGGTCACGGGTGTACGCCGAGGCGGCCTGGGCGGCGTTCCGCTGCGAGGGTCGGCTCGGCGAGTGTCGGATCAAGACCGGCAGCGGCATCCGTCTCGACGAGACCGGGCCGTTGGAGATCGACAGCAGCCACGGCGAGGTCGCGGTCGAGCGTGTGCTGGGCTCCGCCCGGGTGAAGGCATCGTCCGGCAAGGTGCGCATCGGTGCGGTCGACGGCACCGCCGAGATCAAGAACTCGTCCGGCGACTGCTGGATCGGCCGCAGCGGTGGCGACGTCCGGATCAACACGGCCTACGGCGACATCACAGTGGACGCCTCGCAGGCATCGGTGACGGCGCGCACCGCCTACGGCAACCTCCGGCTGGGTGAGGTCACCCGCGGCGCGGTCGACGCACAGACCTCCTTCGGCGCGATCGAGGTCGGCATCCGTCGCGGGACCGCCGCCTGGCTCGACGTCAGTTCCAAGCACGGCCGCGTGCACAACGCGTTGGAGTCGACCGACAGCCCGGCGCAGACCGACGAGACGGTCGAGGTCCGGGCGAACACCTCCTACGGCGACATCATGATCCGCCGCGCCTGACCCACCGCCCCGCCGACCACAAATGAGGAGACCATGACCAGCTCCATGAACCCCGCGATCGTCGCCACCGACCTGCGCAAGTCCTACGGCGACAAGGTCGTGCTGAACGGCATCGACCTGATGATCACCGAGGGCACCATCTTCGCGTTGCTCGGTCCGAACGGCGCCGGCAAGACCACCACAGTGCAGATCCTCTCCACCCTGATCGACGCCGACGGCGGTAACGCCCGCGTCTTCGGCCACGACCTGACCCGGGAACCCGACGCGGTACGCGCGCTGATCGGCGTCACCGGTCAGTTCTCCGCCGTCGACAACCTGCTCACCGGTCGGGAGAACCTGACCCTGATGGCCGACCTGTGCCACCTGGACAGGGCCGCCGGTCGACGGCGGATCGCCGACCTGCTCGACCAGTTCGACCTGACCGACGCGGCGGGCAAGCCGGTGTCCACGTACTCCGGCGGCATGCGCCGCCGGCTCGACCTCGCGATGACCCTGGTCGGCGAGCCCCGCGTCATCTTCCTCGACGAGCCGACCACCGGCCTGGACCCCCGCAGCCGCCGGGCCATGTGGCACATCATCCGCGCACTCGCCGCCGAGGGCGTGACCATCCTGCTCACCACGCAGTACCTGGAGGAGGCCGACCAGCTCGCCGACCGGGTGGCGTTCCTCGACCACGGCCGGCTGATCGCCGAGGGCACGCCGCGCGAGCTCAAGCGACTCATCCCGGGCGGCCACGTCGTGTTGCAGTTCGCCGACCAGGAGGGTCTCGACTCGGCGGCCCGGACGTTCGAGACCGCCACCCGGGACGACGCGGCGCTCACCCTCCAGGTGCCGAGTGACGGCGGGGTCGGGTCGCTGCGATCCCTGCTCGACCAGCTCGACCGCGCCTCGATCAGCGTGGCGGGGCTCTCCGTGCACACCCCCGACCTCGACGACGTCTTCCTCACCCTCACCGGTCAGCCCGACACCCGGGCCGGCCGACCCGACCACGAAAGGGCTCCCGCGCGATGAGCACCCTCTCCCTCGCCGTCCGCGACTCGAGCACCATGCTGCGGCGCAACCTGCTGCACATGCGGCGGTACCCGTCGATGACGTTCCTGCTCATCGGCATCCCGATCATCATCCTGCTGCTCTTCGTCTACGTCTTCGGCGGCACGCTCGGCGCCGGTCTCGGCCCGTCCGGCGACCGCTCCCAGTACGCCAACTACGTCACCCCCGGCATCCTGCTCATCACCGTGGTCAGCGCCGCGCAGGGCACCGCCATCTCGGTCGCGATGGACATGACCGAGGGGATCATCGCCCGGTTCCGCACGATGTCGATCTTCCGGCCGTCGGTACTGACGGGTCACGTACTGGGCAGCCTGGTCCAGACCATGCTCAGCCTCGTGGCCGTCATCCTCGTGGCGCTGCTGGTCGGGTTCCGACCCAACGCCAACGCGGTCGAGTGGCTCGCGGCGATCGGCGTCCTCGCCATGATCACCTTCGCGCTGACCTGGCTGTCCGTCGCCCTCGGTCTGGTCAGTGACAGTGTCGAGACGGCCAGCAACCTGCCCATGCCGCTGATCCTCCTGCCGTTCCTCGGCAGCGGGTTCGTCCCCACCGACTCCATGCCGACCGCCGTGCGGTTGTTCGCGGACTACCAGCCCTTCACGCCCGTCATGGAGACCCTTCGCGGCCTGCTCCTGGGTACCGGGATCGGCGCCAACGGGATCATCGCGGTCGTCTGGTGCGCCGTCATCACAGTGGGCTGCTTCCTGTGGGCCAAGGCCCTGTACAACCGCAACCGGACGGCCTGATCCGTACGGCGTGCTCGGTCCCACCAACGCGACGGAGAGCCGGCGGCTCGGCCCACAGGGGTCGGGCCGCCGGCTCGTGGCGTCGTGCGACCGGCGGCGTGAGGTGCGTGCTCGGGCGGCCGGTCGGCGGCGTGAGGTGCGTGATCGGGCGGGCGGGACGACCGGGCGGCGTGGGTTCTTCGAGACGTTGAATGTTATCGATAACACCGGGTCGTCGTCCGGCTTCGCGCCGGGTGGGCGGCGCTCCGGAGCGCTCAGCCATGAGCCCGCATGGCCGTCGATGGCTGTCGGGCGGATCCGAGCACGCGACCGCGACGCCCCGGGAATGTTATCGCTGCCATCATCGCCGGGGGAACAAGTGGTCGCTATCGGACCGCCATGCCCCGATGTGCGGCGCACTGGACCTGTCGCGCCGCCTGTTGACGCGTCTCCGGACGGCAGTCGTGCCGGACGCGGGCCCCATTCGTCGGATGGCTGCCGCAGTTAAGGGCGGAATCTTGGGGTTTGCACCGGTCCGCTATCTACCCTCCCGAGTCGGTCCGCCTTCCGCGTTCCGTTACGGAGCTGTTGCGGGTAGATGTCTTGACGAGCCTGGATGTGAGCGTTAACACTATCCCCGTTAACGGTGGAGGTGAACACATGAACCGTGTGGACGGAGCTGACGACCGCTACGTCGTCGGTGTCGACTACGGCACCCTGTCCGGGCGAGCTCTGGTGGTCCGTGTCGGCGATGGTGCCGAGTTGGGGACCGCGGTGCACGAGTACGGCGATGGCGTGATCAGCGCGGCGCTTCCGGGGGGTCGGACCCTGCCCCCGGACTGGGCCCTGCAGAACCCGCAGGACTACCGCGACGTGCTGCGGTACGCCGTCCCGGCGGCGGTGTCCGCCGCGGGGGTGGACCCGGCGGCGGTGGTCGGCATCGGCATCGACTTCACCGCCTGCACCGTGCTGCCGACGCTCGCCGACGGCACCCCGCTGTGCGAGACACCCGAGCTGCGCGACCGACCGCACGCCTGGGTCAAGCTGTGGAAGCACCACGCCGCGCAGCCGCACGCCGACCGGATCAACGCGCTGGCCCATGAGCGGGCCGAGCCGTGGATCGGCCGGTACGGCGGCAAGATCTCCGCCGAGTGGCAGTACGCCAAGGGCCTGCAGATCCTGGAGGAGGACCCGGAGGTCTACGACCGGGCCGAGCGCTTCATCGAGGCGGCCGACTGGATCGTCTGGCAGCTCTGCGGCACCGAGACCCGCAACGTGTGCACGGCCGGCTACAAGGGCATTCTGCAGGACGGTCACTACCCCTCCGAGGGCTTCCTGACCGCGCTCAACCCCAACTTCGGCGACTTCGTGGCGAAGCTGGACGGCCCGCTGCTGCCCCTCGGGGCCCGGGCCGGCGCGCTCACCGCCCAGGCCGCCGCCTGGACCGGCCTGCCGGCGGGGATCGCGGTGGCCGTCGGCAACGTCGACGCGCACGTCACCGCGGCATCCGCGCAGGCGGTGCAGCCCGGTCGGCTGGTCGCCATCATGGGCACCTCGACCTGCCACGTCGTCAACGGCGCGGAGGTCGCCGAGGTGGCCGGCATGTGCGGTGTGGTGGACGGCGGCATCAGCCCCGGCGCGTGGGGTTACGAGGCCGGGCAGAGCGGTGTCGGCGACATCTTCGGCTGGTTCGTCGAGCACGCCGCTCCGGCCGGCGTCGACTCGCACGAGCGCCTCACCGAGCTGGCCGCGAGTCAGCCCGTCGGCGCGCACGGCCTGATCGCGTTGGACTGGTGGAACGGCAACCGTTCCCTGCTGGTCAACCACGACCTCAGCGGGATGATCGTCGGCATGACCCTGGCCACCCGGCCGGCGGACATCTACCGGGCCCTGCTGGAGTCCACCGCGTACGGCACCCGGATGATCATCGAGGCGTTCGTCGACGCCGGAGTCCCGGTGAACGACCTGGTGATCGCCGGTGGTCTGACCAACAACGCGCTGCTGATGCAGATATACGCCGACGTGACCAGGCGACCGCTGAACATCATCGCCTCGGCCCAGGGGCCGGCGCTGGGCTCGGCGATCCACGCCGCCGTCGCCGCCGGCGAGTTCCCCTCGATCCACGAGGCGTCGCAGGCGATGGGCCGGGTGCACGAGGCCGTCTACCGTCCGGACCCCGAGCGGGCCCGCGCCTACGACGCCCTCTACGCCGAGTACCGGGCGCTGCACGACCACTTCGGTCGTGGCGGCAACGACGTCATGCTCCGCCTGCGGGCGATCCGCAACGCGGCGGTCGAGACCGCCGCGACCACGCACGAGGTCCCGCTGGAGGTGGTGGCGTGAACGCCGAGGTGACCCGACAGGTCGGCGAGCTGCGCGAGACCGTCGCCCGCCTGCACGCCGAGCTGACCCGGTACAACCTGGTCGCCTGGACGTCCGGCAACGTCTCCGCGCGGGTCCCGGGCCAGGATCTGATGGTGATCAAGCCGAGTGGGGTGAGCTACGACGACCTCACCGCGGCCACGATGGTGGTGTGCGACCTCGACGGCGTTCTCGTCGAGGGCGACTTCGCCCCGTCCAGCGACACCGCCGCCCACGCCTACGTCTACCGGGCCATGCCCGAGGTCGGTGGGGTCGTGCACACGCACAGCTCGTACGCGACCGCCTGGGCCGCGTGTGGGGAGTCGATCCCCTGCCACCTCACGGCCCAGGCTGACGAGTTCGGTGGGGAGATCCCGATCGGCCCGTTCGCGCTGATCGGCGGTGACGACATCGGCAAGGGCATCGTCGCCACGCTCGCCGGGCACCGCTCGCCCGCGGTGCTGATGCGCAACCACGGCGTGTTCACCATCGGCCGCGACGCCCGCGCGGCGGTCAAGGCGGCGGTCATGTGCGAGGACGTGGCCCGCACCGCGCACCTGGCCCACACCCTCGGGCAGCCGGTCCCGATGGCACAGGCCGACATCGACTCGCTCTACGACCGCTACCAGAACGTCTACGGCCAACAACCAGTCGCACCGGCGGGCTCCTGACCCTGCACCGATAACCCGGGACCCGTCGGTCTGCACCACGACGCACCAGCACGCACCACCCGCGTTCGCCGCTCTTTCGCACCTCGGCGGTTGGCGCGGTTACCCACCACATCCAGCCAAGGAGATTCGATGGGAAAGATGCGAACGCATTCCGCTCCGTGGCGCGCTGCCGCGGTCCTCGCCAGCGTGCTGCTGGTCGGCGGCGTGGCGGCCTGCGGCAACAGCGACACGGGCGGCGGCGGCACCACGGACGACGGCAAGATCACGATGGGCTTCTCCCAGGTCGGTGCGGAGAGCGGGTGGCGTACCGCGAACACCACCTCGATCAAGGAGGCCGCCGCGGCGGCCGGGATCGAGCTGAAGTTCGACGACGCTCAGCAGAAGCAGGAAAACCAGATCAAGGCGATCCGCAACTACATCCAGCAGAAGGTCGACGTCATCGCCTTCTCGCCGGTGGTGGAGTCCGGTTGGGACACCGTGCTCAAGGAGGCCAAGGACGCCGACATCCCGGTCATCCTGACCGACCGCTCGGTGGACTCGGCCGACAAGTCGCTGTACAAGACCTTCCTCGGCTCGGACTTCGTCAAGGAGGGCCGGCTCGCCGGTGAGTGGCTGGTCGAGCAGAAGAAGACCGCCTCGGGCCCGGTGAACATCGTCGAGCTGCAGGGCAACACCGGTGCGGCGCCGGCGAACGATCGCAAGAAGGGCTTCGGTGAGGCGATCGCCGCCAACCCGAACCTGAAGATCATCGCTTCCCAGCCGGGTGACTTCACCCGGGCCGGCGGCAAGCAGGTCATGGAGCAGTTCCTCAAGGCCAACAAGAAGATCGACGTGTTGTTCGCGCACAACGACGACATGGGTCTGGGCGCGCTCGAGGCGATCAACGCCGCCGGCAAGGTGCCCGGCAAGGACATCACCATCATCACCGTCGACGCCGTCAAGGACGGCATGCAGGCTCTCGCCGACGGGAAGTTCAACTTCATCGCGGAGTGCAGCCCGCTGCTCGGCCCGCAGCTGATGGACCTGGCCAAGAAGGTCCACGCGGGCGAGGAGGTGCCGCCTCGGATCGAGACCGAGGAGACCACCTTCACGACCGAGCAGGCCAAGGAAGCTCTGCCCAACCGTAAGTACTGATCGACGACGGGGTCGCCGCGTTCGCGTGGCGGCCCCGCCGCGTCGCTTCCCTACCCGAAACGGACCGGGCTTGGCCCGCGACGACCTCCGAACCACGCCCGCCCGAGCGGCCCCCCAGGGACGACCGGGCGGGCGTGGCGGGAGCGTAGCGGCCCTTCCGTGTCGACAACCCAGAAGAGGTCTGATGGGATGACGGATAGCCGTCCGGTCCTGACGATGACCGGGATCAGCAAGTCCTTCCCCGGGGTGCGCGCACTCCACGACGTCAACTTCCGGCTCTTTCCCGGCGAGGTGCACGCCCTGATGGGCGAGAACGGCGCCGGCAAATCCACCCTCATCAAGGTGCTCACCGGCGTCTACGACACCGATGAGGGCGCGATCACCCTCGACGGCGAGCCAGTGTCGTTCACCGGGCCGATGCAGGCGACCGCCGCCGGTGTGAGCACCGTTTTCCAGGAAGTCAACCTCTGCACCAACCTCTCGGTGGCGGAGAACATCTTCATCGGCCGTGAGCCTCGGGTCTTCGGCGCCGTCCGCTGGGGTGAGGTCCGCCGCCGCGCCCGAGCCCTGCTGGCCCGCCTCGACCTCGACCTCGACGTCAGCGCGCCACTCGGCTCGTACTCGCTCGCGATCCAGCAGATGGTCGCCATCGCCCGCGCCATCGACATCAAGGCCCGGGTGCTGATCCTGGACGAGCCGACGTCCAGCCTCGACGCCGGCGAGGTGGCGCAGCTGTTCCGCATCATGCGGCAACTGCGCGACGAGGGCATCGCGATCCTGTTCGTGACCCACTTCCTCGACCAGGTCTACGAGATCGCCGACCGGATCACGGTGCTGCGCAACGGCGGGCTCGTCGGTGAGTACCTCACCACCGAGCTGCCCCAGCTCTCCCTGGTCGAGAAGATGATCGGCAAGGAGCTCGACGTCCTGGAGGGCATCGAGGAGCACTCCCGGCGGGACCTGGCCGCGCTGGAGGAGGGCACCCCCCTGGTGGCGGTGTCGAACTTCGGTCGGGCGGGTGCTGTCGAGCCGTTCAGCCTCACCATCCACGCCGGCGAGGTGGTGGGCCTGGCCGGCCTGCTGGGCTCGGGGCGTACCGAGGTCGCGCGGTTGCTGTTCGGCGCCGACCGGACCGACGGCGGCCAGGTCGCGATCGACGGCACGGCGAGCAGCCTGCGCACCCCCGCGCAGGCCATCGACCACGGCGTGGGCTTCTGTTCGGAGAACCGCCGGGCCGAGGGGATCGTCGCGGACCTGTCGGTCCGCGAGAACATGATCCTCGCCATGCAGGCGGCCCGCGGCTGGCTGCGGCCCATTCCGCGTCGTCGCCAGGACGAGCTGGTCGACAAGTACGTCAAGGCCCTCAACATCCGGCCCGCCGACCCGGAGGTGCCGGTACGCAACCTCTCCGGCGGTAACCAGCAGAAGGTGCTGCTGGCCCGGTGGCTGATCACCGAGCCGCGACTGCTGATCCTCGACGAGCCCACCCGGGGCATCGACATCGGGGCGAAGACCGAGATCCAGAAGCTCGTGACGCAGCTGTCCGACGGTGGCATGGCGGTGCTGTTCATCTCCGCCGAGCTGGAGGAGGTGCTGCGCCTCAGCCACAAGGTGGCCGTCATGCGGGACCGGCAGATGGTCGCGCAGCTCGCCAACGACGAGAGCCTGGACGCCGACCGCATCATGCAGACCATCGCCAGCGGATCCCACCGGGAGGAGGCAGACCGATGAACGACACCACGAGCCGCTATCGGACGATGATCGGTCACCGGCTGTTCTGGCCCGCCGCCGTGCTGTTCGTCATGCTCGCCGCGAACACGATCTACCGGCCCGGGTTCCTGTCCATCGAGCTCAAGGACGGGCACCTGTACGGCACGCCGATCGACATCCTGCGGCTGAGCGCACCGCTGATCCTCGTCGCGCTGGGCATGACCCTGGTCATCTCCACCGGCGGCATCGACCTGTCGGTGGGCTCGCTCTGCGCGATCAGCGGCGCGATCGCCTGCATGTACATCAGCAAGCAGCCCGACCAGAACAGCCTTGGCGTGGTGGTGACCGCCCTCGCCTTGGCGATGGGCGTCTCGCTGGTGCTCGGCGCCTGGAACGGAGTGCTGGTGGCCGTGATCGGGATTCAACCGATCATCGCCACCCTGATCCTGATGGTCGCCGGCCGGGGTCTCGCCCAGCTGATCACCGAGGGTCAGATCATCACCATCAACTCCGAGCCGTACCGGGCGATCGGCCTGGGCCACGCGTTGACCCTGCCGCTGGCCATCTTCATCGCGCTCGCCGCGGCCCTGCTGGTCGCCGCGTTCACCCGTCGCACCGCACTCGGCATGATCATCGAGTCGGTGGGCGGCAACGCCATGGCCAGCCGGCTCGCCGGCATCCGTTCCAGTCGGGTCATCTTCCTGGCGTACGTGATCAGCGCCGCCTGTGCCGCGGTCGCCGGTTTCATGATGACGGCCAACGTCTCCAGCGCCGACGGCAACGCCGCCGGCCTCTGGGTCGAGCTGGACGCGATCCTCGCGGTCGTCATCGGCGGTACGTCCCTCGCGGGCGGCCGGTTCTTCCTGAGTGGCACGATCATCGGCGCGCTGATCATCCAGACCCTGACCACCACCGTGTACGCCATGGACATCTCACCGCAGACCTCGCTGCTGTTCAAGGCGGTCGTCGTCATCGCCGTCTGCCTCATCCAGGCGCCGGCCTTCCGGGCCCGGTTCAGTCGACGTAGGCGTAACGTCCCGCCGCCCGCCACCATCGCCGACAAGCCGAAGGAGCAGGTGCCGGCATGACCACTGGAACGCTTACCGCCGGTCGTACCCGGTTCCGGCTGCCGAGGAAGCAGATACCGGTCCTGGCGACGCTCGCCCTGCTGCTGGTGATGTACGGCATCGGCGTCTCGCAGTACACGGCGTTCTCCAACGTCCAGGTCATCTTCAACGTCTTCATCGACAACGGCTTCCTGCTCGTCGTCGCGGTGGGCATGACCTTCGTGATCCTCACCGGTGGCATCGACCTGTCGGTCGGTTCGGTGGTCGCCATGACGGCGATGGTGTCGGCCGCTCTGCTGCAGGACGGCATGCCGGCGGCGCTGGTGCTGGTCATCGCCCTGCTCATCGGCCCGACGCTCGGCCTGTTGATGGGCTGCGTCATCCACTTCTTCGAGATCCAGCCGTTCATCGTCACGCTCGCCGGGATGTTCTTCGCCCGGGGCATGTGCACCTTCATCTCCGGCGCGTCGATCCCGATCACCGACGGGTTCTGGACCTCGATGTCGCAGGAGCGGATCGGGGACCCACGGGGCAACTTCGTGTCGATCAGCGTGCTGATCGCCTTCGTGGTGGTCGTCATCGCCGCGTACACGCTGGCCTACACCCGGTTGGGACGTAACGTGTACGCCATCGGCGGCAACCCGCAGTCGGCGCTGCTGATGGGCCTGCCGGTGGGACGGACCCGGATCGCCGTCTACACGATCAGTGGTCTGTGCTCGGCCATCGGCGGGATCCTGCTGTCCTTCTACACCCTCTCCGGCGCGCCGCTGATCGCGGTGGGGATGGAGCTGGACGTCATCGCCGCCGTCGTCATCGGTGGCACGGTGCTCACCGGCGGGGCGGGTTACGTCTTCGGCACGGTGCTCGGCGTGCTGGTTCTCGGCGTGATCCAGACTCTCATCACCTTCGACGGGAGCCTCAACTCCTGGTGGACCAAGATCGTGATTGGTGGTCTGCTCTTCGCGTTCATCCTCCTTCAGCGCCTCATCGGAATCCGTTACAAGTGACCGCCCCTCTCGCGGAAGGCAACTCCATGGCACCACACACCGAACCCGAGATCTGGTTCCTCACCGGCAGCCAAGGCATGTACGGCGAGGAGACGCTCCGCCAGGTGGCCGAGCAGTCTCGCCAGATCGCGGCGGCGCTCGACGACTCGCCGCAGATTCCCGCCCGCGTGGTCTGGAAGCCCGTCCTGACCAACAGTGGTGAGATTCTGCAGGTCTGCCGGGACGCCGCCGCTCAGGGTGCCGTCGGGGTCATCGCCTGGATGCACACGTTCTCACCGGCCAAGATGTGGATCTCCGGTCTGGACGCGTTGCAGACACCGCTGCTGCACCTGCACACCCAGGCCAACGTTCTGCTGCCGTGGAACGACATCGACATGGACTTCATGAACCTGAACCAGGCCGCCCACGGCGACCGTGAGTTCGGGTACATCCAGACGCGTCTCGGTGTGGCCCGTAAGACAGTGGCCGGGCACGTCAGCGACCCGCGGGTGACCACTCGGATCGGGGCGTGGGCCCGCGCCGCGCTGGGTTGGTCGGCGATGCGGTCGCTGCGCCTGGCCCGCTTCGGCGACAACATGCGCGACGTCGCGGTGACCGAGGGTGACAAGGTCGAGGCCGAGCTGCGGTTCGGGGTCTCGGTCAACACCTACGGCGTCAACGACCTGGTCGAGGTGGTCGGCGAGGTCACCGACGCGCAGGTGGACGACCTGGTCAAGGAGTACGAGGACACCTACCGCATCGTCGGCGAGCTGCTGCCCGGCGGCGAGCAGCACGACTCGCTGCGGTACGCCGCGCGGGTGGAGTTGGGCATGCGCGCCTTCCTGGACGCGGGCGGGTTCCGGGCCTTCACGACGAACTTCGAGGACCTCGGGGGGCTGCGTCAGCTGCCGGGCATCGCCGTGCAGCGGCTGATGGCGGACGGCTACGGCTTCGGCGGTGAGGGCGACTGGAAGACCTCGGTCCTGGTCCGCACCCTCAAGGCGATGTCGGTGGGCGTGAGCGGCGGCACGTCGTTCATGGAGGACTACACCTACGACCTCACTCCGGGCAATGAGTTGGTGCTCGGCGCCCACATGCTGGAGGTCTGCCCGACGATCGCCTCCGGCGTGCCCAACGTGGAGATCCATCCGCTGAGCATCGGTGGCCGGGAGGACCCGGTCCGGCTGGTGTTCGACGCCGCGCCCGGTCCGGCAGTGGTGCTCGGGTTGTCCGACATGGGGGAGCGTTTCCGGCTGGTGGCAAACGAGATCGACGTGGTGGCGCCGCCGCAGCCGCTGCGCCGGTTGCCGGTTGCCCGTGCCGTCTGGCGTCCGCGCCCCGACCTGCCGGTCTCGGCCGAGGCGTGGATCACCGCGGGCGCCCCGCACCACACAGTACTGTCCCAGGCGGTGGGCGTGGAGGAGCTGCACGACCTGGCGGAGATGAGCCGCACCGAGCTCGTCGTCATCGACGCCGCCACGGAGCCCCGCCGTTTCGCCGACGAGCTGCGCTGGAACCAGGCGTACTACCGGCTGGCCCGCGGCTTCTGATTCGCGCGGCCTGATCGTACGAAGAACGGGTGGTCCACCCCTGCCTGCAGGCAGGGGTGGACCACCCGTTCGCGTGTGCGCCAGCCGGGCCGCGAGGCGATTGTGTTACGCCTTGACTAACAGCATGTTATCGCTCACAGTCTATAACCAAGATGGGCGATGTCGTTGGCTGCTCCGGCCGCCCGCACGTCCTCCCCCTGAGGGTGCGTCACATGTGCACCACAACGT
>NZ_JAKKFG010000019.1:0-219931 GCF_022230905.1 Micromonospora salmantinae
GCACGGCAAGACCACAGCACCACCGCACCGACCACTGGCCGGCACCCGCACTCGGGGTGCCGGCCAGTGGCACGTTCCGTTTCCGTGCGGCAGGCACATGCCGCTGGTCGCCGATGCCGCGACGCCGCGTGCCCGTCGGAAGCGGATGGCGCGGTCCGGTCGGTGGCTGCCAGCAGATCTTGGACATTTTCCGTCCGCCGCGCGTACGGATACGGAAAACGTCCAAGATCTCGTGGGTCATGGCCGAAGCGCGAGGCGATGGCGGGTGTCGTGGTCGTGAGGCGACCGGTGTTCAGCGATGGAACCCGTCGGCGCATCGGCCCGGCGAGCGGTGGGGCGTTGCGGCCGGCCGACCGCCGCCACCGGTGGCGCGGCGAGGCGTTGATGCCACCGCCCAATGCCGGCCACGGACGCCAGCGACGGCTGACGCCAGCCGGCGGTGCGGCGGGAGTAGGGCGGGCCTCGGCCCTCGGTGCGGTGCCACGGCGGTGCGGCGGGGCCGGGTGACCGCCACGTGGCGGGCTGCGGGGCGCCGATCGGATGGGTGGGCGGGGTGTGGGAACAACGGCGGCGGCGGGCTGGTTGTGGAGAGTGTCGGTGTGACTCAGTGTCCCCGGGCCTCACCTAATATCGCCCTCGCGGAATACCGTTTGGCTGGAGCCGCGTCGTGCCACTCGCCGAGAGGCGACCTGCACACCGACACCAGCGCCGCCCCCGGCCCACCGGCCGGGGGCGGCGCTGTCTGTGCTCACCCCTCAGAGCGTCGCGGCACAATGTCCGGATGACTGATGCGCAGCCGTGGTCCGAGCAGTCTGGCGTACTCGTACTCCCCAGTGGGGCGACGGTGCGCGGACGCCGCGTCGCTGCCGCGACCTCGCCCGCCGACTTCGCCGTGCTGCTGGCACCCGGCCCGGAGCCGGCCTGGCCGCACCGGCGGATCCGGTGGCCTGATTTCTGGGTGCCGCTCGACCGTGTCGAAGCCCTCGACGTCCTGCGGGAGGCCCTGCGACGCGCCCGTGACGGTGAACGTGTCGAGGTGGCCTGTCGGGGTGGAGTGGGTCGGACCGGAACGGCCCTGGCCGCGCTGGCGATCCTCGACGGTCTGCCGGTCGAGCGGGCGGTGCCGTGGGTGCGGGCCGGCTACCACCCGAAGGCGGTGGAGACCCCCTGGCAGCGGCGCTGGCTGCGCCGGGTCACCTGACACCGCCGCCGGGCCGCCGCCGGAGCGCTGCGGGAGCGCCGCCGCCGCCGTCGGCCGGAGCGATGCCGGCCAAACCACCGTCGCTCGTGCCGGCCACCCGTGACGCCGCGTCAGCCGACCGCCGCCGCTGGTACCGCCGGACCAGAGCCGCTCGTGCCGGCACCCGTCGCTACTGTGCTCCGGCCGGTAGCGGGGGCAGCGGTGTCAGCTCTGGCCGATCACCGCCGGGTTGTTGACGTACTCGCGGAGGTGCTTGGCGGTGAGGGTGTCGCCGGTGGCGACCAGCTCGGCCGGTGTGCCGGTGAAGACGATGCGGCCACCGTCGTGGCCGGCGCCGGGGCCGAGGTCGATGAGCCAGTCGGCGTGTGCCATGACCGCCTGGTGGTGCTCGATGACGATCACCGTGTTCCCGGCGTCGACCATCCGGTCGAGCAGGGCCAACAGTTGGTCCACGTCGGCCAGGTGCAGGCCCGTGGTCGGCTCGTCCAGGACGTACGTGGTGGTCTTCTCGGCCAGGTGGATGGCGAGCTTGAGTCGTTGCCGCTCCCCGCCGGACAGGGTGGTCAGTGGCTGGCCGAGGCTGAGGTAGCCCAGCCCGACGTCGACCAGCCGGCCGAGGATGAGGTGCGCTGCCCCGCTGGGGAAGAACGCGTACGCCTCGGTGACCGACATGGTCAGCACCTCGTGGATGTTCTTGCCGCGCAGCGTGTACGTGAGCACCTCGTCGGTGAAGCGTCGCCCCTCGCACCGTTCGCAGACGCTCGCGACGCCGGCCATCATCGCCAGGTCGGTGTAGATGAGGCCGATTCCCTTGCAGGTCGGGCAGGCGCCCTCGGAGTTGGCGCTGAACAGCGCGGCCTTGACCCCGTTGGCCTTGGCGAAGGCGGTGCGGATCGGGTCGAGCAGTCCGCTGTAGGTGGCCGGGTTGCTGCGTCGTGAGCCACGGATCGGGGACTGGTCGACGATGACGACCCCGGACCGGCCGCGCAGCGACCCGTGGATCAGTGAGCTCTTGCCGGAGCCGGCCACGCCGGTGACCACTGTGAGGACCCCGAGTGGGATGTCCACGTCCACGTCGTGCAGGTTGTGCAGGTCGGCCTGGCGGATGGCGAGCTGCCCGGTGGGTTGGCGTACCGCCTCCCGCACTGTCACCCGGTGGTCCAGGTGTCGGCCGGTGAGGGTGTCGGAGCGGCGCAGGCCGGGGATGTCGCCGGTGAAACAGATCCGACCACCGTCGGTGCCGGCGCCCGGTCCGAGGTCGACCACGTGGTCGGCGATGGCGATGGTCTCCGGTTTGTGTTCCACCACCAGCACGGTGTTGCCCTTGTCGCGCAGCCGCAGCAGCAGGTCGTTCATCCGGGCGATGTCGTGCGGGTGCAGGCCCACGGTGGGTTCGTCGAAGACGTAGGTGACGTCGGAGAGGCTGGAGCCGAGGTGCCGGACCATCTTCACCCGTTGCGCCTCGCCGCCGGAGAGGGTCGCCGACTCGCGGTCCAGGCTGAGGTAGCCCAGACCGATCTCGACCAGGGAGTCCAGCAGGTCGCGGAGGTTGGCGACGAGTGGCGCGGCCCCCGGGTCGTCAACGGTGCGGACGAACGCGGCCAGGTCGCTGATCTGCATGGCCGAGCAGTCGGCGATGTTGTGCCCGGCGATCCGTGATGACCGGGCCGCCGCGTTGAGTCGGGTGCCGCCGCAG
The DNA here is from genome assembly GCF_022230905.1 of Micromonospora salmantinae. Taxonomy (NCBI): domain Bacteria; kingdom Bacillati; phylum Actinomycetota; class Actinomycetes; order Micromonosporales; family Micromonosporaceae; genus Micromonospora; species Micromonospora salmantinae. The sequence continues at coordinate 2,898 of NZ_JAKKFG010000019.1, forward strand.
TCGCCGCAGCTGGTGAAGGTGACCGCCCGGTCGACGAAGGCGCGGATGTGCGGTTGCATCGACTCGCGGTCCTTGGACAGGAGGAGCCGCTTGACCTTGACCGCCAGCCCCTCGTACGTCCAGTTGTTGCTGCCCACCTTGATCTTGGTGGCCGACTTGTGCAGGAAGTCCTCCCACTGTTGCGGGGTGAAGTCCTGGAGTTTGACGTCCGGGTCGAACAGGCCGGAGCCGACGATGGTCTGCCAGTACCAGGAGTCGACAGCGAAGTTGGGCACGGTGATCGCGCCGTCGTTGAGGGAGCGCTCGACGTCGACGAGTTCGTTGACGTCGAGGTCGGAGACCCGGCCCAGCCCTTCGCAGGTGGGGCACATGCCCTCGGGCAGGTTGAAGCTGAACGCCCCGGCGCCGCCGACGGACGGCTGGCCGAGGCGGCTGAAGAGGATCCGCAGCATGGCGTACGCGTCGGTGGCGGTGCCGACGGTGGACCGGGAGTTGACTCCCATCCGTTCCTGGTCGACGACGATGGCCGCGCTGAGGTTGCGCAGCGAGTCGACGTCCGGCCGGTTGAGGTTCGGCATGAACGACTGGAGGAACGCGCTGTAGGTCTCGTTGATCATGCGCTGGGACTCGGCGGCGATGGTGCCGAAGACCAGCGACGACTTGCCCGACCCGGAGACACCGGTGAAGACGGTCAGCCGGCGTTTGGGGATGTCGACCGAGACGTCGGCGAGGTTGTTCTCCCGCGCTCCGCGTACCTCGATCATGTCGTGGCTGTCGGCGGCGGACCATGCTGGCTGCGACATACGAACCCTTCACGGAATCGTGGCGGGACTTTGCCCCGCCGGGCACTGGCGGATTCCATTGTCTCATTCATCCTCATGTAGAGACTTTCGCCGAGATCCAAGCGCAGGCTTCAGCAGCATGCCCCGGAAAGTCTCAAATCACGTCGTAAGCGGTACGGTGGCTCGCGTGGACCTCGCCTCGAAGGATCGGCTGCGCGCTGTGGACCTGGCGGCCACCGTCGGGATCTCGGTGCAGCAGGTGCGCAACTACGTCGAGTTGGGGGTTCTCCCGCCGGTGCGCCGCACCGCCAGCGGCTACCGGATCTTCACCACCGAGCACGCCCGGGCGCTGACAGTGGCGCGGCGGTTGGCCGAGGGGCACGGCTGGAGCCGTACCCGGGAGATCATGGCGGCGGTGCACACCGGTGACCTGCCGGCGGCCCTGGCGGCGCTCGACGGCGGCCATGCCGAGCTGGACCGGGAACGCGCCGAGATCCGCCGGGTGCTCGGCGCCTTCGAGACCGTGCTGGCCGGCCCACCGGCGGCCCGGCCCGCGCCACGCCACGGCGCCCGCATCGGCGAGGTGGCCGCCCTGGTCGGGGTCCGGACCTCGCAGCTGCGGCTGTGGGAGGAGCGCAAGCTGCTACGGCCGGGCCGCACCCCGGGCACCAACTACCGGGTGTACGACGAGGCGGAGCTACGCGCGGCGCAGGTCATCGCGTTGCTGCGCCGGGGCGCGTACCCGTTCGAGATCATCGCCGCGGTGCTGGGCGAGCTGCGGACCACCGGCAGCGCTCAGCGGGTCCGCGCCGAGCTGGGCCGACGCGAGCAGGAGCTGCACACCCGCAGCCTGCGCCGGCTGCGGGGCACCGCCGCGCTGCACGACTACCTCCGCGGTCGCGGCGACGCGAGTTGACCGGCATCCCGTCCCACCGGGCGATCTTCCTGACTAGGGTCGGGCACATGAGAGCTGCGCTGCTGGCGGCCACGACGTCCGCCGTCCTGCTCGCTCCCGTGCCGGTCGGTACGACGGGAGCGTCCGCCGCGCCGACGGTGCGCTGCCCCCGGGTCCCGGCCCCAGCGGCGTCCCGCCCACCCCGGCCGTCGCCCCCGCCCGCCGTCGGTGAGCAACGGATGATCGGCGGCCCGGCGCTGGACACGGCCGGCCTGGTCGTGCCGGCCGGCGTCGCCGCGCCGCCGAGGGTCACCGCGACGTCGTGGCTGGTCGCCGACCTGGACAGCGGCCAGGTGCTCGGCGGCTGCGGCCCACACGAGTACGGCACACCGGCGAGCGTGCAGAAGCTCCTGCTGGCGGCGACAATGCTGCCCAAGCTCGACCCGAAGCAGACGGTCACCGTCACCGACGCGGACATGAACATCGAACCCGGCTCCTCGGCCGTGGGCCTGGTCGCGGGCGGCCGGTACACCATCGAGACCATCTGGCTCGGGTTGCTGCTCAACTCCGGCAACGAGGCCGCCAACGCGCTGGCCCGACTCGGCAGCGGAACGGACAGCGCCGCCGGCGTGCGCGCCATGAACGAGCAGGCGCACCACCTCGGCGCGCTCCAGACGCACGCGGTCACCCCGTCCGGGCTGGACGGCAAGGGGCAGTTCACCAGCGCGTACGACCTGGCGCTGATCGCCCGGGCCTGCTTCGCCGAGCCGACCTTCCGCCGGTACGCGCTGACCGAGCAGACGTCGATTCCGCCCCAGCCGGCGCAACGCACCAAGGGCTTCGAGATCCAGAACGAGAACCAGCTCATCTACCGGTACCCGGGGGCGCTCGGCGGCAAGACCGGCTTCACCGATCTGGCCCGGCACACCTACGTGGGGGCGGCGGAACGCGGCGGACGGCGGCTGGTGGTGACAGTGCTGGGCGCCGAATCGGCACCGGTACGCGGCTGGGAGCAGGGCGCGGCCCTCCTGGACTGGGGCTTCACGCTGCCCCGGGACGCCGCCGTGGGCCGGCTGGTCGAACCCGGCGAGCTGACCGCCACCCCGTCGGCGGCGCCGTCCGCGCTGGCGGCACCCGGCGCGCCCCGACCGGCGGCGGCCAGTGGGCCCGCGCGTACCGGCTCGGAGTGGCTCTGGTCGGTGACCGCGGTGAGCGGCGCGACGGTGGTGGCGTTGTTGGGCGGCCTGCTGTGGCGGCGTCGCCGCCGGATGCCCTGACGGATCGACATCGGGCGCTGCCATCCATAGACTCCGGTCTTTCTGGCACCACCAGTCCAGGAGGATCCCTGTGTCGAGTGAACTCGAACCGCGCCCCGCATTGGCGGCACCCCGCCGGCCGGTGCGCGCCCTGACCCGCCTCGCGGGGGTGACAGTGCTCGCCGGGGCGCTGGTCGTCGGCTCGTCCGCCACCGCGCTCGCCGCCCCGGGCCCGTCGGCCGACACGGTGCGCGTCTCCGCCGCGCCGCCCGCCGCTGTCGACACCGCCACCCGACCGCCGCGCACCACCCACGGTCCGTGCGCGTACACCGAGACTCCGGACGAACCAGCCGCCCGGCCGGTGACGCTGCCGCCCGACCCGCGACGAACCCCGGCCCGGGGCAGCGTCCGGGTGACCCTGGCGACCAATCATGGGCCTATCGGGTTGACAGTGGACCGGGCCGCCGCGCCGTGCACGGTGCAGAGCTTCCTGCACCTGGTGAACAAGCGGTTCTACGACCGCACCCCGTGCCACCGGCTCACCGCGTACCCGACGCTGAGCGTGCTGCAGTGCGGTGACCCGTCCGGCACCGGTGAGGGCGGTCCGGGCTACCGGTACCGCGACGAGTTGCCGACCGACCTGCCGCCCGCGCCCACCGACCCGACCGGGGAGCGCCGGGTGTACGCCCGGGGTGTGCTGGCCATGGCCAACGCCGGGCCGGACACCAACGGCAGCCAGTTCTTCCTGGTCTACGCCAACTCCGCGCTGCGCCCCAACTACACGATCTTCGGCGAGGTCGACGGTGCCGGCCTGGCCACGCTGGACCGGATCGCCGCCGGGGGAGTGGCGCCGACCGCCGAGGACCCGGCGCCGGTCGACGGCGCGCCCGCACTGCCGGTGACCATCCGCAAGGCCGTCCGCTGGCACCACCACTGACAGTGCGGCGCGGTGGGTGGCCGTCGGTCGCTCACCGCGCCGGCCGTGGGTGAATCTCGGTCGGGCGCGGCCTCGCCGGAATTTTCGGGAACGGACCGGAACGGGTCCAACCGGTTTCCGGCGCAGTTCCGGCCGTCACGTCGAGGCGGGCGACCCGGTCAGCGGGGCGGCGGTGCTGTCCCGAACGACCAACTCGGTGGCGAGTTCCACCCGGGGCGAGTCGATGCCCTCGCCCTGGGCCAGGCGCAGAACGGTCCGGGCCGCCAAGCGTCCCATCTCGACCAACGGTTGGCGCACTGTGGTCAGCGGCGGTGAAGCCCAGCGGGCTTCCGGTAGGTCGTCGAACCCCACCACGCTCACGTCGTCCGGCACGCGCAGCCCGCGGCGCCGGATGGCCTCGTAGACGCCGAAGGCCATCTGGTCGCTGGAGGCGAAGATGCCGGTCGGCGGGTCGGCGAGGTCGAGCAGCGCTGTCCCGCCGGCGAACCCGGAGGCGTGGTAGAAGTCGCCCGGGTAGATCAGCTTGTCGTCCACCGGCACCCCGGCGGCCTCCAGCCCGGCACGGTAGCCGTCGAGCCGGGCCCGGCTGCACAGCAGGTGCGTCGGCCCGGCCACGAAACCGATGCGCCGGTGCCCGATCGCGAGCAGGTGTTCGGTAGCGGCGAGCCCGCCGGCCCAGTTGGTGGCGCCGATCGTGGGCACGTCCATGGCCGGCACGCCGGCCGGGTCCACGACCACCACCGGCACGTTGAGGCGACGCAGCTGCGCGTGCAGCGGCGGGCTCAGGTGCGAGGTCACGAAGATGACGCCGTCGGTGGCCCGGGTGCGCAGGTTCTGCAACCACTGCCGGGCCGCTGTGGGCTGCCGGTGGATCGCGGAGACCACAGTGCCGACGCCCGCGCCGTGCCCGACATCCTCCACACCCCGGATGATTTCCACGGCCCAGGGGCTGTCCAGGTCGTTGAAGACCAGGTCGACGAGACCGGCACGGCGAACGCTGCGGCTGGTGCGACGCCGGTAGCCGTGGTGGCGCAACAACTCCTCGACCCGTTCCCGGGTGTCCGGGGCCACGTCGGAGCGCCCGTTGAGCACCCGTGACACGGTCGGCACCGACACCCCGGCCTCCCGTGCGATCGCGGTGATGGTCACCCTGCGTCCGTCGTCCGCGCCCACCCGCGTCTCCTTCACCGAGCCGGAGGAGCGACCATCAGGCGTCGCCCACCGTGTGTCCCGAAACGGCGTGCCCGTTCCACGCGTCATCTTGCCTCACCGGTAGGGGTTGACGACATGCCAGGCCGTTCGAAGCTTCGTTGGAGTTGCGGAAAAGTTCCGGAGTTTTTCCGGTTACTTTCGGTCGGCGGACCAACTGAATCCTGGGATGGTGACCCTGGTCGGGCTGATAGACAGGACTCGTGCGTCACCGCCTGGCCGTCGTGCTCGCGCTCGCCGGGCTGCTCGGCGGCTGCCCGCGGCCGGAGCCCCGCCCAGCGCCGCAGCCGACGTCGGCGAGCCCCACACCCGCGCCGACCCCGTCCACCTCGGCGGCAGCCCCGCTGCCGGGGTTCGTGGTGCTGACCGACCTCGACCCGCGCATCCACGCCGACATCCGGTACGCCACACCGCACAACTTCGTCGGCCGACCGATCACCGGCTACCGCGAGCCGCTGTGCCTGCTCACCCGGCAGGCGGCCGAGGCGTTGCGCCGCGTACAGGACGCCGCGCTGACCGGTGGGCACAGCCTCAAGGTGTACGACTGCTACCGCCCGCAACCGGCGGTGGACGACTTCGTCGCCTGGTCGAAGCGCCCCGATGAGCAGCAGACCAAGGCCGAGTTCTACCCGGACCTGGCCAAGAACCGGCTCTTCGCCGACGGTTACATCGGCGCGCCCACCGCGCACAGCCGCGGCAGCACCCTGGACCTGACACTGGTCGACGAGCCCGCCGCCAGCCAACCTCCGTACCGGGTGGGGCAACCGCTGGTCGCCTGCACCGCGCCGCGCGGGCAGCGCTTCGCGGACAACAGCATCGACATGGGTACGGGCTTCGACTGTTTCGACTCGCGGGCGCACACCGCCGACCCCAACATCACCGGGACGCCTCGGGAGAACCGCCGGTTGTTGCAGCGGCTGATGACCGACGCCGGGTTCGTCAACTACGACCGTGAGTGGTGGCACTACAGCCTGCGCGACGAGCCGTACCCGGACACGTTCTTCGCCGCCCCGGTAGCCCGCTCCTCGGTCGGCTGACCCGCCCGGGGCGCGAGGTCAGGTCCAGTAGAGGATCCGGCACCCTGGCACGCGGGCGGTCAGTTCGGCGGTGAACCAGTCGCGCAGCTCGGTCATCTGCTCAGGCGGGTAGACGTACTTCACCGCGCCGAACTTGCCGTGCTTGCGGGTGCGGGACTCCTCGTCCATCTCCAGCCGGGTACGCGGGTACCAGCCGAGCAGCACCTCCTTGCTGCCCGGCGTGAACCGGTGGGTGATCAGCTCGGCGGTCAGGTCCAGGTCCGGCACCCCGTCGACAGCCGCGCGGACCTGGTCGAGCAGTTCGCCGTAGCGCTCCCGCCAGTCCGGCAGCGCGATGATCGGCGCGATGGTCAGCCCGACCGGGTAGCCGTCGAGGGCGAGCCGGCGCAGCGCGGCCAGCCGGTCCGGCACCCGGGCGGTGCCACCCTCGAACCGTTCGCTTACCGGGGCGCAGTTGACGCTGAACCGGACCCGGGTCCGGCCGGCGTGCGGCAGCCCCACGAAGGTGTCCACGTCGGCGTACTTGGTGGTCCAGCGCAACTGCACGGGGGCGTCCCAGTCGGCGAAGTGCCGCACCGCGCGTCGCCAACTGCCGGTCAGGTGCTCCAGGGCGAGCGGGTCGGTGTAGCAGGACGCCTCGAAGGTGGTGCCTTCGTCGGCGCGCCGCGCGTTGCGGCTGGTCACCGTGCCGCGCCCGGCGTACGCGGCCAGCCCGGCCAGGATGTCGTCGAGGTCCGCGTACACCCGGGTCACCGGTGGGCCGGACAGGGATCCGGCGAGGTAGCAGTACTGGCAGTGCGCCGGGCAGCCCTCGGCCAGGTCGACCCGCCAGTCCGCGCTGGGCGCGATGGGTTGCAGCACGCGCCGCGAGGGTGGGCTCACCACGATCGCCATCGTCGACTTGGCCCGGTTGTAGGTCTCCCGGTCGGTCTGCCCGCGTACCCCGGTGAGCCGGTTGGCGCGCAGGTGTTCCACCTCGATGCCGAGTGCCCGCACCCGCTCGACGATCCGTTGGCCGTGCGGGTGGTCGAGGGCGGCGGGGGTGGCCACCACCCGGCTCGGGGTCCAGCGGCGTGCCGACCGGGCCGGCGGCGCGAGGCCGGCCAGGTCGCGGGTCGGCACCCACTCGCCGCTGGCGTCGTGCGGTGCGGCGGGTACGTCCTCGGCGAGCGGCTGGTCGACGTCGACGGCGTCCGGGCTGGTCATCCGGCCGGGGTACCCGTTGGCGCAGGAATCCCACCCGATCGGTCGCCCCGCGATTGACGCCGCCCAACCGGAGCGCATAATCTCTCATCTATCTGTAAACCTTGTGAACAGATGCACTTCGACGCGGCGGCGCGCGTCCCGACCGAAGGGACGATCAGGTGATCGCAGAACTCTCCTCCCGTACCAGACGGATCCTGTCGTTGTTCGTCGCCCTGGTCGTCGCGTTGACCGCCGGTCTCGCGGTCAACGCCTCGCGCAGTGCGCAGGCCGCGCCGACGTTCAAGGTCCTGGCCTTCTACAACGGCACCTGGGACGCCGCGCACATCGACTTCGTCAAGGACGCCCGCGCCTGGTTCCCGCAGGCCGCCGCCCAGCACGGTTTTTCCTGGGAGGCCACCAACAACTGGGGTCTGCTGAACACCGCCAACCTGGCCCAGTACAAGGTCGTCATGTTCCTGGACGACGCGCCGCCCACCGCGCAGCGCGCCGCGTTCCAGCAGTACATGCAGAGCGGCGGGGCGTGGTTTGGCTTCCACGTCAGCGCGTTCACCACCAACCCGTCGAGCTGGAGCTGGTACTACAACACCTTCCTCGGCACCGGCTCGTTCCAGACGAACACCTGGGGACCCACCCGGGTCACGATGCGCGCCGACAACCGCACCCACGCCGCCACCCGGAACCTCCCGGCGACGTTCCCGTCGTCGATCAGCGAGTGGTACTCCTGGAGCAACGACCTGCGGCAGAACCCCGACATCGACATCCTCGCCTCGGTCGACCCGTCCAGCTTCCCGGTCGGCACGGACCCCAACCAGTCCTGGTACGGCGGCTACTACCCGCTCGTCTGGAGCAACCGGCAGTACAAGATGCTCTACGCCAACTTCGGCCACAACGAGATGAACTACAGCACCAACACCGGGCTGTCGTCGACGTTCGACAGCGCGCAGCAGAACCAGTTGCTGATCGACGGGCTGCACTGGCTTGCCGGCGTCGGCACCGTCCCGCCGACCACGCCCCCGCCGTCCGACGGCATCTCGCCGACCGCCTGGCACACCGCTGTCAACCGGGCCAGCGGCAAGTGCGTGGACGCCCGCGCCGCGGCCAGCGCCAACGGCACGGCCATCCAGCAGTACGTGTGCAACAGCAGCACCGCGCAGCAGTACCAGTTCGTGCCGACCAGCGGCGGGTACCTGCGGGTCAACAACCGCAACAACAGCGCCCAGGTGCTCGACGTGACGAACCGGTCGACCGCCGACTCGGCGCCGATTCAGCTCTGGTCCTACAGCGGCGGCAACAACCAGCAGTGGCGGGCCGAGCCCGAGGGCGGCGGCTACTACCGCCTGGTCAACCGCTCCAGCGGCAAGTGTCTCGACGTGCCGGGTGCGTCCACAGCGGACAGCGTCCAGCTCATCCAGTACGCCTGCAACGGCACCGCGGCGCAGTCCTTCCGGCTGGTTCCGCAGTCATAGCTGCACTGCCGCGTCCGCGCCGGGGTGAACCGCGACTCGCCCCGGCGCGGGCCCGGCGGCGCGCACGAACCGGGCGGCGACGTCCCGGACGACGGTGCGCAGCTCCGGTGGGTCGAGCACGTCGAAGTCGACTGCCAGGGTGCCGAGGAAGGCGGCGAGATTGCCCAGCGACTCGCCGCCGGTGTGCAGCAGGCAGGTCCGCTCGTCGATCGCCTCCAGCAGGCCCGCCGTGGTGGGGATCCGTCGCGCCATCGCCTCGGCCGACGCGTGCAGGCGTACCCGGGCGGGGTGTGGCCAGGCCGCCGAGCCGACGCCGTGCAGCACGTGCGCGACCGCGTCGCCACCTGGCGGCTCCCGCGGCGCGAAGCGGGGGCCGGTCGGCACCCGGGGTTGGATCCGGTCGGCGCGGAACGTCCGCCAGTCCGCCCGGTCGGTGTCCCACCCCAGCAGATACCACCGCCGCCCGGTGTAGACCAGACGGTACGGCTCGACGTCGCGCACGCTGACCGTGCCGTCATGGCCGGCGTAGTCGAACCGCAGCCGCTCCCGACGGTGCGCGGCCGTGGAGACGGCGGTGAGAGTGTCGGCGTCCACTGTCGGGCCACCGCCCGCGGCGGAGACCGTCGCCGAGCGTAGGGCGTCCACCCGGTGCCGCAGCCGTGACGGCAATGACTGCTCCAGCTTGGCCAACGCCCGCAGCGAGGTTTCCTCGATGCCGGTCACCGAGCCGCCGGCCGCCGCCCGGAGCCCGACCGCCACCGCCACTGCCTCGTCGTCGTCGAGCAGCAGCGGTGGCAGCGCCGACCCGGCGCCGAGCCGGTAGCCGCCGGCGACCCCCGGGTGTGACTCGATCTGGTAGCCCAGCACCCGCAGCCGTTCCACGTCCGTGCGTACCGTGCGGGTGGTGACGGCGAGCCGTTCGGCCAACTCGGCGCCGGACCACTCTCGGCGCACCTGCAGGAGAGTCAGCAGCCGCAGCAGGCGCACGGAGGTCTCCACCATGCCCGCGAGTCTGCACTACGGCTAGCGGCGATATCCATTGCGGACGCGCCGCAGCCCTCCTACTGTCGTCGGTGCAAGGTCGACCGATCACACCCGAGGGGAGTACGCCATGTCGCGACGCGTCCGCACCGACGCCCGCCGGCGCCTGCTCTCCACCGGCACCCCTTTGCAGCTCACCGCCAATACCCGTGCCTACCGCCCGGCGCGGCGCAACGAGCCGGGGTGGCGCGACTGACGCCGACGCTGACGCGTCCGCCGGCCGCCCATCCCACCGGGATCGGGCGGCCCTTTCGTATCCGCGCACCGCCGCTGGCCGCCAAATACGATCATTAACGGTCACCGCACCACAGAAGGAGACCACGATGGGATTCACCCCCCTCGCCGGTACCCGGGCACCGGTCCGGGTCTGGACCGACCCGTACGCCATCGAGCCGCAGGCCGCCAAGCAGCTGCGCAACATCGGCGCGCTGCCCTGGGTGCAGGGTGTCGCCGTCATGCCCGACGTGCACTTCGGCAAGGGCGCCACGGTCGGCTCGGTGATCGCGATGCGGCAGGCCGTCTCGCCGGCCGCGGTCGGCGTCGACATCGGCTGCGGGATGTCGGCGGTCCGTACCTCGCTGACCGCCGCCGACCTGCCGGACGACCTGGCCGGGCTGCGTTCCGCGATCGAGGCCACCATTCCGGTCGGCTTCGCCCAGCGCAAGGACTCGGTCGACACGCGTCGGATCCGGGGCCTGGAGCAGGCCGGCTGGGACGACTTCTGGGGCCGGTTCGCCGGCCTGGACCGGCGGGTGGCGCAGCTGGAGACGCGGGCGCAGCGGCAGATCGGCACCCTCGGCGGGGGCAACCACTTCATCGAGGTCTGCCTGGAGCAGGGCGGCGCCGACGAGGGACGGGTCTGGCTGATGCTGCACTCCGGGTCCCGCAACATCGGCAAGGAGCTGGCCGAGCGGCACATCGGGGTAGCCCGAGGGCTGCCGCACAACGCCGACCTTCCGGACCGGGACCTGGCCGTGTTCCTCGCCGGGACGCCGGAGATGGACGCGTACCGGCGGGATCTCTGGTGGGCGCAGGAGTACGCGCGGCGCAACCGGGCGGTCATGCTGGCCCTGCTCTGCGGTGTGGTGCGTGAGCACTTCCCGCAGGTGTCCTTCCACGAGTCGATCTCGTGCCACCACAACTACGTCTCCGAGGAGAGCTACGACGGGGTGGACGTGCTGGTGACCCGCAAGGGCGCCATCCGGGCCGGCCGGGGTGACCTGGGCATCATCCCCGGGTCGATGGGCACCGGGTCGTACATCGTGCGGGGGCGGGGAAACACCGACGCGTACTGCTCGGCGTCGCACGGGGCGGGGCGTCGGATGTCTCGGGCGCAGGCCAAGCGGACGTTCAGCACGGAGGACCTGGCCGCGCAGACCGCCGGGGTGGAGTGCCGCAAGGACGCCGGGGTGGTCGACGAGATCCCCGGCGCGTACAAGGACATCACCGAGGTGATGGCCCAGCAGGAGGACCTGGTCGAGGTGGTCGCGCACCTCAAGCAGGTGGTCTGCGTGAAGGGCTGACGTGCCGTGCGGGCCGGGGAGACCGGCCCGCACGGCCGCTGGTCAGAAGCCGACGAAGACTCGGCGCAGGTCGTCGACTGTGACCGAGCCGGTCACCTGCACCCCGTCGGGAGTGTGCTGGGGGCCCAGCCGTCCGGTGGCCAGCCGCAGCCACGCCTCGGCCGGGGCCACCAGCTCCCCGTCGGGGCGCTCCGGCGCGTCGACGATCTCGACCTTCTCGCCCAGCCGCAGCCCGAACGTCCGCTCGGGCGCGTGCAGCCGGACCAGCAGCGTGGCCTCCCGGCCCGCCAGCTCCTGGGGTCGGCTGGTCCAGGCCAGCATGCCGCCGATCTGGTCGAGCAGCAGCGCCACCGCCCCCGGCGTCACCGCCGCGAACCTGTTGAACGCGACCTCGGCGTCCCACTGGTGCAGGGCGAACTCGCTGAGCCGGAACCGGGCCGCGGTGGCCACGTCGACCGGCTCCGGCAGGAAGCCGAGGTCGATCCGCATCGAGGCCCGGGTCTCGGCGTCCAGCGCCTCGTACGCCTCGACCAGCCGTTCGTTGGTGGCGAGGAACCCGGCGGCGTGCTCGGCCGGGGACATCGCGTCCCAGCGTGCCCAGACGCCACGGTTGAAGTCCCCGTCCGGGCCGGGCGCGCCGGAACGGGCGGCGTCCAGCGTCGCCAGGTTGATCTCGGCGCCGCTGCCCAGGTGGCTCAGCACCTGGGAGACCTGCCACTCGCTGGCCCCCGACGGCCGGAGCAGGTCGTCCTCCTTGAGGTCCCGTACGAGCGCGGCGAGCTCCTCGTGGCCCGCGCGCAGAGCCGTGATGATCTGGTCAGCAGGGGTCGACATGGATCTCCTCAAACGGATTTTCGGCTATGGTCCGGACGCTACCGGACGTGGCCGCCGGCGGGCCGGCCCCGGGGTCGGGCCGCTCCGGCCGTCGGCCACGTCGGTCAGGCTCAGCCCATGTGCACTGTGTTGCCGGTCGGGATGTCCTCCTTGCGGACCTTCACCAGGACCAGGGTGGCCAGTCCGGCGAGCACGATCAGCGCCGCGCCCCAGGCGAAGGCCACCCGGTAGCCGTGCACGAGCGCCTCGACCTGGTTGACCGGGTTCGGCGCCCGTCCGACCAGATAGGCGGCGACCGCGCTGGTGTAGAAGGTGTTCAGCAGCGCGGTGCCGAGCGAGCCACCGATCTGCTGGGTGGCGTTGAGCGTCGCGCTGGCCGCACCGGCGTCGTGCTCCGGCACCCCCACCAGGGCGAGGCTGGACAGCGGGACGAAGGTGAAGCCCAGCCCCAGGCCCAGCACGACCTGCGCGGGCAGCAGGTGGGTGAGGAACGAGGTGTCCACGTCGATCTGGGTCAGCACCAGCATGCCCAGGGCGGCGAGCGCCGAACCGGCGACCATCAGCGGCTTGGCACCCAACCGGGGCATGAGCTGGCTGGCCCCACCCGCGGCGATCAGCACGCCGACGGTGACCGGCAGGGACGCGAGACCGGCTTCGAGGGGCTTGTACTGCAGCACAACCTGGAAGTAGAAGGTCAGGAAGAGGAACGCCCCGAACAGGCCGGCGCCGATCAGCGTCGAGGTGAGGAACGCACCGCCCCGGTTGCGGTCCAGCAGGATCCGCAGCGGCAGCAGCGGGTGGCTGGAGCGCAGCTCGATCACCACGAAGACGGCGAGCAGCACCACGCCCGCGGCGATGAAACCGAGCGTCGCGGTGGCGTCCCAACCGTCCTCGGCGGCCTTGGTGAAGCCGTAGACCAGGGAGACCAGGCCGGCGGTCACCACGATCGCACCGGGTACGTCGTAGCGGGTGTTGCCGTGGGCCCGGCTCTCCGGCACCAGCGGCAGCGCGAAGGCGATGGCGATGGCGGCGACCGGGATGTTGACCAGCAGGCACCAGCGCCAGTCGGCGTACTCGGTGAGCACCCCGCCGAGCAGCAGGCCGACCGCGGACCCACCGCCGGCGATCGCGCCGTACACCGCGAAGGCCTTGGCCCGCTCGGTGGCCTCGGTGAACAGGACGGTGAGCAGCGCCAGCGCGGCCGGGGCGAGCAGCGCGCCGAAGGCGCCCTGCAACGCGCGGGCGGCGAAGAGCATCTCACCGGTGGTGGCCAGACCGCCCAGGGCGGAGGCGAGCGCGAAACCGGTCATGCCGACCAGGAAGGTGCGCTTGCGCCCCCAGTAGTCGGCGATGCGACCGCCGAGCAGCAGCAGACCACCGAAGGCCAGCGTGTACGCGGTGATCACCCACTGCCGGTTCGCGTCGGTGATCCCCAGGTCGGCCTGGGCCTGCGGCAGCGCGATGTTCACGATCGTGGCGTCCAGGACGACCATCAGCTGTGAGACCGCGATGACCGCCAGCGCGATCCAGCGCCGCGGGTGCGGTGCGCCTGTCGACGCCCCGGCGTTGGGCGCGCCGGGCGCGGTCGAGGTGGTTCCGGGCATGGTGAAGCCTTCCGTGTTGCGAATATCGGTGAATCAGGCCGGCGACGGACGGTCGTGCTGATAGCGGAGTACCGGGATCAGCACCTGGTCGACGACCTGGGTGAGGAACGCGTCATCGGCGGGTAGGCCGTGCGCGACGATGCGGGACATGGTGAGCGCGGGTGCCAGATCGTGGAACAGCTCCCGTTCGCCGGCCTCCGGCGGGATCTCCCCGCGGGCGGCGGCCCGGACCAGGATGGCGGTGCTTGCCACCCGCCCGGCCGGCAGCACCTGGTGACGCACCAGACGTTCCAGCTCGGGGTTGGTCCGCATGGCGAAGGTCAACGCCTGCATGAGGTCGCAGTCGGCCGTGCAGATCGCGGCCGTGGCCCGCAGCAACTCGATCAGGTCCCCGCGCAGGGAACCGGTGTCGGGCGGGTTGTGGACACCCACGTGCCGGTCGCGCAGGGCGGCGACGACCAGCTCGGCCTTGCCGTCCCAGCGTCGGTAGATGGTGGCCTTGCTGACGTGGGCGCGGGCGGCGACGGCGTCGATGGTCATCCGGTCGAAGCCGACCTCGCGCAGGGTGTCGATGACGACGGTGAACAGGTCGCCGTCCGTGCAGCGCGGGGCCCGGGCTGCCGGAACCCCGGCGCCCGCGCCCACCTGCTGACCACCCAGCATGCCGACCCCCCGCGAAACGATGTCGTACTGACCCTAGTTCGCGGTTGGCTGATCGTGCAGGGTTTCGTGAGTTGCCTCGCACCCAGCCGACGAAACGGTCACGTTTCACACGGCGTCATGCCAGGTGTCAGGTTCAGCACGGGTCGCGTGGTCAGGAACCCAGCGCCACTTCCACCTTCTTGCGGGTGCCCCAGCCGGTGCGCCAGCAGGTGGCGATGCCGTACCAGCGGATCGCTCGCAGCACGACCAGGGCGAACACCACAGCGACGGGCGTGAGGAGCCAGGTGCCCCACTGGTAGGCGGTCGACTGGTCCGATCGTCGCACCGTCATGTAGCGGAGCGCCTGCCCGTACCCGACGATCAACGGCACAGCCACCAGCCACGGAATCGCCCGCGGGTCGGGGTCGATGATCGGCGACAGGATCGCGACCGCCACGAACAGCACCGTCGCGACCACCGTGGCAGCCCAGCGCAGCAGATGCAGCCACCACGCGATCGACAGCAATGACAGGTACCGGACCCGCCACCAGGTCCTGATGAAGCTGCCGCGCATCCAGCGCAGGAACATCCGGCAGAAGTGCCCGGTGTTCTCCGGCATGAGGGAGAACGCGAACGCCGACGGCTGCTGTACGGTGCGTCCCCGGACCATCGCGAAGAGGGTGAGGAGGGAGTCGTCGGAGAAGGGCACCCGCTGGCCGAAGAACGTCTCCGTCAGATACGCGCCGAGGTTGTCGCGAACCACCTCCGCGCGGTAGGCGGCGATCGGGCCCGAGTTCACCCACACGCACCCGAACACCGACAGCGACGACCGGTCGGTGAGCTGCCCGGTCACCAGCCACAGGTCGGTGAACCGGGTGAGGAAGCTGCTGCGCACATTCGCGGCCATCACCACCCCCGCGACGGACTGCACCGCCGGATCGGCGAAGGGCTTCAACAACTCCCTGAGGGCGTTCGGGTCCGAGATGGTGTCCGAGTCCACCGTCCAGTAGACGTCGGCTGCCGGTGTCGACCGCACCGCGGCGGCCTGGGCGTGCCGTTTCCCGGCATTGGGCTGAATGTGCCAGGCGGCGATGATCCCGTGGACGGGGGCGACGTCGAGAAACCACCGCTTGATCGGCTGGTAGCCCTCGGTCAGCTTCGACCCGTCGTCCACCACGTAAATGGTGTCCGGTTTGCGGGTTTGGAAGATCATGGATTCGAGGCAGGCCCGCAGCGCGCCCGGATCCTCGTTGTACGCCGGCACGATGCCCACCACGTGCAGAGCGTCTAGGTGCCCCTGCATCCGGTCGGTGACCACTGCGGGCTTCTCCAGATAGGAGGTGCCGAGCTGCCAGATCAGCAGCAGGAACATGGCGGCGTACGCGAAGGTGAAGCGGTGACCGCCTCCGTTGATGGCGCCGATCACGGCGAGGACGTGATGGGCGCTCCACGCCGCCGCGGCGGCCAGGACGACCGCCGCGGCGAACAGGACACGACCTTTCGTGACGCTAGCGGTCACTGGCCGACCGACTGCTTACGACGGAACGTCATCCGGATCATGATGAAGCCGATGAGGACGGCGGTCGCTCCGGTGAGGGCGATGGTGAGCGGCAGGGGAAGTGCGTAGCTGCCGATACCGGCCGCGCCGCCGATCGTGACGACGCCCATACCGGTACGGGGAAGGCTGCCACCGGACATGATGTATCTCCGCTCTGCGAGGGATGGTGAGGCTGTCGCGGCGACCGGTACGACTCCAGTGTGGCCCGGCCGTCACGGGGCTGAACAGCGAATATGACTGTGCGCAATGACGCGCTCACGTTGGCAAACATGTCCACCCAGGTCAATCTCGAAGGTCAGGGGAACGGTCGTCCGGCCAAGCCCGACGAGCCGTCCCGCTGCCGGCGTGTCGGAGACGTTCCCACCGGCTCCACGGCACCTGGCCTGCGCTTTCACCGCGTGGCCGCGCCAGCCCGGTGAATGCCGGCGAGGATCTGCGCTGTCGGGTAGACGTCAGCGCCGCGCGTCGCTGTCGACAAACGGATGACGCACCGGGTTAACACCCTCTTTGGGCGAGGCGGTCAGTCGCGGGGTGCGAGGACCACCGGCACCGCCATCGTTTTGATCCGCGCGCCGTTCTCGGCGGACACCTCGTACACCTCGACAGTGCCCTTCTGTTCGCGGACCGGGCGCCAGCCGACCACCACGCGGTACCCGCCCCGGCAGCCGCTGCCGCAACTGGCGGTGCCGAAACCGGTGGCCACCTCCCGGCCGGCGGCGTCCAGCACCCGGACGCTCACAGTGGCCTCGAACACGGTGGCGGTGCCGGTGACGACGAGCGGGGCGGACACGCGCTCGCCGGGGATCGGGCCGGTGACCACGATCGGTGGCAGCAGGTCCGCGTAGTCTGCCCGGTCGACCGGGGCCGCGCCGTCGAGGCGGACCTGACGCACGCTGGGGAACTGGGTGAGCGTCCACACCACCTGCGCCTCGCGCAGCCGCCGGGTGGACGGGTCGCCGACGGACGGCACCCGCAGCGTCGCCACCTCGTCGGCGATGCGGGTGACCTCGACGCCGGTCGGAAGGAGGGTGATCATCCCGGCGGCCGCCTCGGCCGAGCTCGGCCCGGCGGCCAGTTCGGTCAGCGCCAGCCGGGACGTCGCGACAGTGGCCGGCCGGGTGCGCCGGGTCGGCACGAGCAGCCCGGCGCGGACGTACCACAGCTCGATGGTCACCGGATCCGGTCGGCGCGTGCCGGTGGACGCCGCCGTCGGCGGACCCGGCGGCCGGTTCGGGGGTGGTGGCGTCGGTGCCGCGGCCCGGGTCGGCGTGCGCTCCGGGCGGTCGGTGGGTGCGACGCTGGGCGGCGGCGCCGTGGGCGCCGGGCCGAGGTCGCCGGAGCGGGGAGTGCCGCAGCCGCCGAGCAGGAGCGCCGCGACCAGCGCCGACACGCCCGGCCCGACCGCGCCACGGCCGGTCATCCCGCACCGCCCGGCGGGCCGGCGGGACCGGCAGTGGGCAACTCCAGCCGGAACCGGGTGCCCTCGCCCGGGTCGCTGCGCACGCTCAGCGCGCCGCCGAGCAGCTCGGCGTGCTCTTGGGCGATGGCCAGCCCGAGCCCACTGCCGGGCGCGGAGCGGGACGGATCGACCTGGTGGAACCGGTCGAACACGCGGGGCAGATGCTCGGCCGGGATGCCCGGCCCGTCGTCGATCACCTCGAAGACGACCAGTGATCCGGCGCCCGCCACGCTGGCAGTGATCTCGCCACCGCCGTGCTCGACCGCGTTGGCGACCAGGTTGGCCAGCACGCGCTCCAGCCGACGCCTGTCGGTGCGCGCCGCGACCGGATCACCGGTGACCCGCACGCGCGGCGACCAGCCGCGCGCGGCGACGATGCCGTGCAGCAGCGCCAACGCGTCGACCGGCCCGACAGCCACCTGCTCCCGCCCGGCGTCCAACCGGGAGATCTCCATCAGATCCTCGACCAACCGGCGCAGCCGGACCACGTCGCCGACCAGCAGCCGGGCCGCCGGCCGGGCGTCGTCGGGTAGTTGGTCGAGGTGCTCGCGCAGCAGCGACGCCGCGGCCACCAACGCGGTCACCGGGGTACGGAGCTCGTGCGCGACGTCGGCGGTGAACCGCCGCTCGCGGGCCTGCGCGGCCGACAGCGCCGCGATCTTCGACTCCAGTGCCTCGGCCATCTCGTTGAACGTCGCCGCCCAGACGCTGAACTCGTCGCGCCCGCGTACCGGCAGGCGGGTGGCGAGCAAACCCTCGGTGAGCGCTCGGGCGGCCCGGCTCGCCCGGCCCACCGGCTCCAACGTGCGGCGGGCCAACGCGTGACCCACCGCGGCGGCGAGCAACACCACGAGCACCCAGCCGGCCACCAGCGCGGTGCGTAGCTGACCCAGATCGGTGGCGACGTCGTCTTCCACGGTCAGGACGTACAGCTCGGCGGTCGAGCCGGGAATGCGCCCACCGATCACCAGCAGCCGAGGACGCTCCTTCGGCGCGGAGCGCTGATAGCCGAGCCGCCCGTCCGCGACGACGGCCCGCAACCGGGTGCCCAGCTCCGGGGCGTACGCGGGGTGCGATGCGCGGGTCGGGCCGTCGACGAGCAGCACGTGCCGACCGCTGGCCTCGAAGCTGGTGAGCAGTTCGGTGCTGCGTTGCTCGGTCAGCGGCAGGAACTGCCCAGCGAGAACGAGGTGGTAGCGGGCGTCGGCGGCGGCCTCGTGCAGCGACGCGTCCAACCAGGACTGCCGCAGCAGCAGCCCGGTCCCGCCGGCGAGCAGCCCGGCCGAGACGCCGGCGACCAGGACGAACGCGATCGTCAGCCGGCGTCGCAGGCGCCCGGGGAACACCGCGCGTCCGGCCATCGCCGCCCCCCGTCAGCCCGTCGAGAGTTTGTAGCCGGCACCGCGTACGGTCCGGATCAGCAGTGGCTGCGCCGGGTCGTCCTCGATCTTGGCCCGTAACCGCTGCACCGCCACGTCGACCAGTCGGGAGTCGCCGAGGAAGTCGTGGTTCCAGACCAGGTCCAGCAGCAGCTCCCGGGTGAAGACCTGACCGGGCCGGCGGGCCAGCTCCAGCAACAGGCGGAACTCGGTGGCGGTGAGCGCCACCTCCTGGCCGTGCCGGCGGACCACGAAGCCGCCCGGGTCGATCTCCAGGCCGCCGACCTCGATGACTGTCGAGGGGGCCGGCACGCTCACCCGGCGCAGCACCGAGCGGACCCGGGCCACCAGCTCGGGCAGGTCGAAGGGCTTGCGCAGATAGTCGTCCGCGCCGCACTCCAGCCCGACCACCACGTCGATGGTGTCGGTGCGCGCGGTCAGCATCAGGATCGGCACCTGGCTGGTCCGCCGGATCTCCCGGCAGACCTCCAGACCGTCCAGCCCCGGCAGCATGATGTCGAGCACGATGAGGTCGACCGGGTGGGCGCGGAACGCGGCCAGGGCCTGCCGCCCGTCGACCGCGGTGTCGACCCGGAAACCGGCGCGGCGCAGACCGAGGGCGGTGATCTCCCGGATCGAGAAGTCGTCCTCGACCACCAACACGCGGCCCTCCATCACCCGAGGGTAGACCTGGCGCCACGGTGCGTAGTCCTGGCGAAACGGCCGACATCGGTGGCCGGCTGGTCACCTCTGGGCACTGCCCAACCGCTACTTTCAGGTGCCTTCGGCACCCCTGAAACAGCTCACACGAAAGGGCACGACGTGAAACGTCATGGCTGCGTGATCCGACTCCGCCCCGAGCAGCGGGAGACCTACCTGCGGTTGCACGCCGCCGTCTGGCCGAGCGTGGAGAAGACGCTGCGCGAGGCAAACTTCCGCAACTACACCATCTTCCTCCACGACGACCTGCTCTTCGGCTACTACGAGTACGTGGGCGACGACTACGAGGCCGACCTGCGGCTGATCGCGGCGGACCCGCAGACGCAGGAGTGGTGGAAGCTGACCGACCCGTGTCAGGAGTCGATCGCCGAGCCCGGCTCGGGGGACTGGTGGGCCCCGATGCGCGAGGTCTGGCACCTGGCCGACGAGGCGGTCGGGCAGGCACCCGACCCGATCCAGCAGGGTTCTGGCAGCTAGCTGACGGGAGCTGCGACGGCGGCCCACCGACCTGCGACGGACGTGGGTCGGATGGGCGCCACCGGATGGTCGGGGCCGGCTGGTCCCGACCATCCAGGTCGACCGGCGGGAGGCGAACCCGAGGACATTCGTACGCCCCAGCGGGGTGACAACTCAGCTCCGTGCATTGAAGAATAGCTTCATTCCGTCATGCCAATTTGTCGATATATTGCGGAGGAAGCGTGCTCACGAGAAGGAACCTGCTCGTCGCCGCAGGTGCGGCGGTGGTCGGTGCCGTACCGCTGGCCGGCCCGGCCACGGCCGCGTTGCCGCAGCTGGACATGGAGGCGCTGATCAAGGCGGCGCAGATCGACCCGCGTCGGGCGGACACCGCGCTGACCGAGGGGGCCAAGGACAGCGTCCTGCTGGTGGAGCGCGCACTCCAGGCGAGAGGGCTGCTCTCGTCGGCGTACGTCGACGGTCATTTCGGCACCAGCACGATCGCCGCGTACGCCGCGTACCAGCGGTCGCTGGGCTACACCGGTCTCGACGCCACAGGTCTTCCCGGCCCGTCGTCGCTGCGGTCGCTCGGGGAGGGCCGCTACACAGTCATCAGGGCCATCTCGCCCGGCAGCGTGGTGACTCTGCGGGGCGTGCAGGTCAACACCCGCACCAGGTCGATGCTGTTCGAGGCCGAACGCCTGCTCGGCCGGCAGCTCGGCATCACGCAGGGCTCGTACAGCAGCGGTGTGGGCGCCTCCGCCGGCACGCACGACGGCGGCGGCGCGCTCGACCTCTCGGTCAGCGGTCTCTCCTCGGCGGTCCGGACGGACGTGTTGCGTCGACTGCGCACGGTGGGCTTCGCCGCGTGGCTGCGGACCCCGGCCCAGGGGGACTGGGGCTACCACATCCACGCCATCGCGCTCTCCGACACCGACCAGTCGACAGGTGCGCAGAACCAGGCCGGTGACTATTACCTCGGTCGTAACGGCCTGGCCAACCGGGGTGTCGATGATGGACCGGCGGTCAGCCCGAAGCGGACCTGGGAGGAGTACCAGCGCACGCTCTGAGGCACACCGGTTCTCGCACTTCGATGCCGGCTGCACGACAACGTCCGCAACGAGGACGTCTCGGTCGCCTCGGTCCACTGGCCGACCAACACCTGGCACGGCCCCGTGCGCCGACGAGAACATCAAGGAGGCCGACGAGGCGAGGGACCGCCTCGGCGGCGACCTGAAGACCGTCGCGGGTGATGCCAACGCCGAGCCTGAGGACGCCGGCTGGTCGAACGACGGCAAGGCCGACGGGTACCGCGACCTGACCGCCTACGCGAACTACTGACGACCCACCCAGCGGCACCGCACGCCGAGCGGCGTGCGGTGCCGCAGCCGCTTGAGCTGCGAGAATCGGTGGTCGGGCTCGTCCGCTATGTCCCGAGACTCCGTCGTCTCACGCCGACGTCAAAACTCGTCGACAAAAAGTTTGGGCGTGCTGTCGATCGGGATCGGTTCAGTTCGTAGCCCTGGTGAGAGCCCGGCATCGCAACCTGCCGCACACCCACTGGAGGGCACGATGACCGCCACCGCGAACACGACCCGCGCCACCACGTCGAACGTCGTGGCCGCCTGACCTGTACCCATCCCACCATCGAGCTACCGGAGGATCGTCATGAAGCAGTACCTGCTGTCAGTGCACTTCGTCGAGGGCGCGCCGACGCCGTCCGACGAGGAGACGCAGACCATGTTCAGGGAGACGGGCCGGATCAACGACGACATGCAGGCAGCGGGCGCCTGGGTCTTCGGCGGGGGACTCACCTCGCCGGACAGCGCCACCGTCGTCCGGGTCGAGAACGGCACCACCGCGATGAGCGATGGGCCGTTCGCCGAGACGAAGGAGCACATCGCCGGGTTCTGGGTCATCAGGTGCGCGGACCTGGACGCGGCGCTGGCCTGGGCCGAGAGGTGCGCGGCGGCCTGCGGCCCGGTCGAGGTGCGCCCCTTCGACGACCTGTCCCAGGCCTGACCGGCAGCCGCTCTCCCGACATGGACCTGGCGAGCATCTACCGCGCGGAGTACGGCCGCTGCGTCGCCACCCTGGCCCGCCTCCTCGGTGACATCAACCTCGCCGAGGAGGCCGTCCAGGACGCCTTCACCACGGCGCTGCAGAAGTGGCAGACGCTGCCGCCGAACCCGGGCGCCTGGATCGTGACGACCGCACGCAACCGTGCCGTCGACCGGCTTCGCCGGGAGTCGACCCGCGAGGCCCGGCACGCCCAGGCCCTGCTGCTGTATCACCAGGATGAGCCCTCGGAGGTGGGACCGGTGCGGGACGACCAGCTACGACTCATCTTCACCTGCTGTCACCCGGCGCTGGCCCCGGAGGCGCGGACGGCTCTCACCCTGCGCCTGCTGGGCGGCCTCGAAGTACCGGAGATCGCCCGTGCCTACCTGGTCCAGGAGGCGACCGTCGCCCAGCGGATCGTGCGCGCCAAGAAGAAGATCCGCGACGCCGCCATCCCGTACCGGGTTCCGGCCGGACATGAGCTGCCGGACCGGCTGCCGCCCGTCCTCGCGGTGCTCTACCTGATGTTCAACGAGGGCTACGCGTCCACCGCCGGTCCGTTGATCAGAACGGACCTGTGCGCCGAGGCGATCCGGCTCGCCCGCGAACTCGCCGCGTTGATGCCCGACGAGCCCGAGGTTCTGGGCCTTCTCGCCCTGCTGCTGCTGACCGAGGCGCGCCGCCCGGCCCGGCTCGGCCCGACCGGCGACCTGGTGCTGCTGGCCGACCAGGACCGATCACTGTGGAGCCGGCCGCTCATCGCCGAGGGCCACGACATCGTCCGCCGTTGCCTGCGCCGTAACCGGCCCGGCCCGTACCAGATCCAGGCCGCGATCAGCGCGGTGCACACCGACGGCGCCGCCACCGACTGGCCGCAGGTCCTGGCACTGTACGACCAGCTCCTCGCTCTCGCGCCGACCTCGGTCGTGGCGCTCAACCGCGCGGTCGCCGTCGCCGAGGTGCACGGGCCGGCGGTGGCCCTCGCCGCGTTGGAGGGCCTCGACCTTCCGGGCTATCACCGGCTGCCCGCAACCCGGGCCGAACTGCTCGCCCGACTCGGACGGAACGACGAGGCCCGAGCCGCCTACGACCGGGCCACGGCACTGGCCACCAACGAGACCGAGCGGGCCCACCTGCAGACCCGTCGGACCGAACTCACCCGTGAACGGAGAACATCATGACCGCCACCTACACCGTCGACGTCTTTTCCAGCCTCGACGGCTTCGGCACCACCAGCGGCAACTGGGGCGGGTACTGGGGTAAGCAGGGCCCCGAACTGCTCGCGCACCGCCTGTCCGGGTACAGCGCGGAGCAGCGCATGGTCTTCGGGGCCAACACGTACCGGGTGTTCGCGCAGATGCTGGCCGTGAGCACCGAGGAGTCCGAGGTCCGCGACGCGTGGGTGACCCAGATGAGGAACCTGCCGGCGACCGTGGTGTCGAACACGCTGGAAGGCCCGCTCGACTGGCCGGACGCGACAGTCGTGCGCGGTGACGCGGTCGACGTCGTCGCCCGGCTCAAGGAGGAGTCCGCCGTGCCCCTGCGATCGCACGGCAGCCTGTCGTTGAACCGGGCGTTGATGGCCGCCGGACTGGTCGATTTCGTCCAGGTGACGCTCTTCCCGGTGATCACCGGACAGACCGGCACCGAGCCGATCTTCCAGGGCGCGGCCGACTTCGACCTGGAATTGATCGAGAGCCGGACCCTCGACGGTCGCACCCAGGAACTCGTCTATCGGCCCACCCTGCACGCCTGACTGATGCCCGGGTCAGTGCGCACCATGGCCGTCCGCCTGATGTCGGCGGACGGCCAAGCGGATCGGCCTGCTTCGACTACCACTGGTGGGCGACGTCGAGCACGACCCGGCTGTGGGTGCCGGGACCGGCGAGCACGAGCACCCGGAACGGCAACCGCGCCCGTACGCCGACGGCGAAGGTGCTGTAGCCCTCGAAGCTGCCGCCGAACACCACGTCGCGCAGCGTCGGGTAGCGCAGCAGGTTCGCCACGTGCTCGCCGACCGCGTAGGGCACGGTGCCCAGGTGGTCGTCGTCGTACGCCGGTGCCCGCAGCGAGACCCGCAGCAGCGCGCCGCCGGCGGTGTACGGCGACAGCGCCAGCCCTTCGCCCTCGGTCCACGTCTCCCCGTAGCCGATCGCGTAACCGTCGACCGGGCCGTTGAACTCGAACACCACCCGGTCGTAACAGTCGTGCCGGCCGGTTCGTACGTCGACCAGCGGGGCGTCGCTCAGCGCACCGGCCGCCTTCTCCGCGCTGCCCCAGGTGATCCCGCAGTACGCCGCTCCGGTCGTGGTGCCCGCGGCGGTGCTGCTGCCGGCGCTGGCGACCAGCCCGGCGAGGGCGACCGCCAACGCGGTCAGTGCGCTCCTGATCCTCATGGTTCTTCTCCGTCCGGTACCGGGGTCACGTCGCGGCGGCGCTGCCGGTGACCCTCTGCCGCCACCGTCGTCCTGCCCCGGCACGGGCGCTTCGCCGCGGCGTAACCGCTGGGTAACAGCCTCCACGTCGCCGGTATGACGCTTCCGCTATGCCGAACATCGGCCGCCGTCACATTAATATCGGTGCGCATCGATGAACCGGTGGCCGACGGTCGCCGGACGACCGCAGGGGAGTACCCGATGTTCCGAGGACAACTGAGACGCGCGGCGCTGGCCATGCTGGTGGCGATCCTGGCGGCGGCCGGGATGCAGCTCGCCACCGGTACGCCCGCCGCCGCCGTCCGGACCGTCTACTACGACGCGAGCCGGACCGGCGAGTTCCGCACCAACTTCGACCAGGCGGCGCAGATCTGGAACAGCCGGGTCAGCAACGTCCGACTCCTGGCCGGCACCCCGGCCAGCATCACCATCTACGTCGACGAAGGCTGGCCCCGCGCGCAGCCGACCGGTCTCGGCTCGGGCCGGATCTGGATGGGCCGCACGGCCGTCAACCAGGGCTACGACCGCACCCGCATCGCCACCCACGAGGTCGGCCACATCCTGGGCCTGCCGGACCGGCGCACCGGCCTCTGCTCCGACCTGATGTCCGGCAGCAGCGCACCGGTCTCCTGTCGCAACGCGAACCCCAGCGCCGCCGAGGCGAGCCGGGTGAACTCGCTGTTCGCCGGCTCCCTGGCCGCGCCGGCCAGCACGACGTACACCTGGAACGGCGACTCGGACATCAGCCCGCTGGTGGTCGGCGGCCGGCCGGCCACGGAGAACTACCCCTTCATGGTCTATGTCTCCGGCTGCACCGGCACGCTGATCAAGGGCAACTGGGCGGTCACCGCCAAGCACTGTTCGACGCCGTCCTCGGTGCGGGTGGGCAGCATCAACCGTTCCAGCGGCGGGACCGTCGTGCGGGTGACCCGGGCGGTCAACCACCCGAGCGTCGACGTCAAGCTGCTGCAACTGGCCAGCTCGGTCACCTACGCGCCGGCCCCGATCCCGAGCACCTCCGGCGCGGTCGGTACCGCCACCCGAATCATCGGCTGGGGCCAGACCTGCGCCCCGCGGGGCTGCGGTTCGGCTCCGGCCGTGGCCAACGAACTCGACACGTCCATCGTGGCCGACAGTCGGTGCTCCGGCATCAACGGCCCGTACGAGATCTGCACCAACAACACCAACGGCAACTCCGGCGCCTGCTACGGCGACTCGGGTGGGCCGCAGGTGCGCCGGGTCAACGGAGTGTGGAACCTGATCGGCGCCACGAGTCGGGCCGGCAACAACAACTCCACCTGCGCCACCAGCCCGTCCATCTACGTCGACCTGCCGTCGATCCGATCGTGGATCTCCACTCAGGTCGGTGGCCTGCCGGTCTGACCATCAGCGACATCGCGGGCGGGGGCGAGCGCCAGACGCGCCCCCGCCCCGGTGCGCCGGTGTCACCCACGCGATCCCACGATGCGGTACGGTGCGTGGCATATCCGGCACATCGGAGGTGGCGTCATGCCTACCGTCGTCGTCCTCGCGCTGACCCTCGCCCTCGCGCCCGCGCCGTCCCCGTCGGCCACCTCAGATCCGCTCGGTGACATCGTCGGCGGCGTCGGCCAGATCGTCGACGACCTGCTCGGTGGCGACACGCCGAGTGCCGCCCCGACGCCGAGCGACACCCCCACCGGAGCGGCCACGCCGAGTCGGCCACCGGTCGTCGGTCGGCCCAGTCCGGCGGAACCCATCGCGATCCCCGCGCCCGCCGGGTCGGCAGGCGGTGGTCTCCCCGCACCCGCAGCCCCCGATCGCCGCAGCGATGGCGTAGGCACCGGCACCCGCGAGGCCGGCGTGCCCTGGCGCGACGGCGACACCCCCGCACCGACCCAGCCGTCGGCGCTCGCCAACCCCACCCGCGATGCCTGGCCACCCGTGTCGTACCTGCTGGTCGTGGCCGTCCTCGGGGTGCTGGCACTGCTGCTCCTGCGCCGCCGGGCCCCGGCCCTCGCCGCCGCACCCGACCCCGGTCCGGTACCGGATTCCGGGCCGGCGCCGGATCCCGGCCCGGTGCCGGAAAACGTCAGCCGCCTGCCGACCAGCCTCAACGCCATCTACGAGATGGGCCGGCAGGACGAGCGACTCGAACAGGAGCGCCGCCGCCGCACCTGAGGGCACGCCGTCCTCACGATGCCGAGTAGGCGCCCTCACGCCGGGGGATCGCGTCGTCGTACGCCCCGACCGGCCCGCTGTAGCGGGCCTTGCCCTTCGGGTACGGCCAAGCGTTCGCGGAGCAGCCGTGCAGGCCCAGCGTCTGCTGCTGCATCACCGGCGCCGGCCGGCCCCGCCCGGGACACCGCTCGTGGCCGTACCCGAGCTTGTGCCCCACCTCGTGGTTGACCATGTACTGCCGGTAGGTCTCCACCGTCGCGCCGTAACCCGGCACCCCCTTGACCCAACGCGCCACGTTGAGCACCACCCGGCCACCGTTGCGGCAGGAGGTGTAGGCGTCCGGCACGTCTTGGCAGAGGGTGTCGCGGGTGCCGGGGGTCGCCAGGTAGATGGTGAAGTCGGTCGGTTCGCCGGCACCGACCCGGCGCAACCGCCACGCCCCGCCCGCCGTCCACCCGCGTGGGTCGTTCAACGTCGTGGTGATCGCCGTGGCGATGTCCTTCGCCGGCAGGCCCCGAATGTCGCGCTCGACGGCGACCCGGTAGCGCAGCAACCGGCCGGCCGTCGCGCGCCCGGGGGTCGTCTCGCCAGGCGCCACCGACCAGCGGTTACCGCCGGTGGCGGGGTAGCTGACCGGGACGACGGGCGCGGAACTGGGTCGGACCTCGGCGGCCCCGGTCGGCCGACCGGTAGATGTCGCCGGTCCGCTGGGCAGCGGCCCGGCGGCGACCGGTTCGGTGGCGGGTTGCCCGGCGGCGGGCAGACCGCACCCGGTGAGCAGCACCACCACCAGCAGCGACGCCATCGAGGTGGGACCCCAGCGGCGGGTAGCCTTCGTCGACATGTCTCTCCCCTCGCGCGTCGCTCGGCGGCGGCGCGGAGGAGAAGACGGGTGACAGTGGCGAAAAGTTGATGTGACCCAGGGCTCAACCTTTTGCCGACCTCGCCCGTCTCTAGCTCTGTGGCACGGGGAGGGTTCGCGGTGGCGCGGGGTGACGCCGATTTCGTCGAGTTCGCGCGGGCGGCGTCCGCGCGACTGGTGCACGCCGCGTACCTGATGACCGGCGACCACCACCAGGCCGAGGATGCCGCGCAGACCGCACTGGTGCGCACCTACGCGTCGTGGTCGCGGATCCACGACGACGACGCCTACGGGTACGCCCGCCGCACGCTGGTCAACCATCTGGTCGACGGGTGGCGACGGCCGATGCGGGAGTACCCGACCGACGAGGTGCCGGAGCAGCGGCGTGGCGACGTGGCCGACGACGTGGCCACCCGGCGCTGGTTGATCACCATCCTCGGTGCGCTCAGCCCCCGGGAGCGCGCCATCGTCGTCCTGCGCTACTACTTCGACCTGCCGGAGGCGCAGGTGGCCCGGGAACTCTCCGTATCCGTCGGCACGGTCAAGAGCACCAGCTCGCGAGCTCTGGAGAAGTTGCGCACCGCCGCGCCCCGCACGGCCGATGAGAGGGCGCGCCGATGAGCGAGCTGGAACGGCTCCGCCACGCGATGCGGGCGACCGAGCGTCCCGACGCCGTGCTCGATCTGGACTCCGTGATGCGCGAGGGACGTCGGTTGCGTACCCGTCGACGCGTCGCCGGAGCGGGGGCGGCGACGCTCGCGACCGGCCTGGCCGCCGTGGTCGTCGTGGTGGCGGTCGGCGCGTCCGGGCCGCGCGATCCGGCGCCGACCGAGCACCCGCCGCCGGTCGCCGTCGCTCCACCGTCGGTCGGTGTCTCGCCGTGGGCGGAGAAGTCGCTGGGCTCCACGCCACCGCCGACGGTGGGCCGCGACGAGCCGCCACCGAAGCCGCTGGGCCAGATCGTGGACAGCGGGGTGCGGCACGGCGCCGAGCGTCGGGTCTACTACTTCGTCGCGGTGTCCGTGCCCGGTGAGCCCAAGGTGTCCATCGGACTGGCCGCCGGTCGCCAGGCTCCGGACGGCTCGTTGAGCACCGACATCCTGGTCAACGACGTCTACGGCAGCGACCGCAGCGCCGGGTTCCACCAGATCGGCTACGACGAGGGCTTCGCCGTGCCGGTGCCCACCTTCGGCTACTTCGTCGGCCCCGCCAAGCGGATCATCGGCACCGTCGACGGTCGGCAGGTCGACGCCCGAATGGCACCATGGAGTGGCGACAAGCAGGTGCTGGTCTTCTGGTTCGACCCGGCGCGGCTCACTCCGGGGGAGCGGCTGGACGGCATCATCGCCCACGACGCCAGCGGTCGCCGACTCTGACCCGTCGCCGGCACTCAGGCCAGTCGACGCTCGATGGTCACCGTCGTCCCCTCGGCGGTGGAGACCAGCCGCACGTCGCCGTAGGCGTTCATCAGCAGCGCGCCGCGCCCCCGGTCCATCGCCGGCCGGCGGTCCCGCCAGGTGCCGAAGTCCCGTACCGAGATCTGGATCAGCCCGTCGCCCACCTGGACGCGCACCCGTACCTCCGGACGGCTGGGTCGCTGTGCGTGCTCGACGGCGTTGTTCATGGCCTCCGAGGCGGCGAGCAGGAGGTCTTCCAGCACGTCCGGGTCGACGTCCAGCTCGCCCAGTGCGCCCCGGACGTCGCGACGCATCGCGGCGGCGGAGGTGGGCGCGGACGGGTAGGTCCACCCGACGTCCAGGAGGTCGCCCAGACCGTCCGGCTCGGGCGGCGCCTGCACGGCCACTGCCACGTCGCGGACGGTTTCGACAGCCGGGGTCGGCGGAACGGGCCCGACCGGGGTGGGCCGAGCCGAGGGAGCTGCGGCAGTGGCAGTCGCCGGGTCGCCGACGACGGCCGCGGCAGGGGTGCGGTCGCGGGCTCGGCGGATGCTGGCCCGGATCCGGGCGATCAACTCGGCCGCGGCGAACGGTTTGACCAGGTAGTCGTCGGCGCCCAGGCTCAGGCCCTCCACGCTGGCCTCCCCGCCGGCACGGGCGGAGAGCACCAGCACCGGCAGCGTCCGGGTCGTCGGGTCGGCGCGTAGTCGGCGTACCAGGTCGAAGCCGTCCAGCACCGGCATCATCACGTCGGTCAGGACCAGGTCGGGCAGATCACTGTGGATCTCGTCGAGGGCCTGCCGGCCGTCGGTGACGGCCCGCACCCGCCAGCCCTGCCCGGCGAGCAGCCGGGTGAGGTACGCCCGCATGTCGGCGTTGTCGTCGGCGAGCAGGATCCGGGCTCCGGTCAGCTCGTCCGTGGCCGCCCCGGACGCGGGATCGGGCTCGGTCAGCGCGTCGTCCGGTTCGGTGAGCCAACCCATCGCCTCCTCGACGGCGGCGCGGGCCGCGTCACCCCGCCCGTCCACCGCCGGCCCGGTGACCGCGGTGCGGTGCGCCGCCGACCAGGGCAGCGTCACGGTGAACCTGCTGCCGACGCCCACCTGGCTGGTCACGCGCACGTCGCCGCCCTCCAGCCGGGCCAACTCGTGCACCAGGGCCAGGCCGATGCCGGTGCCCTCGTGACTGCGCGAGCGGGTGCCCCGCACCCGGTGGAAGCGTTCGAAGAGTTTCGGCAGGTCGCGTTCCGCGATGCCGATGCCGGTGTCCGCGACGGTGAGGCGCACCTCCTCGTCGTCGGCGTCGAGGGTGACCCGGATGCGGCCGATGAACGTGTACTTCAGCGCGTTGGAGAGCAGGTTCGTGACGATGCGTTCCCAGTTGACCGGGTCGACCGCGACCGGCCGGGGCAGCGGTGGGCAGCTCACCTCGAGGGTCAGCCCGGCCCGCTCGACGGCGGCCCGGAACACCCCGGCCAGCTCGGCGGTCAGCGCGGCCAGATCCACCACCCGGGCGTCGCTGCGCGCCCGCCCGGCCTCCAGGCTGGAGAAGGTGAGCAGGCTGTTGACCAGCGTCAACAGTCGGGTGGCGTTACGCCAGCCGGTCTCCACCCGCTCCCGCTGGACCGCCGCCAACGGCGCGGTGGCGTCGGTGAGGGCGTCGGTCAGCGGGCCGAGGATGAGGGTCAACGGGGTACGGAACTCGTGGCTGACGTTGGCGAAGAAGTCGGTCTTGACCCGGTCCAGTTCCGCCATCGCCTCGACCCGGCGCCGCTCCTCCTCGTACTCCTGGGCGTTGCGCAACGCCACGGAGATCTGCTGGGCGAGCAGCTGGTGGAAGGAGCGGTACGCCTCGTCGAGCCCTCGGCTGGGGCTGACCCCGGCGAGCAGGACGCCGAGCGGCTGGTCCTCGTCGGCGGAGGGCAGCGGCAGCGCCAGCGCGGTGCGGACCGGGTCGTTCCACGGGCCGGCGGGCAGCGGCAGCCGGTCGGCGACGTCGGTCACCTGGGTCGCCCGGCCCTCGGCGGCGTCCGCCAACCCCCAGGCGTACGCGGGCGGGCCCGGGTCGGCCAGCTCGACGGCGTCCGGCAGGGCCCCGGCGTGCCCCTGGTCACCGCCGGTGCAGGCGACCCGGCGCAGCGCCGTGCCGTCGCGCAGGTAGATGGCGGCGAACGGCACGTCCAGAGGGTGGCCGTCGATCACGTCGATCAGCCGAGCACCGGTGGCGTCCACGTCGACGGTGCGCCCGTCGCCGAGCACGGACAGGTCGCGCAGGAGGCGCAGCCGGCGTTCGCCGACCACCTGCTGGGTGACCTCGCTGCACACGGTCAGTACGCCGACGGTGCGGCCGTCGTCGTCGCGCGCCGGGGCGTGCGAGACGGTGAAGTACGCCTCCTCGCGGTAGCCGGCCCGCTCCAGCAGCAGTTGCAGCGCGGGGACCCAGCTGGCCACCCCGGTCGCCATGGCCTCCTCGATCAGCGGGGCGAGCACGTGCCAGCCCTCGGCCAGCGTCACCCGTACGTCGTCGCCGAGCGCGGCGGGGTGCTTGTCGCCGATCAGCGCCGAGTACGCGTCGTTGTAGAGCTGCGAGTAGCTCTCGCCCCAGAGCAGCAGCATGGGATACCGGGAGGAGAGCACCATCCGGACGGCGGCGCGCAGGCTCTGCGGCCATCCGTCGACCGGGCCCAGCGGGGTGCCGGCCCAGTCCAGCTGTGCCATCAACCGCCCGGTGTCGCCGCCGAGGAACAGGTCAGTGCTGGGTCGTGTCACGCTCGATCCGACCCCATCGCAAGCCCCCCGTTCCGGGCCCGTCGACCCCTGCCGCGTTACCTACCCATCCTGACACCTCTACTCACCTGTGCCGACGCCGGTACCCACCGTCGAACCGGCGGCGGTTCGGGACGAACGACCGATGCTCAGGAAATAGATATCTGTAAGTGTCTCGGGTATCTCTCCAACCCCGAGGAGCCCCCATGAGAGGCAGAACGCTGAGCGCGGGAATCGCGCTCGCCGTGTTCGCCGGGATGACGGTGCCGCTGGCCGCCCAACCGGCGACCGCGTCACCTCCGACCGCCACGACGGTGACCCGGCCGATCGCCGCGTCCGCCGCCGCGTTGGCCGCGCCGGACATCTCCATCACCAATGTCCAGGCGCACCTGACCCAGTTCAACGCCATCGCCACCAGCAACGGTGGCAACCGACGGGCCGGCTCGGCCGGCTACACCGCCTCGCTCAACTACGTCAAGACCAGGCTCCAGTCGGCCGGCTACACAGTCAGCGAGCAGTACTGCTCCAGCTGCCGGTACCCCTCGAACAACCTCATCGCCGAGTGGCCCGGCGGACCGGCCGACCAGGTGGTCATGTTCGGCGCGCACCTGGACGGCGTCGCGGCCGGTCCGGGCATCAACGACAACGCCACCGGCTCGTCGACCCTGCTGGAGAACGCGCTGGTCCTGGCCGCGCAGAGCCCGACAATGACCAAACGGGTGCGGTTCGCCTGGTGGACCGACGAGGAGCAGGGGCTCAACGGCTCCCGGTTCTACGTCAACTCGCTCAGCGCCACCCAGCGCGGCTACATCAAGGGTTACTACAACTTCGACATGGTCGGCTCGACCAACGGCGGCTACTTCATCAACCGGGTCAGCTCGACCACGGCGGCGCCGCTGAAGGCGTACTGGGACTCGTTGGGCCTGCAACCGGAGGAGAACGTCGAGGGCCAGGGTCGCTCCGACGACTACTACTTCCAGCAGGCCGGCATCCCCACCTCGGGCTACGCCGCCGGCGCCAGCGCCCGCAAGACCAGCGCCCAGGCGGCCAAGTGGGGCGGCACCGCCAACTCCGCGTACGACCCCTGCTACCACCGGTCCTGCGACACCACCGCCAACGTCAGCGCCACAGTGCTCAACCGGGCGGCCGACGGTGTCGCCTACGCGCTGTGGCAGCTCGCCGTGGGCGGCGGCACCCCGACCTGCACCGGCGGCCAGGTGGTCGCAAACGGTGGCTTCGAGAGCGGCAGCACGCCGTGGACCGCGTCCTCCGGCGTGATCACCAACGCCAGCGGCCAGCCGGCCCGGACCGGGTCGTACAAGGCGTGGCTCAACGGGTTCGGCAGCACCCGCAGCGAGAGCCTGTCGCAGTCGGTGACAGTGCCGGCCGGCTGCGCCACGTACACGCTGTCGTTCTGGCTGCACATCGACACCGCCGAGACCACCAGCTCCACGGCGTACGACCGGCTCACCGTGCAGGCGGGCTCGACCACCCTCGCGACGTACTCGAATCTCAACGCCGCGACCGGTTACGTGCAGCGCAGCCTCAACGTGGCCGCGTTCGCCGGGCAGACGGTGACGCTGCGGTTCACCGGCACCGAGGACTCGTCGTTGCAGACCACCTTCGTGATCGACGACGTGACGTTGCAGGCGAGCTGACCGCGTACCCGACAAAGGGCCGCCACCGGTTCTCTCCGGTGGCGGCCCGTCGCGTCGTGGGTCAGGGGAGCTGTGGGTAGAGCGCGGCGACGCCGCCGGCCAGTCCGGCCTGCACCTGTCGGCTGAGGTCGTCGGCGAGGATCTCGTACGCGTCGGCCTCGACGCCGTCCACACCGATGCGGGCGATCGCCGCCGGGTCGGACTTCGGGCCGGTGATGTCCGCGGCCATGTCGGTGTCCAGGTATCCGACGTGCAGGCCGGCGACCCGGACGCCCCGGTCGGCCAGTTGGACGCGCAGCACGTTGGTCATCGCCCACTCGGCGGACTTGGCGGCGCTGTAGGCCGCGTGGGTCGGGGAGCCGAACCAGGACAGGACGGAGAGCACGTTGAGGATCGTTCCGCCGCCGTTGCCGGTGATGACCGGCGCGAACGCCCGGATCGTCGAGAGGGTGCCGATGTAGTGGGTCTCCAACTCCAGCCGGACGAGGGCCAGGTCGCCGTCGAGAAGGTCGGTCCGGGTGTCGATGCCCGCGTTGTTGATCAGCAGGTTCACGCCGCCGGCCAGCTCGGCGGCGGCGGCCACCGAGGCGGGATCGGTGATGTCGAGGCGGACCGGTGTCACGCCGGGGAGGTCGACGCTGTCGGGGTTGCGGGCGCCGGCGTAGACGGTGGCGCCCCGGGCGAGGAGTTCGGCGGCGAGGTGCCGGCCGAGGCCACGGTTGGCGCCGGTGACGAGGGCGGTGCTTCCAGCGATCTTCATGGCCGTCACGCTATCCGACCTGACTTCTGTTAAGCAAAGTCAGCTACGTCACGGGGGTGGACGACCGGATCGGGAATACGACCCGGACGCGCCCACACCCCGACCGGTGACGACTCGTATCCTTTCCGCGAACCTTCGTACGAGCCGAGATGGGAGACGGTGTGAGCAACCAGGCCGAAACGTTGGAATTCCAGGCCGAGGCGCGTCAGCTCCTCCAGTTGGTGGTCCACTCGATCTATTCGAACAAGGACGTCTTCCTGCGGGAACTCATCTCGAACGCGTCCGACGCACTGGACAAGCTCCGGCTGGCCACCCTCGTCGACAAGGACCTCGTCGCCGACACCGACGACCTGCACGTCGCCCTGGAGATCGACCGCAACGCCCGCACCCTCACCGTGCGCGACAACGGCATCGGAATGACCCGCGACGAGGTCGTCCAGCTGATCGGCACGATCGCCAAGTCGGGCACCGCCGAGCTGCTGCGCCAACTACGCGAGTCCGCCGACGCCCACGCCAAGCAGGACCTCATCGGCCAGTTCGGCGTCGGCTTCTACGCCGCGTTCATGGTCGCCGACCGGGTCACCCTGCTGACCCGCAAGGCCGGGGAGACCGGCGGCACCCGCTGGGAGTCCACCGGCGAGGGCACCTACTCGATCGAGGCGGTCGACGAGGCGCCGCAGGGCACCACTGTGACGCTGCACCTCAAGCCGGCCGACACCGAGGACAACCTGCACGACTACACCGCCGAGTGGACCGTCCGCGAGATCGTCAAGCGCTACTCCGACTTCATCGCCTGGCCGATCCGGATGAGCGTCGAACGCCCCGGCGCCGACGGTGAGCCCACCACCCGCGAGGTGCAGACCCTCAACTCGATGAAGGCACTCTGGGCGCGGCCCCGCGACGAGGTCGACGCCGCCGAGTACAACGAGTTCTACAAGCACGTCAGCCACGACTGGGCCGACCCGCTCGAGGTCGTGCACATGAAGGGCGAGGGCACCTTCGAGTACGAGGCGCTGCTCTTCCTGCCCAGCCACGCCCCACTGGACCTGTTCTCCCCGCAGGGCCGCCGAGGCGTCCAGCTCTACGTCAAGCGCGTCTTCATCATGGACGACTGCGAGGCGCTGGTCCCGACCTACCTGCGCTTCATCAAGGGCGTGGTCGACGCGCACGACCTGTCGCTGAACATCTCCCGGGAGATCCTCCAGCAGGAC
This sequence comes from Micromonospora salmantinae, assembly GCF_022230905.1. Taxonomy (NCBI): domain Bacteria; kingdom Bacillati; phylum Actinomycetota; class Actinomycetes; order Micromonosporales; family Micromonosporaceae; genus Micromonospora; species Micromonospora salmantinae. Next base: position 38,211 of record NZ_JAKKFG010000019.1, read on the forward strand.
CGGCAGATCCAGATCGTCCGCCGCCGCCTGGTCAAGAAGGTCCTCGCCACTGTCAAGGACCTCAAGGCCAACCACGCCGAGCGCTACCGCACCTTCTGGACCGAGTTCGGCGCGGTGGTCAAGGAAGGGCTGATCGACGACACCGACAACCGGGACACCCTGCTGGACGTCCTGTCGGTGGCCTCCACCAACGACCCGGCCGAGCCCACCGACCTGGCCGGCTACGTGTCGCGGATGAAGGACGGCCAGAGCGACATCTGGTACGCCACCGGCGAGTCCCGGGCCGCCATCGAGAACTCTCCGCACCTGGAGGCGTTCCGGGCCAAGGGGCACGAGGTGCTGCTGCTCACCGACCAGGTCGACGAGGTGTGGGTCGAGCGGGTCGGCACGTACGACGGTCGGCCACTGCGCTCGATCGCCAAGGGCGAGATCGACCTGGACACCGACGAGGAGAAGCAGCAGGCCGAGGCCGAGCGCGAGCAGCAGCGACAGGAGTTCGCCGGGCTGCTCGACTGGCTGGGGACCACCCTCACGGACAGCGTCCGGGAGGTCCGCCTGTCGTCGCGGCTGACCACCTCGCCGGCCTGCGTCGTCGGCGACGCCCACGACCTCACCCCGACCCTGGAGAAGATGTACCGGGCGATGGGGCACGAGATCCCCACGACCAAGCGGATCCTGGAGATCAACCCCGGTCACCCGCTGGTTTCGGGGCTGCGCAAGGCCCACGAGCAGGGCAGCGACAGCGCCGCCCTGACCGAGACCGCCGAGCTGCTCTACGGCCTGGCGGTGCTCGCCGAGGGCGGTGAGCTGACCGACCCGGCCCGTTTCACCCGGACGCTCGCCGACCGGCTGGCGCGCACCCTGTAGACGGACCGGGCCTGGCTCCGCCACGACAGCTGAACGCTCGGCCGGACAACCGGCCGAGCGCTCGCCTGCGTGGTGCGGATCAGTTCAGGGTCTGGTGACCCGTCACGCCGCGGAGGCGGCCTTCGACCCTCGGTGCGACGCCAACGGGCCGGCGTTCCAACCCCAGCGGGGGGCCGGTACCGCCGGGTCGCGACGCCCATCCGTGTCGGCGTCGTCGCTGTCGGTCCCGTCGATGGTCAGCTCGACCGAGGCGGGAGTGCTGCGCGCCAGTCGCAGTGAGTGCTCGGCGCCGGTCCGTGCCGCGCACGGCCAGGACTGTCCGGCGCACTGGAGATTGCGGCACTGGCCCTCGTCGTCCGGCTCGTGTGCGCTCAGCACGTCGATCGCCAACTGCCACAGCAGCGGGTCGGTCACGTCGTGCGGGCGCTCGGCGGTGCGACTCGGTCGGTTGCTGGTGTCGTCGGACATGGTGGGCCCCCCTCGTCAGGCTGTACCCCACAAGGGTCACCCGTCAGCCGCCGGCTAAACCGCCGACCTGCTGTGATGTGTCTCTGATCGCAGCTCGACCGCGGACGCCGCACGCTTATCGGTCAGTCCGGCAGAAGCGGCATCTCCACGCCAGGCTCCCGGCCGAGCAACACCGCCCGCGTGAGCGCCGCTGATCCGAACCGGTCGCGGACCGCGTCGACCGCAGCGTCCAAATCGGACCCGGGATCCGGCTGGAACGGCAGCTCAGGTTGGACCGGGTTGTCGTCGAGATTGCCCACGGAGACACCGATCAGTGTGACGCCACGGCGATCGATCTCGGGCAGCGCCGCGCGGAGCAGCGCACGCGCGGCGGCGAGCAGCAGCGTCGTGTCCGCCGTCGCCTTGCCCACCGTGTGCGAGCGGGTCGCCCGCGTGTAGTCGCCGAAGCGCAGCCGCAACATCACGGTGCGGCCGGCCCGCCCGGCCGTCCGCATCCGCCGGCTGACCCGGTCGACCAGGCCGGCGAGGATGGCGTCCAGCTCCGTCGAGGCATGCGGGGTACGACTCAGCGCGTGCTGCGCGCCCATCGAACCGCGCCGCCGCCCCACCTGCACCGCCCGGGGGTCGCGATTGTGCGCCAGCGCGTGCAGGTGCCGCCCGGCCCCCGCACCGAGCAGCGACACCAGCGCCGCCTCACCGAGGCGGGCCACCTCCCCGACGGTACGGATCCGGCGTTCCCGCAGCTTGGCGGCCGTGACCGGGCCGACGCCCCAGAGCCGCTCCACCGGCAGCGGGTGCAGGAACGCCAGCTCGGCGTCCGGCGCGACCACCAGCAGGCCGTCCGGTTTCGCCACCCCGCTGGCGACCTTGGCCAGGAACTTCGTGCGGGCCACCCCCACCGTGATCGGCAGATGGACCCGGTCGCGGACCTCCCGGCGCAGTCGTTCGGCGATCTCGGCAGGTGGCCCGACCAGCCGCCGCAGCCCACCCACGTCGAGGAACGCCTCGTCGATGGAGAGTCCCTCGACCAGCGGTGTGGTCTGCCGGAAGATCTCGAAGACCGCGCGGCTCGCCGCCGTGTACGCCGACATTCGCGGCGGCACGACGATCGCGTCCGGGCAGAGCCTTCGCGCCTGGTGGCCGCCCATCGCGCTGCGGACGCCGCGCGCCTTCGCCTCGTAGCTGGCCGCGAGCACCACGCCGCCACCGACGATCACCGGCCGCCCGCGCAGGCGCGGGTCGTCGCGCTGCTCGACCGACGCGTAGAACGCGTCCAGGTCGGCGTGCAGGATGCTGGCGCCGGGCGACACGTACACATGTTCGCATGACGCCCGGCGAGTGCGGCAGTGAGCTGGGCGAACGCCCGGTCAGTCGAGGCAGAACTCGTTGCCCTCGGGGTCGGCCATGATGAGATGACCGGCGCCCAACGGGGGAGTGGGCTCGTGCCGACTGAGCCGCCTGGCGCCGTGCGAGACGAGCCGTTCGGCTTCGGCCTCCAGGGCCGCCATCCGCTCGTCACCCTCCAGCCCGGGGGCCGCGCGTACGTCGAGGTGGACGCGGTTCTTCACCTGCTTGTGCTCCGGCACCCGCTGGAAGAACAGCCGTGGTCGCGAGCCTTCGGGGTCGACCACCGCCGACGCGTCGTTGCGGTTCTCCGGCGGCACACCCATCGCCTCCAGTGCCTGGTCCCAGGACTCGAAGTCTCCGGGTGGGGCCTGCACCTGGTAGCCGAGCGCCTCGGCCCAGAACGTGGCCAACCTGGCCGGGTCGGCGCAGTCGAACGTGATCTGGACGTCGCGGGTCACTGCGGATCCCTGCTTCCTCTTCTGGTCGGTCATGATCCCAGCCTCTCGCTGATAGCGGACAGGGTTGTTCCGCTATCCGTGAAACGATCGACGGGTGACCGTCGAGGCGACGACCGAGCGGGTGCTGCGCCTGCTGGCGCTGCTGCAACGACGCCTGTCCTGGACGGCCACCGAACTCGCCACCGAGTTGGGGGTCACCGGCCGTTGCGTGCGCCGCGACGTGCAGCGTCTGCGGACGCTCGGCTACCCGGTGCACGCGGTGTCGGGCGTCGGCGGCGGCTACCAACTCGGTGCGGGCACCCGGCTGCCGCCGTTGCTCCTCGACGACGAGGAGGCGATCGCCACAGCGGTGTCTCTGCGGCTCGCCTCCGGGGGCACCGTCGCCGGGGCGAGCGAGGCGGCGCTGCGGGCCCTCGCGAAGCTCGACCAGGTGATGCCGTCGCGGCTGCGCGCCGAGGTACGGGCGGTGCACGGCTCCACCGACACCCTCATCGGCCCGGTCGCCGAGATCGACGCCGAGCTGCTGGTGACACTCGCCCGCGCCTGTCGGGACGGGGTACGCGTTCGATTCCACTATCCCGACCGGGACGCTGCTGAGCGGGAACGGACGGTCGAGCCGATCCGGATGGTCACGACCGGCCGCCGCTGGTATCTGATGGCCTGGGACGCAGACCGCGCCGACTGGCGGACATTCCGGTTGGACCGGATGCGGGCGGCGGTCGCGACGACCTGGCGTTTCCCGGCGCGCGAGCACCCGGATCCGGTCGCCTTCGTGCAGCGGGCCGTGACCGGTGCGCCGTACCGCTACCTCGCCCGGGTACGGGTGCACGCCCAACCGGAGCGGTTGCGGGAGGTGGTCCCGCCACAGGTGGGGCGGGTCGAGGACGACCGCGACGGATGGTCCGTGCTGGTCGTCGGCGGCGACAACCTGGACTGGCTCGCCGCGCACCTCGCCCGGCTGGATCACGAGATGGAGGTGTTGGAGCCTCCCGAGCTGCGCGAGGCCGCAGGCCGGCTCGCCCGTCGCCTCGCGGTGCTGGCCGGTGCGACGTCGGAGCCCGGCGCGCGGTGACGCAGCGTGTAGTGGCGCAGCGACACCGGGCTGCCGTCGGGAGCGGTCCAGGGTGCCGTGCTGGTGCCGACACACCGCCATCCTGTGCGCTCGTACAGCGCGGCGGCCGCGGTGCCACCGGCGGCCAACTCCAGCACCAGGTCCGTTGCGCGTTTGTCCGCCCACCGGCGGGCCCGGTCCAGCAGCGTGCTGCCCAGCGCCAATCCACGGGCTCTCGGCACCACGAAGAGACGAGCCACCTCGGCCGTCGGCCGGCCGGGCGGCCCGTCCACCTGATCGGGGATCCGATGCACCGCGACGTGTCCGACGACGGCCGCGTCGGCGTCGACGGCGACCCAGGCTCGCGCCGGGTGCGGCTCGCGCAGCCAGCGGTGCGGGTCGGCGGGCCAGTTCAGCGGGTACCCGTCGACCCGGTGAACCTCGGCGAGCGCCGCGACGCAGCCGTCCAGGTCGGTGGCGCGCCGCCGACGGACAGCGGGTCGGTTCACAGGTCGTCGAACGGGCCGGCGTAGCGGAACTCGCCCCGGATCGACTCGCGCCACGCGTGCGACGGCCGCGCCATGAAGTACTGCGGCCCCCACGGCTGCGGCGGGATGACACCCAGCTCGACGGCCGGCCGGAACCCGAAGCGCGGGTAGTAGTCGGGATGCCCGAGCAGCACCACCAGCGGTTCGTCCCGCGCGTCGGCCGCGCCGAGCACCGCGTGCATCAACGCGCTGCCGACCCCGCGCCGCTGCCAGTCGGGCAACACGCCCAGCGGCCCCAGGCCCAACGCCACCGGCGCACCGCCCACCCGGCCGCGGGTGGCCACCACGTGCCCCACCACCTGGCCGTCCGAATCGGTCGCCACCAGGGAGTACGGGGGCAGCCAGCCCTCGTCGGCGCGCAGCGCGTCGACAAGGGTCGCTTCGACCGGTGCGCCCTCACCGCCGTCGGCCTTGGCGAAGGCTGCGGAGTGCACCGCCCGAATGGCGTCGACGTCGGCAGGTGTCTCGCGTCTGATCAGCACCGCGCCACCATACGGGTGCCCTCGGCAGCGGCTCCACGCGTTATTCCGTCGCATGGCGTCCTCGGCCCGCCCCACCCGAGGCGCTGGCGGCGATCGTCAGGATGTCCGCGGGGTGTCGCGGCAGGCCACGCGTCCAGCACCGCACCGCCGAGCAATGCCGGATCGCGCGGGCCGGTCGGTCGCTGAGCCGGGGTTGTTGCCGCATCGGCGGGGGCTGGAGGGCATGTCGCGGAAACCGGCTATACCTCTGAGTCATAAATATGACTCAGAGGTATATCGCTCAACGGCGAATGTGGCTCCCCGGTCGGAGACCAGCGGGTCAGAGCCCAGGCCCGGTCGGAGAGCAGCGGGTCAGCGCCCAGGCCCGGTCGGAGAGCAGCGGGTCAGCGCCCGGGCCCGGTCGGAGGCTGCGCGGCTTAGCGACCAGGCCCGAGCCGAGGTCAGGCCCGAGCCCAGGCCGGCCAGGTTCGGGCGTTATTTCAGCCGACGGCGGTGGCGGAGGGCGGGGCGCTGCCGCCCTGGGGTGCCTCCGGGACCATCAAGCGGATGATCTCCGCCTGGTCGGCGGGCGAGGGCAGTCCCCATTCGGGTCGGTAGCCGTACACCTGGTGCAGTGGGGTGGAGCTGGTGCGGCCGTCCAGGATCTCCACGGCGTCGGTGCCGATCAGGCCGGGGTGTTCGACGCCGCAGGCCTCGGCGACCTTCGTCAGGTCCCGGCGCAGCGTCCGCAGGTAGTTGGCCGCCCGGACCGACTTCAACGTCGGGTCCAGGCCCCGGGCGAGCCACGCGTTCTGGGTGGCGACGCCGGTGGGACAGGTGTCGGTGTGGCACTTCTGCGCCTGGATGCAGCCGATCGCCAGCATCGCCTCCCGACCGACGTTGACCAGGTCACAGCCGAGCGCGAACGCCACGATCGCGTTGTCCGGCAGGCCGAGCTTGCCGCCGCCGACGAAGACCACCTGTTCGTGCAGGTCGTGCTCGGCGAAGATCTTGTACACCCGGGAGAAGCCCTGCTGGAACGGGAGCGACACGGAGTCGGTGAAAATCAGTGGTGCGGCCCCGGTGCCGCCCTCGCCGCCGTCGATCGTCACGAAGTCCACACCCCGGCCGGTGTCCCGCATCAGGGTGGCGAACTCCTGCCAGAAGCCCAGGTCACCGACCGCCGACTTGATGCCGACCGGCAGACCCGTCTCGGCGGCCAGCAACTCCACCCAGTCGAGCAGGCTGTCGCAGTCGGAGAACTCGGCGTGCCGGGACGGGCTGACGCAGTCCCGACCGGCCGGGATGCCCCGGGTGGCGGCGATCTCGGCGGACACCTTCGCCCCGGGCAGCAGCCCACCGAGGCTCGGCTTGGCGCCCTGGCTCAGCTTGATCTCCAGCGCTCGCACCGGTGCGCCGGCGACCAGGTCCTTCAACCGGTCGAGGCTGAACCGGCCGTGCTCGTCGCGGCAGCCGAAGTAGGCGGTGCCGAGTTGGAAGACCAGCTCACCGCCGTTGCGGTGGTACGGCGACAGGCCACCCTCGCCGGTGTTCTGCAGGCAGCCGGCGAGCGCCGCCCCCTTGTTGAGCGCGGTGACGGCGTTGCCGGAGAGCGAGCCGAAGCTCATCCCGGAGATGTTGACGACCGACTCCGGTCGGAACGCGCGGGCGCGACCCCGTGCCGCGCCGAGCACCTTCGCGCTGGGCAACCGCACGTCGTGCCCGGCGGTCGGTGACGACGGCGGCACGGCACGACCGAAGGTGCGGTGCTTGATGATCGGATACCCGGGGGTGTACTCGATGTCGTTGTCGGTGCCGAAACCGAAGTAGTTGTTCTCCTGCTTGGCCGACGCGTACACCCAGCGGCGCTGGTCGCGGGTGAACGGCCGCTCCTCGTTGTTGCCGGCCACGATGTACTGCCGTAGCTCCGGCCCGATCGTCTCCAACAGGTAGCGGGCCCGGCCGAGGACCGGAAAGTTGCGCAGCAGCGCGTGGTCGCGCTGGATCAGGTCCCGCGCGGCGAGGGCCGCGAGGGCGGCGGCAACAGCGGGTACGGCTCGACGGGCCCAGGTCATGCTCGGGACTCTTTCCGCCGGGGCGACGGATCAAACCGGTGAGCCGGCTGGTGGCGGTGCGGGTGCGCCCCGCACCGCCACCACGCGCTCAGCGGTGCCGGAACGATTCGCGGACCGACCCGCCGACGACAGTGCACCACGTGCTCGTGCTGAGCTTGCCGTTGCGGGGCAGCCCGTGCAGCGCCTGAAGGTCCTGCACCGCCCTCCGGGTGGCGTGGTCGTACGCCCCGGTGACGGTGACCGCGTACCCCTTGGTGAAGAGGATTTCCTGCACGGCCGTGACCGGCGCTCCGGCGGCGTGCTGGTCCAGCTCCGGCGCCAGGGTCTCCCAGGTCGGCGTGGTGAGTGTGGCGTCCACGTCCACAGCGATGCCGTTGCGGGCCTGCCAGTCCTGCACCGCCGCGACGGTCGCGGCGTCGAACGTGCCGCTGACGGTCACCGGGTAGCCCCGGTAGGCGAGCAGGTGCTGCACCACCCGGACGGAGGGGGAGTTGACGAAACGCCACAGGTCCGGCCAGCGGCGCGCTGGCACGTCACCGAGCTTGGTGCCCAGGGCGGCGTGCACCCGCCGCCGCAGCTCCGGGAACTGCCGGTAGAAGGCAGCGCCCGGGCACTCGGTGGTGCGGAAGTCCCAGTGGCCGAAGATGTCGTGCGCCTGCAGCCCGTACTGCCGGCAAATCGCGACGCAGAGCTTGACCAGCGAGTCGGTCAACGCCTTGGGTGGCGTCTCGGTGACGTAGGTGCCCTCGTTCTCGATGCCGATGGCCCGGCCGTTCTCACCCGGGCAGTGCGCCGAGATCATCTGCCGGTCGCCGGCTTCGAGGCGCTCCAGGCTGCCCCGGCGGCCCTCCAGCACGTACCCGCCACGGCTGACCGTGAAGTGCTGGCCGGTGTCGGACCAGCCGTTGCCGTCCATGTGCAGGTCCTGGCAGTCGTGGGCCAGCTTGACCGCCTGCTCGCGGGAGTAGTCGGTGACGTTCGGGAACGCCATGTGATGCACGATGATCTTGTTGGTGGCGATGGCGCTCACCGACAGCGGGTCCTTCGGCGGGCGAGCGGCCCACTCGTCACAGCTGATGATCCAGTCCAGGTCGGTGCCCGGCGCGGCCTGCGCCGCGCCCGGGAAGGCGAGTTCGCTCCCGACGACGGCGACCGTGGCGGCGCCGAGACCGGCCCGCAGCAGCGTCCGGCGATCCACTTCGGAATGGTCGACGTGCATTGCATCTCCTCCTGCGGCCGACGGCGGGGGGATGAAAAGTAGCTCCAGTGGCCGCACGTACTTCGGAGAATATTGCCAAGACTCGTCCGCGCGCTAGAGGGCGCCCACCCCCAACGGGCAGCCGGAAAACCGGTCGGCCAAAAGATCAACGTTCCGCTAACCTGGCCGCTGACTCGGGGGTGGGAGATGAAACTTGGTGAGGCGCTGACCGAACGCGCCGAGGCGGCACGACGGGTCGAGCAGCTGCGGACCCGGATCAACGGCAGCGCCCGGTACCAGGAGGGTGAGCTGCCTCCGGAGGACGCCACTGTGCTCATGACCGAGCTGGACCAGGTCCTCGACAACCTGGAGACGCTGATCCGGCGCATCAACCGGACCAACGCCACGGTGCCGGTCGACGACCTCGGAACGCTCACCGACGCGTTGGCCCGGCGGGACGTCCTGCGACTGCGGCACGCGGCCATCACGGCGGCCGCCGACGCCGCCGCCGGTAGCGGCCGTGGTCACCTGGCCCGGCAGCTCCGCTCCGAGCTGAAGATGCTCGCCGCGTTGCCGGTCGCCGAGCTTCGGGAACGCGCCGACGGGCTCGCCGGACAGCTCCGCGAGCTCGAGGTGCGGATTCAGCGCACCAACTGGGAGGCTGACCTGCTGGACTGACCTACCCCAGAAGCATGTGGAGCAGGTAGCCGTCGTGGAGGCGTGTACACACAGGTCCGGGCTGCAACCCCGGCACCCTTCTTGGCGCGCGGTGGGCAGCGCGGGGTTCAACTCCCCAAGCACAATGCAGCCCAGCACCGAGGACAGGTAACACCGCAACACGCACACCTCATCACCACGTACAGATCCTCGACGGCGAGGGCGGGTTCGGGGCACTCCACATCCGCGCGGCCGCGTGCTGGTCGCTCACCAGCACCCGGTCTGGAGGGCGACCCCGCCTGGTCGGCGTTTCCGCGCGTCGGGTCGCGGGTAGGTCCGGTGCTGACCGTTCCGGCTGCCCCACTTAAGGAATGACCAGATGAGTGACAACGTCAGCGACGCGGTGGGCGACGCTCTCCGCTCGGTGATGCTCTTCCTGCCCAAGGCCGTCGCCTTCCTGGCGATCCTGGTGGCCGGATGGCTGATCGCCAAGGCCGTACTGAAGATCGTGGAGAAGGTCCTCGAACGGGTGGGCTTCGACCGCGCCGTCGAACGCGGCGGCATCCGCCGCGCGTTGAGCCGCTCCCGGTACGACGCCAGTGACATCGTCGCGAAGCTCGTCTACTACGCGGTGCTGCTGTTCACCCTTCAGCTCGCCTTCGGCATCTGGGGCCCGAACCCGATCTCCGACCTGCTCGGCGCGGTGATCGCGTGGCTGCCCCGCGCCTTCGTCGCGATCGTCATCGTCGTGGTCGCCGCCGCCATCGCCAACGCGGTCAAGGACATCATCAGCGGCGCGCTCGGCGGCCTGTCGTACGGCCGGGTGCTGGCCACCATCGCCTCGGTGTTCATCCTCGGCCTCGGCGTCATCGCGGCGCTGAACCAGATCGGCGTGGCCACCGCGGTCACCACTCCCGTGCTGATCGCCGTGCTGGCCACTATCGGTGGCATCCTCGTCGTCGGTGTCGGCGGCGGTCTGATCCGTCCGATGCAGAGTCGTTGGGAGTCGTGGCTGACCCGCGCCGAGCAGGAGTCGCAGCTGATCGCCGAGCACGCCCAGGCGTACCGGGCCGGTCGCCGCGACGCCGAGGCCGAGGCCGCCCGCCGGTCGGCCACCACCAGCGGCGCGGAGGCCACCCAGGTGGTGACCCGGCCGGCCGACGCCGACGCCACCCAGGTGGTCACCGGCGGCACCGATCGCGCGGTGCCCGGGCAGCGCACCAGCGACGACGGTGAGACCACCACTGTCATTCCGCCGGTCGACCGGCACTGACACCAGCGGTACGGCGGCGGGGCGGGATCGATCTGATCCCGCCCCGCCTCTCGTTGTCCGCCCCCCGCCTCGCTCACCTGGCACGGTTCGCGCTGCTCGGCACGCCGAAAGCGCTGGCCGCGGCCGCGCGGGTTGTCTAGCATCGCGGGCATGACCTGGCGACATTGATCCAGCAGCGTCGGCCGATCCCGTGGGCCACCACGGGCACCGCACGTCCGGTGTCCGTCTCCACTCCCACGGGAAGGCCCCATGACCCTCATCGCTTCGCGCGTCCCCGAGCCGGCGGTCCGTCGGCTGACGGCGACTCTCTACGGGTACGCGTTCCTCAGTGACCTCGTCCTGCTCTACCCGCTGTACGTGGTGTTCTTCGCCGACACCGGGCTGTCGGTGGGGCAGATCGCGTCGCTCTTCGTCATCTGGTCCGCCGCCGGCATCCTGTTCGAGGTGCCCTCCGGCGCCTGGGCCGACGTGCTGTCCCGCCGGCTGCTGCTGTGCCTCGCCCCGCTGGTGGCCGCCGCCGGTTTCGCGCTCTGGGTGCTGCTGCCGTCGTACCCGGCGTTCGCTGTCGGTTTCCTGCTCTGGGGCGCCGGTGGCGCACTGGTCTCCGGTGCGCTGGAGGCGTTGGTCTGGACCGAGTTGGACCGGCTCGGCGCTGTCGGCCGGTACGCCCGGGTGCTCGGGCGGGCGCGGACGGCGGGTGTGCTGGGCGTGGTGGTCTCCGGAGTGCTCGCCGGCCCGGTGCTCGCCGTCGGCGGGTACCCCGTGGTCGGCGCGGCCAGCGTGCTCGCCTGCCTGCTCGCCACGATCGTCGCCACCCGCTTCCCGGAACACCGCGCGCCGAGGGCCGTACGCGTTCCGGTGGCCGAACCGGCGACGGCCGCTCGCTCGGTGGCTGCCGCGCCACCCCGGCTAGACGAGCCGGACACCGTCCCGCCCGGGAGCCCGGACGACGATGGTGACCTGGGGTGGTGGGACACGCTGCGGGCCGGGGTGTCGCAGGTCCGCACCCGTCCGCCGGTACGGGCCGCCGTGCTGCTGGTGGCCGTGGTCGCCGCCGACTGGGGCGCCCTGGACGAGTACACCCCGCTGCTCGCCCTGGACACCGGCGTCGGCGCGCAGGCCGTACCCCTGCTGCTCCTGCTGCTCTGGGCCGGAGTGACAGTCGGCGGGCTGCTCGCCCCGGCGGGGGAGCGGCTGGGCGGCCGAGGGTACGCCGCACTGTTGGGGCTGGTCGGCGTCGCGCTGGCCGGAGGTGCCCTGCTGCGGCACCCGGCCGGGTTCGTGTTGCTCGCGGTAGCCTTCGGCGCCGCGCAGTTGGCCACAGTGCTGGCCGACGCGCGACTCCAGGCCCGGATCACCGGCACCAGCCGCGCCACCGTCACCTCCCTGGCCGGGATGGCCACCGACGTGCTGATCATCGTGACGTACGCCGGTTACGGTCTGCTCGCCACGACGGCCGGCAACGCTGTGGCGTTCGCGCTGACCGCCGGGGCGTACCTCGTGGTGGCGCTGGTGCTGCTGACCCGCCGCCGGCGCCGGACGGCAGTGCCCACCGGTGTGGCCGCGGCCGTGCCGGGCGGCCCGGATTGACCGGAGCCCGGCGGCGGCCTCCTCGGGCCGTCGCTGGGCCGCGCGGTCAGCCGGCCATGTGCAGGAACGACCACTGGTGGCCGTCGAGGTCCCGGAAGCCGCGCATGTACATCGGCCCGTTGGCCATCCCCGGCCCGAGCGACTCCCCACCGGCGACCGCCGCCTGGTCCACGAGTTCGTCGACCTGCCCCCGGCTCGGCGCCGACAGCCCGACGACGACCTCACGGCTGGTCGCCGTGTCCGGCGTCGCGACCCCGGTGTACGCCTCGAAGCCCGAGCGCAGGTGCAGCACCAGCCGGGTGGTGTCGGAGATGGTGAGCACCATGCTGTCGCCGTCCGGCTCGGCCTGGTCGCTGGTGAAGCCGATCGCCCGGTAGAACTCGGTCGCGGTGGTCAGGTCACGCACCGGCAGGTTGATGAATGTCATGGTCATCGGTCGTCTCCGTCCGTCTCGAGCAACACCTTCAGCGCGGCGAGCCGATCCCGCCAGTACGCCTTCAGCTCCGCGGCCCGCTCGGCTCCGGGCAGCTTCTCGTGCACGACGTTGACCCGGGCCTTTGACTCGCCGACAGCGTCGATGCCGACGACGATCCTGGTGGGGCCCCCGGCCCAGTCGGCCCGGAAGCTGCGCGGCGCGGTGGCGGTGCGGACACGTACCTCGACGTCGGGCAGCCAGCGGGCGCGTGCCGTCTCGTCGGCGAACGCCTCGAACAGTCGCAGCGCCGGCACGGCCACCGTCCGGCTCGCGCTGGCCTCGAAGCCACCGCCGCGTCGTTGACCCGGCGCGCGCAGGCCGCGTGCCTGCTCGTACCCGACGGTGATGGTCTGTGCCCACCAGCCTGGCACCTCGTGTTCGGTGGCGAGGTGACGGGGACGCGGCGGTGGATTCCTGAGCCGACTCGACGGTCCGATTGATCAGGTGCCGGCGGGCGGTGGTGTAACTCTCGCCGGTCTTCTCCATCCGGGCCCGGACCCGGGCCTTGAACGATCTCTGGGTGGTCATCACATGCTCCCGGTCAACGGCACGGTCACCGGGACTCACGCTCCCGTCGACCCCGCCGGAGTGGGGTTGACTGCTGCTAACACATCGTTGGTCATTAGTGCTTACTAGTTGTCTATGGTGGGCAGCGTGAACTTGAAGGAGTGGGCGGCGGCTACCGGCATCTCGTACGCGACCGCACGGCGGCGTTACGAGTCCGGGACGCTGCCTGTTCCCGTGTATCGACTCGGTCGGCTGATCATGGTCGGTGAACCGTTGACGGGTGCGACCACTGAGGCCGGGTAGACCGTTGTGTACGCGTGCGTGTCGTCGGCCGAGCAGAAGCCGGACCTGGACCGGCAGGTCGCGCGGGTCGCCGTGTGGGCGACCGGGCAGCGCCTGGCGGTGGACCGGGTGGTGACCGAGGTCGGTTCGGCGTTCAACGGGCACCGCAAGGAGTTCCTCGCGTTGCTGCGCGACCCGGCCGAGGTGGACGACGATCTCGTGCGTGATGTCACCGAGATCCTGACGTTGCTGTGCGCCCGCCTGTATAGCCGCCGCGCCGCCGCGAACCGTGCCGGTCGCGCGGTCGAGGCCGCCGCTGAGGGCCGGGCGTGAAGACGATCCAGGCGTACCGGTTCGCCCTGGACCTCACCCCTGGTCAGGAACGTGGCGTGCTGGCGCACGCCGGGGCGGCCCGGGTGGCCCACAACTGGGCGCTGGCCAGGGTCAAGGCGGTCATGGATCAGCGGGCCGCCGAACGCACCTACGGCGTGCCGGAGGAGATGCTGACCCCGACCTTGTCGTGGACGCTGCCCGGCCTGCGTAAGGCGTGGAACGTCGCCAAGCCCGACGTCGCGCCGTGGTGGCGGGAGTGCTCGAAGGAGGCGTTCAACACCGGCCTCGACGCCCTCGCTCGCGCGTTGAAGAACTGGGCCGACTCGCGCTCAGGTAAGCGCGCCGGCCGGCCGGTCGGGTTCCCGGGGTTCAAGTCCCGCCGCCGCAGCATCGCGTCCGTGCGGTTCACCACCGGGACGATCCGGATCGAGTCCGACCGCAAGCATGTGGTGCTGCCCCGGCTGGGCCGGCTGAAGCTGCATGAGTCCGCCCGCAAGCTCGCCCGCCGGATCGACAACGGCACCGCCCGGATCATGTCCGCCTCCGTGCGACGTGACGGCGGCCGGTGGCACGTCGCTTTCTGCGTCGAGGTCGAGCGCGGCGAGCGGCTACCCGCCCGGCCGGGCGCGGTGCTCGGCGTCGACGTCGGCATCAGGCACCTGGCGGTGCTGTCGACCGGCGAGCTGATCGACAACCCGCGATACCTGACGACAGCGCGCCAGCGGATGCGGGCGCTCGGTCGGGCACTGGCGCGCAAGACCGGCCCGGACCGGCGCACCGGCCGACGCGCCTCGAAGCGGTGGGAGCGAGCGGCAGCCCGGCTCGGCCGGGCGCATGCCCGGGTGGCGAACCTGCGCCGCGACGGACTGCACAAGCTCACCACCCGGCTGACCCGCGAATACGCCACGTCCACTTGCCGCCGATCACCTCCATCGCGGTCGTCATCGAAGACCTCAACGTCACCGGGATGCTGCGCAACCGCAAGCTGGCCCGGCACATCGCCGACGCCGGGTTCGCCGAGATCCGCCGGCAACTGACCTACAAGACCAGGTGGAACGGCGGCCGGCTGATCCTGGCCGACCGCTGGTATCCCTCCTCCAAGACGTGCTCGGGCTGCGGCGCGGTGAAAACCAAACTCGCCCTGTCCGAGCGTGAATACCAGTGCGAATCGTGTGGCCTGGTCCTCGACCGGGACCTCAACGCCGCCTACAACTTGGCCGCGCTCGCGGCTGACGCAACAACCGCCGGGAGTGGCCCGGCGGCTGGACGTGGAGCCGACCGCAAGACCCCACTCGCGGGGCTGGTGGCATTGAAGCGTCAACCCGGCACCGCGCCAGCGGGTCAGACCGGGACCGTCTCACCGCAAGGCGGGACTGCCAACCGCGTGCTCACTAGAGCACCCTGAGAGGCAACGGCATGTGGCACCACGTCCCGGGCTCCAGGCCCCCTTTGCCTCCGCGTTGCCGACGGCGTGAGCGTCGGGAGGGAGATGCGGCGCAGGACTACGCCGACGTCATCGTACGCCCCGCCCGGCCGTCGGCGCAGCCGTCAGACCTGGTCACCGTCGACGTAGACCCACCTGCCGTCCTCGCGGACGAACCGGCTGTGTTCGGTCATCGTGCCGGGCCGGCCCGCGTCCCGGTAGTGGGCGTGGAAGGTCACAGTGCCGGCGGTGTCGAGCAGGCCGCCCCGCTCGGTCTCCACGATCTCCAGTCGGGTCCACCGCTGCCCCGGGTCGAGCTCAAGGGAGGCGGGTCGGGTCGAGGAGTGCCAGCTGCGCAGCAGGTAACCGGAGTCGCCGAGGGCGAAGGCGCTGAACCGGGAGCGCATCAACGCCTCGGCCGTCGCCGGGGCGTCGCCGCCGTGCACCGGGGCGCAGCAGTCCGCGTACGCCCGGCCGGAGCCGCACGGGCACGCCCGTCCCGTCGTCGCGTTCCCCCGCCGACGTTTTGCACCCTTACCCACATTCGTCATCCTGCCCCACGCACCCCCGACCCTCGCCCCTGCCCCGCCCCCGCGTCCGGTCACCGCGATCTTGCACTTTCTGTCGCGACATAATTTACAAATAGTGCATATTGACGACACAAAGTGCAAGATCGCCGGGCCGGGCCGGGCCGGGGCTCGCCGGGGCCGGGCCGGGCGGAGGTTAGAGCCAGCCGGAGCGGCGGAACAGCCGGTACAGGAACAGGGCCGCCGCCGCCATCAGGGTGAGGGCCCCGGCGTAGCCGTAGCGCCAGGCCAGCTCGGGCATGTGGTTGAAGTTCATGCCGTAGATGCCGGCGATGCCGGTCTGGGTGGCCGCGATGGCCGCCCAGGCGGCGATCTTGCGCATGTCGTTGTTCTGCTCGACCGCGAGCTGCGCCAGTCGCGACTGGACGATCGAGGTGAGCAGGTCGTCGTACGCGGCCACCCGGTCCACCGCCCGGCTCAGCCGGCCGTCGACGTCGACGAACCAGCGGTGCAGGGCACGCGGCGGGCCGTCGGGTTCGAGCAGCGTACGCATCGGCGCCTGCAACGGCAGGACCGCCCGCTTGAACTCCACCACCTCCCGTTTGAGCTGGTAGATGTGCTGGATGTCGGTCGTGCGGTCGCGGGCGAACACCGCCTCCTCGACCCGCTCCAGGTCCCGTTCCACGTGCCCGGCCACCTCCAGGTAGGAGTCGACCATGCGGGCGCAGACCGCGTACGCCACCGCCCACGGTCCGGCGGCCAGCAGCGCGGGGCGGCGTTCGATGTCGGCGCGGACGCTGCGCAGTGCCCCGGCGGCGCCGTGCCGCACAGTGATGGCGAAGCGGTCGCCGAGCAGCACCATGACGTCCCCGGTGTCGATCACCTCGGAGGTGTCGGTCAGCTCGTCGTGCTCCACGTACCCGGCGGTGCGCAGGACCAGCAGCGTGACCGGCCCGTGGCGCTGCACTGTGGGCCGGTGCCCGTCGGCGAGCGCCTGTTCGACTGTCAGCTCGTCGAGGCCGAAGGTCTGGCCGACCGCGGCGAGCACCGCCGGGCCGGGGTCGTGCAGTCCCAGCCACACGAAGGCGTCGCGGCTGTGTCGTGCCCGGGCGTACGCGTCGGCGTAGTGCGGTTGGCCGGGCTCCCGGCGGCCGTTGACGTAGACGGCGCAGTCGACCACGGCGTCCGGGTTGGACCGACGGGGGGTGGGGGAGCCGTCCTCGACCCGTCCGAGCAGTCTCCGGGCCAGGGCGCGTACGCCCCGACCGGTCCGGTCCCGTACCGGTCGTTGATCCACCGCGTGCCTCCCCGTCGCCGGCGCACCGTCCCGATCAGGGGATGGTGCCACCGCATTCTGCCGACCAGGGTCCGGCTCCCGACAGCGGGGAGGCGGCTCGGTTCAGGCGGTGCGGGTGGCGAAGACGACGACGTTGTCGACGTAGTTGCCGGTGGCGGCGTCGAACCGGCCGCCGCAGGTGATCAGGCGCAGCCCGGCGGCGTCCGCCGGGCCGTAGACCAGGGTGGTGGGGAAGTGCTCCTTGGGGTATGCCCGGACGTCGTCCACTGTGAACGTGGCGACCCGTGCGTCGGCGCGGGTGACCTGTACCTGCTGCCCGGCGCGGAGCCGCCCGAGGTCGAAGAAGACCGCCGGGCCGGACGGCGCGTCGACGTGTCCCACCAGGACGGCGTTGCCGGTTTCACCGGGGCTGACCCCGTGCCGGTACCAGCCGGCGAGGGTGGGCCTGTCCAGTGGCGGCACCTCCAGCACCCCGGCGGCGTCGGCGCCGACGGGGACGATGTCGGCGCCTACGCCGATGGCGGGGATCTGCACCCGGACCGGCGCGGCGGGTGGCAGCGGAGCCAGGTCCGGTGCGGGGTGGGTGCGGGTCGGCGCGTCGGCCGACGGTCGTGGTGGCCGCGCCGGGTCGGCGGTGAGGCCGACGGTGATCAGCCCGAGCCCGGTCACGCCGAGCAGGGCCACCACTGCCGCCAGGGCCCGCCGCGACCGCACGTGTGCACCTCCGTACCGGATCGTCGGGGTGCCCGCACCGGTGTCACCGGCGCGGGCACCCGTCTCAGGGATGGAACGGCCGCCGATCAGGCGACAGTGGACACCGGACGGCGCCGGCGGATCAGGATCACCGCGCCGGCGAGGGCGGTGCCGAGCAGCGTGCCGCCGGCGGCGAGAGCGCCGGTGTCACGGTTGTCGCCGCCGGAGCCGGCCGGCGCGCCGCCGATCGGGGTGACGGCGAAGGTGGCGGTGCCGGCCGAGCTGCCGTCGCCGCAGGTCGCCGCCACCGTGTACGTGCCCAGGGTGAACCCGGCGGTGAAGAGCTCGGCGCTCAGCCCGCCGCCGGCGGCGGCCGTGGTGGATCGGACGTTCTGGTCGCGGTTGGGGCCGGTGACCCGGAAGAGGGCGTCACCCGACTTCGGGTTGCAGGTCGTCGCGGTGAGCACGACGGTCCCACCGACCGGGGTGGTGGCCGGTGACACAGTGGTGTCGGCCAGTGCGGCGCCTGGCAGCAGGAGCGTGCCGAGGCCCACGCCGAGCGCCGCCGAGCAGAGTGCTGTTGAGACCTTCATACGCGTCTTCCCTCACTTTTCGTCCGCTGACTGCGTGGGACGTCGTTCGGGTGGCCAACTCCGTGACTAGCACCGGTGTGCCCAACACTAGGTGGGTTGGGTCCTCGATCAGGTGAAAATGAGAAATCCTCGTTGCCGTCACGTGTCCACCCGAAGGCGGGGAGAGCTGCGGAAAGGCCCGGACGGCCCGACCGGCACCGGTGCTCCGATCGATGGCCATCCGGTCGGGCTGTCGTCGCTGTGTCGATGGCGAGGTATTGCCGGAGACGGCGGAAATGCACCGCCTGGCCGCCCGCGATCGACGACCGGGCGCGTCGGGTGCGCGCTCGGGTCAGTGGGCCTGGGCCGGGGTCGGGTCGGGCATCGGCTCGCCGGTCTCCAGCAGGGTCTTGAGGCTGGCCAGCAGCTCCGGCCAGCCGCCGCTGCCGTCGAGCTGGCCGCTGATCGCCCGGTGCATCTCACTGTCGGGGGAGAAGTCGTCGTGGATGACGGTCAGCCGGACGGTCGACGCGCTGTGCGGTTCGATCTCGAAGGTCACCGTCGACCGGCGCTCACCGAGGCGGGCGGCCAGCTCCTCGGCGGACCAGCCGAAGTGCTCGGCGTGCTCGGGTTGGAAGCCGTGCCAGCTGTAGGAGAGACGTCGGTAGGGCTCGGCGACGAGCACCCGTTGGCCGAGGTCGCGCGGCTCGCCGTCCGGTGCGTCCTGCCACAGCACTGGTGACCCGACCTGCCAGTCCGAAACCAGCGCGACTCCACCCCAGTAGCGACGGGTGAACGCCGGTTCGGTGAGCGCGGACCACAGTCGCTGCGCGGTGCTCGTGACGTAGGTGGTGTAGACGAAGGTCGGGCTCTCCATGGGTTGTCGCTCCAATGCGGTGGTCAGGTCGGCCAGGGTGGCAGCGCGCTCGCGGTCGTAGCGGCTGAGCCACCGGTCGGCGATGGCGTTGATCGGGGCGGCGTTGAGGTAGTGCAGCTTCTCTCGGCCGCGCCGCACGGTCGTGACGAGATTGGCCGCCTCCAGCACCGACAGGTGCTTGCTGACGGACTGTCGGGTGCCGGCCAGCCCGTCGCACAGCTCCCGCAGGGTCTGGCCGTTGCGCTCGTTGAGTCGGTCCAGCAGTCGACGCCGGCTGGGGTCGGCCAGCGCCCGAAACGCGTCGTCCATCGACCCTTCCCGCAACAGGCAACCATTCGGTTGCTTGTCAACTTAGGCAACCAATGGGTTGCCTGTCAACCTGGCTGTCGGGTGGCGGCACGCGTGCGAACCGGACCGTGTGGCAGCGTGGTGCGGGTGACCGACTCCGCGCCGCTCGACGTCGACCTCGCGCTGCTCGGTGGCGGCGGCGCCGCGTCGTTGCTGCTCGCCGCACTGGACCGGCACGGCGTCCGGGATCTGCGGATCGCCATCGTCGACCCGGTGCGCCGCCGCGGTCAGGACCGCACCTGGGCGTTCTGGGGTCACCCCGACAGCGACCTGGACCCGCTTCTGAGCGCGAGCTGGCAGCAGGTCGAGGTGGCGACGGCGGCGCGACGCCGCGTCCTGGACCTCACCCCGCTGCGGTACGCCATGCTCCGCTCCGGCCCGGTCTACGACCGGGCTGCCGACGCCGAGCGTCGCCTCGACACCATCCGGATCGTCGCGCCCGCCGAGACGGTGCGCGACGACGGTGACCGGGTGCTGGTGGGCACCGGCGACGGGCGCGGCGTACGGGCCGGCTGGGTGCTCGACTCCCGTCCCCGACCGCCGGCGCGAGCGGGGCGAACCACCTGGTTGCAGCACTTCCGGGGGTGGTGGCTGGAGGCTGACCGGCCGGCGTTCGACCCGACGCGCGCGGTGCTGATGGACTTCCGTACCCCGCAGCCGCCCCGGGGCGTCTCCTTCGGCTACGTGCTGCCGGTCAGCGACCGCTACGCCCTTGTCGAGTACACCGAGTTCTCGCCGTACCTGCTGACCGACGCCGGGTACGACGCGGCGCTGGCCGGCTACCGGGATCTGCTCGGGCTGGATCCGACCGGGCTGCGGGTGCGCGAGGTGGAGAACGGGGTGATCCCGATGACCGACGCGCCGTTCCCGGCCCGGCCCACCCCCCGCGTGGTCCGCCTCGGCACGGCCGGTGGCGCGACCCGCCCCTCCACCGGCTTCACCTTCTCCGCCATGTACCGCCAGGCCGACCAGGTGGCCCGCGCCCTCACTGCCGGCCGCGCGCCGGTGCCCGAGCCGGCGTACCCGCGCCGGCACCGCTGGATGGACGCGGTGGCGCTGCGGGCGCTGGACCGGGGCGGGGTGGGCGGTCCCGAGTTCTTCGACCGGCTCTTCGACCGCAATCCGGCCGAGCGGGTGCTGCGCTTCCTCGACGGCGGCACCACTCCGGCCGAGGAGGTCGCGATCATGAATTCGACCCGGCTGTGGCCGATGATCGCCGCGACCGCCGGTGACGCCGCACACCGGGTCCGCGACCGGCTGCGCCCCACCCGGCCCGCGCCGGCCATCCCACCCGCGGTGGTGGGTCCGGCGCCGACGGCTCGGCGCGCCGGCCCCCCGAGCGGGGAGGACGACGTCCGCGCCCGGTAGGTTGCCGGGCATGGTGGACGCGGCGGCCGGCAGGGGCGTGCAGATCTGGACCGACGGGGCGTGCAGCGGCAACCCCGGTCCGGGTGGTTGGGGTGCGCTGCTGCGCTACGGCGATCACGAGCGGGAGCTGTGCGGCGGTGAGGCCACGCCCACCACCAACAACCGGATGGAGCTGATGGCGGCCATCCAGGCGTTGGAGAGCCTGAACCGGCCGGTCACCGTGGAGCTGCACACCGACAGCACGTACGTGCGCAACGGCATCACCAGTTGGCTGGCGTCGTGGAAGCGCAACGGTTGGCGGACCGCCGCGAAGCAGCCGGTGAAGAACGCCGACCTGTGGCAGCGGCTGGAGGCGGCCTGCGAACGGCACGAGGTCACCTGGCTGTGGGTCAAGGGGCACAACGGCCATCCGGAGAACGAGCGGGCCGACGGGCTCGCCAACAAGGGTATGACCGAGGCCCGGGGCGCGCTGACCAGCCGCTGATCCCGGGTCAGCGAGTCGCGTCCGGGTGCCCCGGCATGCTGGAACCGCCGCCGCTGCTGCCGGAAGAACCACCGGCGACGCCCGAGTTGTCGGGCTCGGTCACGATGTCCGGCCGGACGTCGGTGTCCGCCGGTGCGGGGACCTCGGTGTCCGTCTCGACCTGCACCAGTGGCGCCTGGCCGGCCTCGTCCTCGCTGTGCTGTGGGTCGCCCGGCTGCTCACCTTGGCGATTTCGGTAGCCCACGCCGTGCCCCCCGTCGATACCGGTCCGCGTCGGCGCTGGCTACCCGGCGTCGTCCCGGCCGAAACCTGACCCGCCGGCGGGGACCGCCGACCCGACCGTTTCGGCCCGCGGCGCAGCGGACGGCAGCCGCAGCGTCCGGCGGCGGCTGAGCGCGACGACCAGCGCCAGCGCGAGCGCGCCGACGACCACCAGGAACGCCCAGGTGTTACCGAATTGGTCGTTGACCACGCCACTGGTCGCGGAGCCGGCGGCGATGCCGAGTTGCCCGGCCGTCTGCAACCACCCGTACGTCTCGGGGAGCCGGACCGCCGGGGTGGACCGCGCGAGGATCTCGTCGGTGACGGCGAGGAACGGCGCCAGCGCGAGACCGAAGACCGCCAGCGCCACGGCCATCTGTGGCACGTTGCGCGGCAGCAGCAGCGCCACCGAGGTGGCGGCCAGTGTGCCGAGCATCGTCAGGTACGCCGCCGCCGGGCTGCCGGGCCGCCCCCGGCTCGCCAGCAGCACGCCACCGGCCAGGCTGCCCACCGACCAGATGGTCACCAGCAGCCCGGCCTGGTCCGGGTGCCCGACGGTGGTGGCGAACGCGGGCACCAGCACCCACATCGCGCCGATCCCCATCATGTAGCCGACGTGGGTGCCGACGACGGTGCGGCGGGTGGCCTGGCCGGGCAGCGCGGAGCCCTTCCCGCGAGGCTGCCGGTCGGCCTCGCGCGGTGGCAGCACGGCGACCATGCCGAGCAGCCCGGCGCTGCCGATCACCGCGAAGGCGAGCAGTGCGGCAGTCGGTCCGCTGATCAGCAGGCTCAGTGTCACCGCCAGGGGGCCACCCACGTAGAGCACCTCCTGCCCGACGGCGTTGACCGCGTACGCGCGGGCCAGCGCGGCGGGGGCGACGAGCCGGGCCAGGTGGGCGCGTCCGCTGCCGACCGCCGGTGGGGTGCTGACGCCGGCCACTGTGGCCAGCGCCACGAACGCCGCCGGTTCGGTGGTGACGGCCAGGCCGAGCAGGGCGAGCAGGTGGGCGAGGCCGGTGGCGAGCAGCACCGGCCGGGCACCGAGCCGGCCCAGGAGTCGGCCGACCAGCGGCGCGGTGACCGCCAACCCGATCCCGCAGCCGGCGCTGGCCACGCCGGCGGTGGCGAAGCTGCCGGTGTTCTCGTGGCCGAGCAGTACGACGAGCAGCTGCCGCAGTGCGACAGGTAGCTGCGCCACTGTCATCAACACGATGAGCAGCACCGCCCGTCGGGGTACATTCACAACTTATGAATCTACCCGAGGACGGCTCGCCCAACCTGCTGGGCGCACTCGCCCTGCTCGTCGGCTCGCGGATGCGGGCCTCGGTCAGCGCGTCCGCCGGTGCCGGTGGCGCGCTCGCCGAGGCGCTCGTCGTCCTCAAGGACCAGCCGGGGGTGACCGCCGAGTGGTTGGGCCAGGTGCTGGGGCTGACCCAGCCCGGCGTCGCGCACCTGGTCCGGCGGCTCCGGGAGCAGGGCTGGGTGGAGCGGCGTCCCGGCGCCGACGCGCGCAGCCGCGCCCTGCACCTCACCACCGAGGGCACGGCGGCGGCCGCCCGGACCCTGCGCGCCCGGCAGGAGGTGCTGACCGCGCTGCTCGCCCCGCTGACCGTCGAGCAGCGCGCCCAGCTCGCCGACCTCGCCCGCGCCCTGCTGCACGACGAGGTGGCCGACGCCGCCAGCCTTGCCCACCTCTGCCGGCTCTGCGACCGCGCCCGCTGCCCACAGTGCCCGGTCCATGCCGGCTTCCAGGAGTTGACGGCAGCGTGCGGGGGATCAGATCAGGCCGTTCCTACCGGCGACGGCCCCGACGGGCGGGGGAGCGGGCCGGCTGACGGACCGGGGTGAGCGGCAGCGCCGTCCAGTGCGCCGGCCGGGTGAGCGTCTGCGGCAGCCCCGTGTGGGTGTCACCCCGGGCGGCGTCCAGCTGGGTCTGGTGCAGGAAGAGCGTGCGCCGCAGGTCCGCGCCCCGCAGGTCGGCGCCGCGCAGGTCCGCGCCGGTGACGTCGGCCAGGCCGAGGTCCGCTCCGCGCAGGTCGGCGCCGATGAGCAGCGCCCCGCGTAGGTTGGCCCGGCGGAGGTCTACGCGGCGCAGGTCCACCCCGAGCAGGTGCGCTCCCCGCCGGTCGGCGCCGCCGGGGGCGCGGGCCGCGTCGCTGGCTTGGGACAGCAGCGGGTTGACCCGGCTCCGGTGGTCGGCGACGTCCACCGCGCGAAGCTGCGCCGGGTCGCCCTCGGTGAGCGTCAGCGTCTCGGCGCGGGCGCGTTCCAGCTCGGCGCGCAGATCGGCCGGCGGGCGCAGCGCCACCGCCTCGGTGAGGTACCAGAGCAGTTCGTGCAGCGGTCGCAGCACCGCGAACGCCTCCGCCATCGCCGGCAACGTGTCCGGCGCGTCCCGCCAGTCCCGCCCGCCGAAGGTCACCTGGGCGACCTGCTGCCCGGCCCCGAAGCAGTCGAACACCGTGCAGCCGGGGAAACCACGCTGCCGCAGCTCGGTGTGGATGCCGCAGCGGTGGTCGGGGCGCAGGTTGGGGCAGGGCGAGCCGGCCGGCTTGTCGATGGCGAAGTCCGCCGACGCGGCGAAGGCGGGCACCACGCAGCACAGCCCGAAGCAGCGTCCGCAGTCGGCGCGTAGCTGCGCCGCCCCGGACGGCGGTGCGGTGCGGTGCGACACGCCGACGGTCCTCCTGACGATCAGGGTTGGGCCACCATTGTTTCCTGTGCCGCACCCACGGGTCGGTCGGGGGTCACCGTGCGTGCGTGTCGCCGGCCGTCGCGGGGCGCGGTGCCGGGGTGCGGGCATCGCCCGGTGGCGGCACCAGTCGGCGGACGTCCCGCTCGCCGTCGTCGTGCCCGTACTTCTGGTCGAAGTGCCGTTTCACGACGGCGACCGGCGTACGGTCCCCGTCGGAGGGCTCGGCCAGGGCGAACACCCCGGGCGCCGCCCCGGGCGCGCGGGGCGGCAGCACGGCTCGCACCGACAGCGGCCCGGTCACCCGGAACCCCCGGCAGTCGACGTAGTGCTGCCCGTCCACCGTCACGAACGGCACGCGTACCTCGACCACGTCCGACTCGTCGTGGCGCAGCGTGACCATGACCGACCAGTACCGTTCCAGGTCGAGGGTGGCCTGCTCGTGCTCCCACAGCTCCTCGAACCGGGCGTGCACGAACCCGCCCCACGGGCTGTCCATGTCCACCTCGAGCTGCGGCACGTTGAACGACAACTTCCCGATCGGGAAGAACGAGATCAGCGCCCGCCCGTCCCACTGGTAGAGCTGGATCGACGGGGACGCGTCGTAGAGCCGGACCTGTAGGCGGTGGCGCAGCCGCGAGTCGAGCGCGTCGGCGAACGCGGCCAGGTGGCGCAGGTTGGTGCGGATCTGTCGGGGCACGTCCACCCGTTGCCGTTCCAGCTCCTCGGAGCGCTGCTGGGCGGCGGTACAGTCGGGGTCGAGCAGGAGCAACTGCACCTGGGCACCGTTGGCGAGCGCCGCTCGCACCGCGCTCAGCGTCTCCTCACGGTGCCGTTGCTCCAGCAGGATCGTCCAGGTGTCGAGGATGCGCACCCGACGGCCGGAGCGGTGCAGCCGCGTCACGAACGCCTGTTGGTCGAAGCTGAGGTGCTCCTGCACCCGCGCCTTGCGGGCCTCTTCGAACAACGGGTCGAAGATGACGTACGAGATGGCCGCGAGGACCACGCTGGCCCCGAGGTTGAGCAGCAGGTCGCTGAGGAAGCCGGTGCTGCGCCAGGCGGCCAGCAGCATGACGACGGCGATCGCGAAGAGTGCCCCACCGACGACGAAGGCCCGTCGTTGCCGCCCGCCCCGACCAGCCCACCCGGGCATCCGGTCCCCTTCCGCCGTCGGTCGGCCCCACTGCCGCTTGCTGGTCACCGGAGTTCGGAGGATACGTGCCCGCTTTGCTGGGCGCTGTCCCGTTCTCCGAGCGGCTGGTTCGCCGCTCGGACCCGCTCCACCGCTCATAGGGTGACGGTAACGGAGTCGTGCGACCACGGAGGGTGGCGGGGTGGACAAGAGTGAACGCGAGCAGGCGCTCCACACTGTCCTGACCACTGAACGCTGCTGGTCAGACGGATCGCCAGTCGTCGTTCGTCAACGCCGCGGCCTGGGGACCCATCAGCAGCATGCCCCCGTCGACCGGCCAGGACGCGCCGGTGACGTAGCTGGCGGCGGGGGAGGCGAGCAACGCGACCACGGCGGCCACCTCCCGGGCGTCGCCGGGCCGGCCCAGCGGCACGCCGGGCCGTTCCTGGGTGAACGGGTCGACATCCTCCTGACCGGTCATCGGCGTGGCGATCTCGCCCGGGGCGACGGCGTTGACGGTGATTCCGTCGGCGGCCAGTTCCTGGGCCATCACCCGGGTCAGCAGCCCGAGCCCGCCCTTCGCGGCGCAGTACGCGGCGGAGCCCACCCGGGGCGCGTGCTCGTGCACGCTGGTGATATTGATGATCCGCCCGCCGGCGCCGGTGGCCCGCATCCGTCGCGCGGCCCGCTGGGCGCACAGAAATGGCGCGTCCAGGTCGACGGCGAGCACCTCGCGCCACTGCTCCCACCCGGTGTCGACGAACGGCGTCGAGGCCCCGGTGCCGGCGTTGTTGACCAGAACCCCGATGCCGCCCAGCCGGTCGGCCAACTCGTCCACCACCGCCGCCGCGTCCGGCAGTCGGGTCAGGTCCACCTCGGCGACCTCGCAACGTCGTCCTGTCGCGCGGACCTCGGTGGCCGTCCGCTCCGCGCCGTCGGGGTCGCCGTACCAGGTGATGCCGATCTCGAAGCCGGCCTTTGCCAGCGCCACCGCGCAGGCCTTGCCGATGCCGGAGTCCGCACCGGTGACGACGGCGATCCTCGGGTAGTTCTCGTATCGCTGTGGCATGCTGCCGCACTACCCCGGCAGGGCCGGCCCAACCGCCACGAGGACCACTGCTCATCTGCCGGCGGCGTACCGTCGCCTGATGCGGATCACCCGATTCACGCACGCCTGTGTCCGCGTCGAGCACGACGGCGGGGTGCTGGTCGTCGACCCGGGGACGTGGAGCGAGCCGCGGGCCCTGGTCGGCGCGGACGCCGTCCTCGTCACCCACGAGCACACCGACCACATAGACGTGTTGCGGCTCGCCGGTCTCGGTGTCCCCGTGTACGCGCCGGAGGGCGCCCGCCTGCCGGATCTCGCCCCGCTGCCGGTGACCCGGGTCCGTGCGGGCGAGCGGTTCACGGCGGCCGGCATTCCGGTCAGCGCGCACGGCGGCCGGCACGCCGCGATCCACGAGGGGCAGCCCGACTGCGCGAACCTCGGCTACCTGATCGGCGGCGAGCTCTACCACCCGGGCGACGCCCTGCACGTGCCGGACGAGCCGGTACGCACCCTGCTCGTCCCGGCCCAGGGGTCCTGGCTGCGCCTCGACGAGGCGATCCGGTTCGCCGGCGCCGTGGGCGCGGCGGCGGCGTACCCGATCCACGACGCGCAGCTCAACGAGCGCGGTCTGGCCGGTGTCGCGGGTTGGTTCGCCGAGACGATCCCCGGCTACCGTCACCTGCTGCCCGGCGACACCGCCTGACCCCTGTCGTCGCCCGCCGCCGGGGTGCGGAAACGCGGCGCGGCGGCGGTGAGCACCGCGGTCGCTGTCGGGGCGGCCCACCCGTCGGTCAGCTCCGTCACCAGGTCGGTGACCAGTCGGGTCACGGCCGGCCCGCCACCCGGGTGCAGCGCCTCGGCGACGATCAGCACCGACGAGGTGCCCGCCCGCACCGCCGACCAGCCGCTCTGCCGGTTCGTCCACCGTCGGGCGTGTGCCCGCCCGGCGGAGTCGACGAAGGTCACCTCGCCCGGCTCGGGATGCTCGGTGTCGCCGGCGAAACTCAGGTACGCCTCGTCGCCGTGCGCCGGCCGGACCACCAGGTCGCCGTCGACCCGGTCCAGGTCGAGCGCCGCGACCGGGATGGCGTACGCGGCCGAGATGGCGTTGCAGAGATCGACGAGCGGGTGCACCCGGGGCAGCTCGCCGTCCAGGCGTAGCCGGCGCAGCAGCGCCTCGGCGGCGCACCGGTACCTGGTGGGCCGCAGCCCCATCGCCGCGTACGCCCGCCGCCACGCCTGGATCTCCGGGAACCCGCTCTCGGCCCCACCGGCCAACCGCCGCCGCGCCTCGGTGAGATGGGCGGCCGTGCGTGCCGCCACGTCGGCGGTGGCGGTGATCCCGGCGGCCTGCACCACTCCGGCGACCAGGTCGGGGTACGCGTCGCGGAGCCGCGGGGAGTGTTCGAAGTACACGGTGGTCCTATCGTTCGGTGAGGGCGAGGGTCACGCCGAGCGCGACGAACGTGCCGGCGGCGGATCGGCGCAGCCAGTCGGTGACCCGGGGTCGGGTCAGCACCCGGTCGCGTACCCGGGCCGCGAAGATGCCGTAGCCGCTGAACACCACGAAGGTGAGCAGCATGAACACTGCGCCGCAGCCGAGCATCGCCCGGGTCGAGCCCGGCGCCGTGGTGTCCACGAACTGCGGCAGGAACGCGACGAAGAACATCGTCGGCTTCGGGTTGAGCAGGTTGACCAGCACCCCGGAGACGATCACCCGGATCGCCGAGCGGGGCGGGGCGTCGGTGGTCACCGCGAAGGCGTCGCGGTCCCGTGCCATCGACCAGGCCAGGTAGAGCAGGTAGCCGACGCCGAGGTAGCGGACGGTCTCGAACGCCACGGCGCTGGTCTGCATCAGCGCGGCCAGCCCGGTCATCGCGGCGAGCAGATGCGGCAACGTCCCCAGCGTGCAGGCGAACGCGGCCAGCACCCCGGCCCGCGCACCCCGCGACAGGCCGGCGGAGAGCGTGAAGATCACCCCGGTGCCGGGGGTGACCACCACGATCAGCGTGGTGATCAGGAATGGGATGGTCACGATCGTCCTCCGGCGGAGTTGGCAGGTGTGGCTTCTGTTCACTCTGCTGCCACAATGGTCCGATGGGCAGAGCCAAAGTGACTGCGTCCGAGAGGTCCATATCGGCCGGATCCGACTTCCTGCACCTGACCATCACCGACGCGACGCCGGGCGGGCGCGCCGACTGGCTGACCGACCGGCTGCGGCAGGCCATCGCCGAGGGGCGGGTGCCGGTCGGTGACCGGCTGCCCCCGACCCGGGTGCTCGCCGCCGACCTCGGTGTCTCCCGGGGCGTGGTCACCGAGGCGTACCAGCGCCTGACCGAGGAGGGGCACATCGCCGGTCGGGGCCGGGCCGGCACAGTCGTCGTCGCCGCGCCGGCCGCGCCCACACCCACCCCGACCGCCGCGCCGGCACCGGTCACGACCTTCCCGCCGGCACCGGGCACCGACATCTTCGACGCGGTACGCGCGGCGCACGCGACAATCGACCTGACGCCCGGCGTACCCGATCTGGCTGCCTTTCCCCGCGCGGACTGGCTGCGCGCCGAACGGAGCGTGCTGCGCCACCTCGCCGCGGCCGACCTCGGCTACGGCGACCCCTGTGGCACGCCCGCGCTGCGACAGGCCGTCGCCGCCTGGCTGGCCCGCAACCGCGGCATCAGCGTCGACCCCACCGAGGTGATCATCGTGGCCGGCGTCTCCCAGGCGCTCGGGCTGCTCGCCCAGGCACTCACCGCCGCCGGCGTCGACCGGATCGCCGTCGAGGACCCGGGCTCGCTCGGGGTGCGCCAGCACCTGAACAACTGGCGGATGGACACCCCGCCGATCAGCGTCGACGACGCCGGGCTGCGGGTCGACGAGTTGACCGCCAGCGGCGTGCCGGCCGTGATGCTCACCCCCGCGCACCAGTTCCCGACCGGCGTGGTGCTCGACGGTGACCGCCGCCGCCAACTCGTCGCCTGGGCGCGGGCCGGCGGTCTGATCATCGAGGACGATTACGACGCCGAGCACCGCTATGACCGTCCTCCGGTGCCGGCCCTGCGTGGTCTGCTGCCCGAGCAGGTCTGCTACGCCGGCAGCGTCTCCAAACTGCTCGCCCCCGCCCTGCGGGTCGGCTGGCTGCTCGTGCCGCCGCGACTGCGCGAGGCGGTGGTGGCCGCCAAGCGCAACGCCGACCTGGGCAACGCCGTGCTACCGCAACTGGTGCTGGCGGAGTTGATGACCTCCGGCGCCTTCGAGCGACATCTGCGGCTGCTGCGCCGGCGACACATCCGCCGGCGGGACGCGATGATCACCGCGCTGGCCCGGGCGTTGCCGTCGGCGACGGTGCACGGCGCCGCCGCCGGCCTGCACCTGATGATCACGCTGGACGACACAGTGGTCGACACCGAGTTGGCGGCGGCGACGCTGGCGCGCGGGGTGAAGGTGCAACCGCTGTCCTGGCACTGCCAACGGCCGTACCGGCCCGGCCTCGTGCTGGGCTACGCGGCCCGTACGTCCACCGAGATCTCCGACGGCGTCGCCGCTGTCGCCGCCGCCCTCCGCCACGTCCAACGGCCCTGAGCAGGGGGGTGGGTGCAGGGGACATGTCAGCGGTGGCGGACGTGTCGGTCGCCGTCATATCTGGTGTGGTCTATGTCACGGTAGCTTCGGCGCACGCCGACGCCCGTTGGCGCTGCCGAGAAGAGCGCTCATGCCCACACCGTTGAAAGCCGCCACCACCCTCGCGGCCGTGCTCCTGCTGATCCTGACCGTTGCGGCACCCGCCCAGGCCGCCAACCCAGCCACCAAGCCCCCGGTCTCCGGGTCACTGGGCACCTACAGCGTCTCCGGCGTCTACGTCGCCGGGGTCTCCTCCGGTGGCTACATGGCCACGCAGTTGCACGTCGCCTACTCATCCCGGATCCGGGGAGCGGCCGTCTTCGCCGCCGGGCCCTACTACTGCTCCCAGAACACCCTCACCCAGGCGCTCTACGGCTGCGGCGACAACCGGTACCCGACCAACGTGTCCGCCCTGCAGGCGTACACCCGGACCTGGGCGTCGTACGGCTGGGTCGACCCGGTCGGCAACCTGTCCGGCGATCCGGTGTACGTGTTCCACGGCGGCAACGACACCACGGTCAAGAAGTCCGTCACCGACGACCTGGTCCGCTACTACCAGCACTTCGGGGCCAGCGTGCAGTACGACAGCGGCTCCGCCGCCGGTCACTCCTGGGTCACCCCGTACGGCACGCTCGGATGCGCGCCGACCGCGTCGCCGTACCTCAACGACTGCGGTACCGACCCGCAGAACGCACTGCTGCGCAAGCTGCTCGGCGGGGTGAACGCACCGAACACCGGGGCGCTCGGCGGCTCGCTCATCCGGTTCAGCCAGAACACGTTCGCGGTCAACGGCTGGGCCAACGGGTTGAGCATGGACGGCAACGGCTTCGCCTACGTCCCGTCGGCCTGCGCGGCCGGCCAGTCGTGCCGGCTGCTGGTCGCCCTGCACGGCTGCGTGCAGTCCGCAGGCGCGGTGGGTACGACGTTCGTCGACCGGGCCAACCTCAACCAGTACGCCGACACCAACAACCTGATCGTCCTGTACCCGCAGGCGGCTGCCTCCCTCAGCAACCCGAACGGCTGCTGGGACTGGTGGGGCTACCTCGGAGCGACCAACTTCCCGATCAAGGGCGGCGCGCAGCTCGAGACCATCATGAACATGGTCCGCCGGCTGGACGGCTGAGTGCCCCCGGGCTGGCCGGACGGACCGGTCAGCCCAGGAACAGCTGGACGAGGACCAGCACGGCGAGCAGCGCCGGCCCCCGTGACCCCTGACGCATCAGGTCGACCGGGATCATCCCGAACGGTGTGTTGACCGTCGCGCCGCCGTAGTCGATCGGCGGGCGGGTGCCGGCCCGGAACGCGGCGGCCACCACCCCCAGCGCCAGCGTCGGCGCCAGCCAGGCCGGCCCCGGGTCGACGGTCGGCAGGGTCAGCAACCACCACAGGCCCGCGCCGACAGCCGGCACCACCACGTGGATCCCGCGCAGTAGGTTGTCGCTGCCACCGAGCGCCCGGCGCAGCCCGGGTGAGCGGCTGACCGACCGCAGACCGCCGGTCAGCCGGTTGGCGGCGAGGTACGCGAACACCACCTGCGCGGCCCCGGCCAACCCGGGCAGGGCGAGCGCGGCAGCGTACTGCACCCCGATCAGCGCCGCCCAGATCAGCACGGCGCTCGGGTGGCGGCGCAACCGGCGTACGTCGGCCTGGAGCAGCGCCCACCAGCCGGGGCCGGGCCGGAACCGGCGGCTGCGAACCCGGCCGATCCGGCGCCAGCGGCGGCTCTCCACCAGGCCGGCGAGCAGGCTCGGATCCAGCAGGATCGTGGCCGTGGCGGCGGCGTTGGCGAACTGCGCGCCGGTGGTCAGGGTGGCCCGGTCGACCCGGGGCAGCGCGCGTATTGCGAGGATCATGCCCACGCCCGCGAGGGGCACCGCGGCGGCGAACAACGCGACGATCGGCGTCGTCGCCGGCCGGGACAGCCCGTCGCCGAGGCGACCGACGAGCACCACCAGGGCGGTGATCACGGCCGCCGCCACCATCGGCACCGCACCGACCACTGTCGGCCAGCGTCGCCCCGACCGGCTGCTCTGGGCGACGACGCTGAGCGCCAGCGCCGCCGCGCCCCACCCGGCGCCGGCCGCCGCCGCCCAGCCCAGGGCGGACGGTTCGCTGACCCCACCGAGCGCCGCCACCGCCACTCCGAGCGCCGCGGTGCCGGCCGCCGCACCCAGCAGCAACAGGACGAAACGCGGCGCCAGCCAGGCCCGCCGGTCGATGGGCGCGCTGGTCGCCCAGCTCTGCGTCGCCGGGGTCACCAGCAGCGGGCCGAGCGCGCGCAGACCACGCCACGCTAGCCCCGCGCCGGCCAGCAGCGCGGCGACCGCCAGCCACCACCGCACGCCCGGCTCGGCCTGCCCCACAGTGGGGGAGTCCAGCAGGTCGCGGCTGGCGCTGATCGCGAACCAGCCGTACATGCCGACGAACAGGACCATGACGTACGCGTCGCCGAGCACGTCGCCGAGGGAATGGTCGTGGTGCCGGCTGCGGGCCTTGCGCAGGTGCGTCCGCACCTGTCGGGCGCTCGGCACCCCGACCGGCGTGTCGGCGATCGTGGCCGGCGCGGCGGTCACGTGCCGATCTCGATGCGCTCGTCGACCACCGCGTCGATCAGCTCCGGGTCGTGCGAGGCCAACAGCACGGCCGTGCCCGCCGCCCGTTCCCGCAGGAGTCGGTCGGCGAGCCACTGTCGCCCGCGGACGTCCAGCCGCTGCTCGGGCTCGTCCAGGATCAGCACCCGGCGGGGCCGGACGAAACAGGACGCCAACGCCAGCCGGCGGCGCTGCCCGCTGGACAGCGTCACCGGCAACTGGTCGCGGGCCGGCTCCAGACCCAACTCGGCGAGGACCTCCTCGACCGGCTCGGCGTCACCCCCGTGGGCGTACGCGACCAACTCCAGGTGCTCGACCACCGACAGGTCGGGGAAGAAGTCGATGTCGTCCAGGGCGGCCGCCACCAGCGCCCGCACCTGAGGATCGGTCTCGTCGGCCCGACGGCCCTGCACCAGCACCTCACCCGCGTCCGGCCGGTCAGCGCCGACGACACAGCGCAGCAGGGTCGTCTTGCCGCTGCCGTTCGGGCCCAGCACCACCGCGATCCGGCCCGCCGGGAGCGTGAAGCTCACCTCGTCGAGCACGATCAGGTTGCCGAAGTTGCGACTGAGTCCCCGTACCGAGAGCGCGTCCACGCTCACAGAGTCTCCCAGAGCCATGCCACCGACCAACCCGAGCGACCTACGTCACCCGGGTGTCGGCGTCGTCCTCCAGTCGGGCGTCGGCGGCGGCCAACCCCTGGGCGTCGGCGACCTCCTCGGCCACCGCCGCCGCGTCCGCCCAGTGCCGCCGCGCGTCGGCCCGGTCGCCCAGCGCGGCGCAGGCGTCACCCAGGTAGAGCAGGGTACGCGCCAGCCCGGCGGTCGGTCGGGTCTCCTCGCGCAGCCGGCGGCTCTCGGCCAGCAGCTCGTACGCCGTCCGCGCCTGCCCCGGGGTGCTGCTCAGCAGCGTCGCCCCGGCGTTGAGCAGCGCCGTCGCCCGGCTGGTCGGGTCGTTTACCGACTCGTACTCGCGCAGTGCGGCCCGCCACGCCTGGGCGGCGTCCAGGTGCTCGCCGAGCGCCGCGTGCACCAGCACCAGGTTCGTCAGCGCCGCCGCGTACCCGCGCGCGTCGCCAATCGACCGGAACGTGTTGGCCGCCCGCACCAGGTGGTGGTGCGCGGTGTCCGGTTCGCCCCGGGCCAGTTGGGCCGCGCCCAGGCCCAGCTCGGTGAGGGCGTGCCCGGCCCGGTCGGCGCCGGAGCGGTGTCGGCGGGACATCTCCAGGTGCTCCACCGCGTCGTCGAGCTGCCCCAGGTCGAGCAGGGCCAGCCCGAGGTTCATCCGCGCCTGGGCGTTGCCGCGTCGCCCCCGCTCGTTGACCGCGAGGGTGAGCGCGGCCGCCGCCCCCTGCGGGTCGTGCCGGCGTCGACGCAGCACCCCCAGCTCGTTGTGCGCCCATCCGGCGATCTCCGGACGGTCGTCGGCGGTCGGGGTGGCCAGCACGGTACGGCAGACCTGCTCCCACTCGTCGAGCCGCTCGGCGTACGCCAGCCACCCACACAGCGCCACGGCCAACCGGAACCACCACCGACGGACCCGGCGGGGCAGTGTCTCCTTCGCGCCGGCCGGCACCCGCACCACCGCCAGCAGCAACTCCTGGTGCAGGTCGAACCAGCCGTACGGGTCGTCGTCCAGCGGCAGCGACCACTCCCGGTCACCCGGGGAGCCGAGCACCGCCAGGTTGGCCGCGTGCCGTTCGGCCCGGCGGGCCAGGTGCCGGGTCAGCCGGGCCTGCGCGGCGACCCGGGCCCGGACCGGATCCGCGTCCCGCAGGTGCAGTCGGGCGCTGCCGGCCAGCAGGGGGCGGATCTCGTACCGGTCGCCGGGCGCGCCGACCACGAACGCCGCAGCGGCCAACCGGTCGAGCAGTGCGGTCACCAGCTCGGGGTGCCGCCCGGCCAACGCGGCGATGGTGGGCCGGTCCACCGGGGCGGGGACCAGCGACATCAGCCGGTACAACCGTCGGGCCTGGCGGGGCAACACCCGGTAGGCGATGTCCCGTTCGGTGACCAGGCGGGCCGCCGGTGAGACGGCGAGCCGCTGGTGCGGTGGCGTCTGCACCGCGCGGCGCAGCGCGTCCAGCACGTCGGAGTGCCGCCAGCCGTGCTGAGCGGTGCGGTAACCGAGCGCGCGGACGGTACGCGGTTGCCGCCCGCAAAGGTCGACGATCTCGCGTACCGCCGGGTCGGTGCGCGGGTCGGCGCGACGGACCCGGGCGGCGGGCGCGGCCCCGCCCGCGGTCGCGAACAGCTCCACCGCCTCGGACGTGCCCGGTTCGGCGATCCAGTGCGCGACCACACCCTCCAGACCGACCAGCGCCGGACCACCGGCGAGCAACAGGCGGCAGGTGCGCGCGGTGGGCGGCAACAGTGCCCGGACCTGGTCGGGACGGTCGACGTTGTCCAGCACCAGCACGATCTTGCGACCGTCGAGCTGACCGCGCAGCGCGTCGGCGGCGGCGGCGAGCGCGTCCGGCCGGCCGGAGGTCGGCGGGGCGGTGCCCAGGATCCGGGCCAGCGCGGTGAGCACCTGCCGGGCCGAGCGGGGTCGACCGCGCCGCCGCAGGTCCAGGTAGTACTGACCGTCGGGGAAATCCTCCCGGCACTCGTTCGCGGCCTGCACCGCGCACGCGGAGGTGCCCACCGCGCGTCGGCCCAGAACCGCCACCGCATGCTCCCGGGTGAGCAGACCGAGCAGCGCGTCGACGTGCTCCTCACGACCTGTGAACTCGGCCGTGTAGGGCAGATTGGGCGCCCCGGCGGCGGGGGTGGTGAGCACCTCCGTCGGCTCGGGGTCGACCTCCCGGCCAGCCCGGCGGCGGCGCACCTCGTACACCACGTAACCGACGACGCCGCCGGAGGCCAGCACGATGGTCACCGGCCCGAGCACGCTGGCCGCCAGCTCGGAGAGGACATTGCCGGCCAGGTTGCTGGCCACGTTGGCGAGGACGCTGCCGACCACGCCGCCGATCGCGATCAGCGCCGGCCACCGCGAGCCGCCACGCGAACCACCCGGCCCGGTCACCGCACACCCCCGGAGACGAGCCCGGCGACCAGGTGCCGCCGCGAGAGGACCACCAGCACCACGGGCAGCACCGAGGCGAGCACCGAGCTGGCGGCCAGCGCCCCACTGTTGCTCACGAAGCTGCGGGTCTGCTCGGCCAGGAACGGCCCGAGCGGCGACGACCCCGGCCCACCGAACAGTCGCCCCACCACCAGGTCGTTCCAGACCTGGACGAACTCCAGCACGGAGACCGCCACCACCGCGGACAGGTTGTGCCGCGCCAACCGGCGCAGGGTGTGCCACCACCGACGCCCGCCCAGCCGGGCGTCGCGGACCTGCTCCACCGGCAGGTCGGCGAACGCGTTGCGCAGCACCAGCACCGCGAACGGCACGCCCAGCGCGATGTGCACCAGGGCCAGGCCCTGGGCCGTGCCGGAGGAGAGCACCAGGCCCAGCACCTCGTTGACCGGCCCGGCGATGACCTGGATCGGCACGACGCTGGCCGCCAGCAGCAGCAGCCCGGTGGCCTGCGCGGCCGGCCCGGTCAACCACGCCAACGGGTACGCGGCCAGCAGCGCGACCACCAGCACAGTGGCGGTCACCGCGGTGGCCAGCAGCAGGGTGAAGCCCAGCGTGCGCCACAGCTCGGTGCCGGTGACCAGGTCGCGGTAGGACTCGCCGTTCGGCGGCGCCGACCACCAGCCGCGCGCCGCGGCGTCCACCCGGCCGTGCGCCGACGTGGCGACCAGCACCGCCAGCGGCACCAGCCAGGCGATCGCGGCACCCGCCGCGAGCAGCCGGAACACCCGTCGGGGCGGGGCGACCGGGGCGGGCTCCGGTGCCGCCTCGACGCGCGGCGGGGGCCAGGCCTGCCGGACGAAGAGCGCGGCCACCATGATCCCGCCGATCACCGCCACCAGCCACACCACGCCGAGCGCGGCGCCCTCGCCGGTGGTGGTGCCCCCGGACGTCTGCCAGATCCGCAGCGCCAGCACCGAGGCCTCGTCGCGGACCGAACCGGGGGTCATCACCAGGATCAGGTCGAACGTGCGGCTGGTGCCGACCGCCACCAACGCGAAGACCACAGCGGTCGTGCGCAGCAGCAGTGGCCGCCACTGCGCGTCCCACAGCACGTGGCGACGCGTACCGCCGTAGGCGCGCACCGCGTCGGCGAGGCTCGGCGGCACCGCGTCCAGCGCCGAGCGGAAGACCAGCACCGCCAACCCGACCCAGGCCCAGACGAACGCCGACATCAACGCGACGGTCACCATTCCCGGCCCGAGCAACTGCGGCGCGTCCTCGACCGAGCGGCCGGCCAGTCGGGTCGCGACCAGTGTGGCCAGCCCCCGGCTCGGGTCCGGGTCGTACATCAGCCGGAAAGTGACCCCGGTGACGACCAGCGGCAACGCCACCGGCACCAGGAGGATCAACCGGACCAGGCCGCCCTCCTGGGAACGGCGGGACGCGGCGGCGAGCAGGTAGCCCAGTGCCGTCACCACCGCCGGCACCAGCAGGGCCCAGAGGACCGTCCGGCCGACCACCGCGCCGGTGCCCGGGGCGGCGAGCGCGGTCTGGAAGTGCGCCGGGCCGACCCAGCGACCGTCGGTGGTGACGCTGGCGTGCATGGTCCGCAGCACCGGCCACAGCACCAGCCCGCCGAGCAGCACCGCGGCCGGCAGCAGCAGGGCCGACGTGGCCCCCGCCGCCGGATAGGCCCGACCCCGCCGGGCTGGGCCGACGTCGTCGAGGACCGCCAGTTCGCCGAGGACCCGTACCTGGCTCATCGGCCGCCCCCCGCGTTGCGGGCCGCCGCGGCGAGCAGGCCGGTGGCCCGGCGGATCGCCTCGCTGGCGCGGACCCCGTCGGTGACGTCGGCGAAGAAGCCCTGCATGATCCGCCAGATGCCGACCCCGTCGGAGCCGGTGAACGCGCCGGGCAACTGGTCGGAGAGGTCGAAACGCAGGGTGCCGGGCGTGCGCATCTCCTCGGCGAGACCCTGGCCGACGCGGTCCCGGTAGCTGCCGATCGCGACGTTGGTGTTGGGCGAGAGGTAGCCGCCGTCGCGCAGCCACGGCTGGAACGAGTCGGCCCTGGTGAGCCACTCGACCAGCTCGACTCCACCCCGGGCGTCGGCGAACGCCACGGCCGCGTCCCCGCCGACGATCAGCGGGCCGCCGCCCGGCTGGGCGCCCGGGAACCGGAACGTGACAGGTGCCTCTGGGCCGCGCTGGAACGGGTCGGCGACGTCGGCGGTGAAGTCGGCTCCGACGAGCATCACCGCCCGCTTCGTGTGCACCACCTGGATCACCGACTCCTCGTACTGGGTGAGCAGGGCACGGCGACCGCCGCCGACGAACGCCCCGTTGATGCTCCACAGCCCGGCGAGCCGGTCCAGTGCCTCGCGCACCGGTCTGCCCTGCCAGTCGGCGTCCGGCCGGGCCAGGGCGTTGTAACTCTCGGGTGCCACGTCGGCCAGCACGTTCTCGAACCAGTCGGTGAGCACCCAGCCGTCCGCGGCGCCGATGGCCAGGGGCGCCGGCCCGCCGTCGCGCCGGGCGAGCGCGCCGAGCTCCCGGGTCCGCCGGACCAGCGCGTCCCAGTTGGCCGGCTGCACGGGCAGCATCGAGGGCAGATGCCAGACCAGCGACTTGTGCGCCGCCTTGACCCAGACGCCGTAGCGCTGACCCTCGGCCGTCAGCAGCTCGCCCAACCCGGCAGGTACGGCGTACTCGGTGGACGCGCGCACCGGGCTCAGCCAGCCGCGCTGGGCGTACTCGGTGACCAGGCCGGGGCGCGGCAGGATCGCCACGTCCGGGCTGGTGCCGGCCAGGTGTCGGGCGCGCAGGAACGCGTCGATGTCGTTGCCGGCGCTGATCACCTGCACCGGGGCGGGGTAGCCGGCGACGACCTCGCGGAACCGGTCCAGCTCGCTGGTGCTCCAGACCACAGCTACCTGCACCGACCGGGTTCCGCCGGAGCAGCCGGCGGCCAGGGCGGTGGCGCCCGTGGCGGCGGCGCGCAGCAGCGTACGGCGACTCACCCGGGCGGCCGGCGTCATCGGGCCGCCTCGCTCGGCTCGGTGACCAACTCGTGTCGCACCGGTATCTCGGCCAGGGTGGCCGGGTCGGAGGTGCAGACCAGCACCGCCACCCCGGGGGCGTCCGGCGGCGAGAGGCGAGGCATCAGGTCACCGAGGCGGCTGTCGCCCGCCGAACCGGCCGGCAGGTCGACCACCAGCACCTCGGGCAGGCAGGCCGCCGCTCGGGCGAGCGCCACCCGGAACCGCTGGGCGTCGGAGATCTGGTGCGGCAGCAGGGCGAGGGAGAGCGCCAACTCGAGCCGGTCGACAACGGTGGCCGTCCAGTCGTTGGCCACCTCGTGCACCCGTTCGCGTTTGCGCTGGCCGTACTCGATGTTGCGCCGCACCGTGAGCTGCGGCAGCAGCGCGCCACCGGCGGGCACGTAGCCGATCTGCCGGCGGGGCGGCGGCAGGCTGGTGACGTCCCGGTCGCCGACGAGGACGCGACCGGTCACCGGCGGGGCCAGCCCGGCCAGCACCCGGGCGACCGCCGTGCCGAACCGGGGCGGCGCCACCAGGGCGACGAGCGTGCCGGCGGGAACGTCGAGGGTCACCGGCCCGGTGCCCGGGACGGCGACCAGTGCGCGTAGCCGTAACGTGGCACTCACCTCCGGTGACCATTGATGACCGTCCCAGGGTGGCACACCGTGACGACAACCGACGCTTCCGACCCTTCCACTGTGGAGAAGGTCGGGGCTGTTCAGGCGGGGGAGTAGAGCGCGGCGAGCCCGGCCGCCGTGGCGGCCAGCCGTTCGCGCAGCGCCACCGGGGCCAGCACCTCGATGTCGGCACCGAGGCGCAGCAGCTCACCGTGGGCGTGGGTGAGCGACTCGATCGGCAGCACCGCTGTCACCCAACCCCGCGCGTCCGGTGGCCCGGCGCTGCTGTCCATCGCTGTCACCACCGGATCGCTGCCGACCTCGCGCAACCGCTCCCGCCCGGCGGGGGAGAGCCGGACGTGGGCCTCGTCGCGGTGCAGCCGGGCCCGGAACTGCACCACGTGCGCCCGCCACCAGGACGGCAGGTCGAAGTCGGCGGGTCGGTCGAACTCCTGCGCCAGTGGGGTCAACGCGAGGATCTGGTTGACCCGGTAGGTCGCCGGCGCGCCCCGGCCGGGCTGGCCGGCCACCACATACCAACGGCCGCCCTTGAGCACCAGGCCGTACGGCTCCAGGACCCGGGTCACCTCGCCGGTCCAGCTGCGGTAGCGCACCTCGACGCGGTGCTGCCGCCAGACCGCCTCGGCCGTGCGGGCCAGCTCGGGGGAGGCGTCGCCGTCCGCGTACCAACCGGGAGTGTCCAGGTGGAAGCGTTGTTGCAGTCGGGTTGCCCGGTCGCGCAGCGGCGCGGGGAGCGCGGCGTGCAGTTTGAGTTGCAGCGCCGCCACCACGTCGCCGTAGCCCAACTCGTCGGCGGGGCCGGGCAGCCCGGCCAGGAACAGCCGGTCGGCCTCCTCGGCGGTCAGCCCGGTCAGTCGGGTCCGCCAGCCGTCGACCAGTTGGTAGCCGCCGGCGTGCCCGGCCTCGCCGTAGAGCGGTATGCCGGCGGCGTGCAGCGACTCGACGTCCCGGTAGATGGTGCGGGGGGAGACGGCCAACCGCTCGGCGAGCTGCGCGGCGGTCAACCGCCCGTGCGACTGGAGCAGCAGCAGGACGGAGAGAAGTCGAGAAGCCCGCACTTCACTGACACTAGTTGTCAGGGGACCCGTCCTACCGTCCCGGCATGGCATTTCGCGACAAGGATCTACGAACGCCCGGACCAGTGCTGATCGGCGGCCGGCAACTCAAGCGCTACCACATAGACCAGCCGGAGCGACCTGTCGAACCCGAGGTGGAGAAGGCCGCGTACGACCTGCTGCCCGACCTGCTGGCCGACGTCGTCGACGACGGCACCCCGGCCGCCGGGTGGGTGGTGCTGCACCGGGGCGCGGACACCGGCGCCTACCTGCTGGCGTACACGTGGGTGTGGGACAACGCGGTGGAGGTCCGTGTCGCCGCGGCCGGGCAGCCGGCGCTGGACTGTCCCGACGACGACCCGGCACACTTCGTCCACCTGCGACGCCCGGCGGTGGGCTGCGTCTGGGAGTTGGCGGTTCTGGAACACGAGCGGGCGGCCTGGGTCCGGCACATGCTGCTGCCGGAAAGTCCGAGTCTGACCGATTATCTGCGTGACACGCGAGCGGAAGGGCCGGTGGGCCGCTGATGGGCGACTTCGACTTCTTTGTGGGCACCTGGAACGTCGTCAACCGGCGGCGACGCAAGCGGCTGGTCGGCTCCGACGAGTGGGAGGAGTTCCCCGGGGTGTCGGTGGCGCACGGCTTCTTCGCCGGCGGCGGTCACTTCGACGAGATCACGTTCCCAACCAAGGGCTCCGCCGGCGCCACGATCCGGATCTTCGATCCGGCCCGGCAGGAGTGGTCGATCTACTGGATGAGCAGCGACACCGGGGTGCTGGGGCTGCCGCCGATGGTGGGCCGCTTCGTCGACGGGGTCGGCCACTTCTACGCCGACGACCAGCACGAGGGGCGCCCGGTCCGGTGCCGGTTCATCTGGTCCGGCATCAGCGCGACCACCGCCCGCTGGGAGCAGGCGTTCTCGGTCGACGGCGAGCAGACCTGGGAGACCAACTGGATCATGACCTTCACCCGAGCATCGGAGGACCGTTCCTTGTGATGGGGGTGTGGTTGACCGTCGTCTTCCGATTGCACCTGACCGGGATCTACGTCAACGATCGGGGCCGACGTCGCTGCGGCGCAACACCACGGTCAGCGCCACCAGAGCGACCAACAGGGCCGCGAGTACGTACACCGGGGCCGGACCGAGCGGTGCGAGCAGTGCCAGCAGCGCGACGACCGGGAAGGCGACGACCACCGCGCCGTGCTGCTGCCGGCGTACGTGCAGCACCCAGACCGTGAGCAGGAAGACGGCGATCGGGACGGCCACCGCGTACCCGGCGATCCTTCCCGAGATGTGCGCGAGGTGCCGTTCGTGGTCCACCGCAACGCTCAGACCCGCGCCGACCGCGGCGACCGCCGCGAAGATCAGGTAGTGGCCATAGCCCCAGACCAGCGTGTACGGCATCCGGTCGGGCGCATCGATGGGCCGGTCGAAGTAGAGCCACCACAGGGCGAACACGATCACGGTGGCCGCCGCCGCCAGCGACCAGAGGCGGCGGTCGCCGGCGTCCACTCCGGTCTGGATGGCCACCGACGTGGCCAGCACCACGTCACCGAGCACGATCAGGGTGAACAGCCCGTACCGTTCGGTGATGTGTCGCGGATGCCAGGGGGTCATGCCCGGGCGTTCGGCCACCGCCGGCACCAGCAGGTCGGCCACGACCAGCAACAGCAACGCCGCGGTCCCCCAACTGTGCGGCAGGGCCAGTCGGAGCAGCCAGCCGAGCTGGACGACGGTGACGCCGATCGCGTACCGGCGGGCCGCCGGGCGGTGCGCCGGGTCACCGGCGGCGGCCCGGCACCACTGCACGACGAGCGCGATCCGCATCACCACGTAGCCGTAGGTGATGACGCTGAAATCGCCGTCGTTGAACGCCCGAGGCACGCCGGCGGCGATGATCAACGCCCCGGCGATCTGTACCAGCGTCGCGATCCGGTAGAGGTCGTCGTCCGTGTCGTAGGCCGAGGCGAACCAGGTGAAGTTCATCCACGACCACCAGATCGCGAAGAAGACCATCAGGTACCTGGTCAGCGCGTGGCCGAGCTGATCCTCGGAGACGGCGTGGTGCAGGTTGGCGGCGGCCTGCGACACCGCCACCACGAAACACAGGTCGAAGAAGAGCTCCAGCGGCGTGGCCGTACGGTGCGGCTCGTCGCGACGGCGTGGCCGCATCGGCCGA
Source organism: Micromonospora salmantinae (assembly GCF_022230905.1). Taxonomy (NCBI): domain Bacteria; kingdom Bacillati; phylum Actinomycetota; class Actinomycetes; order Micromonosporales; family Micromonosporaceae; genus Micromonospora; species Micromonospora salmantinae. The sequence goes on from NZ_JAKKFG010000019.1 coordinate 80,672, forward strand.
TAGAACGGCCGCACGGACCAAGGTTGGGTCACCGCAGCTCCTCAGGCCACCCGCCGGGTCAGCCGCGCCGACGGCCGTGGGTCAGCCCCTCCAGCACCAGGGTCAGCCCCGCGCCGATTAGCCAGACGTCCTTGGCCAGCCCGGCGCCCTGCTGGGTCGGGCGGATGCTGCCGGGTTCGCGCATCCCCGGCGTCTTCAGGTACAGCTGCACGAGGCCCGCGCCGAACGCGGTCAGGCCGAGCCCGACCAGGGGCGCCGGGACGAACGGCGCGATCAACGCGGCTCCCAGGGCGATCTCCGAGTACGACAGCAGCTTGGCGAAGCGCGCCGGCTCCAGCTGACCGAGCTGGGGCATGGCGGCGACGGCCATTCCGTGCAGGCCCTCCGCGGCGGTCCCCTCCAGAGTGCGCTTGCCCAGACCCGAGTTGAGGAAGTACGCGCCGATGGTGACCCGTAGCGGCAGGTGCGCGAATTTCATTGTCACTCCCGTTGGCCGTGGTCGAATGCGGCCCGCGTACCCCGCACCGCCCGCGATAACCCGCCGGCCGACTGGGCTGGCCGTGGTGGTCGCGGTAGGTTCGCCGGGGGCCCACCGCCGAGCCCGTGGCACACCCGCCCACCCCGGCACCCGGCCCCGCCGCAGACCACCAGCAGGAGGCGAAGTGAGCCAGGAAGTCCGGGGAGTCATCTCCCGCAGCAAGGGCGCGCCGGTCGAGGTCACCACCATCGTGGTGCCCGATCCCGGGCCCGGTGAGGCGATCGTCCGGATTCAGTCGTGCGGGGTCTGCCACACCGACCTGCACTACCGCGAGGGTGGCATCAACGACGACTACCCGTTCCTGCTCGGTCACGAGGCGGCGGGCATCGTGGAGCAGGTCGGCGACGGCGTCACCGACGTGGCCCCGGGCGACTTCGTGGTGCTCAACTGGCGGGCGGTCTGCGGAGTGTGCCGCGCCTGCCGTCGGGGGCGGCCCTGGTACTGCTTCAACACCCACAACGCCACCCAGCGGATGACCCTCACCGACGGCACCGAACTCGCCCCGGCGCTGGGCATCGGGGCGTTCGCCGAGAAGACCCTGGTGCACGCCGGGCAGTGCACCAAGGTCGACCCGGCGGCCCGGCCCGCCGCCGTGGGTCTGCTGGGCTGCGGGGTGATGGCCGGGCTGGGTGCGGCGATGAACACCGGAAACGTCACCCGGGGCGACTCGGTCGCGGTGATCGGCTGCGGCGGCGTCGGGGACGCGGCGGTCGCCGGTGCGGTCCTCGCCGGCGCCACCACGATCGTCGCGGTGGACACCGACAGCCGCAAGCTCGACTGGGCCCGCACGTTCGGCGCCACGCACACAGTGAACGCGTCCGAGACCGACCCGGTCGAGGCGATCCGTGCGGCCACCGGTGGCTTCGGCGCCGACGTGGTGATCGACGCGGTGGGCCGGCCGGAGACGTGGAAGCAGGCGTTCTACGCTCGCGACCTGGCCGGCACCGTGGTGCTGGTCGGCGTACCGACCCCGCAGATGCAGATCGAGTTGCCGCTGCTGGACGTCTTCGGGCGCGGCGGCGCCCTCAAGTCCAGTTGGTACGGCGACTGCCTGCCCAGCCGGGACTTCCCGATGCTCACCGAGCTGTACCTGCAGGGCCGGCTCGACCTCGACGCGTTCGTCACCGAGGAGATCGCGCTCGACCAGGTCGAGAACGCCTTCGATCGGATGCACCACGGCGACGTGCTCCGCTCGGTGGTGGTGTTCCCGTGACCGCCCGCGTCGACCATGCGGTCACCTCGGGCACGTTCTCCCTGGACGGGCAGACCTTCGACGTGGACAACAACGTCTGGGTGATCGGTGACGACCGCGAGTGCGTCGTGCTGGACGCGCCGCACGACGTGGCGGCGATCCTCGCCCTGGTGGGCGACCGGCAGGTCCGGGCGATCCTGGCCACCCACGCCCACGACGATCACGTCCGGGTGGCGCCCGAGGTGGCCGAGGCCACCGGCGCGCCGGTGCTGCTGCACGCCGCCGACCGGGTCCTCTGGGACATGGTCCACCCGCACCTGCCACCCAACGGTGAGCTGCACGACGGGCAGAGCATCGAGGTGGGCGGCACGACGCTGCGGGTTCTGCACACCCCCGGGCACAGCCCCGGGGCGTGCAGCTTCCACGCGCCGGAGCTGGGCGCGGTGTTCACGGGCGACACGCTCTTCGCTGGTGGGCCCGGCGCGACGGGCCGCTCGTACAGCGACTTCGACACCATCGTCCGGTCGATCCGCACCCGCCTGCTGACCCTTCCCGCGGACACGGTTGTGCACACCGGCCACGGCGACGACACGACGATCGGCGCGGAGGCGCCGCACCTGCAGGAGTGGCTGGACCGCGGCCACTGACGCCCTGCCGTTTGGCTGACGACTTGGTATTGGCGCGTTGGTCGACGGGCTCAGCGTCCGTCGGCCACCGGCGCGACACTAGGATCCCGCTCATGGCCGCCGACTCGCGCGCTCCCGCCGACTTGCCTGCTCCCGCCGTCCGTCAGTTGCGCCTCGTGGTGGAGGCTGCCGACCACGAGGCCGCCGTGGCGTTCTTCCGGGACGCGCTGGGCCTGCCGGAGGAGGCGGCGTTCAGCGGCGAGGGGGATGCCCGGGTGGTGATCCTGGACGCCGGCCACGCCACCCTGGAGATCGCCAACCCCGCCCAGAAACGCCTGATCGACGAGGTCGAGGTGGGTCGGCAGGTCGCGCCGCGGATCCGGGTGGCCTTCGAGGTGGACGACGCCGAGGCGACGACCGCCCGACTGGTGGCCGCCGGGGCCAGCGAGGTCGCGCCGCCGACGCGTACGCCGTGGCAGTCGCTCAACTCCCGCCTCGATGCCCCCGCCGGGCTCCAGATCACCATCTTCCAGGAACTGCTCCCGCCGGACGAGGGTGTCGGGACGCGGGATGCGGAGTCCGAAGGTGACGGCGACAACTAGGTCCGGCAACCGCTACCTCAACCGCCGTGCTGGCTTGGACGCCCACTCACGGTAGCGACAAACCGCTAGCTGCCTGCCTCCCATCACCGTGCACGGCCCCTTTGCTCTGCTTACCTATAAGCGCCACGTTCGGCGAGCTGCGGATATGCCCTTTCCGCCAGCCACGGAGGTCTCGCACCCTAGTCACGGAATGTGACCGGTGCGTATAGGTAAGCAGAGCAAAGGCTGGCGTTCGGACAGCGCCCCCGGGTTCCGAAAACACCATCCGTCACGGCTGTCTGGCCTGATGTCGGCGAAGCCTCCGTGTCCGGGTCTGCGCCGTGACCGGGACCGGGACCGGGCCAGCCTTCCGCCATTTCCGGAATGCCCGACAGGTGAACCCGGTTGTGTCCCCCGTACCGCCGGAGCCCAAACCCTCTTCCGCGGTCATCTCCCGAGAAGCGTTCACCCCGGAACGCTTCGCACGATCGAAAGGGCAACCATCGTGAAGGTCGACTTCACTCGATGGCTCCCCGCCATCGCTAAGGACTCGTACCGCAAGACCGCGCTGAGCGTGGCGGGTGTTGCTGCTCTCGGTGGTCTGGCCCTCGCGCCGACCGCGGTCGCCGCACCGGTCACCTCCGGACCGCACCAGGGCGCTGTCGCCGCCATCGACCGCGCTACCGGAAAGGCCGCCACCACGGCCCGCCAGGACGACCAGCCCGTCGAGTCGGGCCTGACCACCGGCTCCGCCACCGGCAAGCCGCCGGCCGGCAAGCCGAGCCGAGCCCAGCTGATCCCGCACGGCATCGAGGGCGCGCAGTCGCGCGTACCGCTCGACGACGCGCAGCTGGCCAACGCCCGGGCCATCGTCGACGCCGCCAAGAAGACCGGCGTCGGTGACCGGGGCGCGGTGATCGGCGTCGCCACCTCGCTGCAGGAGTCGAAGCTGTACAACCTCGGCCACCTCGGCGCGTACAACGACCACGATTCGCAGGGCCTGTTCCAGCAGCGTCCGTCGTCCGGTTGGGGCACGCCCGACCAGATCACCGACCCGGAGTACGCCGCCACGGCGTTCTTCACCGCACTCAAGAACGTCGGCGGCTGGCAGGACCTGCCGCTGACCACCGCCGCGCAGACCGTGCAGGTCTCCGCCTTCCCGTACGCGTACGCGCAGTGGGAGGAGCAGGCGGCGGACATCGTCCAGCAGCTCTGGTGACACCCACACACGAGGCCGGCCGGCTCCCTTCCACGGGAGCCGGCCGGTTCTTCGTGTCCGGGTACCTCAGCAGGCCGGGTAGAGGCGACGGGTACCGACCCCGGCCGCGTACGCGTCCCGGTCGCTGAACCGGCAGCCGTAGTCGGGTCGGGCCACCACCGCCGGGTCGGTCACTGTGTCGCCGGCCGGGCGCTTGCCGGTGCGTACCCAGGACACCAGGTCGTCCCAGGCGGCGCCGGCCTCCGCCGGAGTGAACTCGCAGTGTTGCGTGGCCCGGATGGCCCGCTGAACCACCAGCCTGCTGCGACCGTTCCGCGCCACGTCGGTGGCGTACGCCTGCTCCATGCTGAACGGTACGAACAGGTCGCCGAGGCCGTGCAGGCTGAGCACCGGCGCGGTCGGGCGGCCGGCGATGCGCGGCACCTCGGTCAGCGTCGGCAGGAGCCGCTGCCGCAGGTTCTCCGGGGCGACCCGCTGCACCGTGGCGTTGACGTTCACCGGGCTGTTCGGGGTGTAGCGGGTGAGCAGGTTGGTGGAGAGCTGGCCGGGCCGCTGCGCGGGGGAGTCGCCGCTCCCGGTGGGCACGCTGATCGAGAAGAGGAAGTCCTTCCAGACCGCGAACGCGGCGTCGGCGCCCGGACGTGGCCCACCGGAACGGTTCACCGTGATCGCCCGCAACTGCTTGCCCCGGTCCGTTGTGGTGTCCGGCCCGGTGGGGGCCAACCCGGCCAGGCCGAGCGCCACCTGGATGCGGGGCACCGCATTGGTCAGGTAGTCAGCCGGCGTGGGGTAGGCCGGCACCCCGGCGAGTGTCTGCGCGACCAGGTTGTAGTCCAGGTAGAAGTCGAGCAGCGTCTGATCACCGAGCACACCGCACATCGGCAACGCGCCGTCGTAGAAGCCGGGGTACTGCTCCAGTGAACGACCGATGACGTACCCACCCATCGACACCCCGGCGACGTAGGTGTGCTGGGGTCGGCGGACCGTCCGCCCGAAGTGGTCGGCGAGATCCTTCGTCCCCAGCACCCCGGAGCGGATGTCGAAGCCGTTCCGGTCGTACGAGGACGACGCCCAGGCGTACCCCTGCTCCAGCAGGCGCTGGCGCAGCCCGAACGCCGGCGGTTCCGGCGAGAGCACAGTGCCCTGGCCGCGGTAGCCGTGCGCCCACAACACCAGGTCGCCGTTCCACCGGGCGGGGACCTCGATGATGTACCCGGCGTGGCGGTGCACGCCCTGGCGTACCGTCGTCGGCTTGCCGCCCACGACCAGCGGCGCCAACGGCGGATTCTCGATGGTGTAGCCGGGCAGCGGCTCGCCGCCCCTCGCGTCGCGACCGGTGGCGCTGGCCGGCGCGGCACCGGCCAGCCCGACCGCGAGGGTCAGCGTCGCAGCGGCGGCGAGCAGGCGGCGGAGGGTACGAACGGGTGTGGACAGCATCAATGCTCCCCATCGGACGGTTGTCGCCCGGGGGCGACCAGCGGGACAGTTGCCTACCGGCCGGTAGCATCCTGAACCTAGAACCGCCGTCGACCAGTGTCAATGGGTTCGCTGATCAGCCGGTCAACGCGACGGTCCAGCCGTACCCGGTCGTTCGGGCCGGTGGGCCGATCGGGTTGACTTGTCGTCGTGGACGAGTCGATCTGGGCGGCGGCCCGAGCGTCACGCGGCTGGCTGGACGAGGCGAACGGCACCGGGCAGACCGAACTGACCTGCCGCATCCTCAAGCTCACCGAGGAAGCGGGCGAGGCTTCGGCTGCCTGGATCGGTCTGCTCGGGCAGAACCCGCGCAAGGGTGTCACCCACACCCGCGAGGACGTCGCGGCGGAGTTGGCCGATGTCGCCTTCACCGCGTTGGTGGCCATCGAAAGCCTCGGGCTGGACGCGCAGACGGCTCTGGACGCCTGCGCCGCAAAGGTGCGCTCCCGCCTGACCGGCCAATAACCACCCCTAGCGTGCGGGCCCCTCTCCCGGCGGTCGGCCGACCTGTGTGTGAACTTTGCCGGCACTGGGTGTTGTGCGTCGGTCGCTTCATTCGTGATCGACTCGGGTTTCGTGAAGTCGGCCGGTCCGGGCGTCCGGAATGCCGGGTGTCGTCTGGGGCGGTTTGCCCTTTGTTGGATGGTTGTGGGGTGTGGCCGGGCGCACCCGTGGGCCGGAATCATGGCCGGGCCGGGGTCGTTACACACCCTGACGATCGCAGCACCACCGACCCGCCGCCGCACCCATGGGCTGGTCGCGCAGGCCGGAATGCCAGCCTCCCCCCGGTCGTTACAGATGGACCCGGCGCCACGAGCCCCCCGCTCGCCAGGTCGCCGACCTAGACGCCCGACCGGGCGTCACCCCCAAGACTTTTCCCCTTGTTAGTGCAGCGCCGGACATGTCGGCAGCAACCTGCAGGAAGGCGGGGTGGACGAGGTGCTCATACCCATCACCGCCGTCTCCCTCTTTGGCGGTGTGGGTGTTCTACCCCCGAAGGAGCTACCCCCATGAACACGATCTTCCGTAAGAGCATGCTGTCTGTTGCTGGTCTCGCGTTCGCCGGTGGTGTGTTCGCCGGCCCGATCGCCGCCCACGCCGCTACCCCGGCCGTGGATGCCAAGGCGGTTGCGGTGGCCGTGCAGTCGGCGGCGCCGAAGCCGCAGGGCGAGCAGTCCCACATCACCCTCAACGACGAGCAGACCACCAACGTGAAGGCCATCATCGCGGCCACCAAGAAGGCCGGCCTCCCCGAGCGGGCCGCGGTCATCTCGATCGCGACGAGCCTGCAGGAGTCGAAGCTGGAGAACCTGGGTCACCTGGGTGACCGGAACGACCACGACTCGCTGGGCCTGTTCCAGCAGCGCCCGAGCTCGGGTTGGGGCACCCCGGAGCAGATCACCGACCCCGAGTACTCCACCACCGCGTTCCTCAAGGGCCTCAAGCAGGTCGACGGGTGGCAGGACATGCCGCTGACCGACGCCGCCCAGACGGTGCAGGTGTCGGCCTACCCGGACGCCTACGCCCAGTGGGAGCAGCAGGCCACCGACCTCGTCGCCCAGCACTGGAACAGCTGACCCACACCACCACAGCACCAAGCACCACCGCACGGCAACACCACCGCACGACACCGACTGCTGGCCGGCACCCGCAACCCGGGTGCCGGCCAGCGGCCTTTCTGCTCTAGCCGGTACTGGCCGCCGTTCACCAGTCGCCGTCCTCGTTCACTGGCCACTGACCGGAGTGACGTGATCGGCGCCGAGTGATCCGATCGGCCGGCGGGTACGTACCCCTGGACGGGGACCGGCGGAGGGACACAGGCATGGCCGCAGTGGGGTACGGCGCGGATCGCGAACCGGAGTCAGCGCCGGAGCCGTCCGGTGGGGCCGCACCGCGACGGTGGTCCACCGGTGTACGCCTGTTGGTGGCTGCTGCCGCCGTCGTCTTGCTCCTGGGTGCGGCAGCGGTGGCCGTGATCGTTGCCGATCCCGACCACCTCGGCATGACCTACTCCGGCCAACCCGACGGCACTCGCCCGGACGGCACTCGCCCGGACGGCACTCGCCCGGACGGCACTCGCCCGGACGGCACTGGCCCCGGTGACGGCGGCCGCCCAGGTGGCGTCGCTGACCCGGACGCGGCTGAGGGGCGCCGCGGTGGTGCGGGCGCTGCTGGCGAGCAACTGTTGACAGCGCCGCTGGCGGGTCGGCAGAAGGGCACCTTCGTGCTCGCGGATGGGCTGCACTCGTTCGAGCTGCGGGTGGCCGAGTTGGGCGATGACCTGTACCGGATCAGTACCCCGGCGGGCTCGGGCGTGGCGGGCCGACCGGCGGTGCAGGGGGAGACCGTGCGGCTCGACCTCGTGGAGTCCGGGACGCGCGGGCCACGGGCGGTGCGGGTGTTGCTCAACGAGCGGGTCGCCTGGCGTGTCCACCTCGTTGGCGGGGTGAGCAGTCAGGTGCTGGACCTGACCCGGGCCCGGCTGCTGGGCGTGGAACTCGCCGGGGGTTCCAGCCGTACCGAGATTCTCCTGCCACCGATCACCGCCGCCGGCCCCGGCAACCCCACCGGCCCGCGCTCAGACCAGCCTGCCACCATCCTGACCGTACGACTCACCGGTGGGACCAGCCAGCTCGACGTGCGGGTCCCGGGGGAGACTCCGGTACGGGTTCGGGCGGGAGCCGGCGCCGGCTCGGTGGTGGTACGCGACGACCGCTGGGATGGGGTGGCCGCGGGCTCGGTGCTGGGTACGCCGGGTTGGGACCGGTCGGCGGAGCGCCTGTACCTGGACCTGGTCGCCGGTGCCAACAGCGTGCTGGTCTCCTCCAGCAACCGGTAACCCACGCCGGGCCAGCCCACGCCGGCCAGCCGACCCTGACAACCACGGGCTGGTGAACCCGCCCGCCCTCGGCTGGAAGCACCGCGGTCGCGAATGGGCGTGCGCGTACAGTCGGGCGGTGGAGCGTACTGAATCAATGCTGGCGCAGACCCGACCGCCTGGCGTGGCCGACGTCGATCCCGGCAGTGTGTTGTTGCCTGGCCACGACGTGCCGTTGGGTCGGTACACCACGGTGCGGCGGCTGCTTCCGCAGCGCGCCCGCCGGATGGTTGGCGCGTGGTGTTTCGTCGATCATTTCGGCCCGGACGATGTGGCGCAGCGGCCCGGTATGGAGGTGCCGCCGCACCCGCACACCGGGCTGCAGACGGTGACCTGGCTGCTCGACGGCGAGATTCTGCACCGGGACAGCCTCGGCAACGTGCAGCCGATCGTGCCCGGCCAACTGAACGTGATGACCTCCGGGAACGGTATCGCCCACTCGGAGCGCTCGCCGGCCACCCATCCGCCGGTGATGCACGGTGTGCAGCTCTGGGTGGCGCTGCCGGACCCGGCGCGGGCCGGAGCGGCCGACTTCGCGCACCACGCCGACCTGCCGCGCTGGCGGGACGGCGATCTGGACGTCACAGTGCTGGTCGGCGAGTTCGCCGGGGAGCGGTCACCGGCAGTGGTGCACACCCCGCTGGTGGGGGTGCAGTTGGAGCTGCGCGGCGAGGCGCCGGCGACGATGGCGTTGCGGCCCGATTTCGAGTACGCCGTGCTGGCGATGTCCGGGTCCGCGGAGGCGGCCGGGGTCGGGTTCGAACCGGGGGCGCTGCTGTATCTGGGCTCGGGCCGCCGGGAGCTGACAGTGCGGGGCGGGGCCGGGGCCCGGTTGCTGCTGCTGGGCGGAACGCCGTTCGAGGAGCCGTTGGTGATGTGGTGGAACTTCGTGGGCCGGTCACACGAGGAGATCGCCGCCGCCCGGGAGGACTGGATGGCCGGCGACGGGCGCTTCGGTGTGGTCGCCGACGATTCGGCGCCGCCGCTGCCGGCGCCCGCCCTGCCCACGACCCGCCTCAAGGCCCGCGACCGCACCGGCGGCATGCACGGGTGACGGGCACGCGCGGCCGGTGTGTGACCCCTGGTGGCGCGGGTAGTCGCCGGCATGGCGACCAGTTTGATCACTCCGGTGGAGGACCGTAAACGTCTGGCGCGCCGGCTCGCCGGTGGCGGGCGGGGCTTCGCCGAGCAGTACGGGTTCCGGGTGACCAACAACCCGGCGAGTCTCTTCCAGGTGCTGTACCTGTCGGTGCTGCTGGCCCGTCGTGGTGACTTCCGGCGGGCGTTGGACGGGGCACGGGCGTTGCGCGACGAGGGGTGGGACAACGCGGCCCGGCTCGCGCGTTCGCTGCACGAGGACCGGGTCCGGGTGCTGCGCGCCAGCGGCCAGCGCGGTGACGTGGACGCGCTGGCCGCTGTGCTGGGTGACCTGGCCCGGACGGTGATCGAGCGGTACCGGGGTGATCTGCGCCGGCTGCGGGCGGTCGCGCACCACGACCCGGTCCGGGAGCGCGCGCTGCTGGCCGAGCTTCCGGGCGTGGACGATCAGGTCGTCGTCCTGTTTCTCCGCGAGGCGCAGGCGTTGTGGCGGGAGGTGGCCCCGGTCGCCGACCGGCGGGCGCTGGCTGCCGCGCGTCGGCTCGGGCTGGGCAGGTCGGCGGATGACCTGGCCGGCCTGGCCACTGGCGAGTCCGAGCAGTTGGCCTGGTTGGTGGGGGCGTTGGCCCGGGTCGACCTGGAGCACCGGTACGCGGAGGTGACCGGTCGGCCGTGACGTGCCCTGGCCCACACTTCCCCAAATTCTGACCAAACGGAGGATGTTCTGCCGTATGGTTGGACCCGGCAGTGCTGGCCGCTCGGTTCGAGCGGACCTCCACCGCCTGGTGACCGCGACCGGTTCGGATGCGGTTCACCGCCTGGGCAGGCTTGCGTGGCGCCCTGGGTCGCGGTTCGTGACCAGGGGCGCCCGCCTGTCCCGGCCCTTCGATCGGCCCCGCCCCGTGTCACGCTCCGGGGGTCCGGGCGGCCGGCTGAGTCCCTCTCACCGCGCCAGACCCGCCAACAGGTTCACGGTCACGGCGATGATGAACGCGCCGAACAGGTACGACACCATCGAGTGGCGCAGCACCGTACGACGCATCTCGTTGCTGGTCAGGTTGGTGTCGGAGATCTGGAACGTCGTTCCGATGGTGAACGCGACGTACGCGAAGTCGGAGTAGCGCGGCGGTTCGGGCTGGTTGAAGTTCACCCCGCCGTCCGGGCCGGTGTAGTAGATCCGGGCGTACCGGGCGGCGAACACGGTGTGCACCACGAACCAGGAGAGCACCACGCTGAGCACGCCCACGCCGCTGTGCAGCTCCCGGGCCATCCCGGGGGGCGCGCTCTGCGCGCTGGCCACGACCAACCCGACGGCCAGCAGGCTGGCCAGGCAGGCGACGAGCAGCAGGCTGTCCCGGATCGCCCGGTTCGGGTCCTCGTGGACGGCCAGTTGGGCGGTCCGCTCGGCGTCCATCGGCCAGATCTTGTGCCAGACCAGCACGAGCCAGCTCAGCGCGCCCACGTCCCAGCCGGCCAGCGCGGCGAGCGGTAGGGGCAGTAGCAGCGCGAAGACGAAGCCGGCGATGACCCCGACCACCGCCACAACGGCGAGCTGCTTCGCAGCCGGGAAACGCACGTCCGCTGGCCGGTCGGGGCCGGTCTGGGTCACTCGGGACGCTGCCGGGGCGGGGTGGTGGGCGCCACCGCCGGGTCAGATGCCGCGCAGGTGCTGCGAGACCCGGTTGTGCTTCTTGTCCCGGGCCTGCTCGGCCCGCTGGGCGGGGCCGACCTCGGGCGCCGCCTCGATCCCGGCCGACCGGGCCACCTCGGTCCCGTTGGCGTAGTCGACCGGCGGCAGGGCGCGCAGCGCCTTCAGCACGTCCGGCGGGGCACCCTCCCGTTCGGCCTCGCGGACCACGTCGTCCTTCTCGGCCGGGTAGTCCAGGCTCGACAGGTACTGCAGGACGTCGGCGTAGCTCGCCATGGCGTGGGCTCCCTCGGGCATCGATGTGGTGACGACCGGCGGCGGTTACCCGCCCGCCGGCCGGTCACGCCCGCCCGGCGCAGGAAACCGGCGCCGTTTCTCCTCGGCCGGCGCGGGTACCCGCAGACGCCGACGCGAGCAAGGGAGTACGCGATGAACTACGACACCTTCATCGACCAGGTTTCCCAGCGCACCGCCACGTCGTCCGAGCGGGCGGTCGAGCTGACCCGGGCCGTGTTGGAGACGTTCGCCGAGCGGTTGACCGGCGGTGAGGTCCTGGACCTGGCCGCCCAGTTGCCCCAACCGCTGCAACTCGTGCTCAAGCCGAGCCCGAGCACCGAGCAGGCGGACCGGTTCGGCGCTGCGGAGTTCGTCGCCCGGGTCGCGTTGCGCGCCGGTGTGCCGGAGCCCGCCGCCGAGGACGCCAGCCGGGCGGTCTTCACCACCCTGCGCGAGGCGATCACCGGCGGTGAGTTCGACGACGTGGTGACCCAACTGCCACGGGACTATCGGGGCCTGGTCGAGCAGGCGATGGCCCCGGGCGCGACGTTGCGCCGCGGCTGACAGCGCTCGTACCGGGCACACACAGCGGTTTACCAGGGCAACCAGCGATGTCCCGCTTGGCGTGGCGATTGCGCCTGACCTAACCTTGTCGTGCGAGGGGAGTACTTCCCACGAACCATTCCGGTCAGTACGGCGCGCCCGGCGCGCCTCGGGTGGTTGCCCACCAGGTGGTGGGTGAAGGAGACCTCGAACATGACGGTGTTCGAGGAGACCCCACATGAGTCAAGTGTCGTATCTGTCCGCCGCCAGTGACCTGTCGTCGGTGGGCACGCCCACGCTGTGGGCGGTCACCATCATCGGGGTCCTCCTGCTGTTGGTGCTGGACTTCCTGGTCACCCGCCGCCCGCACGAGGTGTCCATGCGGGAGGCCATCGGCTGGTCGGCGTTCTACATAGCGCTGCCGTTGGCGTTCGGCGGCTGGATCTGGTCGCGATTCGGCTCCCAGCAGGGCGTCGAATACCTGACCGGCTACCTGGTGGAAAAGTCGCTCTCGGTCGACAACCTCTTCGTCTTCATGTTGCTGTTGGCGGCGTTCGCGGTGCCGGCGGTGCTCGCCCAGCGGGTGTTGCTCTACGGCATCGCCGGCGCGCTGGTGCTGCGGGCCGTCTTCATCGCCCTCGGCGCGGCGGCGTTGCAGACCCTCGACTTCGCCTTCCTGCTCTTCGCGATCATCCTCATCGCCACAGCGGTGAAGCTGCTGCGCGATGCCATGTCCGGGCATCAGCAGGAAGTCGACATCAACAAGATGCGGTCGGTGAAGCTGCTGCGCAAGTTCATGCCGGTGGTCGACGACTACCACGGCACCAAGATGACCGTCCGACAGGGCGCGAAGCGGGCACTCACGCCGTTCGCCCTGGTGGTGGTCGCGGTGCTGGCCACCGACATCGTCTTCGCTGTCGACTCGGTGCCGGCCGTCTACGGCATCACCGAGGACCCGTACCTGGTGTTCGCCACAAACGCGTTCGCCCTGCTCGGCCTGCGGGCGCTCTACTTCGTCCTGCATGCGGCGCTGAGCCGGCTGGTGCACCTCAGCTACGGCCTGGCCATCATCCTGGCGTTCATCGGCCTCAAGCTGGGTCTGCACTGGGCGCACGGCATCTGGGACAGCGTGCCGCAGATCCCCACCCTGGCCTCGCTCGGCGTGATCATCGGTGTGCTGGTGGTGGTCACGGTGACCAGCCTGCGCTCCACCCGCGGTGGCGACCTGCCCGAGGACCGCAAGGTCGTCGCGGAACGGCACTGACCGCGACGCGCCGGCTGACGACGGGGTACGCGGGAAAGCTCCCGCCCCCACCGGCGCGGGTGGTACGACTGTGCAATGGGAATCGTGTCACCGGGCTTTCAGGGTCGGCCCCGAACGCAGGAGCCGGCCCTGCCACCCGGTCAGTATCTGACCGAGGACTTTCCGGTGCTCTCGGCCGGCCCGACGCCCCGGGTGTCACTGGACACCTGGGAGTTCGTCATCTCCGCCGAGAACGGCAGCGAACACCGGTGGTCGTGGCAGGAGCTGATGGCCCTGCCACAGGAGACGCCGATGGTGGACATCCACTGCGTCACCCGCTGGTCCAAGCTCGGCACCAACTGGCAGGGCGTCTCGCTGGACACGCTGCTCGCCGACGTCGATACGGGGGCGCACTTCGCGCTGGCGCACTCCTACGGCGGGTACACCACCAACCTGCCGCTCGACGACCTGCGCGGCGGCCGGGCCTGGGTGGTGCACACCTTCGACGGCGCCCCGCTGCCCGCTGAGCACGGCGGGCCGGCGCGACTGCTGGTGCCGCACCTGTACTTCTGGAAGTCCGCCAAGTGGGTGCGCGGCCTGCGGCTCAAGACGATGGACGAGCCCGGGTTCTGGGAGACCGCCGGGTACCACGACTACGGTGACCCGTGGCGCGAACAGCGGTACCAGGGTGACTGAGCGCGCCGTGGCGACGAACACCCAGCGTCGTACGCCGAACCGTTGGCAGGTCGGCCGGCTGGTGGAGCGCCGGGTGGAGACACCGACCGCGCAGACGCTGGTGCTGGAGGTGCCGGACTGGCCGGGGCACCTGCCCGGGCAGCACGTCGACCTGCGGCTCACCGCCCCGGACGGTTACCAGGCGGCCCGGTCGTACTCGATCGCCGGGCCGGCCGTGGACGGGCCGGGAGGACCGCGCATCGAGGTGACAGTGCAGCGTGTGCACGACGGCGAGGTGTCGCCGTACCTCATTGATGTCTTCGGGGCCGGCGACCCGGTCGAGGTCCGCGGACCGCTCGGTGGCTGGTTCATCTGGCGGCCCGAGGAGAGCGCGCCGGTGCAGCTCGTCGCGGGTGGCTCCGGGATCGTGCCGCTGATGGCGATGATCCGGGCGCGGCGGGCGGTGGGCAGCAAGGCACCGTTCCGGCTGATCTACTCGGTGCGCACCCCCGGCGACGTGATCTACGCCGACGAGCTGCGCCGCCGGGTCCGCGACGACTTCGGCCTCGACGTCGCGTACGTCTACACCCGTGAGGCACCCGAGGGTTGGCGTGGTGAGCCGCACCGGATCGGGCTCGCCGACGTCAACACGCACGGGTGGCCGCCGGATTTGGAACCACTCACCTACGTCTGTGGCCCGACAGCGTTCGTGGAGACCGTCGCCGACCTGCTGGTGGGGCTGGGTCACCCGTCCCGTCGGGTCAAGACCGAACGCTTCGGCCCCACCGGCTGACCACCCGCTCGCTCACGCAGTGCCGAGGAGATTTCGATGACCGAGATGTCGTACCTGGACGGCAACATGCTCGACGGCCCGATGCGTGAGCTGTTCACCGTCGACCTGAGCAGCGCGATGGGCCGCTGTGAGAACTGCGGGACGACCGGGTCGATGGCCAGCCTGCACGTCTACTCGAACGCCCCGGGTCTCGTCGCACGCTGCCCCTCCTGCGAGGAGGTGATGGTGCGTCTGGTGCGTGGGCCGGACCGGGCCTGGCTGGACATGCGCGGCACCACCTACCTCCAGGTGCCGATGCCGATGGAGCAGACGTTCCCCGGCCCGCTCTGACGAAACGCTCGCCCGGCTGAGGCAGGATGGCCGGACGAGCACCGGTCGATGGCGTGGCGCTGTGGGATCCGCCGATTCTCGCCTCGACGGCTCACTGTGCGGTGCCCGCGAGCAGCCACCGTCGGACGGGGATCTCCAGCAACGCCCGCTCGCCGTCCGGGCCGACCTGCTGGCCGACGTCCCAGCCGTCGTACTTGCGCGCGAACGCCTCGGCGACAATTCTCGGGAATCCACTCCGGTGCACGTGGGCGGCACCCTCCGCCACCACCGGCGCGTTGCCGCTCTCCAAGGCCAGTGACACCCGTGGGTCGGCCACGACGTTGCGGGCCTTGACGCTGCGGCTCTCGCAACCGACCCAGAACGTCGTCGAGAGGTAGACGAACCAGACCGGCGTCAGGTGCGGGGACCCGTCGCGCCGCACCGTGCACAGCCAGACGTTCAGCTCCCGCGACAGTCGCTCTTCGACGTCGGCCGGGGGGATGGAGGGGGTTCGGCTCACCGGGCCAGTGGATCACAACCCCGCACGTCCCGACGACGGTCTGTCAACTGATGTGGGGCCGCGTGCGGCGGCCGAAACTCGGGTGCGGTCGATCTGGCACACCCCTAGGCTCCGGCTCGGACGGCTGTCACGGCGTCCGGTCGATGGGAGATGAGCGCAGCGATGACCGCACACCTGTTCGCGATCAGCTTCGACGCGAGCGAGCCTCTGCGGCTCGCGCAGTTCTGGGCCGGGCTCCTGGGGCGGGAGATCGTCGACGATCCACACGACGGCGTCCTGCTCCTGCCCGCCAACGACAACGAGTACCACATCCGCTTCGCCGTGAACCACCAGCCGAAGGTGGTCCAGAATCGGATGCACTTCGACCTGACCAGCGGTTCGCTGGAGGGCCAGCGGCAGACGGTGGCCAGGGCACTGGAACTCGGCGGACGGCACACCGACATCGGGCAGGGCTCGGAGATCGATCACGTGGTGCTCGCCGACCCCGAGGGCAACGAGTTCGACGTCATCGCACCGGGCAACAGGTTCCTCGCTGGCTGCGGCTTCGTCGGTGCGCTGGCCTGCGACGGTTCGCAGGCCGTCGGCTACTTCTGGAGTGCTGCGCTGGGCTGGCCGCTGGTCTGGGACCAGGACGAGGAGACCGCGATCCAGTCGCCGCGGGGCGGCACGAAGATCTCCTGGGGCGGTCCGCCGTACATGTCGAACGGAGGCAGGGATCGGGTGCGTTTCGACATCGCACCGGGTGTCGACGTCGCTTGGCAGGTCGAGGTCGACCGTCTGCTGTCGCTCGGGGCGACGCGAGTCGACACCGACCAGGATGGGGCAGGCCGAGTCGTGCTGGCCGACCCCGATGGTCAGGAGTTCAGCCTGCTGACGTCCCGCTAGCCCGCGTCGCGACGCGCCCGCGGCGGCTGGTTGGACAACAGCGGCACCGGTCGGTCAGAGTGGTCCGCCGTGAGGTACCTGCGTACCGGTGGTCCCGCCGCGATCCGGCGACCCCGGCCCACCGACTCGGACGAGTTCGTCGCCGCCGCGCGGCGCAGTCGGGACCTGCACCACCCCTGGTTGGCCGCGCCGACCAGCCCGGAGGAGTACGAGCTCTATCTGCGCCGGATCCGTCGCCGCGACAGCGCCGGCTACCTGATCTGCGACCGGGCCAGCGGCGAGATCGCCGGCTACGTGAACATCAGCGGGATCGTGCTCGGTGCGCTGCGTGGTGGCTACCTGGGGTACGCGGCGTTTCTGCCGTACAGCGGGACCGGGCACGCGTCGGCGGGCGTCGCCCTGGTGATCGACCACGTGTTCACCTCGGTCGGCTTGCACCGGCTGGAGGCGAACATCCAACCGGGCAACGAGCCGTCGCGGCGGGTGGCCCGCAAGCTCGGTTTCCGCTTGGAGGGCTTCTCCCCGGACTACCTGTTCATCGACGGCGCCTGGCGCGACCACGAGCGCTGGGCGATCACCGCACCAACCCCGGCCTGACCTTCGGCCCGGCCGCGCCGGGCCGACGGAGCAGCGGACCTTTCACCCGGACCGGGTGATGACGCCCCGTACTGTCCTTCCTACGGTGGGTGCATGGCTGCCGTTCGCGCGACCCCTGCCAACCCCCTCCCCGGTCTGTCCGCCGTGGCGGCGGACAGCGCCGATCAGCGGGCCATCCCGCCCGAGTTGGGCCCCGACTCGCTCGCGGTGCTCAGCGGGCCCACGTTCCTGTACTCCAACGCGTGCGGGGATGTGCCGACCGGCAGCATCGGTGGGCTCGTCCACCTGGACACCCGCCTGATCAGTGGCTGGAACCTGACCGTCAACGGCGGTGAGCTGTTGCTGCTGCGCGCCGAGACCATCGACCATTACTCCGCGCAGTACGTCCTCACCAACCCGGAGTTGCCCGGGCTGCCGCCGAACACGCTGGGCGTGCGGCGACTGCGCTACGTCGGCGACGGGTTTCACGAACGCGTGGAACTGATCTCGTTCCGGCGGGAGCCGGTCCGGGTGGAGCTGCGGCTGGCCGTCGCCGCCGACTTCGCCGACCTGTTCGAGATCAAGTCGACGGTCCGGGACCGTTCCGCCGAGATCAGCCGTGAGCACGCCGCCGACGGGTCAGAGCTGTGCTTCTCCTACCAGCGCGGCGACTTCTCCGCCCAGACCCGGGTGTGCTGCGCGAAGCCAGCCGACCGCATCGAGGGCGACGACCTGGTCTGGGACCTGAGCCTGGGCCAGGGCGAGGAGTGGCAGGTCGACCTGCACGTGCCGCTGCCGCCCGGGATGGGGGTGGTGGAGCCGGTCCGGGGCGACATCGCCGACGTCATTCACGGCCGGGCCGACGACCCGCTGCGCCGGTGGCTGGAGGACCGGGCGGTGCTGCGTAGCGACAACGCGGCGTTGGAGCACACGGTGCGGCAGTCCCGCAGCGACCTGGCGGCGTTGCGGCTCGACCTGGAGGTCAAGGGTCAGCGGATTCTCCTCCCCGGTGCCGGACTGCCCTGGTTCCTCGCCGTCTTCGGGCGGGACACCCTGATCACCGCGTACCAGACTCTCGTCGCCGGGCCCGCGCTGGCGAAGGGCACGCTGCTCGCTCTGGCCCGGCTTCAGGGTGAGACGTGCGACGACTTCACCGACGAGGAGCCCGGCAAGATCCTGCACGAGGTGCGCAGCGGCGAGTTGACCCGCAGCGGCGAGAAGCCGTTCGGGCCGTACTACGGCACTGCCGACGCCACTCAGCTCTGGTTGATCCTGCTCTCCGAGTACTGGCGCTGGACGAGCGACGACGAGACCGTCCGGCACCTGCGGGACAACGCGGTGGCCGCGTTGCGCTGGATCGACGAGTACGGCGACCGGGACGGTGACGGCTACGTCGAGTACGCCACCCGGTCGCCCGAGGGGCTGGGCAACCAGTGTTGGCGGGACTCCCCGGACGGCGTCTGCTTCGCCGACGGCCGAATCCCCGTGCTCCCGTTGGCGACCAGCGACCTCCAGGGCTACACCTACGACGCCAAGCTGCGGCTGGCCGAGTTGTTCGACGGGCCGTTGGACAATCCCACGTTGGCGCGCCGGCTGCGCGACGAGGCCAACACCCTGTACGAGCGGTTCAACCAGGACTTCTGGATCGAGGAACGGGGCGGCTACTACGCGGTCGCCCTGGACGGCGACAAGAACCGCGTCGACTCCAAGACCTCCAACATGGGTCACCTGCTGTGGAGCGGGATCGTGCCAGCGGAGCGGGCCGACGCGGTGGTGCGTCAACTCATGTCGCCGGACATGTTCTCCGGTTGGGGAATCCGCACGCTGTCGCGGGAGGAGCGGCTCTACAACGCCCTCGGCTACCACCTGGGCACGGTCTGGCCGCACGACAACTCCATCGCCGCGCTCGGCCTGGCCCGGTACGGCTACCGGGCCGAGTCGAACCGGATCAGCCTGGCGATGATCGAGGCGGCCGAACAGTTCGGTCACCGGCTGCCCGAGGCGCTCAGCGGGTTCGATCGGGAGCGGCTGCTCTTCGCCGTGCCGTTCCCGACCGCGTGCAGCCCGCAGGCGTGGGCGGCCGGCACGCCGCTGGCCCTCATCCGCGCCATGCTCGGCGTGAACCCGGTCAACGGCCGGCTGGTCCTCGATCCGGACGTCCCGGAGGAACTGGGCCGGATCGCCGCCGAGCGGGTCCGGGCGTTCGGCCAACAGTGGGAGTTGGAGGCGATCGGTCGCAGCGGCCACGTCCGGCTTCAGCCGAGCTGAGCACGGCTGGCGCGTAGGACGTTTGTCGCGGGCTCCGACGGGAAACGGCCCGCAATGACGAAACCTCGTGTGGTGATCGTGGGGGCCGGGTTCGCCGGTTACCACGCGGCGAAGACGTTGAGCCGGATCGCCCGGGATCGGGCCGAGATCGTGGTGCTGAACTCCACCGACTACTTCCTGTACCTGCCGCTGCTGCCCGAGGTGGCGGCCGGGGTGGTCGAGCCCAAACGGATCGCCGTGCCGCTGACCGGGACGCTCAAGGGCGTACGGGTGGTGGTCGGCGAGGCGGACCACGTCGACCTGCAGAACCGGTGGGTCGGCTTCACCCAGGCCGAGGGGGAGAAGAACCGGCTGGCGTACGACCGGCTGGTGCTGGCCGTGGGCAGCGTCAACAAGCTGCTGCCCATCCCGGGGGTGACCGAGTACGCGCACGGCTTCCGTGGCCTCCCCGAGGCCGTCTACCTGCACGATCACATCGTCCGGCAGCTCGAGCTGGCCGAGCAGGCCGAGGACCCGGCCGAGCAGCAGGCCCGGTCCACGTTCGTGGTGGTCGGGGCGGGCTACACCGGCACCGAGGTCGCGGCGCACGGGCAGCTGTTCACCGACGCGTTGCACGCCCAGCGGCCCCGGCTCACCGTCCGACCCCGCTGGATGCTGCTCGACGTGGCGTCCCGGGTGCTGCCGGAGTTGGACAAGCGGATGTCGGACACCTCGCACAAGGTGCTCAACCGGCGTGGGGTGGACGTGCGGATGGGTACCTCGGTGGCCGAGGCGACCTGCGACGGGGTGAAGCTCACCGACGGCGAGTACGTGCCGACCTGCACCCTGGTGTGGTGTGTGGGGGTGCGCCCCGACCCGTTCGTCAACGAGCTGGGCCTACGGACCGACCGGGGCCGACTGGTCACCGACGAGTTCCTCAACGTTCCCGGCTATCCGGAGGTCTTTGCCTGCGGTGACGCCGCCGCGGTGCCCGACCTCGTCAATCCGGGCAAGGTGTGTGGGATGACCGCCCAGCACGCGCAGCGGCAGGGCAAGCGCGCGGCGTACAACATCGCCGCGTCGTACGGGTTCGGCCGCCGTAAGCCGTACAAGCACCACGACCTGGGCTGGGTCGTCGACCTGGGTGGCAAGGACGCGGCGGCGAACCCGTTGCAGGTCAACCTGGCCGGGTTGCCGGCCAAGGCGGTCACCCGGGCGTACCACCTGATGGCGATGCCGGGAAACCGCACCCGGGTCAGCGCCGACTGGGCGTTGGACGCCGCGTTGACCCGCTCCGCGGTCCAGTTGGGGCTGGTGCCGGCCAACGCGGTGCCGCTGGAGAGCACCACACCCGAGGTCGCGACCCGGTCCCGCTGAGCCGGGCTCCCGGCCAGGTAGTCGGGAGCAGGGCGGGCCCCGACCAGGTCGTCGCGGAGCGGGCCGGCCGCGACGGTCAGTCGGTGGAGTTGGCCGGCCGCGCGGACCGCGCGGCCGGACCGGCCGGCGGGGCGGGCCGCAGCCGACGCGGGCCGTACTCGCGCAGCAGGGTCTGGACGATGCCGGCGGCGGGGATGGCCAGCAGCGCGCCGAGCAGACCGGCCAGCTCCGCCGCGAGCAGCACACTGACCAGCACCGTCAACGGGTTCAGCCGGACCGCGCGGGACAGGATGAGCGGCTGGAGCAGGTGGTTCTCCACCTGTTGGTAGACCACGAAGAAGACCAGCACCACCACCCCGGCGGTGGGGGAGTGCAGGAAACCGGCACCGGCCGCGATCACCGCGCCGAGGGTCGCCCCGACCAGCGGTATCAGGTCGGCCACCGCCACCAGCAGGGCGATCACCGCCGCGAAGGGCACCCCGGTGAGGGTCAGCACCACGAAGGTCAACGCCCCGCAGATCACGCTGATCAGCAGGTTCCCGGTGAGATAGCCGGTGACGGTGCGCGACACCTCCCGGCCCACCCGGCGCAGCCGCTCACCCTGACCGTCCCCGGCCGCCGCGAGCAGGCCGCGGGTGATCCGCGGCGCCTCCAACACCATGAGGTACGCGAGCACGATGACCGTGACCAGCCCGGCGACCGACTCGACGACGCCGCGCAGCACACCGACCGCGGGTTGGCGCAGCCGCCCGCCGAGGTCGCGCAACTGCTCGGAGTG
Organism: Micromonospora salmantinae; assembly: GCF_022230905.1. Taxonomy (NCBI): domain Bacteria; kingdom Bacillati; phylum Actinomycetota; class Actinomycetes; order Micromonosporales; family Micromonosporaceae; genus Micromonospora; species Micromonospora salmantinae. The sequence goes on from NZ_JAKKFG010000019.1 coordinate 102,150, forward strand.
TTCGCTGACGTAGCGGCGTGCCCCGGTGCGCTCCAGCGCCTGCCCCACCGGGCCCCGTCCGGCGCGGGCCTCCCGCAGCAGCTCGGGTGCCCGGTCGGCGAAGCGGCCCAACTCCCCGAACAACGGCACCAGGATGAGCGCGGCCAGGATCGCCAGGAGCACGAACGCGGCGAGGAACACCAGCAGTGTGGCCAGCGCCCGACGCCGGACGAAGCGGCGTTGCAGCCGGTCGACGAGGGGTTTGAGCGCGACGGCGAAGAACGCGGCTACCACCGCCCAGACCAGCACCCGCCGGGTCGCGTACACGAATCCCAGCGCGAGCGCGGTCGCCAGCACCAGACCGATGACGATCAGAGTTCGGCGGCCGGTCGCCCGATCGTCGACGTCGCTCATCCGGCGGGCCTTCCCCGCGCGGGCCGTCGGAAACCCGGCATTGCGGGCACAACGGCGATCAGTGGCGGGAGTTGTCGTCCTCGTCGGTGACCGGGTGGGCGCCGGCGACGAACGTGTCGAGCGCGGCGGCGTGCAGCAGCCCGCCGGGCACCGGGTCGCGCAGGGCGGCCACCGCCAGCCGGGCCACCGGCAGCCCGCCGGGGCGGGAGGTCGCGGCCAGCACCAGGTTGCCGTACCTGCGGCCACGCAGCATCCGCCGGTCCCCGACCACGCACACGTCGGCGAAGACCGCCCGCAAGGTGGCCACCTGCGCCCGGGTACCGACCAGCGGAGGCAGGTCGGTGACGTTGACGAGGTACGACCCGTCGGGGCGCAGGACGCGGGCCACCTCGGCGGCGAACTCGACGGTGCGCACGTGCCGGGGCATCCGGGCCGCGCGGTAGATGTCGGCGATCACCAGGTCGTACCGGCCGTCCGGGGTGCCGGTCAGTGCCTCCCGGGCGTCGGCGACCTCCACCCGCACCTCCGGCGGCACCGGCGGCAACTCCCGGGAAACCAACTCGACCACCGCCGCGTCCCGCTCGACGACCCGTTGCGGGGAGCCGGGCCGGGTGGCGGCCAGCCAGCGGGGCAGCGTCAACGCGCCGCCACCCAGGTGCAGGACGTTCAGCGGGGCGCCGGCCGGGGCCGCCACCTCCACCGCCGAGGCGATCCGCCGGACGTACTCGAAGTGCAGGTGCCGAGGATCCTCGACATCCACGTACGACTGCTCGACGCCGGCGGACAGCAGCGTCCGCCCGGTCCGGCGGACCGGGTCGGCGACCAGCTCCAGCCGGTCGGCGGCGCGGTTCATGACTGGCACGCTAGCCGAGCCCACGGCGCACCCGGCACGGCGGACGGGCCGGCGGAGCGGGGTCGCCCCCGGCCCGCCGGCCCGACGGTGTCGTGGTGGGCGGTCAGCCGCCGGCCATCCCGGCCCCCACCTCGTCGATCGCGTCGTCGATCTGGCGGGCGAGGTCCACGTCGAGCGCGGTGACCCCGTTGGCCTGGCTGGTCCGTACCGTCAACACGGCGGCGGTGTCGCCCGGACGCCCGATGCTCGGGCCGCGGCCGTTGTCCTGGCGCAGCCGGTCGAGGCGGGCCAGCACCCGGTCCAGGTTGTCGGGCGGCAGCGCGACCACCCGGTAGAGGCCCTGGCTGTCGCCGGCCCAGTAGGGCAGGTCGTCCAGCGCCGCGCTGATCTCGTCGGCGTCCAGGGTGGGTGTGGTGGTGGAGGCGCCCACCAGGCCGCCGCCGGCCTCCGGCGGGTTCAGCAGGTCGCGCAACCCGTCGGGTACGTGCAACGACTCGACCAGGTCGCCGTCCTGCTCGGCGAGCGCGGCGATCGTCGCCTCGGCCTGGTACCGGGCCTGCTCCGGGGTGTTGCCGCTGATCCGGCCCACCTCGGCCAGGAAGCCGGGCAGGTCCTGGTGCCGTTCGATGCCGTCGACCGGCAGCACGTCGTGCAGCGACGCCGGCACCGCGGCGAGCAGCCGCTGCCGCTCGGCGGCCTCCAGGGCGAACGCGAGGACCAACACGGTCGCTTCGGTGCCCACCTTGGCGGTCTTGAAGTCGACCCCGGCGCGACGCCGGACCTCGTCGACCAGGTCGTGGTAACCCATGCTGTTCACACCGGACGCGCCGCTCGGCGGGGACGGCTGCGGTCGCGGGTTGTCGGCGCTACCGACCGGCGGCGGTGCCGGCCCGCCGCGCGTGGTGTCCGACTTGTGCGCTCCGGCCGCTGGTGGGCCGGCCCGCTTACCCGCATCAAGGCTCGTGAGCTGCTTGGACGCGCTCAGACTGGCGCCGATCTCGCTGGGCTGGCGATTCTGCTCCCGGGCCTGCCGGGCCAGTGCCCGACGCCTCTGGTTGTCGCCCTCCATCTGCTTGCGCATGCTGGCATCCCTTCCGCTGGGGATCGTGGCTGCGCCAGTCGCCTTCCCGCCGTCCCGGAGAAGGAAACAGAGGCCGCCGGCCGGGTCGGAGCGGCCTGCCCCACGCTTCATCCGGCGGGGGTGAGGGGCGCTCACCCGCACGGCCCGCACGATCGGGTCAGGACCGGAGATTCTTCCGAGGTACGCGGAAGGAAGGTCGTCATGAAGGAAGTTGTCGAGATCGTCCCCGCTCGACCCGGCTGGTACGCCCGCTGGCAGCTCACACCCGAGGTCACCAGGTGTTACCCGGTGAGCCTCTGGGCGCTGCTCGAGGAGGCCGACGGAACGGGCCGCGAGGTGATCGGGATGGACTGCATCGGTCAGTGGCCCGGCGCGGACGACAACGAGGCGGGTGGGCAGTTCGTCCGCTACCTGTACCAGACGCCCGACTCGGGGGAGCCCGAGGACGTGGACGCGGCCCCGATCGGCGAGCTGCGTGAGGACGGCCCCCGGCTCCAGCCGATGACGGCACCCTAGACATTCCTCCGGCCCCCGACCCCAGGTCCCAGGGTCGGGGGCCACCCCGTCTCGCTTCCCGGGGGTGACCTGCGGGTCAACCGATGGCGCGCACGTCGTCGTCGGCGTACGCCTCGGCCAGCAACTCACTCAGGCCCGTGCGGTCCAGCATCCGCTGAAGCTGAGGGCTGACCCCGGTCAGTCGGATCGCCCCGGCGGCGCGGTGCTGCACCACCAGCAGCGCGCTGAGCCCGGACGAGTCGCAGAGGGTCACCCCGGTCAGGTCGACGAGAACCGGGGCGTCGTCGCCGCGCAGCTCGGCCGCCGCGGCGATCAGCTCGGGCGCGCTGTCGTAGTCGAGTTCGCCGGTCAGCCGGAGTCGGACGTTCCCGGCGGCGAGCCGGGTTGTCTCGATGGTCAACAGCTGGTCGGGCATCCCACCATTCTCCTTGTCGACCGACAGAACGCAAAGCGGGGGCGGCGATACGGCCGCGTGTCCCTCGTCCGCCGCCCCCCGCCGTGGCGATGCCCGCCACCTGCCGCGAGATGCCGCTTTCCGGGTTCGGGCGTAGGGTGGCTGGAGAGTTTTGACAGTGGACGCCGGTTCCGGCACGGGTTCGGTGAACGACAAGGAGTGAGGCTCAGCTGGTGACTGCTTCCGACGTCAGGGACTGGGACCCGGGCGACGGACGGCTCTCCACGCCGAGCACGACACGACCCTCGGCGTGGTCCGCCGACGTTCGTCGCCCCACCGCGGCCCTGCCACCGCTGGCCCCCGACCGGGGGCAGGCCACGCCCGACTGGTTAGAGGTCGTCGAGCACTTCCGGGAGGGCCTGGTGGTCTGCGACGCCGATGGCGTCGTGCGGCACGTCAGCCCGGTGGCTGAGCGGTTGCTGCCCGAGGTGACGCCCGGCGAGCTGCTCAGCGCGGCCGGTGTACCCGGGTTGAGCGAAGGCGTCCCCGGAAGCTTCACCCACCGCGAGCGCCGGCTCACCGCGCGCCAGGTGCCGCTCTCTGGTGACCGCTGCTGCTGGTACGTCGAGGACGTCACCGACAGCGTCAGTCGCGCCGACGCGCTGCTCGCCGAACGGGCCCGCTCGGCGTTCCTCGCAGTGGTCGGCGACAAGCTGGGCAACCCGCTGCACCCGGATCGGGCGGCCGCCGCGGTCGTCCGACTCGCCGTGCCGACCCTGGCTGAGGTGGCGGTGCTGGTGCTCGCCCCGCGGGCCGGGCGCGCCCGCTGGTGGCGGGCGTCGCGCACCGACGACGAGGTGCCGACGGTGGACAGCGGCGTACTGGTCGGCGGCGAGCTGCCGAGCGCCATCGCCGACGGGTTGACCGGGGCCGAGCCGCACGCGGTGGACTGGCTGGTCGAGCAGGCGGTCGACGCCGGTTGGCTGCCGGGGCTGGCCGGCACCGACAGCGCCGCCCGGGTCGTCCCGCTGCCGGGGCGTGACGCGCCGGTCGGGGTGCTGCTGGTGGCCCGTCGCGCCACCCGCTGGTACGACGAGGACGACGTTGAGCTGGTCCGCGCGTTCGCGGCCCGCGCCGGTGCCGCGTTGACCACCGCGCTGCTCTACCGCGACCAGGCCGAGGTGGCCGACACCCTCCAGGCCAGCCTGCTGCCTGTCGAGCCGGTCGAGGCCGCCGGTGTGCAGTGGGGCACCGCGTACCGGCCCGCGCAGGCGGGGCTGCGCATCGGCGGCGACTTCTACGGTTCGCACCGGCTCACCGACGGTGGTTCGGTGTTCTTCCTCGGTGACGTGTCGGGCAAGGGCGTCGAAGCCGCCGTCTTCACCGGCCAACTGCGCCAGTGCCTCCAGGCGCTGCACCGGTTGGAGTCTCACCCGGAGCGGCTGCTGCGGCTGCTCAACGACGCGTTGCTGGAGACGACCCAGGCGCACGGCCAGGGCCGCTTCGCCACGATCGTGCTCGGCGTGGCCCGCCCGGAGCGCGACGGCGGCCTCACCCTCACCATGGCCGGCGGCGGGCACCTGCCACCACTGGTGCTGCGCGCCTCCGGCGAGGTGGAGACGGTGCCGTTGCGCGGCATGCTGATCGGAGTGGTCCCCGACCCCCGCGTCGGGGAGGTGACAGTGCGGCTGGCGCCGGGCGAGACCTGCCTGCTCTACAGCGACGGGGTGACCGAGGCCCGGGGCGGCCGGCGCGGCGACGAGCAGTTCGGCGCGGAGCGGCTGGTCAGCGCGCTGACCGACTGCCACCGGATGCCCGCGCCTGCCCTGGCCGAACGGGTCGAGCAGCTCACCTGCGACTGGCTGGCACAGGGCGACCACGACGACATCGCCGTGTTGGCGCTGCGGGCGGCCGGCCTGGGCGGTCGCGGTGCACGGCACCTGCACTCGGTGCCCGCCGGCATCGGCCAGACGGAGGGGACTGACGCGTGACCGCCGCCACGGCCACCACCGACCTCGGCGAGGCGTACTCCGGGTACCTGGACCACCTTGCCGACGCGGACGAGTACGCCGCTACCGACCTGGCGATCGGCCTGCTCGACGCGGGCGTCCCGGCGGAGCGGGTGCTGCTCGACCTGGTCGCGCCCGCCCAGGCCGAGGTGGGCGAGCGATGGGCGCGAAACGAGTGGAGCGTCGCCCAGGAGCACGCGGCCACCCACATCAGCGAGCAGGTGGTGGCGGCGGTCTCCGCGCACGTCAAAGCGCGGCCGACCGGTGGCCGGGTCGTGGTCGCCTGCATGGACGGCGAGTGGCACGCGCTGCCGCCCCGGCTGGTGGCCGAGATACTGCGGTTACGCGGGTGGCAGGTGACCTTCCTGGGCGCCAGCGTCCCCGCGGCGCACCTCGTGTCGTACCTGCACCGCTACGACGCGCACGCGGTCGCGCTGGCGTGCGCGCTGCCGATGCGCCTGCCGTGCGCCCACCGGATGATCGAGGCCTGCCGCCGCTCGGACGTGCCGGTGGTGGTCGGCGGGCGTGGGTTCGGCACTGATGGCCGGTGGGCGCGTCGGCTCGGGGTGGCCTGGGCGCCGGACGCGCCCTCCGCAGCCGAGTTGATCGCCGACGAGCGGGCGTTGCGCGGGGCGCCGCCGGCCCGGCTGGCCCACCTGGCCGACGACGAGTACGCCAGCCTGGTGCGCCGTCGCGGCGAGCTGATCGACAGCGCATTGGCGGAGCTGCGGCAGCGGGTGCCGGCGGCGCGGGCGTACACCGCCGCGCAGCTCGACGCGACAGTGAGCGATCTGGGCCACATAGTGGATTTCCTGGCGGCGGCGGTCTACGTCGACGACCCCTCGTTGTTCACCGAGTTCGTGGAGTGGCTGTTGGGGATTCTGGGCAGTCGTGGGGTGCCCGCCGGGGCGGTCGTCCTGCCGCTGGAGCACTACGCCGCCGCGTTGCGGGACTTCCCCCGGGCGGCGCGGGCGTTGGCGCTGGGATGCGCGGCGCTGCCCGGCACCGCGCGCTGACCCGACCCGCCGGTGGCATCCGGATCGATCACCGCGCTCGGCGGCGGACGAGTCACCTCTGCGTATACTTGCCGGACTGCAAACGTCCCACCCGAGGGTGGAGCGAGGGGGAGAACGGTGACGTTCAGCGTCAACTACGTCGAGCGCGACGGTGGTGGCGCCTGCCTGCGGCTCGTGGGCGAGCTGGACCTGAGCACCGCCCCCGAGCTGAGCGCCGCGATCGACCGGCTCACCGCGGCGGGCAAGACCCGGGTGCTGCTCGATCTGACGGACCTCACGTTCTGCGACTCCACCGGTATGGCCGTGTTCGTCCGGGGCGACAATCAGGCGGCGGCCGACGGTGGGTGGCTCCGGCTCACCGGCGCCCACGGGCGGGTCGAGCGGGTGCTGGGCGTGACCGGCCTCGCCGACGTGTTGCGCTACGAACCGGAGTCGGTCGACCCCGCGTCCCGCAGTGCTTCCTGATGGGCTAGATTTCCCCGCCAGCATTTCCCCGCCAACGCGGTGACCGTCAGGGTCCCGTCTCCGCCGACTCCGAGGCAGGTAGTGATGGGCGTAGACAGCCCGCAGCCGGTACGCATCCTGGTGGTCGACGACGATCCGGGTGATGTGCTGATGATCGAGGAGGCGCTGGCGGACTCCGACGTCGAGAAGATCATCGACGTGGTGAGTGACGGCGAGGAGGCGATGGAGTTTCTCCGCGCCGAGGGCCGGCACGAGCAGGCCCGCCGACCGGACGTGATCCTGCTGGATCTGAACATGCCGCGGATGGACGGTCGGCAGGTGCTCGGGGCGGTCAAGCAGGACGAGGATCTGCGGACCATCCCGATCGTCGTGCTGACCACCTCCAACGCCGACACCGACATCGTCGGCAGCTACACGTTGCAGGCCAACGCGTACGTCACCAAGCCGATCGACCTGGACGACTTCAACGACGTGGTTCGCCGCATCGACGAGTTCTTCGGCCGGGTCGTCGTGCTGCCCAAGCGCATCTGAGGCCCGCGCCACCTGCGCGCATGCTGAACATTTTTCCCGAACACCCTCGGCGCGAGCGGTCGCGGCCGAGGATCCAGGTGGGGAAGTAACAGCAGCTGCCTGGGGGGCGACAGTATGAGGTTCTCCGTCGTTGAGACCGGTTACGACCAGCGGCAGGTGGATTACTGCCTGGACGAGTTGGGGATCCGGTTGTCCCGGCTGGCGGCGCGGGCCGAGGGCGCGGCCGGGGCGGCCCGGGAGTGGGACGAGATCCGCCAGGAGGCAGCCTCGCTCAGCGCGCTGCTGCAACGACTCGACCTGGGCGACGCCACCGCCCCCCGGCACTTCGGTGGCGCGGTGCGTCGCGAGGCCGCCGAGATCCTGGCCGAGGCTCGCGCCGAGCTGGACGAGGCCCGCGAGGAGGCACGGCGGGTGCGGGAGCGGGCGTACGCGGAGGCTGTGCAGGCCCGACGTGACTTCGAGGCGGCGCTGGACGCCCGTCGACGGCGCGAGGTGCGGGTGGACGAGATCCTCAGCCAGGTGACTGTCGACCAGGTGCCCGCCGACACCCCCACCGCAGCCGCCGGGGTGCCGGGCAGCCGGGTCGGGGTCGGCGGCCCGGACGCGGACGCGGGCGCGGAGTCACCGTCGGGCCGTAGCTGAGACGTGCGGGCGTGCGTGCCCCCGCTCAGGCGGTGAGCGCCGCCGCGACAGTGGTCGCCCGGTCCTCGTGCTGGGCGTACGCGTCGGGATACGCGGAGATCTGCACGGACTGGGCGGCGGCGGTGACGCTCAGGTCCTGCCAGCCGGGGATCTCGTTGAGCGCCGTGTAGAAGGCCCGCGCGGCGTACGACGGGCGCATCAGCTGGGCCACAGTGCCCCAGCCGCTGCTGGGCCGCTGCTGGAACAGCCCGACCGAGTCGTGGTCGGAGCCGCTGCCCTGGTTCGGGTACTCCGCCGACTCCGGGAGGACGTCGCTGGCCAGGTTGTAGAGGTTGCTCTCCTGCATCGCGGTGGACAGTGCCACCACCAGGGCGCGACGCGGCATCTTCATCTCCAGGCCGACGTCCACGATGATCTTCGCGTTGTCCATCTGTGCCTGGTCGAGGCCGGCGACCGGCCGGGGGCGGCGGGGCTTGACCGGCTTCTTGGGCACCTTGCGGACGGCGGTGGGAGTGGGAGTGGGCTTCGCCGTCGGGCTGGGCAGGACCCGGGCGGGGGCGGCGTCGCGGTCCAGCGACCGGGAGGCGCGCTCATCGGCGATGGCGGCGCGGTCGGCCACCGCCTCGGCGAGCGGCTCGACCGTACGGGGGGCGTCGTCGTTGCCTCGCGCGGTGGCGACCGCGACGAGGCTGAGGCAGCAGGTGACACCGGTGGCCAGCGCCACCCGCACCGGGGTCGAGCCCAGCAGGGCGCGCCGCGACGGTTCGGAAGCGCGGTGACGGCCGATCGTCCGTTCGGTTGATGCGGCGTCGTCCGAGGGGGTGGTCGGGCGCGCGTCGGTCAGCTTCTGGGCGGAGGGGTCGTCGGGATGCACCTGACGAGGCTAAAGAGCTGAATGCTCGATGCCATCAGCCCGTACGGTGGCATGCGCCACAATTTGCCCTGATCATGCTGACTTTAGCGGGCAAAACTACCGCGAAGCTGATCAACCTCGCGGATCACTCCAGACGGTTATTCCCGACTTGCCGGGGGAATGCGGTCGCCCCGCCACTCCGCCGGCCGCACCTCCGCCCACCTTCACGACTAACCCGAACAACCGAGGCACCCCTCCACCAACCGGCCCCCCAGGCCCCCACCTCGGCGATCTTGCACTTGCTGTGGCGACATAGAGGGGCATCCCCCTCATATCGACGACCGAAAGTGCAAGATCGGCGCGGTGGGGCGTGTGGGTGGCGGGTGGGTGGGGTGGGGCGTGGAGTTAGTGGCGGCCGTTCTCGGCTGGGGTTACGGTCAGGCGGTGTCGGCTGGCGTCGCCGCTGGAGAACGGCCAGAGCCGGTCGGCGTACTCGACCAGGTCGGCCAGTTGGTCTCGGCTCAGCCCGGCTGAGGAGATCTCCGCGTGGACGTCGGCCCGGTATCGGCCGTCGTTGTCCCGCCCGAGCTTCGCCTCCGCCCGGACCTGCACCGTGTGCGCCTCGTCGGTGATCTCCCCGGCCACCTCCACCGCCGCGTGGTGCAGGCAGGAGGCGAAGGCCGCTGCCAGCAACTGTTCCGGAGTCAGCCCGGTGCAGTGCGGCGCCAGCGGTGAGGCCAGCGCGGTGGAGAGCCCGCCATCGTCGGTGCGTACGTGACCGCCCTCGGCGGTCGCTGTGGCCTCACGCAGCCAGGAACTCTGATCCGGCATCGCGTTTCTCCCGTCGCTCACCAGGCCGGCTACCCCTTCGCCGCCCGGCGAAACGCCGTGCGGCGTCGGGTCAGCGCCCGGCGGGCAGGTTCGGCTCGTCCACCAGAGCCACCGCCTCGGTGGCCTCGGCGGCGGCCCGTTCGGTCCACGGCGACGTGGGGGCCGGCCGGCGGGTCGTCGGGATCGTCATCGGCACGTACACCCGGGCGTCGACCGCCTCGGCCAGCAGCAACGCGGCGACCAGGCTGGTCGGGCGCTGCTCGGGGTCGTCGGCGAGGCAGGAGTGGCACAGCTCGGCGACCTCCGGCGGCAGCCCGGCGATGTCGGGCAGCGGCTCCGGTGGCCGACGGCGGCGGACGAGCAACAGTTCGCTGGCGGTCGCCGCGCGGTAGGGCAGGCGGGCGGTGAGGCTGTAGTAGAGCAGCACGCCGAGGGCGTACATGTCGGCAGCGGGGGTGGCCGGAGCCTCGTCCAGTTGTTCGGGCGCCAGGTACGCCGGGGTGCCCAGCACCATCCCGGTCGGCATCGGGTCCGCCGTACCGGCGGCGATGGCGATGCCGAAGTCGAGCACCTTCACCCCGGTCGGGGTGAGCATGACGTTTGCCGGCTTGACGTCCCGGTGCACGATGCCCTCGGCGTGCGCGGCTGCCAGCGCGGCGGCGACCTCCGCGCAGACCCGCACCGCGATCTGCCAGTCCAGCGGCCCGGCACGCAGGTGCACGGCGAGCGTCTCACCCTCGGCCAGCTCCATGACGATGTAGGGCACCGGGCGGCCGGGCCACGTCGAGGAGGTGCCGAAGTCGTGCACGCTGGCCACGTTGGGATGTTCCAGACGGGCCGCCGACCGGGCCTCCGCCCGGATCCGGTCCACCGGGCCGTCCCGATCGTCGCGGCCGGGCGAGATGAGCTTCACCGCGACCGGCCGGTCCAGCACCTGGTCGTAGGCCCGCCACACCTCGGACATCCCGCCCACACCGATGCGCTGTTCGAGCCGGTACCGCCCGTCCAGCATCCGCATCGACAGCTCCTCGCCCTCGCCCCGCCGACGGCGGGTGCTCAGGTGCCGGTACCCGAGCGCCGAGCTGGGCAAACCGGAGCCCGATTCGGGGCGGACGGCCCCGCGCACCTCGCTGCGCCACGGGGGATGGGTGCGGTAGCTTGCGAGCCAGAGCCGGTGTCACCGATTGTGCCGGCATGGTCACCCGAGGGGACGCCGCGATGAGCGAGGTCACCGTACGCTTCGTCGGTGGGCCAGCGGACGGCCTGGTCCGGCTGCTGCCGGCCGGGTCGGACGGCGCCCCGCCCCAACGTTGGATCATGCGGCACCCGGACGGCACGGGCCCGGTGCAGCCCGGCCCCGACCACCTCTACGAGCGCGACCGGCCCGACGAGGCCGGCGGGTGGAGCATGCGGTTCGTGCGCACCGACGCGTACGGGGTGTCCGAGTGACCACGAGGCGGGGCTGACCGGTGGTGTCGCCGGCGTCGCGTCCGCCCGGCCGTACAGCTCGCGCACAGCTTCCGCAGGGGCGCGGCACAGGCGCGGCGGCCACCATGGGGCCCATGGTTATGAACGGGCAGGCCGCGCCGAGCCGGATCGAGTTGCGTCGCCCCGACGGTGAACCCGTCCGGGTGTTGGTGGTCGACGACGAACCCACGCTCACCGACCTGCTGTCGATGGCCCTGCGCTACGAGGGTTGGCAGGTCCGCACCGCCGGCAACGGCATGGCGGCGCTGGGCACCGCCCGACAGTTCCAGCCGGACGCCGTGGTGCTCGACGTGATGCTGCCCGACCTGGACGGCTTCCAGGTGCTGCGCCGGCTGCGCGAGCACGCCCCCACAGTGCCGGTGCTCTTCCTGACCGCCCGCGACGCGGTCGAGGAACGCATCGCCGGGTTGACCGTCGGCGGCGACGACTACGTCACCAAACCGTTCAGCCTGGAGGAGGTGATCGCCCGGCTGCGCGCGCTGCTGCGCCGCTCCGGGCTGGCGATCGCCGCCCGGGAGGAGGCGGTGCTGACCGTCGGTGACCTCAGCCTCGACGAGGACAGCCACGAGGTCCGGCGAGCCGGCCAGCTCGTCACCCTCACCGCGACCGAGTTCGAGCTGCTGCGTTACCTGATGCGCAACCCGCGCCGGGTGCTCAGCAAGGCGCAGATCCTCGACCGGGTGTGGAACTACGACTTCGGTGGCCAGGCCAACGTGGTGGAGCTGTACATCTCGTACCTGCGCAAGAAGATCGACGCCGGCCGCGCGCCGATGATCCACACGCTGCGCGGTGCGGGCTATGTCCTCAAACCCGCCGAGTAGGCGCCGCCCGCTGCGCGCCGCCCGGGGGTGGCTGGCCGGGCGCTCCCTGCGTACCCGACTGGTGTTCGCCCTGCTCGCGCTGCTGGCGTTGGTCAGCGTCGCGATCGGTGGCCTGACCACTGTGGCGCTGCGGCACTTTTTGATCGACCGGCTCGACGCTCAGCTGGTCCCCGCGCCGGCCATGCGGGGCGACCGGCCGGGGCGGCCGGCATTTCCGGGCAACGGACCGGGCATTCCACCCGGGCTGCCGTCCGGCACGGTGGTCGCCGAGATCAGCGACGGCCGCGTGACCAGCGCCCGGACCCTGACCAACAGCGCCTCCAGCGCCGATCCGTTCCCCGACGAGCAGCCCGTCGCGGTGGGGGAGGTCGCCGTGCTGGCGGACCTACCTGTCGACGCCAGACCGCACACCGTCGACCTCGGCGATCGTGGTGACTACCGGGCTGTGGCCCGCCAGTACTGGGACGGCCGGGTACGTGTCGTCGCGATCCCCCTCTCCGGCGTCCAGGAGACCGTCTGGGCGCTGGTCGCCGCACAGGCCGGGGTGGCCGCGATCGGACTGCTGCTCGCCGGTGTGGCGGGCGCGCTGATCGTGCGGGCGACCCTGCGACCGCTCAACCGGGTGGCCGCCACCGCCACCCGCGTCACCGAGCTGCCCCTGGACCGGGGGGAGGTGGCGCTCGCCGTCCGGGTCCCGGCCGCCGACACCGACCCACGCACCGAGGTCGGCCAGGTCGGCGCGGCGCTGAACCGGATGCTGGGCCACGTCGCCGACGCGCTCTCCGCCCGGCAGGCCAGCGAGACCCGGGTACGCCAGTTCGTCGCCGACGCCAGCCACGAACTGCGGACGCCTCTCGCGGCGATCCGCGGCTACGCCGAGGTGGCCCGGCGTGGCCGCGACGAGGTTCCCGCCGACGTGGCGCACGCGCTGCGCCGGGTGGAGTCGGAGAGCACCCGGATGACCAGCCTCGTCGACGACCTGCTGCTGCTGGCCCGCCTCGACACCGGCCGGCCGCTCGCTGTGGAACCGGTGGACCTGACCGCCCTGGTGGTGGACGCGGTCAGTGACGCGCACGTCGCCGGCCCCGAGCACCGCTGGCAGCTCGAACTGCCCGAGGTGGCGATCCGGGTGCCCGGCGACGCCGCCCGGCTGCACCAGGTGGTGGCGAACCTGCTCACCAACGCCCGGGTGCACACCCCGCCCGGCAGCACTGTCACCACCACGCTGGCCGTCGACGCCGCCAGTGCCGTGCTCACCGTCGCCGACGACGGGCCGGGGGTGCCGGTGAGGCTGCAACCGGAGATGTTCGAGCGGTTCGCCAGGGGCGACAGCTCCCGATCCCGCGCGCACGGCAGCACCGGCCTCGGTCTCGCGATCGTCGCGGCGGTGGTGGAGGCCCACCACGGCACGGTCGGGGTGGACAGCCGTCCAGGTCGGACCGTGTTCACCGTCCGGCTGCCGAATCCCACAGCTGACGCATAGTTCGCACACGGGGTCGCGCCAGGCGAGCCCTCAAGGCTGGCCGCATGGACAGAACCGAGACCCTGTTGCCGGCACCCGCCGAACCCGAGCCGCCAACTGCCGCACGCCCCGACGAGCACTCGCCGCCGACGCGCCGCCCGCCGGCCTGGGCCCGGCCCGCGCTGGCGATCCTGCTGCTCGCCACCGGCCTGCTCTACCTGTGGGGCCTGGACGCGTCCGGCTGGGCGAACTCGTTCTACGCCGCGGCCGTGCAGGCCGGCTCGGTGAGCTGGAAGGCGTTCCTCTACGGCTCGTCGGACGCCGCCAACTCGATCACCGTCGACAAGACACCCGCGTCGCTGTGGCTGATGGCCCTGTCCGTACGCGTCTTCGGCCTGAACAGCTGGGCGATGCTCGTGCCGCAGGCGCTCTGCGGCGTCGCCTCGGTCGGCGTGCTCCACGCGACCGTGAAGCGCTGGTACGGGCCGGCCGCCGGTCTGATCGCCGGCGCGGTCCTCGCGGTCACCCCGGTGGCGACGCTGATGTTCCGGTTCAACAACCCCGACGCGCTGCTGGTCCTGCTGCTGGTCGCCGGGGCGTACGCCACGGTGCGCGCGCTGGAGACGGCCAGCACCCGGTGGATCGTGCTGGTCGGTGTGCTGGTCGGCTTCGGCTTCCTCACCAAGATGTTGCAGGCGTTCCTGGTGGTGCCGGTCTTCGCCGGCGTCTACCTGCTGGCCGCGCCGACCGGGCTGTGGCGGCGGGTCCGGCAGTTGCTGCTGGCCGGGTTGGCGGTGGTGGTCTCCGCCGGCTGGTGGGTGGCGCTGGTCGAGCTGGTGCCGGCCAGCGCCCGCCCGTACATCGGCGGCTCGCAGGGCAACAGCATCCTGGAGTTGACCCTCGGCTACAACGGCCTCGGCCGGATCACCGGCGAGGAGGTCGGCAGCGTCGGCGGCGGTGGCGCGCGGCCGGGTGGCGGCGGTGGCCCGTTCTCCGGGCAGAACGGCGTGCTGCGGATGTTCGGCGGCGAGATCGGTGGTCAGGTCTCCTGGCTGCTGCCGGCCGCGCTGATCCTGCTGGTGGTCGGCCTGCTGCTGGCCGGAAGGGCGACCCGCACCGACCGCACCCGGGCCGGGCTGCTGCTCTGGGGCGGCTGGCTGCTGGTCACCGGTCTGATCTTCAGCTTCATGTCCGGGATCTTCCACGCCTACTACACGGTGGCGCTCGCACCGGCGATCGGCGCGCTGGTCGGCATCGGCGTGACGCTGCTCTGGCGCGAGCGGCGACAAGCTTCGGCTGTCGCTGGGGTCGCCGAAACGTCAGCGGGTGATTCGCTGCCCGCGTCCGCCGACGACGTCGTGGGGGGCACGCGGTGGCAACGCCTGCGCCCGCTCGCCGCCACGGCGACGCTCGCCGGCACTCTCGTGGTGACCGTGTGGTGGGCGTGGGTGCTGCTCGGACGCAGCCCCGACTGGTACCCGTGGCTGCGGACCACTGTGCTCGTCGCCGGCCTGGTCGGGGCGGTGTTGCTCCTGCTGGTCACCCGGCTGCCCCGCCGGGTGGTGCCGGTGGTGCTGGGCCTCGGCGCGGCGGCGGCCCTCGCCGGCCCGGTGGCGTACGCGGTGCAGACCGCCGCGACCCCGCACACCGGGTCGATCCCGAGCGCCGGCCCGTCCGTGGCGGGCGGGTTCGGCCGGGGCGGCTTCCCCGGTGGGCAACCCCCTGGTGGCATGGAGGTGCCGGCCGGCGGCCAGTTCCCCGGTGGCTTCCCTGGCGGGGGTCAGTTCCCCGGTGGCTTCCCGGGCGGGGGCCAGAACGGTGGCGGCCAGAACGGCGGTCAGCTGCCGGGCTTCCCCGGCGGTGGTCGCAACGGCGGGCCCGGTGCCACCGGCGGCCAGGGGCGCTCGGCCGGTGGGGGAATGGGCGGGCTGCTCGACGCCCGTGAGCCCAGCGCCGCGCTACGCGAGCTGCTGCAGAACGACAGTGCCGACTACACCTGGGTGGCGGCGACCATCGGCTCGAACAACGCGTCCGGCTATCAGCTCGCCACCGGCGAACCGGTGATGCCGATCGGCGGGTTCAACGGCAGCGACCCCTCACCGACCCTCGCGCAGTTCCAGCGCTACGTGGCCGACAAGAAGATCCACTACTTCGTCGGTGGTGGTGGCTTCCGGGCCAACGGCGGCAGCTCGGCCTCCCAGGAGATCGCCGCCTGGGTCGCGGAGACGTTCACGACGCAGACCGTCGACGGGGTCACCGTCTACGACCTCAGCGCCGGTGCGGAGGCGTCGTGACCGCGCTGGGCGGACCACGGGCCGCCGTCCAGGCCCGACCGACGGCCGTCGTGCTGGACGTGGTGATCCCGGTCTACAACGAGGAGGTCGACCTCGGGCCGTGCGTACGGCGGCTGCACGCCCACCTGAGCGCGAACTTCCCGTACCCGTTCCAGATCACCATCGCCGACAACGCCAGCGTCGACGACACTCTGAAGGTGGCCGACGGCCTCGCCGGTGAGCTGCCCGGCGTCGAGGTGCTGCACCTGGACGCCAAGGGGCGGGGGAGGGCGCTCTCCGCAGCGTGGTCGGCGTCGTCCGCGCCGGTGCTGGCGTACATGGACGTGGACCTCTCCACCGATCTTGCGGCGTTGCTGCCACTGGTCGCGCCGCTCATCTCCGGCCACTCCGACCTGGCTATCGGCACCCGGTTGGCGCGTACCTCCCGGGTGGTGCGTGGCGCCAAGCGGGAGGTGATCTCGCGGGCCTACAACCTGCTGCTGCGCGGGGCGTTGGCGGCGCGGTTCTCCGACGCGCAGTGCGGGTTCAAGGCGATCCGCGCCGACGTGGCCGTGGAACTGCTGCCGTTGGTGCGGGACACCGGCTGGTTCTTCGACACCGAGCTGCTGGTGCTGGCCCAGCGGGCCGGGCTGCGCATCCACGAGGTGCCGGTGGACTGGGTCGACGACCCGGACAGCCGCGTCGACATCGTGGCCACCGCCCTGGCCGACCTGCGTGGCGTGGGCCGGCTGGGCAGGGCGCTGCTGACCGGCGCGCTGCCCCTGGCCGACCTGCGCGCACAACTCGGCCGGGCGCCGCTCACCGCGCCGCCTGCACAGCCCGCCCAAGCGCTGCCGGGGCAGGCGCTGCCGGGGCAGGTGCCGGTCGGGTTGCCCCGGCAGCTGGTCCGGTTCGCGGCGGTCGGGGTGGCGAGCACGCTCGCGTACCTGCTGCTGTTCGTGGCCACCCGGGGTCTGCTCGGCGCGCAACCGGCGAACCTGGTGGCGCTGCTGGCGACCGCCGTGGCGAACACGGCCGCGAACCGGCGGCTCACGTTCGGCATCAGCGGACGCCGGCACGCCGCCCGGCACCACGCGCAGGGGTTGCTGGCCTTCGCCCTCGGTCTGGCGTTGACCAGTGGCGCGTTGGCGGTGCTGCACGTCGTCTCCGCCGTACCGGCCCGGCCGGTGGAGCTGGCCGTGCTGGTGGCCGCGAACCTGGCCGCCACGGTGCTGCGGTTCGTGCTGCTGCGCCTCGGCATGCACCATCGGCGTACCTGAGGCGTCGACCGGTCAGCCGGCGGCGGCTTCGCGGACCAACCGGCGTGCCTCGTCCCGGGGCACGCCGGTGGCCCGCAGGAGGTCGTTGGCGGCGGTGCGCAGCTGGGAGACCACTATCGTCCCGGAGAAGCCCAGGTCCTGCCGGCACGCCACGCCCGCCTCCCGGACCGCGTGCAGCACCCGCTCCCGGGCCTGCACCGGTTCCTGCCCGGCGACGAACTCCCGGTGCAGCAGCCGGACCGATTCGCCGAGGTGCTCCACCGCCGCGGGCAGGGCCGCCGGCACCGGTTCCTCGTCGCGCAGGGCGGTGCCGATCCGGCGCACCAGACCCCGGCTGTTGCGGAAGGCCCGTTCCATGTGCGTCACCCCGCGCCGGTACGCGGCGATTGCCCGGCGTCGTCGCCAGCGCACCGGGGAGAGCCGAACCACCTCGTCGGCGGCGGTCGTCACGGCGACGAGCTGTCGCAGTTGCGGGTCGGCGTCGCGCATCCGGTCCAACACCGCCCGCGCTCCGTCCCAGTCCGACTCGGCCAGCGCCTGCGCGGAGGCCGTCATCTCCCGGGCGAACAGGTCCAGGGCGGGCTCGGCGGAGCGGCGCACCATCCGCATCGGGTTGAGGGGCAGCAGGACGAGCATCACGAACAGTCCGGCCGCTCCGCCGACCAGCGCGTTGACAGTGCGGGGCAGTTCCAGGTCCGGCGCGGTCGGGGTCAGCGTGGCGACGAGAACGGCGGTACCACCGGCCTGAGTCATCAGCGCGCCGGTGCCGCGTACCAGCACCGACGCCGCGATCGCCAGGAAGACGATCACACCGGTCTGCCACGGGCCGGTGCCGAACAGGCTGATCAACAGGTCACCCACGCCGATGCCGAGCACCACCCCGGCGACCAACTCCGGGGCGCGGTGAGCACGTTTGCCCAGCGACGCCGCGATGACGCCGACCGCCGCGGCCGGCGCGAACGTCGGCTCCGGGTTACCGAACAGCTCGCTGGCCACCAGCCAGGCCAGGGCGGCGGCCAGGCCGGCCTGGAGCGCCACGATCAGGTAGAGCCGGATCCGCTGGCCGCTCTGCCGGCCGGCCCGCGCGACGCGAGTCCGCAGGTTGCCCGCCGCCGTTCGCGCCCCGGTCGCCGCGGCCGTTGGTTTCATGGCCGGGGGTACCCGGCCCGGCCCACGAGCGAACCTGCGCCGAACCGTTACGCCGGGTACGCCATGGCCGCAGCGATCGCGACGACCCCCGGCAGCCGGCTGTCCTGGCGCAGGAACTGCACCACCACCGGCACCGTGGAGCGCAACACACAGCCGTACGGTCGGTCGAGCCGTACCGCTTCCGGGTCGATCAGGTCGTTGAGCCGAACATGTCGTACCCGGTGGGCGTCGACGGTGATGGCGTACGGGCCGACCGGCTCGGTGTCCTCGTAGTAGAGGTGCAGCTCGGCGTCGGCGCGGGTGCCGGTGGCGTTGAGGACGCACAGCTGATCGAAGCTGGTGAAGGCCGGCTCGGGGCCGTTGCTGGGGAACGGGATGTGCCCGCCCGGCACGACCCACACGCGGGCGCCGATCTCGGTCATCGGCTCTCCTCCAGCAGCCGGGCGAGGTCGGGGCTGAGGAACACCCCGTCCGGGTCGAGTCGGCGGCGGGCGTCCCGGAAGTCGTCCCAGCGCGGATAGAGGGGCCTCAGGTCACCGGCGGTCAACCAGTGCTTCTTGCCCCAGTGCGGCCGGCCACCGTACTGCCGGAAGACCGCCTCCATGTCCCGGAAGTAGTCCTCGTACGGCAGCGAGGTGTTCTGGAGGCAGGCGATGGTGGTGGTCGGCCGGCCGTACGCGTTGCTCAACCAGATGTCGTCGGCGGCGATGCTGCGCACCAGTACCCGCCAGCCGACAACAGCGCGGTGCCGTTGCAGGATCCGCCGCCGGACCTCGGCGAAGCAGGCGGGGAACGCCTCCGACGGCAGCATGTACTCGATCTCCTCGAACCGCAGGTGCCGCTCCTGCGGGATGGTGCGGTGGATCGGACCGGACCGGATCTCGTGGGGTGCGCCCCACGGGCCGGAGTCCGGCACCCGCGGCGCGGCCCACACCCGCACGTCGGAGCCCCTGTCGGTGCGGTTCAGGGTGCGGATCTGTGTCTCGTCGCTGCGCGGGTACCAGTAGAAGTCCATGTTGCGGTTGGTGTGCTGCAATTCGGCCAGGTGGTCGAGGGTCCAGTCGATGTGCGCGCACCACGCCCGGCGGTGCAACTCGTAGTGCGGTTGCACGTCCAGGGTGACCTGGGTGACCACTCCGAGAGCGCCCAGCGACAGCCGGGCCGCCGGCAACAGGTCCGCGTTGTCGTCGGCCGAGATGTCGAGAACCTCGCCGGTGCCGGTGACCAGGCGAACGCCGGTCACCTGGGTGCACAGGTTGCCGAAACCGATGCCGGTGCCGTGCGTGCCGGTGGCGGTCGCGCCGGCGATCGACTGGTAGTCCACGTCGCCGAGGTTGTCCATGGCCAGCCCGGCGTCGTACAACCCCTCACCGAGGGCCTTGAGCTTGGTGCCCGCCCACACCCGCGCCCGATCGGCGTCCTCGGTGATGACTCCGGCGAGCCGATCCACGCTGAGCAGGATGTCGTCGGTGCGCGCCAGTGGGCTCGACGAGTGGCCGGAGCCCACCGGGCGGATCGTCCTGCCGTCCTGGCGTGCCCGCACCACCAACTCCCGTACCGCGTCCTCGTCCGCCGGCTCGGCGAGCTCCCGCGGGGTGAACGAAAGGCTGCCGGACCAGTTGACGAACTGTCGCATCCGGCCGACTACCCGTCGACGCGACCGGTAGTCGCGTTTCCGTGCCGGCCCGCCGGGTAAGGAGCCGCGTGCCGGCCTTCGGCTCCGCGAACACGCCGCCGATCGACTCGTACGCGTTCCTCTCCGACACCCACACCGGGGCGCTGATCGGCGCGGACGGCGTGGTCGACTGGTTCTGTGTGCCGCACTTCGAGGGTGACGCGCTCTTCGCGCGGCTGCTGGACCGTCGCGTCGGTGGCGCGTTCACCCTCTCCGTCGCCGCTGACGCCGCGCCGGTCCGCCGGTACCTGCCCGGCACCCTGGTCGTGGAGAGCGCGTACCGCGCCGCCGGTGGCAGCGCCGTCGGTCAGGACTTCCTCGCCGTACGGGCCGGTGATGCCGCACAGCCGTTCCGCGCGGACAAGCTGTTGGTGCGCCGCCTGCACGTGCGTGCCGGGTCGATGCGGGTGCGTGCCGAGGTGACGCCACGCCCCGGGTACGGCGCCCGCGCGGTCGACTGGCACCGGGACGACGACCAGTGGGTGGCCGCCGAGGCGGGGCTGCGGCTCCGCTCGGCGCTGCCGTTTCGGGTCGACGGCGCGACGGTACGTACCGAGGTGGTGCTGCGGGCGGGGCAGACGATCGACGTGCTGCTCGGCTACGGCCCGGGCCGCATCGACGAGGTCGACCCGGCCGACCTGCTGGAGCAGACCTGCCGCACCTGGCGGGAGTGGTCGGACCGCGCCGACTACACCGGCCAGGGCAGCGAGCAGGTGCGGCACAGCGCCGCCGTCCTGCGGGGCCTGTCGTTCGACGAGACCGGGGCGTTGCTCGCCGCGCCCACCGCCTCGCTGCCCGAGGAGATCGGCGGGGTCCGCAACTGGGACTACCGCTACACCTGGCACCGCGACGCCGCGTTGCTGCTGCTCGCCCTGTTCCGGTTGGGCCACGCCGAGGAGGGTCGTCGCTACCTGCACTTCCTGCTCACCACGTGCGGCGGGGCGGGCGACGTCCTCAGCCCACTCGTCGGGATCCACGGGGTGACCCGCGAGGAGGAGATCCTCGATCACCTCGACGGGTACGCCGGCTCGCGGCCGGTGCGCATCGGCAACGAGGCCGCCGAGCAGCTCCAGTTCGACACGTACGGGCACGTGCTCGACGCCGCGCTGTCGTACCAGCAGCTCACCGGGGAGTTGACCGGCGCGCAGTGGCAGGTGCTGCGCCGGCACGTCGACACCATGGCCACCCGGTGGCGGGAGCCGGACCACGGCATCTGGGAGATCCGGGGGCCGCTGCGGCACTACGTCAACTCGAAGATGATGGCCTGGGTCTGCCTCGACCGGGGTATCCGCCTCGCCGGCCTGGTCGGGGACCACGACGCACCAGTGCAGCGGTGGAGCGGGGAACGCGACGCCGTGCACGCCGACGTCATCGAGCGGGGCTTCGACAGTGACGTCGGCAGCTTCGTGCTGGCGTACGACTCGACCGAACTCGACGCGTCGTTGCTCCGGATGCCCCTGGTCGGGTTCCTTGCCGGTGGCGACCCGCTGGTGGTGGCCACCATCGACCGCATCCGCCGGGATCTCGCCATCGCCCCGGCGCTCATCCGCCGGTACACGGCCGACGACGGGTTGCCCGGCGAGGAGGGCGCGTTCCTGCTCTGCTCCTTCGAGCTGGTCTCCGCACTGGTCCTGGCCGGGCGGCGCGAGCAGGCCGCCGAGCTGTTCGACCGGCTCTGCGCGTACGCCGGGCCGCTCGGCCTGTACGCCGAGCAGCTCGACGCCGATGGCACCGCGCTGGGCAACTACCCGCAGGCATTCACCCACCTCGCGTTGATCGAGGCGGCGCTGAACCTCGATGGCGCCGGCGACCGCGACGCGCTGCACGCGTGGGCGGAGCTCACCGCGCGACCGGGAACGGCCGACGGCTGACCGGTCAGCCGACCAGCATCTCGGTGAGGACCTCGACGACCCGTCGGGTGTGCCGCCCGTCGGGGTCCTCGTCGGTGTTCAGGTCGGTCACGCTCATCCCGAGCAGCCGGTCGGCGCGGGCCAGCGGCGTGACCAGCGCGATCAGGTCTGCCCAGCGCGGGCCGTCCGGTTCGGGGTAGGTCACCGCGGGCAGGTCGCGCGGGTCCACCACGTCCAGGTCGAGGTGCAGCCAGGCCGGGCCGTCCCCGTCGGCGGCGAGGCTCGCGCCGACCGTCGCGGCGCCCCGTCGCCGCAGCTCGGCGGCGTTGATCTGGTGGATCGCCGGGTCGATCCGGGCCGCCTCGACCCGGCTGCTCTCGTCGGTGGCCGGGCGGTGCCCGAGCAGGTGGACGCGGCCGGGCTCGATCAGCGTGCCGCCGGGACCGACGGCGGCGGCGGGGCCGCACCCGGTGACAACCGAGAGGTCCATGTCGGCGGCCTCACCCGTCGGTGAGGTCGTGCCGTCGAGGAAGTCCGGGTGGGCGTCGACGAACCACAGGTCGGTCGCCGGGGGTAGGGCCCGGCAGACGCCGGGCAGGATCGCGCAGTCGCCGCCGAGCACCAGTGGTCGGTGGCCGTCCGCGATCAGTGCGCCGATGCGCGCGGCGATGGCGCCGCCGGCCCGGACCAGGCCCGCCGCGCCGATCACCCCGCTGGCCGGGTCGCGGTTCGGGTCGCGCAACCGCGCCTCGTCGATCCGCCCGTCGTCGTCGGCGGCCAGGGCCTCGCGCAGGCCGGCGCGGCGCAGCGCGGCCGGGGCCCGCTCCTCGCCGCGCCCGGCTCCGGAGGAGTCCAGCGGCGCGTCCACGATCATCCAGCGCACGTCCGCAGCGTACCGGCGCGGCCGGCCGTCCCGGCCGCATTCTGTGGTGTGGCTGGGAGTACGCCGATGTGCCCGCGACAGCGACGACGACCGGCGTACGGTGAGGGACAAGTCCGGCTTTATGGGTCAAAAGCCTCATCGGTGTACGCCCTGGGACGCCGGTATCGAGGCGGCGAGGGCAAGGAGCGATCGGTGGAACATCTGGCCTACCTGGACGCGGGGTCCGGCAGCCTGATCGTGCAGGCTGTCGTCGGTGGGGTGGCTGGCGCCGCGGTCGCCGCGAAACTCTACTGGCGACGGCTGGTCGACCGGTTCCGCCGGCAACCCACCGACCAGCGCTGAGCGGGCCAGCCCCGACGATGGCGATCTCACCCACCGAGGTACGGCCCGAGCCGGCCTCCTTCCGCGACCCCGCCAACCGGGTCTTCCACGTCGGCGACGAGGTGCTGCGCGGGCTGGACCCCCAGGCCGCCGCGCACTGGCGGGCGCTGACCAGCAGCACGTTCTTCCCGGCGCTGGTCGCCGCGCGCAAGGTCTGCGCCACCGAGGACGCCCCGCCCACCCTGGTGCCGGCCGCGACCGGGACACCGTGGGCGGCCGTGCTGCGCCACGAGCGCATCCCGTTCGTCTCCCACCCGTACGAGTGGTCGTTCAGCATGCTGCGCGACGCCGCCCTGCTGCACCTGGAGATCCTGACCGCCGCGCTCGGCGAGGGTTTCACCACGAAGGACGGCTCGGCGTACAACCTCCAGTGGCGCGGCGCCCAACCGGTCTTCATCGACATCGGCTCCTTCGAGCCGATGCGGGACGGCGAACCGTGGGCCGGCTACCGGCAGTTCTGCCAGACCGTGCTCTACCCGCTGATGCTCACCGCCCACCTGGGCGTCGACTTCCAACCGTGGCTGCGTGCCCGGGTCGACGGCATCGAGGCCGACGAGCTACGGCCACTGTTCAACGGGGCCCGCCGGCTGCGCCCCGGCGTGCTGACCCACCTGCACCTGCACGGGGCCATGCAGCACCGCAACGCCGCCGCCAGCACCACTGAGGTACGCGACCAACTGCGGGCCGCCGGCTTCTCCCGGGAGCTGCTGCTCGCCACCGTACGCGGCATCGAGAAACTGGTCGGCAAGCTGGACCGCCGCCCGCCCGAGAGCCACTGGTCGGACTACCAACGCACCTGCGGCTACTCGGCCCGCGACCGGGTGGCGAAGGAGCAGTTCGTGGCCGTCGCTGTCGCCGCCGGCACCCGCCCCCGCCTGGTGCTCGACCTCGGCGCCAACGACGGCCGGTACTCCCGGCTGGCGGCCGGGCACGCCGACTACGTGGTCGCCGTCGAGCAGGACCCCACAGTCGTCGACGAGCTGTACCGGCAGCTGCGCTCCGAGGGGCAGCGCCGCATCCTGCCGCTGGTGCTGGACCTGGCCGACCCCTCACCGGGTGGCGGCTGGCGGGGCGTCGAGCGGGCCGGCTTCGCCGAGCGGGCGTCCGCCGACGTGGTGCTCGCCCTGGCCGTGGTGCACCACCTGGCGATCGGGCGCAACGTGCCGCTGCCGGAGGTCATCGACTGGCTGGCCGGGCTGACCGCGCCGGGCGGCGCGGTGGTGGTGGAGTTCGTGCACCCGGAGGACCCGATGGCGACCCGGCTGCTGGCCAACAAGCCCGCCGGTCTCTTCCCGGACTACCGACGCGACACCTTCGAGACGTTGCTCGCCGCCCGCGGACGGATCACCGATCGGCTGGAACTGCCCTCGGGAACCCGCACGCTGTACCGGACGGTGATGGGTGGCTGAACCGGCTTCCGTCGACCCGCCGGCCGCGGACCACCGGCCGCCGCCGGCCCCCGCACTGTGGGACCGGGGCTGGCGAGGTGAGCTGGGCCGGCTGCTGGAGATCGTCGCGCTGGTCGGTCTCGTGGTCACCCAGCCACTGCTGGACGTGCTCGGCCGCAGCCCCGACTTCTTCCTCTTCCACCGCGCCGACCCGGCCCAGATCCTGCTGCTGCTCGCCCTGGTGACGGTGCTCCCCACGGCTGCGGTGGCGGTGCTCGGCGCGCTCAGCCGACTGGCCGGCCGGACCGCCCGCGCCCTCGCCCACACCGGGCTGGTCGGGCTGCTGGTCGCCGCCCTCGCCGTGCAGGTGGGCCGACACGTCGCGCCACTTCGGGGCGTACCGCTGCTGCTGGTGGCCGTGCTGGTCGGAGCCGCCGGCGCGGCCGCGCACCGGCGGTGGCGGGCGCCGGGCCGGGTGCTGCGACTGGCCGCCGCCGGCCCGGTGGCCTTCGTGGCGCTCTTCCTGCTCGCCTCGCCCACCTCGGCGGTGGTCCTGCCGCGCGGCGACGGCGGCGCGGCCGGCACCGCGCAGGGCTCGGCCGTGCACCCGCCGGTGGTCATGCTGATCCTCGACGAGCTGCCACTGGTCAGCCTGCTCGGCGCGGACGGGAAGATCGACGCCGGGCGGTACCCGCACTTCGCCGAGCTGGCCGGCGCCTCCACCTGGTACCGCAACTCCACCGGGGTCAGCGGATGGACGCCCAACGCGCTGCCGGCGATGCTCACCGGCCGCTACCCGGCCAAGCCGGTAGCCCCGCACTACTCGCAGTACCCGGACAACATCTTCACCGCCTTCGGCGGCCTGTACGACATCCGCGCCGAGGAGAGCATCACCCGGCTCTGCCCGCCCAGTCGCTGCGAGCAGCCGGTCACCCCCGAGCAGGGGCTCGGCGTGCTGGTCCGGGAGACCGGCAAGCTGCTCGGCCGGGTCGCCGGGCCCACGGAGAGCGCTGTCGACCCGGAGGACTCCTACCGCGAGCAGACCCGCGCCGAAGCCGGCCTGGACGCCGCCGAACCGGTGCCGGCCGACCCGAAGTTCCGCTGGGACAGCCTGGACGACAACCAACCGGCCCGGTTCACCAGCTTCCTCGCCGGGCTGAAGCCGACGACCCGGCCCACCCTGCACTTCCTACACCTGCTGATGCCGCACTCACCGTGGGCGTACCTGCCGTCCGGGGCGCGCTACGACGCCCCCGAGGACCTGCCCAACAACGGTGCCGGGTGGGTCGACCTGGCCCGGCAGCGGCACCTCGCCCAGCTCGGCTACACCGACCGGCTCATCGGCGAGACGCTGCGGACGCTGCGCGCCAGCGGCCTCTACGACCAGGCCCTCGTCGTGGTGACCGCCGACCACGGGGTCAGCTTCCGCCCCGGCGCGCAGGGCCGGGGCATGGACGCCATCAAGGCCGCCGCCGGCGAGGTCGCCTGGGTGCCGACGTTTGTCAAGGAACCCCGGCAGCAGGCCGGCCGGGTGGACGACCGCAACTGGGAACACGTCGACCTGCTGCCGACAGTGGCCGACGAGGCCGGCGTCCGGCTGCCCTGGCGGGTCGACGGGCGCTCCGCCCGCCAGGCCCCCCGCACCGACGGCACGAAACACTTCTACGACCGCCCCGGCGAACCGGTCACCTTCCCCGGTGGCGTGCCCGCCCCGCCACCCCTGCCGACACCCCACCCCCTGGTCGGCACCGAGGTCCGCGCCGGCCCCGCCGCCGGCAGCGCCCGGGTCGCCGACCTGGCCGCGTTCACCGCCACGGACCCGGACACCGGCACCCTCCCGGCACTGGTCTGGGGCGACGTCCCGGACCGGATCCCGGACGGCACACTCCTCGCCGTCGCCGTCAACGGCCGCATCGGGGCCGTCGTCCCGGTGGTGCCGGCCGACCTCGGCGGACGCCGGTTCGCCGCGCTGCTCGCCGACGACAAGCTGTTCCACGCCGGCACCAACCAGCTCGACGTCTTCCAGGTCGCGACGGACGGTACGCTGCGACGCCTCACCCTGTCGTGACCTGGCTTGCGGGTTCGGTCCGGTCCGGTCCCGTCTGGCGGGATGCCGGGTTTCCCGGCCGCCCGGTCGGGAATCGGGTGACGCATACCTCACCGCCGAACCACGGCGGACGTTGTCCCCCGAGCCGCAATTACGGTAGAAGCGAAGGCAATTCAACGTAGATCTGCCGGCGAAGCGAGGAACCACATGACGGAAGTCAAGCTCGATCACCCCGGTGGGCAGCTGTCGATGCCGGTGCATCCTGCGGTCGAGGGCCCCGCCGGTGTCGGGGTGAGCAAGCTGCTGAAGGAAACCGGGATGACCACGTACGACCCCGGTTTCGTCAACACCGCCGCTGCCTCATCCGCGATCACCTACATCGACGGCGACGCGGGCATCCTGCGTTACCGGGGGTACCCGATCGAGCAGCTGGCCGAGAAGTCCTCCTTCCTGGAGGTCTCCTACCTGCTCATCTACGGTGAGCTGCCGACCGAGCAGCAGCTGACCGAGTTCACCGAGTGGATTCGGCGGCACTCGCTGCTGCACGAGGAGATGCGCCGCTTCTTCGACGGCTTCCCCCGGGACGCCCACCCGATGGCGGTGCTCTCGTCCGCGGTGAGCGCCCTGTCCACCTTCTACCAGGACAGCCTGGACCCGTTCGACTCCGAGCACGTGGAGATCTCCACGGTCCGGCTGATGGCGAAGGTCCCCACCATCGCCTCGTACGCGTACAAGAAGTCCATCGGTCAGCCGCTGCTGTACCCGGACAACTCGCTGGGGTACGTGGACAACCTGCTGCGGATGACGTTCGGCGTGCCGGCGGAGCCGTACGAGGTCGACCCGGTGATGTCGAAGGTGCTGGACATGCTCTTCGTCCTGCACGCCGACCACGAGCAGAACTGCTCCACGTCGACCGTCCGCCTGGTCGGCTCCAGCAACGCCAACCTGTTCGCCTCGGTCTCGGCCGGCGTGAACGCGCTGTTCGGCCCCCTGCACGGTGGCGCCAACCAGGCGGTGCTGGAGATGCTGCAGCAGATCCACGCCGGCGACGGCGACGTCCGGTCCTTCGTCCGCAAGGTCAAGGACAAGCAGGACGGCGTCAAGCTGATGGGCTTCGGCCACCGGGTCTACAAGAACTACGACCCGCGGGCGGCGATCGTCAAGAAGGCCGCGCAGGACGTGCTGGGCCGGATGGCCAAGCCCGACCCGCTGCTGGACATCGCCATGGAGCTGGAGGAGATCGCCCTCGCCGACGACTTCTTCGTCTCCCGTCGGCTCTACCCGAACGTGGACTTCTACACCGGCCTGATCTACAAGGCCATGGGTTTCCCGACCAAGATGTTCACGGTGCTCTTCGCCCTCGGCCGGCTGCCCGGCTGGATCGCCCAGTGGCGCGAGATGATCAACGACCCGGAGACCAAGATCGGCCGTCCGCGGCAGGTCTACGTCGGCTCCGCCGAGCGGGACTACGTCCCCTTCGGCGAGCGCTGACCCGCTCCTCGCTAAACGAGCAGGCCGTCGACCCCTCCAGGTCGACGGCCTGCCGCGTTTCCGCGCCCCGAGCTGTCCCCGGCATGAGTCGATCACGAACGGGTGACGCCGGGGCTCAGAAGGCGGAGATGTCCTGGGCCCGCTCGCTGCGACTCAGCGCGCTGATCAGCGCGGACTGGCCACGGCGGCGCACGGCCAGCCGGACCAGCAGGTCGCGTACGGGGTCGAAGACATCCGCCGGGAACTCCGGCGTGGGCAGGCCGACGCTCACCGCGAGGTCGTCGGAATGGACCACGATCTCCAACTGGCGGGTGAGCAGGAACTCGCCGCGCGGAAGGGCCCAGCCCTGCCACGGGATCGGCACGACGTCACGAGCGGCACCCCGCGAGAGCAGGTCGCCGACCTCCGTCAGCGCCTGGGCGGAACGGGCGTGCAGATCGGCCGGCCCGCGTACGGCGTCGGCCTCGTCGGGGCCGGACGCGACAGTGTTCTTGTCCGGGGACCCCTCGGAGACCCAGGCGGCCCGCTCGTAGTGGTTGTCGGCCGACTCCAGGACCGGCAGGTCCGTCGGCATCGGCAGTAGCTCCGCCGCACGGACCGCCTGACGTCCCAGGTGGCACGCCAGCCCACCCACGGACAGGTGTGGCAGGGCGCTCGGGCTCGACCACCGCTCGGTCACCTCGGGGCGTCGGATCAGGTCCAACGCGATCGAGGCGGCGACCGGAAAGCTGGCATCCAGGGCGTCGACAGGACGAGACATCCGCACATTCTGGCAGCCCCGACCGACAGCCGCCGGGCAGCGCGGAGCGCTCGCCACACCAGGATCGACCCCGCCCGAGCCCGAGCCAGGCCCGAGTCCCGGCTGAACCGGAATCGGGCCTGGCTCGGGGAGGGGTCAGCGCAGGCCGGCGGCGGCGAGCAGGTTGCCCTCGGGGAGCGCCGGGAGGGCGCTACCCTGCGACATCCGCTGCTCGGCGCGCTCGGCGGTGAACGCGGCGTCGTGGTGGATGGCTGCGGCGTAGCTGGCGGCGGTGCGCTGGGCGATCGCGGCCCAGCCGTACTGGTCGTGGACCATCCGGCGGGCGCGGCGGGCCATGACGCGGGAACGGTCGGCGTCCGACAGCAGCGCGTCCACGGCGTCGGTGAGGCTGCCCGGGTCGTGCGGACGGAAGGTCATCCCGGTGACGCCCGGCTCGACGATCTCGCCGAGGCCACCGGTGGCGGCGACGGCCAGGGGAGCGCCGGCCGCGGCGCCCTCCAGTGCCACCATGCCGAACGGCTCGTAGATGCTCGGCACGGCGAAGCAGTCGGACGCGGCCATCAGCGCCGGCAGGTCGGTGCCGCCGAGGAAGCCCGGCATGGTGACCATGCCGCCGAGGCCGCGGCGGTGCACCTCGGCCTCCAACTCGGCGCGGTACGGGCCGTCACCGGCGATCACGGCACGCAGGCCGGGGTGCCGCTCGCGCAGCCGGGGCAGCGCGGCGATCAGGTGCTGGACGCCCTTCTCGTACACCAGGCGGCCGGCGAAGGTGACCAGCGGGCCGTTGCCGGCGAAGCGGGCGCGGGCGGCGGCCACGGCACGCGCGGGCACCCGCCAGCGGTGCGGCTCCACGCCGTTGGCGACCACGTCGACCCGTCCGGCCGGTACGCCGAACAGCGCGTTCACCTCGTCGCGCATGTACCCGGAGCAGACGATCACCCGGTTGGACTCGCTGCTGAGCCACTGCTCGACACCGTGGATGGTGCGGTTCATCTCCTCCGGCAGCCAGCCCTGGTGCCGGCCGGCCTCGGTGGCGTGGATCGTGCTGACCAGCGGGATGTCCAGGTGGTCGCGCAACGTCATCGCGGTGTGCGCGACGAGCCAGTCGTGGGCGTGGATGACGTCGTAGGAGCCGGCCTGGGCGGCGCGCAGGGCGGTGCGGGTGAGGGTGTGGTTGAAGGCCATGGTCCAGGCCAGCAGGGAGCCGGTGGCGAGGGGGAAGGTGACCGGGTCCTCGGGGGCGCGCAGGATGCGCACGCCGTCGGCGTACTCCTCCAGGGGTGCGCCGTCGGAGTGGCGGGTGACGACGGTGACCTCGTGGCCGGCGGCGGCGAGGGCGACCGAGAGGGCGTGCACGTGTCGACCGAGACCGCCGACGAGCACCGGCGGGTACTCCCAGGACAGCATGAGGATGCGGCGGGTCTGCGGGGGCACCCCGGGGCCGGACTGCGCCTGCACGGGCGTGCCGGGCTGCGCGGTCGGACCGGGCTGCGCGGGGGGCCGGGAGGTCAGGGTGGGCCGGTGGGCCCGGTCCTTGGTGGCAGCGAGCTGCTCGTCGACCCGCACTGTCACATCAGTCTCCGTCCATGCATGGTGAGGCGCGCCGACGTCAGTGGCGGCGGAGCGAGAGGTGTAAGGGGTGGCAGATGGCCAGGCGGGCACGCGCGAACGCTTGTCCCCGGTCAAGGAAAGTGCATAGGACCCGAGAACGCACCTCGAAAAGGGCCATCGTGACGGAGGACACCCGATCGGTGTAGCGCGCATCAGACGGGCGGTTTTCGCCCGTCGCCTGAAAGGATGGATTGGCGCGCCCGGGCCGGGGGCACTACCTGCGTGCGCGCGGGCGATCTCGGCCGGTGCGCACATAACCATGGTCTAAGGAGCGACATGCAGGTCTGGCCGGGCGAGCGGTACCCCCTGGGCGCCACCTACGACGGAATGGGCACCAACTTCGCCATCTTCTCCGAGGTGGCCGAGCGGATCGAGCTGTGCCTCTTCGACGAGTGGGACACCGGTGCGGAGCGCCGCGTCGAGCTGCGCGAGGTGGACGCCTACGTGTGGCACGCGTACCTGCCGGGCATCGAGCCGGGCCAGCGCTACGGCTACCGGGTGCACGGCCCGTACGACCAGGCGAACGGGTTGCGCTGCAACCCGCACAAGCTGCTGATCGACCCGTACGCCAAGGCCATCGACGGTGACGTGGACTGGGACCCGGCGGTCTACGACTACGACCTCAACGAGCCGGAGCGCATGTCGGAGACCGACTCGGCGCCGTTCATGCCGAAGTCGGTGGTGGTCAACCCGTACTTCGACTGGGGCAACGACAGGCCACCGCGCACCCCTTACCACCACTCGGTGATCTACGAGGCGCACGTGCGCGGGCTGACCATGCGCCACCCGGACATCCCGGAGGAGCTGCGCGGCACGTACGCGGGCATCGCCTCCCCGCCGATGATCGACTACCTGACCCGGCTCGGGGTGACGGCGATCGAGCTGATGCCGGTGCACCAGTTCATCCACGACAACCGCCTCTCCGACCTGGGGCTGCGCAACTACTGGGGCTACAACACCATCGGCTTCTTCGCCCCGCACCACGGCTACTCCGCGCTGGGCCGGACCGGCCAGCAGGTGCAGGAGTTCCGGGGCATGGTCAAGGCGCTGCACGCGGCCGGCATCGAGGTCATCCTCGACGTGGTCTACAACCACACCGCCGAGGGCAACCACCTCGGGCCGACGCTGAGCTTCAAGGGCGTGGACGCCCCCAGCTACTACCGGCTCAGCGAGGAGGACCCCCGCTACTTCGTCGACTACACCGGCACCGGCAACAGCCTCAACGTGCGCAGCCCGCACTCGCTGCAACTGATCATGGATTCGCTGCGGTACTGGGTGACCGAGATGCACGTCGACGGCTTCCGGTTCGACCTGGCGGCCACCCTGGCCCGCGAGTTCTACGAGGTGGACCGGCTCTCCACCTTCTTCGAGGTGGTGCAGCAGGACCCGGTGGTCAGCCAGGTCAAGCTGATCGCCGAACCGTGGGACGTCGGCCCCGGCGGCTACCAGGTCGGCAACTTCCCGCCACTGTGGACGGAGTGGAACGGCAAGTACCGCGACACCGTGCGGGACTTCTGGCGCGGCGAGCCGGCCACCCTCGCCGAGTTCGCGTCAAGGATCTCCGGCTCCGCCGACCTCTACCAGGACGACGGCCGCCGACCGTTCCACAGCATCAACTTCGTCACCGTGCACGACGGCTTCACCCTCAACGACCTGGTGTCCTACAACGACAAACACAACGAGGCCAACGGCGAGGAAAATCGCGACGGCGAGAGCCACAACCGGTCCTGGAACTGCGGGGTCGAGGGCGACACCGACGACGAGGCGGTCCTCGCCCTGCGGGCCAAGCAGCGGCGCAACTTCCTGGCCACCCTGATGCTGTCGCAGGGCGTGCCGATGATCGGCCACGGTGACGAGCTGGGCCGCACCCAGCACGGCAACAACAACGTCTACTGCCAGGACACCGAGCTGGCCTGGGTCGACTGGGACAACGCCGACGAGCACCTGCTGGACTTCGTCCGCACGCTCACCGCGTTCCGCAAACGACACCAGGTGTTCCGCCGTCGCCGGTTCTTCACCGGGCTGCCGGTGAACGGACGCGGCATCGACGAGCCGCTGCCCGACCTGGCCTGGTACACCCCCGACGGGCGGGAGATGACCGGCGAGGACTGGGGCAACGACTTCGGCCGCTCGGTGGCGCTCTTCGTCAACGGCGAGGGCATCCGCGAACGCGGCCAGTACGGCCAGAAGCACCACGACGCGTCGTTCCTGCTCTGCTTCAACGCCCACGACGCGCCGCTGGACTTCACCATGCCCGGCAGCGACTACGGCCAGAAGTGGGAACGGGTGATCAGCACCGCCGAACCCGAGCCCGGCGACGCCACGGTGATCAGCGCGGGCGGCACCATCCGGGTGCCGGACCGCTCCCTCGTCGTGCTGGAGAGGACGATCTGACATGCCGGCCACCCCTCCCACTGCCACCTACCGCATCCAGGTCCGCCCCGGCTTCGACCTGGACGCCACCGCCGCGATCGTCGACTACCTGGACGACCTCGGCGTCAGCCACCTCTACAGCGCCCCGCTGCTGACCGCCACCCCCGGCTCCCAGCACGGCTACGACGTTGTCGACCACCGGGCCGTCAACCCGGAGCTGGGCGGGGAGGCCGCCCGCCAGCGGCTGCTGACCGCGCTGCGCGACAAGCACCTCGGCCTGGTCGTCGACATCGTGCCCAACCACGCCGGGGTGGCCGTCCCGGCCGCCAACCCGGCCTGGTGGGACGTGCTGCGCCGGGGACGCGACTCGGCGTACGCCGACTGGTTCGACATCGACTGGGACCGGGGCCGGCTGCTGCTGCCGGTGCTGGGCGACGATGAGGCCGCCCTCGACGACCTGAAGGTGGTCGACGGGGAGCTGCGCTACCACGAGCACCGCTTCCCGGTCGCCGACGGCACCGGCGACGGCAGCGCCCGCGAGGTGCACGACCGGCAGCACTACGAGCTGGTCTCCTGGCGGCGCGGCGACGCCGAGCTGACGTACCGCCGGTTCTTCGCCATCGCGGGCCTGGCGGGTCTGCGCGTGGAGGACCCGGCGGTCTTCGCCGCCACCCACGAGCTGATCCTGCGCTGGGCCGCCGCCGGGGAGGTCGACGGCATCCGCGTCGACCACCCGGACGGCCTGCGCGACCCAGCCGGCTACCTGGCCCGGTTGCGGGCCGCCGCGCCCGACGCCTGGCTCGTGGTGGAGAAGATCCTGGAGTACGGCGAGGAGCTGCCGGACTGGCCGGTGGACGGCACCACCGGCTACGACGCCCTGGCCGCTGTCGGTGGGCTCTTCGTCGACACCGACGCCGAGGGTGACTTCACCGCGCTGGACAACCGCCTCACCGGGCAGCACACCTCCTGGGAGGACCTGACCCACACCACCAAACTGGCCGCCGCCACCCAACTGCTCGCCACCGAGCTGACCCGGCTGGCCGCCCTCGCCCCCGAGGTGCCCACCGAGCAGGCCCGCGCGGCGCTCGCCGAGCTGGCCGCAGCGTTCGCCGTCTACCGGGGCTACCCGCCGCACGGCGCCCGGCACCTCGCCGCCGCCCGCTCCGAGGCCGGCCGCCGTCGCCCCGACCTGGCCGGGGCCCTGGACGCGATCACCCGCCGACTGCGCAACCCCGACGACGAACTGGCTCAACGATTCCCGCAGCTCACCGGCGCGGTGATGGCCAAGGGCGTGGAGGACACCGCGTTCTACCGCTGGACCCGGTTCGTGGCGCTCAACGAGGTCGGCGACAACCCCGCCCACTTCGGGGTGCCGCCGGCGGAGTTCCACCGCTTCGCCGCCGCCCAACAGGTCCGCTGGCCGGCCAGCATGACCACCCTCTCCACCCACGACACGAAACGCGGCGAGGACGTCCGCGCCCGCCTCGCCGTGCTCAGCGAACTGCCGGGCCGCTGGGCCGAGCAGGTCAAGACCTGGATGGAGTACGCGCCGCTGCCCGACCCGGCCTTCGCCCACCTGCTCTGGCAGACCGCCGTCGGCGCGTGGCCGATCGAGCGGGAACGGCTGCACGCGTACGTCGAGAAGGCCGCCCGGGAGGCCGGGGCCTCGACCAGTTGGGCGGACCCCGACCCGGCCTTCGAGCAGGCGGTGCACGCGGTGGTCGACCAGATGTACGACGACCCGAGCCTGCACGACGAGCTGACCGAACTCGCCGCCGCCATCGCCCCGGCCGGCTGGTGCAACTCGCTCGGGCAGAAGCTGATCCAACTCACCATGCCCGGGGTGCCGGACACCTACCAGGGCACCGAGCTGTGGGACAACTCCCTCGTCGACCCGGACAACCGCCGCCCGGTCGACTTCGACGTACGCCGAGAGCTGCTGGCACGCATCGACGGCGGCTGGCGTCCCCCGATCGACACCGACGGAGCGGCGAAGCTGCTCGTCGTGTCGCGGACCCTGCGGTTGCGGCGGGCGCACCCGGAGCTGTTCACCACCTACCGGCCGGTGCCCGCGCACGGGCGGGTGGGCCGGCACGTGGTGGCCTTCGACAGGGGCGGCGCGATCGCCGTGGCGACCCGGCTGCCGCTGGGCCTGGCGCGCGCCGGCGGGTGGTGTGACACAGCTCTGTCACTTCCCGTTCACGAGATGAAGGACCTGTTCACCGGCCGGGTCTACAGTGGCGGGGAGACCCCTCTGGACGGCCTTCTGGCCGACTATCCCGTGGCTCTGCTCACTCCTTCCACCACTTCCGTGGAGGCTGCGTGATGACCGAATTCAGCGTGTGGGCGCCAGACGCCGAGCGGGTGCGGCTGCGCCTGGCCGACGACACCGACCACGAGATGCGCGCCTCCACCGACGGCTGGTGGCGGGTCGAGGTGTCCGACGCCGGGCTCGACTACTCCTTTCTGCTGAACGACGACGAAACCCCTCTGCCCGACCCCCGGTCACCGTGGCAGCCTGCGGGAGTGCACGGGCCGAGCCGCCGCTACGACCACGCCGACTTCGCGTGGTCCGACAGCGCGTGGACCGGCCGGCAACTGCCCGGCAGCATCCTCTACGAGCTGCACATCGGCACCTTCACACCGGAAGGCACCTTCGACGCGGCCATCGACCGCCTCGACCACCTCGTCTCGCTGGGCGTCGACCTGATCGAGCTGCTCCCGGTCAACGCCTTCAACGGCGAACACAACTGGGGGTACGACGGCGTCTGCTGGTACGCCCCCCACGAGCCCTACGGCGGCCCCGACGGCCTGAAACGGTTCGTCGACGCCGCCCACGCTCGCGGTCTGGGGGTGATCCTCGACGTTGTCTACAACCATTTCGGGCCCTCCGGGGCCTACGCGCCGCGGTTCGGGCCCTACCTCGCCGAGCAGAGCAACAGTTGGGGACGCTCGATCAACCTGGACGGCCCGCACTCCGACGAGGTACGCCGCTACATCATCGACAGCGTGCTCATGTGGCTGCGCGACTACCACGTCGACGGGCTGCGCTTGGATGCCGTGCACGCCCTGCACGACTCGCGGGCCGTTCCCATCCTGGAAGAGTTGGCGGTTTCCGTCGAGTCGCTGTCGACGCACCTGGGGCGGCCGTTGTCGCTCATCGCCGAATCCGACCTCAACGACCCGCGGGTCATCACGCCGCGCGAGGCGGGTGGGTTCGGGCTGCACGCCCAGTGGAACGACGACGCCCACCACGCGCTGCACACGTTGCTGACTGGGGAGCGGCAGGGGTACTACGGCGACTTCGGCTCCCTGGAGACGCTGTCGGATGTGCTGACCGGCGGGTTCTTCCACGCCGGCACCTGGTCGAGCTTCCGGAACCGTCATCACGGGCGGCCTGTTGACCCTCGGGTGCCTGGGCATCGGTTCGTGGCCTACCTCCAGAACCACGACCAGATTGGGAATCGGGCTACCGGGGATCGGATCTCGGCTTCGCTGTCGCCTTCGCTGCTTCGTGTCGGGGCTACGTTGCTGTTGACGGCGCCGTTCACTCCCATGCTGTTCATGGGGGAGGAGTGGGCGGCTTCTACGCCTTGGCAGTTCTTCACCTCGCATCCGGAGCCGGAGTTGGCCTCTGCGGTGCGGACGGGACGGCGGCGGGAGTTCGCTGCGCACAGGTGGCCCGAGGGGGACGTGCCCGATCCGCAGGACCCGGAGACGTTCGTGCGGTCGCGGTTGGACTGGGCGGAGCTGGACAAGCCTGAGCATGCTTCGATGCTGGCGTTTTACCAGCGGTTGATCGCTCTGCGTCGGTCTCTGCCTGACCTCTCTGATCCTCGGTTGAACGCTGTCTCTGTGCAGCACGGGGACCAGTTCCTGGTGATGCGGCGGGGGGACACGCTTGTCGTGGCGAACCTGGCTGGGCGGGGGCAGGGGGTGTCGCTGCCTGGGGTGGCGCGGCGGGTGCTGCTGGCTACTGAGGAGGGGGTCACCGTGATGCGGGACCGGATCCAGTTGCCGGCGGAGACTGCGGCGATTGTGGCGCTCTGAGTGAGCGCGCAGAAAGCACTTCGGGTTTCATCGAAACGGCAATGTACACTTGCGATCTTTATCAAGATACTGCCTGCCAGATTTATTCCCTGCCGGTCAGAGCGTTACCTAGGGTAGAAACTTCGACCCAACCGTAAAGATTAAGTGTCGAGGTGTTGGACGAAGATGCCGATGAGCGTGCGGCCGTCCGAGAGGGAGCCAGGGGTCGTAAAGTGAATTCTGTCGGTATTCCATAGCCGCTTCGCGTGCCACTCGCACAAGTGCAACTCGCCGCTGTGCTTAACGACCCGTTGGCCAGCTGCCTTTCGGTTCTTGTGCGTTTGACTGCTTTCTGGTGAGATCTCTAACCCATGGGAAGCCATGTCGCGTTGGACTAAGTGCCGCACTCCTTTGCGGGCCTCAAAAGACTGGCCAAGGAAATTGTTGAGTACTGTAAACGTTTGCACTACCCAATCGTAGACTTCTTCGTATCCGCCGCGGAACTTGCGAAAATCAAGGTCGGAATGGAAGGCGAGGTGCGGGAAAGCGTGATTAGCAATCGAAAAGAAATTTTCAATTCTGATCTTTTCCCGAGTAAGTGTGAGCTGCCAGTATTCAACTAGGCTCGAAGCCTCCGCTAAGAAGTAAATCTCACCGCTTAAGTCACCTGCCGAAACCGTCAGCAACCCCCGCCTTCCGGCGGTTGAACATACCAGGCATGCCATGAAGTGTGTGCTCGATCGCATTATGGCATAGCCCAATGACCAGCTTTCTACTTGCTCGCCTGCCACCTTGCAGATGGTGGAGACATCATCGACCTCTTCGTCCCAATCTGTGCACCGGTCCAGCAAGGCGCTACAGCGGCGCAGTGTCTCAGCATCAATAGCCGCTGCCTGTTCATAAAGAAGCTTATATAATGGTAAGCCTGTCCGGCATTCGACGTCGAGACAGCATGAGAATTTGGCTACGGTAATCCCGGATCGCAGAATTTCAGACAAGAGGTCGTTAAAGTCATCGATTGCGTATTCAACTTCGATGTCGTCAACGTCGTGGAAAGAGAAGCTGGATTCATCTATCACTAATCTTCGCGGCTCGCCGAGCTTCTCGCTTTGCATGTGCAAGCCTCCCCAGGTCTTGGTCAAGTTGATCGAAAAAGCCGGGAGGCCAGTTAGACATACTTCCTCCGGCGCCAACGTCAATCACAACTGGCGACGACCGGCTGTCGTCAAAGTAATGAACTACGACGTCTGACGCGCTTACGGTTCGGTCATCGACCGCCGCGCGTCGAATTCCGTTTAGCACGTGGTCGCTGTGCGTTTCAACGATGACTTGGGCCCCTGCCCCTGCCACGCGACCCAAGAACCTGCCAAGCTTTGATTGGCCTGCCGGATGAAGGTGAGCTTCTGGATTTTCGACTATCAGTATGCCTTGCCCCACTGCTAGACCAGCGACCACGATCGGCAGCGCATAGGAAACGCCGAATCCGACATTCCCAGGCCTGAGTGGCTGCGATTCAATGTCAGGTGTTTGGAAGCGTATCGTACTCGTCGTCATTCCGAGCGGCCACCGAGCCTCGATACGGATCGGTCGCACGATGTCCGACATCCACGCCTCGACCTGCGCTCGAAAAGTCTGAACCGTGGGGGCAGTGGCGTGGCGCAAAGAGTCTGCAACGACATCTCGTTCTCTGATGGTAATGGCCTGAGCCACGTACTCACCACGAACTCCCACACCGATATTTGATACCTCGGCAGACGTAACCGACAGTTGATCGCGAGGTCCCAGCCGCTCCGCGTTCAAGTAGGTAAAGGGCATGCCGGGAGAGCTGAGTAGCGTCGGCAGCGGTTGCGGCCTGCGAATAATCGGAAGATGCAAGGATCTCTCTTCGATTATTGCTGAAAACTCGTATTCGTGGCAGACGTTGCCGATGTTGAGCGATACTTGGATAATGTGATCCTCGGCTGTCACGCACAGTGCGTCATCGGCCTCGCCGATCTCAAGACTATATGGTCCGTTGAGCTGCACGACCGATGATCGCTCATCCTCGCTGGCCTGCCGTACCAAGAGGAGTGCTTGGATGAGAGAGCTTTTCCCTGCACCGTTAGTGCCGGTTAGAACTGTTAGCTGACGAAGCGGTAGATCAATCTCCCGAAAACGCTTGAAGTTGGTTATTCGAACGCTTTCAATCATTGGCTTTCCCTGACGATTTCGGCAGCCTTTTGAAAACGGTAGCGGACCTTCCTCGCGTCGCCAGTCGAGGTGGTTATCGCGGTAATGTACTCAGCGTCGGCTGACATCGAACTGCGCGCTCGCTCGATGATCTGCTCGCGAACTCGTGAAGCGGTGCGAGTGTTAAGATCGGCTAGCGCGACAGACCAGGATTCGAACAGTGCTCGATTGAATGGGCTGAGATTGTCCCTCTTCAGAGGCCACTTCCGGAACGCGTGCTCACCGAAGACTTCATGGCTGATCGTCATTGCTTGCTTAAAGTCCTGTCGAAGCTGCTCCAGCGTCGCGTCTGAGACGATCTTCGGGTCGTCTAGCCTCCTGGTGGCCTCGTCAAGGAATGGCTCCATCGCCCGGTATCGCTGTTCCTCGTAGACTTCGACTCCGAGGAGGCGGAACGCACAGAATCTCAATACCATCTCTCGGTCTGTCATCCGCACCCTGGATCTGAGTGCCCCACCAACTACGATCTCGAATTCGAGCATAGCTGCACAATCCGACAAAAACGCTCGGCTGCGATTGCGGCTCATGCAATGTCGGATCTCTTGCGAATTTAGCGGCGAACCCCCGGTGTTGAGTCTCTTGAAGATGTTGTATTTGACGTCGGTCGGGGTCGACGGATCTATGACGTGTACAACCAGTTGACTGCTGAAAATCCGTCTCTTCCATGCTTGCGGCAGATCGCTGAATTTTTGCCCGACAGTGGGTTGAAGGTATTCCAGGCCGTGGAGCGCGAAATCTTCGCCGCGGACGAAGGAGTGGATCGTCGACAGTCGCTGCAAACCGTCTACGGCTCTATACATGCCGTCTTCGTCTTCTGCAAAGTAGAAGGCGGGTAACGGGATCTGCAAGATTATTGACTCAATCAGACGAGATTTTTGAGGCGATTTCCAGACGAGGTTTCGCTGAAAATCTGGAGCGAGCTCCAGGTCGCCTTCATCAATTTGATCAAGAACCTGGCGGATGGAGAAAGTTTTCGTGGAAACCCTGATTGCATTCGGGTCCCAGGGTCTCGCGATTGGTTCCTCGTCGTCCGGATCTTCTTCCTCTAGCTCAATTCCTAGCGGCTGGTTGTCGAAGTACTCCTCGCGCGGTTCCCGGGCGACCTCGCTCAACTCGCTCCGCTCCTCCTGCTGGCTCACCTGGCTCGCCTCCGTCGATCAGTTCGATGAGATCATACGGATCGTTTGCTGCCCAGGCTCCACGCCAACGCTGGACCCATCAAGATTTGTCTGCACAGTCAGGTGCTGACCAACGGGCAGAGGGGCAGCCCGATGGCTTCGAGTCCAGTACCACTTAGCCCTTTGTCGGTCGCTAGCAGATCGTCGGTGGTCACGAGGAGTTAGCGTCACGCTTCGCGGTCAGGCTGGTGTAGCGTCGCACTGCAAGTGCCGGGACGGAGGCTCTGCCCTCGTCTGTACCCCAGGAGGGGCGGAGGCGCGGTGATAAAGCCGGACACCATCGGTGCCAGGACCCGGTGCTGGCGGATGCGCCGTGGCGGTATGACTCAAGCCGTTCTCGCCGGGCTCGCTGGCGTCACCCAGTCGTACATATCGCAGGTCGAGTCGGGTCGGCAGACTATCGATCGTCGCTCCACTCTGGTCGCTCTTGCTGCCGCACTCCAGGTCACGGTGGCCGACCTGCTCGGCCAGGGCACCGAGTCCGGTGATCCGGCCCGAGAGAGCGCCGCCGAGTGCGTGCCGGCGATCTGGTCGGCCCTGATCGAGATCGAGGACGGCGAGCGCCGCCCGTCGACCTACACGGAGGACCGGCTGGCTGCCGAGATCGCCCGTGCCGAGCAGCTTCGCACCTCGTGCAGCTACCCGGCGATGGCTCATATGCTGCCCACCCTCCTGCTTGAAGCCTCCGCTGTTGGCGGAAGCGTGCTCGTCCAGGTCGCCTACCAAGCCGCCACCTGCCTGCGGAACCTCGGCTACCGCCACCTGGCCCTTAATGCCGCCCGGCTAGCTGGGGCGGTCGCCGAAGACACCGAAGACCCGGGCTGGATCGCGGCCTCCCGCTTCGCCTATGCGCAAAGCCTGCCGATCGAGTCCGCATCAGTCGCGGCCCGTGCCGCCGACCGGTCACTGATTGAGCTGCAAGCTGACGCCGCCGACGAGCGGGTGCGACAGATGCTCGGACAGCTCCACCTCTCGGCCGCATTGACGTCGACGGTGAGCGGTCGTTTTGGACGTAGCTCGCGATCACCTTGCCGAGGCAGCGCGCGAGGCGGCAACGCTCGGGGATCCGGTCGACGGGGCCGGCTTCAACGGCTGCGGGTTCGGCCCAACCAACGTCGGGCTCTGGGAGATGTCCATCGCCGTCGAGCAGGGCGAGTCCGGCCGGGTCATTGAGCTGTCCCGGACGGTCCGACCGCAGGTGCTCGCAGCGTCGATCCGCCAGCAGTCCTACTGGCTCGATCTCGGTCGCGCCCTGGCGGATGGCGGTCGCCGAGACGTCGAGGCCCTCACCGCTTTCGTACAGGCCGAGCGGGCTGCGCCGATCCCGTTCGCCATCAACCCTCTCGCCCGCGACGCCGTGGTGACCCTGGCGCAGCGAGCCCAGCGCCGAGCCATTCCCGACGAACTGCGCCTGCTCGCCGGCCGCATCGGCATCAACCTGGCCGCATAACTGAAAGTTGTCGAGCCTGCGGGCGGTTCTGCCCTGACATTGGGCTTCGGAGTTGAATGTTCCGTCCGGACGAACGTGGCGCCGTCATGCTTGATTGCACCAGCGAGGCGCCTGTCCAGTTGACTTGGCATCTACGCCAGGCCGTGCCTGTGCTCATAACCCGCGGCTTCCGCACGCTGCCCACCCCCGGGGCACTCCTCGGGCGGGGCGTAGGCACGAATGGTGCCGTTGTGCCGCGCAACTCTTCCGTCGGCGGTGAGGGCTACGGTGCGTTTACAGACGGGGCACCGGCCCCGCTGGTGCTGCGAGCGCTGAGTCACCTTGCCTCCCCATGTGGGTCTTTGCACCTCTTCACTCTCATCCGCCGATCGATGCTGCCCATCATTGTCGATCGAGGCTCGGAAGTGGGCTGACCACGGAAGGTGCCAGACCCGCCCGGACGATGTCGAGCGTCATCGATGCGGTGCGCTGCGGGTGTAGCGTCCAACCGTGCGGGCGTAGCGCTTCGACGCCGCAATCAGGTCCTCTAACTGGGGGTGGGCGTAGGCATGGTGACGAAGCCGGACACCATCGGTGCCAGGGTCCGTTACTGGCGCATGCGCCGTGGCGGGATGACTCAGGCCGTCCTCGCTGGGCTCGCTGGCGTCACCCAGTCCTACGTGTCGCAGGTCGAGTCTGGCCGGAAGACAATCGACCGTCGTTCCACTCTGGTGGCTCTCGCTGCAGCCCTCCAGGTCACGGTGGCGGACCTGCTTGGTCAGGGCACGGAGTCAGGTGATCCGGCCCGTGAGAGCGCGGCCGAGTGTGTGC
Organism: Micromonospora salmantinae; assembly: GCF_022230905.1. NCBI lineage: Bacteria > Bacillati > Actinomycetota > Actinomycetes > Micromonosporales > Micromonosporaceae > Micromonospora > Micromonospora salmantinae. The sequence continues at coordinate 144,362 of NZ_JAKKFG010000019.1, forward strand.
CGGCGGTCTGGTCGGCCCTGATCGAGATTGAGGACGGCGAGCGTCGCCCGTCGACCTACGCCGCAGATCAACTAGCGGCCGAGATCGCCAGCGCCGATCAGCTCCGCAACTCCTGCAACTACCCGGCGATGGCTCGCATGCTCCCGCGTCTGCTGCTCGAAGCCGCTGCCGTGGGCGGGGCCTCGCTCGCTCAGGTCGCCTACCTAGCCTCCACCTGTCTTCGGCACCTCGGTTACCGCCACCTGGCCCTCAACGCCTCCCGGATATCCGTATCGGCTGCCGAGGACGTCGAAGACCGCGCGTGGATCGGCGCATCTCGTTTCATCTACGCGCAGAGCCTGCCGATCGAGTCCGCACGCCTGGCATCCAGAGTCAGTGACCGCTCGCTGGTGGAGCTTCAGGGAAGCGCATCCGACGTCCGGGTGCGGCAGATGCTTGGTCAACTTCATCTCATGGCCGCGCTGGCCTCGACCGTGGACGCTCGCCCGGACGTGGCCCGCGACCACCTCGCCGAGGCCGCACGAGAGGCGGCGAGTGTGGGAGATCCGGCCGACGGTGGCGGCTTCAACGGCTGCTGCTTTGGGCCAACCAACGTCGGGCTCTGGAAGATGTCCATCGCGGCCGAGCAGGGCGAATACGGCAAGATAATCGAGTTGTCCCGGACGATACGACCGCAGGTGCTCAAGGCGTCGAATCGCCAACTGTCCTACTGGCTCGACATTGGGCGAGCGCTCGCGGACGGCGGTCGTCGGGACTCCGAGGCCCTCGCCGCATTCATCCGGGCCGAACAGGCCGCGCCGATCCCGTTCGCGATCAATCCCCTCGCCCGCGATGCCGTAGCGACCCTGGCCCAGCGCGCCCAGCGCCGAGCCGTCCCCGACGACCTGCGCCTACTCGCCGGCCGCATCGGCATTAACCTGGCCGCATAACTGCCAGTAATCACCGCATCACCATCTGGCCCTAGTGTCCGGTTTGGGACGTGAGCACGTCCTGATGGCCTGGGGCGACGGGTGATAGCGAGCCTCCCGGGCACCGATGGAGGAGGCGGGGATGAGCGGACAGGACGACAACGCTCCGGAGAACACGGGCGAGGTGGCCGAGCAACAGGCTGCCAAGCAGCGTCTCTTGGCCCAGGCCGAGGCAGAGCGCGTACCTGTAGACGACACGACCCGCGCGGTCCCGGACCGGCGGTGGCGGCGTGACCAACGATGACCTCCCGATCGGCCGTCGGGTTGCCCGCTGGCGGGTGCGGCGGTCGATGACGCAGCAGATGCTCGCCGACCGGCTGCGCAGGTCGAAGAGCTGGGTGGACAAGGTAGAGCGGGGCGTGCGCGCCCTGGACCGGTACTCGGTGATCCAGGAACTGGCCCACGTCCTGCGGGTCGACCCGGAGGTGCTGCTCGGCCAGCCGGGCAGCACCCCGGCGGGTACGCCGGACGGGGTGGACGACATCCGGGCGACGCTCGCCTGCTACTACACGCCGCAAGCACCAAAGCAGACGACCGAGGAGCTAAGAAGGCAGGTCGGCTACGCCTGGCTGAGCTACCAGCACGCGCACTACGGGCAGTTGGTGCGGGTGTTGCCGGGTCTGCTCGACGCCATCCAGGGCGCGCGGTCGGCGGAATTGCCGGTACAGGCGTACCGGATCACCTCGTCGCTGCTGGTGAAGCTCGGCGAGGCCGACCTCGGCTGGTTGGCCGCCGACCGGGCGATGTCCGCCGCCGGTGACGACCCGGTCCTGGCGGCAACGGCAGCCATCTCGGTAGCCCAGGCGCTCCGCGCCTCCAACCGCGACCGCCTAGCGCTGACAGCGGGCCTAACCGCCGCGAACCGCATCCTCCCGGCACCCTCCGACCGGACTGATCATGAGGTTGACGGGCTCCATGAAGATCAAAGCGACCGTCAACCTCATGATCACCGGGGCGGGTGCGGGGTTGCACCGGGGTGGTTGGCGGGGGAGTGGGCCGTGGGCGGGACGTTGCTGCTCCAGGCCGCTCTCGCTGCCGCCGGGTGCGGCGAGAGCCGCCGCGCCGACGAGCTGATCGACCGGGCCTCGGCCGTCGCCGCCAACCTTCGGGGGTACGACGATCAGCACCACACCAGCTTCGGGCCGATCGCCGTCGAGTTGGCGCGGGTGCTGGTGGCGGCCTCGCGGGGTGACGCCGTCGAGGCAGTGCGGCGGCATCCGGTGGTTGTGCGACGGGAGGCGTGGCGGCGGTTGCCGGCCGAGTACCGGGGCGCGTATCTGGTGGATGTCGCGCGGGCGTACCTCCAGGTGGGTGACGTGCGCGGCGCTGCCCGCGCGCTCGTCGACGCGGACAGCGTCGCGCCGGCTGAGGTCCGGTGCCGGCCGTTGGCGCGTACCGTGATCGCCGATGTTGCCCGGGGTCACCCGGCGCCGGCCGGTGTGGCGCGACTGGCCAACCTGGTCGGCCTCACCCGCTGACCGACCTACCCGCCGGTCGCGGCTGGCCTCACCTCGTGGCCAGCACGCGTCTGCCGTTGGCGAGCCGGGCGCTCTTGGCCTGCTCGTAGCGTTCGATGTCGGCGGAGCGGCTCGCGATCGTGCGCTGTTGGTGCTCGACCATCGCCGCTTGCCAGATCGTCACGAGATCCGTGCTGTCCTTGCATGCGACGTCGGCCACCGCGGTCCGGCGCTCCACGTCACTGGGATGGTCGGTGCTCCACCGTGGGTCGTCGTTGGCCTGCCAGGGGTCGGCGTAGGCGAACCCCTTGCCGGCCATGCACGTCGACCAGGCCCGGAACCCGGCCTGAACGCGCGCGTCCTGCTCTGCCTGTTGGCCGGCCCGCAGGGCCAGGTCGTACAGGAGCGTCTCGCCGACCGGTGGCGCGCCCTCGGTCAATCGCCGGTTCGCCTCGCCGAGGCAGCCGCCCGCAGGGATCCGGCCGCCGGCCGGCTCGGGTCCGTCGGCGCCGAACCGGGTGCCGCTCAGCGCCAACGCCGTCTTTTCCGGAGGCGGTGCAGGCTTGTCCTCAGCCGCCTCACCGCCAGGTGCGGCGCGGTAGCCGAGGCGCTGCGCCTGGTCGTGCTCCACCAGCCCGTACAACCCGTCGCGCGTGGCGGCCGGCTCGGTGTGGTGCGGTTCCGGCGGCCGGTAGGAGATGCCGAGCCGGCGCATGCAGGCCACGACCAGCTTCGCCTCGGCCCGCTGGAGAAGCAGATCCTCGTCCCCGGACGGGAACAGCCGGTCCAACGGAAGGCTCATGGTCGCCACCGGCGACGGCCCGGCGGGCCGTTGCGCGGGCCCGCTCGGTTCACAGGCGGTCCCGGCAGCGACGGTCAGACAGGCCAGCACCAGGGCCGCGAATTGGCTACGGATCATGGGCATGGAGACCTCGATCAGGCTGGAGGGGCCCGCGTTGCCCGCTGTTTCGCGGCCGACGCGAGCCCCTCGATGCGGTCCTAGGGGCGGCAGCGGGTCTGCGGCTGGCCGGCCCAGACAAAGCAGAACGAGCTGAATCGGTCGTCCCAGTGGTTCCCGTTCTGGTCCCGGTCCAGCGTGAGGTTCAGGGCCTCGTCCGACTGGCCGCTGTTGGCCTTCTGACGCCAGAAGTAGAGGCCCCGGTAGTTCTCGTGCTCGAAGAGGCGGACGGCATTCTGCGTGTCGTAGTTGCGCAGTGAGCTGACGTTGTCGTGCAGCAGGCAGTCCGAGGTGCAGGCAGCCACGAACGACCATTGCTTGAAGTCCGCAGTGGTCGAGAGGGTGTCGTAGCGACCGCCGCGTAGGTCGGGGTGCTGCCACATGCACAGTTCGCCGCTCTCGCACACGCCGTTGCGCGACGTCGCCGCCTGGGCCGGGCTGGCCACGGCCAGGAGCCCGCCGGCCGCCAGCGCCAACGCACCGAAGAACGCCAGGATTTGTCGCTTCATGAGTCTCCTTAGCTGGGGGATCTTTCCGCCGGAGCTGAGTGATCGTGCTGGTGGCACCGGTGTGGACGGCGTCAGTCAACCCCGGGGATAGCGGCGCAGCCGAGACATTCGAACCAGCTCGAATCTCGACCCTGTCCGGCGTTTTCCGGCTTGCCGCTGAGGGGCCGCCCGGGTCTGGTGAGGGGCGCCCAGGTGCGCCCGCGCAGGGGGTGGTCAATGGGCGGGCGTTGGCGCGTACCGTGATCGCCGATGTCGCCCCGCGCGCAGCCGGCGCCGGCCGGCGTGGCGCGACTCGCCACGCTGGTCGGGCTCACGAGGTGAAAGCTCGCCGTCCTGCTATGCGCGGCCGACCCAGGTGGCGACGCACGCCTCGTTGCCCTCGGCGTCGGCCAGGACCCACCACATCGGTGCGTGCGCGTCGGAGACCAGGTTGCCGCCGGCGGCCAGGGCGGCGGCGATGCGAGCCTCTGCCTGATCGTGCGGGACAGCTATGTCGAGGTGCATGCGGTTGCGCTGTGGGCGCGCCTCGTCCGACGGTTGCAAACCGAAGCCCGGGCCGCGGCGCGACGGGTCGAACAGGTAGTCGTCGCCAATCTGCCGATAGCCGAGCAGCGCCTGCCAGAACGGCAGCACGTCCGCCCCGGCGAGTGCGTCAAGGGTGACGTTGATGAGTTGTACGGCGGTCGGGTCGGCGGAGAGGCCCAGCTCCTTGGCGGCGGCCGAGATGCGCCGGGCCAACGCGATGTCGCGCCGAGTCAGGCTCACCGTGACGCCGGTGCCGCGCAAGTCGACGATGAGGGTTTGCTGCTGGGACTCGTCGGCGAGCCGGCCAATCTCATCGACGAGCGCGATGCCCTTTGACAGCGAGCCGGTCGGGAAGTAGGCCGAGACCAGATGGTAGAGGCAGCGCCAGTCCTCGACACCGTCGGCCGCGTGGAACTGCGCGGCCGTGATCTGCCCAGTCATGCCAGCGAACCTAACATCGGCGGCGCGACGGCCTCCTACTCGGCGGTTACCAGCTGAGTATCGGGTTTCCGGGAACGTGAGAATCGGGCATGTACCTGGGCACTGCTGGAGGGGAGACTCGGCAATGCTGGTAACTGGTTATCTCGGCGCGGTGCTCATCGGTGCCCTCGTCGGCCTGCTCGGCCGACTCATCCTGCCGGGGAGGCAGCGGATCGGCTTCTTCGCCACTTTCGTCATCGGCGTCGGCTCGGCGGTGCTGGGCACAGTGGTTGCTCGGGCGCTTGATATCGACGACGGAGCCGGCGTGAAGGTGTGGGTGCTGCGCTGGGACTGGGTGGTGCTCGCGATTCAGGTCGGCGTCGCGATCATCGCCGTGGCGCTGGCGAACATGCTCACCTTCACCCGGCTTGCCGGCGGCGACGACAAGCCCCGTCGGCGAGTCCGCCGCAGCCAGGCCAAGGGCTGAACGAGCGGGAGCGGGCGAGCCACCCAGGTGGCCGCAACACGCGCTGCCCTGTCGTCGGCTGTCCCAGCTGACCTGTGCCGCGCCAGCGGAGGGACCACCCGTCCGAGTGGTCCCTCCGCTGGTTCGCTGGTGAGTGGCTAAACTTCGGGTTGGCAGTTCACCTGTGCTCTGCTGCGGCGGGCGCAGCCTCGGGAGGGTGTTCCAGCACCCTCTCGAGGGGCCGTCCCATCGGACGGCGCCTACTCGCAGAAGACCCGCACTGTGGCATCGGGTGAATCCACCTCCACTGTCACCTCGTCGAGGTGCTCCACGAGCGCCTCCAACTGCTCGGGCTTGAGCTGCGTCAGGTCGATCGGCACACCCGACTCGCTGAGTGAGGCGTTGGCCTTGACCAGGGCCTGCGGCGGGATCAGCGCCGCCAGCCGTACACCAGCGCGCAGCAGTTGCAGTGGCACCCGCACGTTGACCCGCGACGGCTCGCCGTTGTCGGTGGCGTCCACCACCACCCGCAGGTACTTCACCTTGCCCTTCGGTCGGGCGTCGTGACTCACCGTCGCCGGTGCCTGGTCCCGTTCGAGTGCGGCGATGAGCTGCTCCGCCTCCTCGGCGGTGATCTTGCCGGCGGCCAGCATGTCGAGGATGTCCTTGCGTTGTTCGGTCATTCGAACCTCTCCTATCGGATAGCCACGAACACGGCCGTGCGGCCCTGCTCGATGTCGAAGCGGGCGCCGGGCAGCGCCGAGATGACACGCCAAGCGGCGCCGAGTGCCCGCACCACACCGATGCGGAACACGACGCAGGCCACGATCGCCGCCAACACGACCAGGACCACGACCGGGAAGAGCACGAGCGCCACGGGGAGCACCGGAACCCAGACGCGGACGGGCCGGCGGTCCGGGCGGTTTACCTTGACGGTCACCAACTGCGGCATCACGTCCGGCCCTCCAGCTCGGCCAGCGCCTCCTGCGCGGTGATCTCACCGCGGCGCAACCGGTCGATGATGTCGGCTCGCGAGGGCGCCGGGTCGGTCTCGACGAAGTCGAGCATCTGTGTGATCCGGTTGAGTCGTGACTTGATCGTCGGGTAGCTCACCCCGAAGATGCGTTCCATCTCCTTGATCGAACCGTGGCAGCGCACGAACGCCGTGACGAAGACCTGATCATCGACGTTGAGCTGAGCCAGTTGCGGTGGCTCGAACGCGCCCTCGATCGCGACGCCGTTGCTCGCCAGGCGCACCCGCTCGACGACGAACGGCTGCCCCCGCGTCAGGCTGGTCAGGTCCTGCCAGTCCATCGCCTGTTCTGTCATACCTAAAGTTGTACCTTAAGAATCCTCAAGTTCCAAGAAGTTGACCTTAATTTTCTTAAGGTCACGCTGCGGTCGAAGGGTGCTGCTCGCCGGGCGCCCAGCGGGGTCGTGATTGCGACCCGGCTGCCTGCGCGGGCCGCCACTAAGATGCCGGGATGGGCAGGTTTTTGGCGCTCTTCAACGGCGCGGCTGACGAGGCCGACAAGGCCGACCTCACCGAGCAGCAGCAGACCGAGTTCATGAACGCGTGGGCGTCATGGGCGCAGGCCAACGCGAACGCCATCGTCGACCCCGGCGCTCCCTTGCACGCCAAGAAGCGGGTCACGGCGCGAGGTGTCGAGGACTTCACCGACGCCCTGATCGCCTACGCCGTCGTGGAAGCGGGCTCGCACGACGAGGCGGTCCAGATCTTCTCCGGGCACCCGCACCTGGGGCTGTTCGCGGGGAACTCGATCGCCGTCCTGGAGTGTCCGCCGCCGCCCAGCTGACACGCGCGCCGCCCACGATCCATCCACTCGCCCTTTACGGACGTCGCGGTGTCCCGGCTTTTGGACAGGCCGACGTCACTGACGTAGGGACAGGATGCACGTCCGGATCACTCGAAGAACTTGATGCTGAACCCGGTGTCGGCCGTCGGGCCGGGCACGTTGGCGCGGCGGTAGGTGGTGTTGCCCCACCAGCAGAAGGTGCCGGTGTACCAGTAGCGGTTCGCCCAGGAGTACGCGGTGCCCTTGGGCACCCCGTGGTACATCAGTGGGAACCTCGGCCCGGCGGGTGGGCTGGTGGCGATGTCACCGTTGAGCAGCACGAAGCTGTGGTGGCCAGGCCCGTTCACGTGCAGGGTCGGATCCCAGCCGGCCATCATGGTGGCCCGGTTCGAGCCGAACAGGCAGCCGTTCGACTTGTACCAGTCCCACACGTACGTCGGGTCGCCGCCGGCGCGCAGCCGCAGGTCGGCGAGGCAGTACTGGTCGCTCCAACTGCCGTTGGCGGAGTAGACGATGTGGAGCTGCCCGTTGGGGTCCCTGATCGCCTCGGGGGACTCGTTGATGAACGGGTTGCCGACCACGCGCTCCCAGCTCTCGCGGGGCTGGGAGATGACGTGCCGGCCACCGGTCGGGGTGAGCGGGTCGCTCATCCGGCTGAGGTAGATGTTCTGCTCGACGTTGGTGTCCCCGGCCCAGCCCGACCAGACGAACCACCGCTGCCCGTTGAAGGTGAACAGGCTGCCGTCGATGGCCCACCTGCCGTCGGGCAGCGCGAGCTGCCGCTCGGTCGTGTAGCCGCTGGCCGGTGACGCCGAGTGGATCGCGTACATGCGGTGGGCGGTGCCGCGCCCGGCCGAGAAGTAGATGTAGTAGCGGCCGCCATCGGTGACGATCTCCGGGGCCCAGACCTCACCGAGGTTGCGGCTGTCCGTCCAGACCTGCCGCGCGGGTGCGGCGGCCAGCGCGTCGGGAGAGGCCGCCTGCCGAACGGCGATCCCGCCGTTGACCGACTGGACGGAGATGTAGGTGCCGCCGACGCGGATCACGCTGGGATCGGCGGCTCGCAGGCCGGTCTGCCCGGCCGCCGCCGGCCCGGCGCCGAGCGGGGACAGGCCGGTGGCGAGCACGACGGCCAGCAGGACGGAGAGGAGTCGCGGAAGGGTTCGGCTATCCCGGATCTTCGGCCGCCAACAGCCCCGTCCACGCCTGCTGGGCGTGATGCATGCCTGTGGCGAGCGGTGAAACCGCGATCCGACGGAAGTCCGACGTTGGGTGTCCGCCCGCTCACGCAGGGTCCAATCTGGAAGCCGGTTCGCCATGAGGGCGACCGGTACACAGAGGACAATGGAGGGGCTCGGATGCTGATCATCGCGGAGGAGAAGGACGCCTACCCACCGAACGGTCAGATCCCCAACCTGGAAACCGACGAGAAGGCGTGCGGCGACATCCTGACCAGGATCGAACCGCTCCTGCCCACCGACCGTCGGGGAGAGGTGGTCGGTGCCCTGGTGAACTGGTCGGAGAGCGCGCTGAAGCCAGGCCAGAGCTTCGGTACGTGGGCCGAAGCCATCACCGCCGCGACCAGTTACGCGCAGCGCGAGGCCGCGCTCACCACCGACAACAGCCAGCGGCGTCGTGACCAGGCCGTCGACGACGACGAGTTGGTCAAGCTCAAGGCGGCGGTGGGCAGTACGGGCAGGACCGGCGACCCGCAGATCGCGTTGCGCGACGAGAGCCGCAGGTGGGCGAACTGCGGGATGGCGGCGTTCCAGATTCGCGAGAAGTTGCACGCCGCAGGCGGAAAGCTGGCCCGCGTGTCGAGCGAGACCTACGGGACTGGCGGCGGTGAGGCGCTCAAGAAGGCGCTGTTCGTCAAGCCGGTCAGCACCGCTACCGTCCTGCTGCTCGACTGCCAGTTCCCGCAGGTGCACAACTTCATCATCGAGGTGCACCACGACGGGTCGCGCTACCTTGCCCAGGGCTACCAGGGCACCTACTTCGCCCACTGGTGGCTCGGAATCAACGACAGCTACTCCTCCAAGAAGCCCACGCCCGAGATTCTCGCTCTGCGCGAACGGTACGGGTTGGGTCGGGCGATCAGCCCGCAGGATTACGCGACCCTGCTGGACGGCCTGGTCGCGGCCGTCTCGTCCGACTGGCAGGTGACCGCCAACCAGTGGCCGACGTTGCCGTTCAACCCTGACCGGCAGGAGGTCGACGGGATCCGCCGCCGGTCCGGATCGCCGACGCTCCTCGTCGAGGTGTTCGAGCTGGGCAAGCCCGCAGCGGCTCGGGCGGCGCTCGGCGACAACGGCGTCGCGTCGCTCAGCGAGCTGGCCACCCGAGGAATGACAACGGCCTGACACGGTGTCGCCGTTCGGCACGCAGCCGCGTCCGGAATCGAGGCCGGGCAAGGCGTGACGATCATGCTCGATGTGCACCACCCGAGCTGTCGGTGTGGCCGCATCCCGGCAGCCGCTGCGCCTGCCTGGCTCGAAAGGCTAGGAGCGCGGCAGTATGCCCACGAGCGATGTGACGATCGCGAGCCGCAGGGCTGTGCGTAGGTCGACATGGTGGACCGCGAGCGCCGGCTCGGACTCGTAGACGGCGAGCAGGCTCGGCGGCGGCGAGGTGTAGGCGGACAGTGCGCCACCCATGATCAAGGTGTTCAGGCAGAACAGTTCGGCGTTGTCGCCGACCTCGGGCAGGTGCCGCCGGACGAGGTCGGCCATCACCGCGAGCTTGCCCAGTGCGGCCCGCTTGTGCCGGCGGGCCACCTCGACCGAGACGTTGTGCTCGAGCACGCCGCCCTGCGCGCCGAAGAGATCACAGAGCACCGTCTGGGCGGCGAGCGACCGGCTGAGCACGTCCGCCACCTGCTCCGCCCGTTCCATCGCCGGCCCGCTCAGGTCGACACCGTGGGCCAGCTCCTGTTCCAGCTCGGCCAGCCAGGTCGTCGTCCGGTCGTCCAGCAGGTCGAGCAGGATCGCCTCGCGGGACTCGAAATAGCGCAGCACCGCCGTCTTTGCCAGGCCGACCCGCCGGCTCAGCTCGTTCAGGGTCACCTCGGCCACCGGCATCTCGTCGAGCATCGCCGAGGTCGTCTCCAGGATGGCCCGGCGCCGGACCTCACGCTGCTCCTCGCTGCGTGCCCGCTGGAACGTCATGACGCCAACCCTAGCTTAGGTACCGGCGGTCCCTTGACAGCGTACCGGCGGTACCTTACCGTTCTGGCATAAGTTACCGGCGGTACATAAGGAGCCTGACATGAAGTGGACCGAGCAGCAGATTCCGCGCCAGGACGGCCGCGTCGCAGTGGTCACCGGTGCCAACACCGGGCTGGGCTTCGAGACGGCACGGCGACTCGCCGAGCGCGGGGCATCGGTAGTGCTGGCCGTGCGCGACACGGAGAAGGGCAGGCTGGCCGCCGCCCGGATCAACGGCGACGTCTCCGTACGGGAACTGGACCTGGCCTCGTTGGAATCGGTGCGCGCCGCCGCGGTCGGCCTGCGCGCCACCCACCCACGGATCGACCTGCTGATCAACAACGCCGGCGTGATGTACACCCCGAGGCAGACCACCCGCGACGGCTTCGAGCTGCAGTTCGGCACCAACCACCTGGGCCACTTCGCGCTCACCGGCCTGCTGCTCGACCTGCTGCTGCCCGTGCCCGGCTCCCGGGTGGTCATTGTCAGCAGCAACGGCCACCGCATCCGCGGCGCCATCCACTTCGACGACCTGCAGTGGGACCGTTCCTACGGACGGGTCGCCGCCTACGGCCAGTCGAAGCTCGCCAACCTGATGTTCACCTACGAGCTGCAGCGCCGGCTCGCCGCGCACGGCACCACCGTCGCGGTGGCCGCACACCCCGGCATCTCCAACACCGAACTGCCCCGCAACGTCCCGGCGGTCGTCCGCCGACCGCTCACCTGGATCGCCCCGGTGATCACCCAGCCCGCGACGGCGGGCGCGCTGCCCACCCTGCGGGCCGCCACCGACCCGTCCGTCCTCGGCGGGCAGTACTACGGCCCCGACGGCCTGGCCGAGGCGCGCGGCTACCCGAGGCTTGTCACTTCCAGCCCCGACTCGTACGACGTGAGCGTGCAGCAACGCCTCTGGGCCGTCTCGGAGGGCCTCACCGGCGTGCGGTTCCCGGTGGGCAGGGCAACCGTCACGGCGTGACCGTGCCAAGGGCGGGACCGCGGCTTTTGTGGCCCATCACAACTCCATGATCGACTCGGCCGGGGCGGTTGGGCGCCGAGGCGTGGCGGGCTGGGCGGGTGGGAGTCAGGGCGTGGCGGGCTGGGGTGCGGGTGTGAACGGGGCCAGGAGCAGGTCGGTGAGGCGCCGCCTGGCCTCCTCGTCGCCGCTCAACCGCAGGGCGCCCGACTCCGTCGCCGCCGCCATGGTGATCTCCTGCCCGCAGACTGCCCGAAGGGTGTCGATGTCGGTGGTGAGCGCCGCATCGGGGTCGGACGCCGTGCCGCGCCGGAGCTGCACCGCCTCGCCGGCGACGTCGGCGAGGTACGTGTCGGAGTCGATGTGGAACGCGTAGCTGCCGGCGAGTGCCGGCGCGCGCGCCGGGTCGAACGCGGCCTTGATGCTGAGCAGCAGGGAGTCGACGCCGAGGGGGCCGTCGGGAAGTTGGGGGGACTGGCTTCCCCAGCGTCCGAACTGAAGGAGGACCGGCTCCAGGTCGCGGCCCCATTCGGTCAACTCGTAAAGGTGGACCCGCGTCGGCGGGCCCAGGTCCCGCCGCCGCACCACGCCGTGCTCGGTCAACTGGCGCAGTCGCTGGCTCAGCACGTTGGGGCTCACCCCGGGTAGGCCGCCGAGCAGGTCGTTGAACCGCCGGGGGCCGAGCAGAAGGTCGCGTACCACCAGCAGCGCCCATCGTTCCCCGATGATGTCCAGTCCACGCGCGACACCGCACGGATCTCCGTAACTGCGCATGCCGCTCATGGCGTCCACCCTACCTGGATCCTCATTTAGGAGTATCACTTGTTCTTTAGGAGTTGGACCCCTAGCGTGGCTCACGTGAGCCTGCCGAAGTGACGTGAAGCTGGACCCCGGGGCTCACCACACCATGAGGGCGAGGACGACTTGCGCAAGATTGTCGTGTCGATGTGGATCACGGTGGACGGGTTCGTCGCCGGCCCCGACGACGAGATGGACTGGCTGCTGGTCGACGACCACCTGCAAAAATACGAGCGGGCCCTGGTGGACAACGCCGGCAGCCTGATGCTGGGCCGGATCACGCACGCCGACTTCGCCGGCCACTGGCCGTCGACCGCGCAGAACCCCGACCAGCCGGACGTCGTGCGGGGGTACGCCCAACGCCTCGACACGTTGGAGAAGATCGTCGTTTCCGCCTCGGGAAACACCGCCACCTGGGCGAACACCCGGCGACTCTCTCGCCTCGACGCCGACGGGATCACCGACATCAAGCGTGAGCCCGGTGGCGACATCGTGGTCTACGGCAGTCTCACAGTGATCCGATCCCTCGCCGATCTCCGGCTCATCGACGAGCTGCACCTCTTGGTGCACCCCGTGTTCCTTCGTCGAGGCAGGGCGCTGTTCGACGGTGGTCAGCCGCCGGCACGACTGGAGCTGGTGTCCGCCGAACCCTTCGCCTCCGGAGTCGTCCTGGTGAAATACCACCCCGCCTAGGTGCTCACAGGTGGCGACGACCACCCGGGTGGCCTGGGCGATGAGGGCGTCGTCGGGGGTGACGTCCTTCGTCTCGCGGCTGGACAGCACGGCGAGCACGATCGGGGCCCGGTCGGGCGGCCAGATCACCGCGATGTCGTTGCGGGTGCCGTACCCGCCGGTCCCGGTCTTGTCCCCGACCACCCAACCCGCCGGCACCCCGGCGCGGACCAGCGCCGCGCCGGCAGCCGTCGGACCGAAACCGCCATCATCGGCCCTCCTGAAGCCCGTCGGTCAGGGCAGGATCTCGACGTACCCGTCGCTGCCGTGCACGCGGATCCGCTGCCCGTCGCGAATCAGCCGGGTGGCGTCGAGCACGCTGACGACAGCCGGCAGGCCATACTCCCTCGCGATCACCGCGCCGTGCGTCATCAACCCGCCGACCTCCGTCACCAGCCCGGCGATGCCGACGAACAGGGGCGTCCAGCTCGGGTCCGTGTGGGCCGTGACGAGGATGTCACCCGCTTCGAGGTCGGCCTGCGCCATGTCCAGGATGACGCGGGCGCGTCCTTCGACAGTCCCGGAGGACACCGGCACACCGGCCAGGGCACCGGCCGGCACGTCGTCGCGTCGGTACGCCCCGGTGATCGCCTCGCCGTCGGAGGTGAGCACCCGGGGCGGGGTGAGCGTCTGGTACGACCGGAACGCGTCCCGGCGCTGCCGGATCAGCTCGTCGTCCACCCGGTGCGTGCGCGCGACCTCGTGGAACTCGTGGAACGTGAGGTAGAAGACGTCTTCGGCCTCGGTGAGCACCCCGGCGCGCACCAGGCGTTCGGCCTCCGCGAGCAGGGCCTGCTTGTAGGTGAAGTAGCGGCTGACGATGTCGTACTTCGGGTACTCCCGATAGCCGATGAAGGCCCGCACCTGGTCGATCATCCGCGCGGTCTCGTCGGCCTTCTGCTGCCCGTCCGGCAGCGCCCGCAGGCGCGTCAACACCTCCTGCGCCTGCCGCTGCGCCTGCTGTCGGCCCTGTTCGAAGCGCCGCCGGGCCGCCCCCGGCTCGAAGAGCTTGATGTTGTCCAGCAGCACGGGCACCAGCGTGCTGGGGCGTTCGCGCCACCGCGGCCTGGTGATGTCGATCTCGCCGACGCAGCGCATGCCGTACCGGTCGAGGTACGCCTCGATGGCGACGCGCGCCTCGGCCCCGCCCGCGACCTTCGGCAGCTCGTCGAGGAAGTCGTCGTGCGCGACGTCCTGGAGGAACGCCACCACCTCCGGACAGGGACGGATCACGTCGGCGACGTCGAGCAGCGCCAGCCCCATCTCCGACGTGATGTTGCCGGGCGCGGAGAGCGTGAGAGTGTCCGCGGCGTTCTTCTCGCCCAGCCACTCGTGCAGCCGGTCGTTGAGCCACCAGGTGGCCTCCATGCCGGCCATGATCGCCTGCATGTTCAGCGGATCACCGAGGACCCGCTTGTGCTCCTGGAAGGCTTCCAGCAGGAAGTCGAACAGCGCCGTACCGGTCACCGTCGCGATGTCGCGCCGCAGGGCGGCGATGGACGCCTCGCTGCGTTCGACCAGTTCGGTGACGACGGCCGGGTCGGTCTCGATCGACGTGGACGCGCCGCCGGTCGTCGGCTTACCCGGACCGCCCTGGTCCGGAAGCGTCGGGATGAAGTCCCGGCGGTCGATCAGGGTTTCCAGCGCGTCCTTCATCAGCGGATCGTCGCGCCCCGCCATAGTGAGGAAGCCGGCGCGGCTGGCGGGGGAGGCCAGCAGTCGGGTGGCGTCGACGAACAACCTCCCGCCGGCCGCCAGCATCGGGGCCATGGCCGTCAGCTGCCACATGGAGAGCCCCAGCGGTCGCATGGCGTCGGTCATCATCTGCTGGTGACCGACCGAGAGGTACACGTGGTTCTCCTGGTCATCGGCCACCGGGATGGGAAACAACGTGGTGATCGGTCGGCTCTGCACGATCTGGAAGTCGTCGCCGACCAGGCACCACTCGATGTCCTGCGGACGGCCGAAGTGCGCCTCGATCCGTCGACCGAGCCGCACGAGTCGCACCACCTGAGCCCGCGTCAGCGCCGGCTGCTCCTGCCGCTGCGTGTCGATCTCCACCTCCCGAGTGCCGCCGCCGGGCAGCGCGGCGACGGCACGCTGCTTCGCGGCGACAGTGCCGGCGACGACCTCGCCGTCGCGCACCGTGAAGACGTCCGGGTTCACCAGGCCGGACACCAGGGCCTCACCGAGGCCGAAGCTGGCGTCCACTGTCGCGACCTTCCGGTTGCCCGTCACCGGGTCCGCGGTGAACAGGATGCCGGAGGCATCCGGAAAAACCATCTGCTGTACGACGACAGCCATCTGAACCGTGCGGTGGTCGATGCCGTTGCGCAGGCGGTAGATGACGGCCCGCTCGGTGAACAGCGACGCCCAGCACCGGCCGACGTGCCGCAGGATCGCCTCCGGCCCCACCACGTTCAGGTAGGTGTCCTGCTGCCCGGCGAAGGACGCGGTGGGCGTGTCCTCCGCCGTCGCGCTGGACCGCACGGCGTAGGCGGCCTGCTCGCCGAACCGGGCGAGCGCGCCGGTGATCGCGGCGGCCAGGTCGCCCGGGATCGCGGTCTCCTCGACGCTGCGGCGGATCTCCGCGCTGAGCGGGCCAATCGCCTCCCGGTCGTCCGGGCTCAGGCGCGACAGCTCATCGAGTCGGTCGTCGATCGACGGCGTCTGCGCCATGATCCGCCGGAAGGCGGCCGTCGTCACGCAGAACCCCGCCGGCACCCGAATGCCGTCGATCCGGGACAGCGCGCCCAGGTGCGCGGCCTTGCCACCGACAATTGACACCTGCGTCTCGTCGACCTCTCGAAGATCCAACAGCGGTGCCCGGTCGTCGCGGCCCCCGTCCATCGACAACACACCCACGTCGTGCCCCCGTTGCCTCGTTCGTGCTGGTCCGGCCGCCGATTCTGCGCCACGACCGGGGCCTTGCCGCAAGCCCCCGGGTGCGGTATACGTTAGAAGTGGCAGGGAGAGGGATCTCGTTGCCGCTTGTTGTTCTTCGAGGGCGGCCGGGCCCGTTCAGTCGTCGGGCAGTCGGCGCGGCTCGATTCTCAGCCCTCTGCCGAGCTGCCAGGAGGCGGTCGGCCAGGCCGCGATGAAGCCAGCTATCAGCCCGAGCTGACCGGCGAACCAGAACGTGGGGCTGTCGGGTCGCAGGTGTGGCTCCGTAAAGATCACCCGATGTGCGAGCGCCAGCCACACGAACAGCGCCACCTCGAACGTGGTGATCGTCCGCAGCTCGATCCTGCCGACGTTCGACAGTGCGTGCCGGATCTTTCCGAGGCTGCGACCCGGCCCGGCGAAGTACCGGAAGAGCACGGCGATCGTCACCGCCATCAGGTAGTCGCCGGCGTAGCCGACCCACAGCGGGTCCTCGGCCGGGTCGAATCTCACTGCGTACAGGGCGACCTCGGCGACGATGAACCCGAGAGTGCAGTGCGCGCCGCAGCGGGACACGTGAGTGACGACGATGCCCCGGCGGGGCCGTCGTGGTTGACCCTCGTGCCGCCGTCGAGAGAACGCCTCGGGCCTGCCCCAGTTCCAGTAGAGGCGGACGCCGGCCGGGCCGATGTAGAGGACTGTCACCAGCCAGACGATCTCCATGACCCGGACCGGCTGCCGGTGCCCGCGGAGATAGGTGTCGGCCAGCACGACCGCGATGCTGACGACGCCGAGTGCGAGCGAAGTCCACGAGAGCGCTACGAGCCAGGTTGGATGCATTCCCGCCCCTTCCGTCAGCCGGGCGAGTCTTTCACGGCGTACTCGTTCAGATCGGCAGATCGGGCGTTCCCGCGTTCCGGCACGGACGGATTCACCCTCCCCGGCCCCGCCCGGACGGTGGAGTGAACCAGCCGGCCGCTGCACTACGGTGCGAGGGTGACGAGTGCCCCTCGCGAAGCGGAAGCGCGTGTCGGCCCGATCGGCGCGCTGCTGAGCCGATTCGTCTTCCTGGCCATCTGCCTACCCGGACCGGTCCTGCTCGTCGCCGCCGTGACGCTGAACCCACCGCGATCGTCCAGCGACTTCTGGGGTCTGCTGGTCGGTGGCGTCCTGGCGACAGCCATCGGTGTCGGGTTCGGCGTCTTCGGTTGGCGGGTGGTCGCCCGATCCCGTCGCGACACGCGTCGGTTGGCCGCGGCCGGTGTCGCCGCGACGGCAGAGGTTCTCCAGGTGGCGAACCACCTGGACGGCGAGAATCCCGGGCTGGAACTCCGTCTGTGGATCAGCGGGCCGGGGTTCACGCCGTTCGAGGCGGACACGATCCGCGCGGACGATCCGGCGCTCGTGCCGGGCGCGGTGCTGGCTGCGGTCGTGGACCCCGCTGACCGTCTCTTCGCGATCATTTGACGTCTCCTGGCACCCGCCGATTCCATCCCGGCCACGGGGACAGCTTCGACCGGACGCGCCTTCGCCAGTTGGCCGAGACCTACCTGCGCAGAACGGCCCCGATCACTGCCCAGACATGAAAGCTGACGTATAGCATAATTACGGATGTGCCTCCCAAAAGGGAAACTTCACGGCTTACCCGTAGCCCGGGCCGGTTGCTGGCCTTCAGCGACGGTGTCTTCGCGATCGCCGTGACGCTCCTCGTGCTGGAGATCCAACCGCCCCACGACTTCGGGCGCCTCGTCCAGGGGCTCGGTGCGCTGTGGCCGTCGTACCTGGCGTACACGTTGAGCTTCCTGCTCATCGGGCAGGTGTGGGTGAATCACCACGTCATGTTCGATCGCGTCCGGCACGTCGACCGAGGGGTCCTGTTCCTCAACACGTTGCTCCTGATGGTCATCGCGTTCCTGCCGTTCTCCACGTCACTGCTTGCCGAGGCGTTGCGCGCGGAGCAGGGGCTACGCGCGTCGGTCGTCGTCTACGGCGGCACACTGTGGACGGCTGCGGCTCTCTTCAACATCGTGTGGGCGCACCTGCGGCGGGCCAACCTGCTGGACCCCGGCCTCGGTCCGTTCGGGGCGCGGGCCATCGGTCGCCGCTTCGCGCTCGCGCTGGTCTGGATCGGCTCCGGCATCCTCGTCGGCGCGTTCGTGCCGATCGCCGGAGTCGCCATCATCGCCGGGTTCCTGCCCGCCTACTACCTGCCCATCCGCGGCGAGTACGGCGAGGACGACACCGCCGGACAAACGGCCGTGTAACTAGAGTCGGTGCCATGCGGATCAGGATCGACGGCAGCGATCTCCCAGGTCAGCGTCCCGGTGCGGAGGCCGACGCGCTGCGGTTGGGCAACGTGCACGTCGGCGTTCAGCGCAAGGCCGAGGTCGTCGATCAGGTGCCGGCCGACGCGGCCAGCGCCACCTGGTCCTTCGAGGTGTCCAGCCGCGAGATCGACGGTGCGCTCGACGTCGGTGGCCCCTGGGTGCACGGCCGCCCCGGGGCTCGGTTTATCTATCTGAGCTGGGGCGCGGTGACCCAGGACGGCTTCGCGATGTTCCGACGGGCGAAGTTGATGTTCACCGACGTGCCGACCGAGCTGCTGCGCGCCGCCCACGAGGGCAACGGGACGCTGGTCGGCCGGGTCGGGTTGACCGATGCCACCGGTGGGCCGATCTGCGCTCGGGTGCGCCCGCCCGCCGTCGCCTGGGCGGTGGAGTGAGTGTCGTCGAAGACTAGCTGCCGAAGTCGACGCCGCTGAGGGAGACGGAGCGGTACGCGGCGAGGTGTTCGGCCTGCGCGGTGATGGCTTCACGGGTGGCGTCCGACAACCGGCGCCACGGCCTCACGGCGACGGTGAACGTCCTGCCGGACTTGCGGGGCCGCCAGGTGCCGACCAACTCGCCGTCGACCAGGACGGCGCCGGGGCGACCCAACACCGGCCACAGCTCCTTGGCGCGGGCGGCGTCCGGCACCAGCGTTGCCCGGTCCTTGGCCTGGAGGAACAGGTCGAACGGGCCGAGCAGTCGGGTGACGGTGCTGTCGGCCGACTCCAGCGCCGCCTCGTCGGCGGCCAGCAGTGAGCGCACCTCGCGGTCGACAGTCACCTCGACCACATCGTCGGGCCAGTGCGCCTTCACGTCCTTCACCGGGGTGTCGAGGTAGTCGGCGACCTGTTTCGGGGTGGCCGGACCGAGCAGGCGAAGATAGGCGCGGATGAGGTCGAAGCGGTCACCCGCAGCGGCTGCCTTCCTGAACCCGGTGATGCGCCGCAGGACCGGGGGTGAGGTGTCGAGCTGCAACTCCAGTCCGGCCCGCAGGGCGGCGAGCCGGAACGGCATCTCGTAGAGGTGCGTGGCGTCGCACGGGCGGCAGAACCGCAGGTAGGGCTCGGGCAGCATGGTGGCCAGGCGGCCGGAGACGTCCCCCTTGACCGTCGGCGTGCTGACGATGGCCCGCATCCGCTCGGCGATCTCGTCCAGGGCCGCGAGGGTGTCGATGCCGGCGGCCTTCAACGGTTTCGCGGCGTCGTAGATGCGCTTGCCCGCGTCGGCCGAGGAGTGGGGTTCGACGGCCGCCGCCACCTTCGCAACGTCGGCCCGGCGGTAGAGGTGGGGAGCACCCCGCACCGTCCACAGCAGGACCAGATCCGCGTCGGACAACGCGGTCACGTCGACCCCGCGTATCGCCAGCGCCCACCGCCCGCCGTCCGGACCGGTGTTCTGCACCCCGAGGTCCAGCACGGCGGTGTCGGCGAGTGTGCCCTCGGCCCGGTCGAGCTGTTGGGCCCGAACCCGGAAGTTCATCACCTGGTGCCGATCGACCATGTCAGCACCCTAGTTGGGGCGGCGCGTCCAGGCGCGCAGTGCCCATTCGACGGGGCCGTACCGGAACCGTCGCAGCCACCACGAGCTGACCACCAGCTGCACCGCGAAGATCACCAGTGCGATCAGCAGTGTCTGTGCCGACGAGGTGCGGCCGACCAGGCCCCACCCGAGGCCGGTGAAGACGAGCACGCACACGAGCGACTGGGCCAGGTAGTTGGTCAGGGCCATCCGCCCAGCGGGGGCGAACGCGTCGGCGAGGCGCGGCCGCCGCGTGAACAGGCGCAGCAGGGTCGCGGCGTAGGCGGCGGCCAGGAACGGCGCGGTGACGATGCTGACCATCAGTCCGGTCAGGTTCGCCGTGGAACCACCGACCGCGAACACGACGGCACCGGCCAGACCGATCGGGTAGCCCACCCGTTCGCACCGGCGTAGCAGGTCCTGGTGGGCGGGCACGGTGGCGAGCAGCCGGTGCTTGCCGGCGGCGAGGCCGACGAGGAACGCCGCGAACGCCAGGGGCCCCTGCACGGCGAGACCGCCGATCATCGCCGGCATCGACCGCAGGTGCTCCAGGACGACATCGCCGAGGCCGCCGCCCAGCGCCAGCGTCGAACGCGCACCGGCGCCGAGTGCGGCGGCCTCGTCCGGAACCACTGTGGCGCCGAGGACCGCGGCGATCCCGACCACCATGGCGATGCCGCCGATGATGGACGCCGCCGCGATCAGCGCGGTGCGGGGCTCGATCCGCCGGACCGCGAACAGCACGAGACCGAGCAGCGCGTACGTGGTGAGGATGTCGCCGTGGAACAGCAGCACCGCGTGCAGCACGCCGAGAACGAACAACCCGGAGAGCCGGCGCAGGAACGCCGGGCGGAATTCCACTCCGCGCCGAGCCGCGGATTCGAGTTGCAGGGTGAAGCTGTAGCCGAACAGAAAGGCGAACAGCAGGTACGCCTTCATCGCGAAGAACAGCTCCACCGCGCCGGCGATCAGCAGGTCGACGGCGCCGCGCGTCGGATCGTCGACCAGGTGGAAGTCGTAGCCGGAGCTGAAGAACGCGATGTTCACCAGCAGGATGAGCAGCAGCGCGCTTCCGCGCAGTGCGTCCACGACGGTGATGCGGGAGAGGGTGTCCCCGGGCGAGGGCTGTGGGTGGCCGTCGCCCGGTCGGTCGAGCCGGGTCACATTCATGGTGTCCAGCCTCCGGAGCGTGACCCGCTGCCGTGAAGTGTTTCCGTCACACGGACCGTCGTGACGAAAAGACACCATCCCCGCGGTGGCAGACCAGATTGCGAACCGGCTCGTCGCCTGCCTTGGGCAGAGTGGTGTCGCACCGTCCGCACGGCGACGGCTGACCGAGGCGTTGGCGGACATTCCGGGAAGCGCCGCCGTACGCGCCTTACGGACCTGTCGCACGATCAGGACCGCGCCGTCGCACTGACGGCGACCTCCATCCTCGCGCTTCGCGACGTGGCTTCACCGTGACCGAACACTGTGGAGCCGCCGAGGGTGGGCGGGACGCCGAGCGAATTGATCATCGTTCGGACTTCGACTATCGTCCGCGTCCGTGAAATCTTCCCGTCTTGCTTCCGCCATGTTGATCCTTGCCGTTTCGACGGCCCTCGCCGCCTGTGGCGACGCCGATAAGGCGACGACCGCCGGATCCACCACGCCCCCTCCCACCTCCGCAGCCCCGTCCGCTGTTGCCACCTCCGCTGCCGCCGCTCCGGCCTCGTCACCCGCCGCGGGCGCGGCGACCGACAAGCAGCTCTGCGAGGCGGTGAAGAAGGCCAGCGACGAGATGAGGACCGAGATGGTGAAGGTCGCCACGACTGGCGACGCGTCGGCGGCGGACTTCAAGAAGATCCTGACCGGGCTGGAGCAGAAGGTGACCACTGTCGCCTCGACCGGCGACGGCAAGTTGGCCGACGCCCTGCGGACGTTCGCCGCCGAGGCGGCCAAGGCTGCGGCCGCGGCGGACCCGGCGACCGCCGCCGACAACCCGGCCTTCGAGAAGGCCGGCAAGGACGTCAGCGCCGCGTGCAAGGCCAACGGGGTCAGCATGGTTCTCTGACCGTCGCAGGTCGGGTGTGATGACGGACGGCCCCCACGCTCAGGCGTGGGGGCCGTCCGTCAATACGGAGGCGGCGGTCAGCCGCCGGCGAAGGTCGTGTCGACGCCGCACTTGGCGTTCTGGTTGAGGCAGGACTTCACCAGGTCGCCGAGACGCTCCGGCTCCCAGGCGTTCATGAAGTCGCCGTGCATCGACGACGGCTTGCCGGAGGAGAGGCTGAGGCCGTCACCGCCCAGCGACTCGTAGTTGACCATGAAGGAGAGATCCGGCACGGCCACCGGGTACTTGCCGGTGCAGACGCCGTTCACCGGGTCGCCCATGTGCGACTTGTGATCGGGTGAGTCGATGTTCTTGCCGTCCCAGCAGTCCTTGAACACGAGCTGGAAGATCAGGTTGCCGCCGGGGGCGCACCTCGGCCAGTTGCCGTCGGCGCTGCGGCCGATCTCGGCGCTGCCCGCGCACCAGAACTGGTTGCTGCCGGCGTTCTTCGGAGTGTCGACCTGCCGCTTGGCGTCGCCTTCGACCACCACCAGGCCCGGCGGGAAGGGCTTCACCGTCGACGGGTCCTTGACCCGCGAGCCGTAGTAGACGCGCATGCTCTTGATCGGCACGGCCTTGCCGTCCTTGCGCAGCTCCGGGGTCCAGTAGGCGCTCTTGTCCCCGGGGGCGTTGCAGGTGTTCGCCGCGGCGAACAGCTTGTCCGTCGTGGTGAAGGCGTCGATCTTCGGGCCGAAGAAGGTGTGCATGTGCGAGGCGCCCGAGAGGTTCGGCAGGACGATCGGGTCGTCCGGGGCGGAATTCGCGACGCCGCAGTCGGTGTGGAACTCCGGCACCCGGGTGGTGCCCGGCGGCACCGCCTTCGGCTTGATGGCGTTGAAGGCGGCCAGTTCCCTGCTCCACTTGGCCTGGTCGACGGGCACCCAGCCGCCGGCCGGTGCGCTCGGCGGGACGGACGTCGACGGGGACGCGGACGCGGACGCGGTGGAACTCGGCGTGGCCGAGGGGGTGGCCGACGTGCTCGGCGTGGCCGAGGCGCTCGGCGACGTGCCCGTCGCGGGGCCGAACGTGAACCAGTTCAGGTTCACGAAATCCGACGTCGAGGTGCTCTTCATGACCGCGAAGACGGTCTGCGCGCCGGCCGGCACAGCGGGCGCCTTCGCGGTGACGGTCGTCCATTTCTGCCAACCGCCGGTCTGGGTGATCGGGAAGCTGGCCAGCAGTGGGCCGTTCTGCGCGCCGAGGCGCAACTCGACAGTGCCGCCGGCGGCGTTGTGCGAGGCGACCCGGGCCGTCAGGTCGACGCCCGTTACCGACACACCGTCGAAGCGCAGCCAGTCGCCGCTGGCCAGCCAGCCAACGTTACGGCCGCCGTCGGCGTCGCCGGTGCCCTCGGTCTGTGCCCCGGACTGTGCCGCGAAGCCCTCTGCCTGCACCCGGCCGGGCACGGCGACCTCTTCGGCCTGGGCGCCGGCGATGTAGATGCCGCTACCGGCCAATGCGGCGACGACCGCAGAGGCGAGCGTGATGCGAGTGAGGCGACGACGCTTTCGTGCCCGATCCGGCGGTGCGACGTGCGCGGGGGGAGTCCGCATTACCAGTGGTTTCCTTCGAGTCGACGATAAAGCTCTGTCGGAAGGAGTATGTGCACGTCAGGAGCCTGCATCAACTCGCGGGGAAAGAATTAAGGAGGCCGGTCGCCAAGTGCCCTGGCAGCCAGCGCGGCGGCCCCCGATGACAATTTTTCGCTCGTACAGCCTTAAGTTTCTTTTAAGTCCCGTCGCCCCGTTCTGGTTCGATGATTACAGATTTCGCGTAACGAATTGTGGCCGAATTCTCGACCTCAGTCACTGACCGGTTCGACGCGGATGGCCGGCGACAGCGCGCGCAGGAAGTCGGCCGCGTCGAACATCTCGCCGGCGGAGGCGACGCCGCTGGTCCTCGTCCGACCATCGAGGACGCGCCCGACCGCCTCCACGGCCAGGGGCGCGCTGACGGCGTAGATGTCCCGGCCACTGGCCACGACACGGCGGCGCACGTCGCCGCGACGCACTATGACGTCGACAGTGAACGTCTGCGCGGACCGGCCCAGCCCGTCGACCGCGACCGGCGCCGCCGCGGCGCCCAGGTCGGTGGCGGCGTCGGCGGTCATGTAGGTGCGAACCTCGGGAATGGCCAGATGGCGGGGGATGGTGACGACGTCGGCCATGGTGAACTCCCCGAGGACGGTCCGCCGGCCCAACGGCGCGGGGAAGTCCCAGTCCACCCTCGGCAGCTCCCCGCCGGACTGGTACTCCAACCGGCCGCCGGTGTAGCGGACCCGGCGGCCGGCGCGGCGCTCGCGGGAGACGACGCCTGCGGCGACCGTCCCGGCCGTCGGGTGCCAGCTGCTCAGTCCGTACGCGACGTGCGCCTCGTCGGCCGACGTCCAGTCGCCCATCGCCGTCGTCGCGAGCAGGTCACCGAGCCCGCCGAAGAAGGCCATCGCCGGGACCACCGCGACACCGGCCGCCCGGGCGCGTTCGGCGAAGTGCGTGAACGTGTCGAGGTTGGCCTCGATCTCGGCCGCCACGTCCACGTACGGGATCCCGGCGCGCAGCGCGGCATCGATCACACCGGCGGCGGTGGACGCGAACGGGCCGGCGCAGTTGATGACCGCGTCCACGCCGGTCAGCGCCGCGTCGAGCGAGGCCGGATCGTCGACCGACGCCACCCGGTAGCCGGCCCCGAACGCCGCCAGCCGGCGCGGGTCGCGGCCCACCGGCAGAGCACCGAACCCGCGCTCGCGCAGCTCCGCCATCACGAACCGTCCGGTGTGCCCGTACGCCCCGAACACCGCCACGCTGTGGCCCATCGTTGCCCCCTCGAAGATCGACTGGGCCCAGTCTTTCGCAGCTGCCGACGACCGACCAGTGTCGGGAACGCCAATCCCCGTACAGTTTCGGACATGGCCCTTGTCGCGATCGCCGCCACCGACGGGATGCTGCACTTCGAGCTGGCTCTTGCCTGCGAGGTCTTCGCCCACGACCCCTCCGGCCTGGCCGACCCCTGGTACGACGTGGCGATCTGCGGCCCCGCCCCGGTCCGGATCGGCCGCTTCCTGCTGGCGCCCGACGACGGGTTGGACCGGCTCGCCCGCGCCGACACCGTGATCATCCCGTCGGTCGAGGACGTCGACGCTGACGTACCCCCCGACCTGCTCGACGCGGTCCGCGCGGCCCACCGGGCGGGCGCCCGGATGGTCTCACTGTGCACCGGCGCGTTCGTGCTGGCCGCCGCCGGGGTGCTCGACGGGCTGCGGGCCACCACGCACTGGGCGCACGCCGAGGCGCTGGCCGCCCGCTATCCCCGGGTACGGGTCGACCCGGACGTGCTCTACGTCGACAACGGCACCGTGCTCGCCTCCGCCGGGAAGGCCGCCGCGATCGACCTTTGCCTGCACCTGATCCGCCGCGACCACGGCTCGACCGTCGCCAACGCCGTCGCCCGCCGCCTGGTCGTGCCACCGCACCGCGCCGGTGGTCAGGCCCAGTACGTCACCACCCCGGTGCCCGCCCGTGACGACCACCCGCTGGCCGCCCTGTTTCCCTGGGCCCTGGCCCGCCTGGACCGGCCGCTGACCGTCGAGGACCTGGCCCGGCAGGCGAACATGAGCTCACGCAACCTGGCCCGCCACTTCCGTTCGGCCACCGGCACCACACCACTGCTGTGGCTGTCGACGCAGCGGATCCGCCGCGCCCAGGAGTTGCTGGAGCAGACCGACCACAGCATCGACGCCATCGCCGAGGCGGCCGGCATGGGCACCGCCGCGACGCTGCGTCGGCACTTCCACCGCACCGTCGGCGTGCCCCCGGACGCGTACCGGCGTACCTTCCGCAGCGCCTGAGCGCACGGCCTCCCCGGCCGCCCCGAGGAATGGGCGGCCGGGGAGCCCATGGTCGGGCCGGCGCAGGCTGACTCGCTCAGACGGCGGTGCGGCCACCGTCGGCGTCCAGAATCACGCCGGTGACGAACCGTGCCTCGTCGCTGACGAGGAACGCGATGACGGCGGCGATGTCCTCCGGATCGGCGACGAAACCCAGCGGGGCCTGGGCCGCGAGCTGTTCCAGGCCCTCGCCCAGGGCCGCGGATCCGGGAGTGCGGGTCGGGCCGGGGCGCACGGAGTTCACGCGCACTCCCGCCGGGCCGAACTCGGCTGCCCAGCTCTTGGTCAGCAGGTCCAGGGCGGCTTTGCTGGCGCCGTAGACCGACAGGCCCGGGAGGGCGACTTCGGCGGCGAGGGTGGAGACGTTGACGATCGCCCCACCGCCTCGTGCCGCCATGGCGGGTGCAAGGTTCGCGACCAGATAGAACGGCGCCTTCAGGTTGGTGCCCAGTACCGCGTCGAAGGTCGACTCCTCGGTGCCCGCGGTCGGTCCACCGGCCCCGATCGCCGCGTTGTTGACCAGGATGTCGAGGCTTCCGCCCGCCGACTCGGCGGCCTGGGTGGCCTTGGCCGCGAGTGCTACAGCGGATTGCGCGTCGCGGAGATCGGCGGCGACGAAGTCGGCCTCTCCGCCCCCGGCGCGGATCTCCTCCACCACTTCCAGTCCTCGTTCGGCGTTGCGCCCGGAGACGATGACACGGACACCAGCGCGAGCGAGCTTGAGTGCGGTGGCGCGGCCGATTCCGCTCGTCGAGCCGGTGATGAGGGCAGTCTTGGTTTCCATGGAAACTCCTTGCTGGGCGGTCTCAGATGGGCTTGATGGGTGCGACGGTGCGGCGCGGTCCAGGTTTGAACGTGGACGCGTCACAGGTTCTTCAGGAAGGTGACGCGGTCGGCCATCGCGCCGCGTGCCACCCGGGACTCAGTGCAAGGGTGTGCCCGTCCGCGGACGGCACTGTGAAGTCGACGACGTCGACACTGTTGTCGGGTGTGACGGCGGCCGCCAACCCGCCATAGACGGCATCGATGGTGGCCCGTCGAGTCCTCCAGTCACCGACGACGGGTGGTGTCGGTGGGGCGGCGGCGGCGATCGCGCCGACTGCTTCGAGAAGTTCGTTGTCGATGCTGAGCACTCGGATCCTCTACCTTCCAACGTCTGATACGTACAACGTACGTAAGCGTGACTCGCGTACGTTGTACGTGTCAAGTGATGTCGAGCACGCCGCTGTCGAGGGCTGGTCGGAGCGGCGCGGCGGGTTCGACGGTGTGGGGCCGCGCGCGCTTCAGAGTCGGTTCGCCAGGATGGCGACGCCGCTGCCCGACAGGTTCGGGATGGCGTGGTGTCGACCGGCGAGAACGGAGATGATGCTCTCGGCGGTGCCGACGACTTCGGGGGCGCCGGCAGATGAACGCGACCAGTTCGTGTCGGTGGTGCGGAACGCGATGCCGTTGGCCCGCGCGACCGCGGGGATGAACGGGTTGGGCACGCGTGTCTCGACGGTGAGGACCGCGTCGGCCACCGGCGGCGCCAGGACGCCGGACCGGCCGAGCGTGAATGCGATGTCGAGGTGGTGTACGACGTGGTCGCCGAGCAGTAGCGGTGCCGGCAGTAGACGTCCGATACCTCGTGGACGCGCCCGGAAGCGGTCGAACACGTCGATCAATTCCGGGGCGGTGCTTTGGCTGGCGTACTCGCGACTCAGGAGGTCGTTCGAGGCATCGAACGACCAGCGCCGCCGCCCCATTGCCAGCAGCAGCCGTGATGGCGGCAGGTGCAGACCGAGCGCGAGGTGGGCGAGCACAACCTTGTTGGTCCAGCCCGCACAGAGGCTGGGCCGCTCCCACTCTTCATCGGTCAGAGTGCGGGCGAAGGCGACGAAGGCGTCATCCTGCTGCTGAGCCAGGTCACGCCATCCCGTTCCCGTTTTCCGGCTGGCCCGGAATGGCGGGCGCTCCGAGGTTCTAGTGATCATGAATCTCCTCCGGCATACGTACGTCGTACGTATAGTACCGTCTGATACGTACGCCGTACCCTCCGGGAGAGCAGCCAGCATGAGAGCCCGTTTCACCCTCACGGACATCCAGCAACACGCGCTGGTGATCGTCGACCGGGATGGCTTGGCCGGGCTCACCATGCGCTCCCTCGCGGCGTCGCTGAAAACCGGCGCCATGACTCTCTACAACTACGTCGACAGCCGCGAAGCCCTCGAGGAACTCGTGGTCGACGCCGTCGCCGCCCGAGTCCAGATACCGAAGCCGACCGACGATTGGCTGGCCGACACGCGTGCCGTGGCCACCGCCATGTGGCGGACCTTCCGCGCGCACCCGGCGGTCATCCCGCTCATACTCACCCGCCGCACGTCTTCCCGAGCCAGCCTCGCTCCAGCCGAGGCGCTCGCGGCAGCACTTGCGCGCGGAGGCTTGGACGGCGTCGACCTGTTCGTCGCGTTCCGCGCCGTCTCGGCGTTTGTCACGGGTATCGCGCAGAACGAGCTGGCCGGTGCGCTCACGCGCGAGAAGGATCCCGCCTCCGCCGCCCGCCGCGTCGAAGCGCTTGCGCACGGTGCTCTGCCGACCCTCGCCGAACTGGCCCCGGTCGGGGCCGTGTTCAGCGGCCAGGAATTCGAGCGCGGACTCACGCTCATCCTCAACGGCATCACGCACACTCCCCGCCCGTTCAGCCCTCACGATCAGGCA
This sequence comes from Micromonospora salmantinae, assembly GCF_022230905.1. Lineage (NCBI taxonomy): Bacteria > Bacillati > Actinomycetota > Actinomycetes > Micromonosporales > Micromonosporaceae > Micromonospora > Micromonospora salmantinae. The sequence continues at coordinate 172,591 of NZ_JAKKFG010000019.1, forward strand.
GGCCACGGTGGCTAACGCTGGTCGGGGCGTTGGCGGGCGAACGCGTCGCGCTTGCCCCAACGGCCGGGGATGTCCAGGAGCGCGATCTGCCCGAAGGCGGTGGGCAGCGCCGGGTCCACGGCCAGGTGGTCCTCGTGCGGGTTGATACCGAGCATGGTGCGGATCAGCAGCATGCAGGCTCCGCTGGACCACGCCTGCGGACTGCCGGCGGTCGGGTACCGGATCGGGAACCGGGTGGTGTCGCGGTCGAACCCGCCGAACGCCTCGGGTAGCCGGCCCTCGAAGTAGGTGGCGGCGGAGAGGATGCCCTCGGCGATGCGGGCCGCCTCGTTGCCGAAGCCGTAGCGGCGCAGCCCCCAGGCGATGAATGAGTTGTCGAACGGCCAGACCGTGCCGTTGTGGTAGCCGAGCGGGTTGTAGCGGCGTTGCCCCTCGGCGAACGTCCGCACCCCCCAACCCGAGAAGAGCGCCGGCCCCATCAGGTGCTCGACCACCCGCGCAGCCCGCTCCGGTGGCACGATGCCGCTCCACAACAGGTGCCCGATGTTGGACGACAGGCTGTCCACGGGAGTGCCGTCGTGGTCGAGCGCGAGGGCGTAGAAGCCGCGGTCCTCAAGCCAGAAGTCCCGGTTGAACCGGTCGTACAGGGCCGCCGCCTCGCTCTCCAGCCGCTCGGCGTAGGCAGTGTCGCCCCAGAAGGTACGGGCCAGTCGTGCCCCCCGGATCTTCGCGTCGTAGGCGTACCCCTGGGTTTCGCAGGTGGCCCTCGGGAAGCCCGGCAGCCGGCCGTCGGCGTAGGAGATGCTGTCCCAGGAGTCCTTCCAGCACTGGTTGTCCAGGCCGGTGGCCCGGTTGCGTCGCTGGTACCAGACGTAGCCGGTGGAGGCTAGGTCCGCGTACAGGTCGATCCAGGCCAGGGCCGCTCGGGCCTCCTGCTCCAACTCCATCACCAGCGCGGTGTCGCCGCTCCACCGCTCGTACTCGTCGAGCAGCACCACGAACAGCGGTGAGGCGTCCACAGTGCCGTAGTAGGGGGAGTGCGGCTGCTCCTCGAACGCGGCCGACTCCCCGTAGCGCAGCTCGTGCAGGATCCGGCCCGGGTCCTCCTCCAACACGTCGTCGGTCCGGGTGCCCTGCAACGACCCGAGGATCCGCAGTGTCGGTGGGGTCAGCGACGGGGTGATCGGCAGGGTTTGCAGGCAGGTCAACAGGCTGTCGCGACCGAACAGGGTCATGAACCAGGGCAACCCGGCCGCGGGCACACTCGCCCCGCCGAGCGAGAGCGGGGCGAAGCGCAGCGCCGCCAGGTCCACCAGGCTGCGGCGGTAGACCTGCTGGAGGCCGACGCTCTCGGTGTCCAGGGTCGGGGCCGCCGCGACCCAGGCCTGCACGCTGGCAGGCAGGGTGGAGTCGTCCGGCCGTAGGGCCCGCAGGGCGGAGCGCAGGTCGACGCCGTCCGGACGCAGCGCCAACATGACTGCCTGCAACCGGGTGGACCACTGCTGCCCGGGGCGCAGTCGGACCGCGAACCGGAGTCCGCCCGGGTCGAACTCCGCGGGTTCGCTCGCCGACACGACGACCTCACGTCGGTAGGTGGCGCGCCGGTAACCCAGGCGCAACTCGTTCGGGCCGACGTGCGTGTAGTGCTCGCCGGACTTGTCGCCGATGTCGAACTTGATCTCGAAGATGTCGGCGAAGTCGGCGGCCACCTCCAGACGTACGTCGAGCGTCATGTCCCGCTCGCCGTAATTGAAGATCGTCAGCGACTCGGTGAGGTCCGGGCCGATGCGCCTGCGCCGAATGGCCGACACGTCGGCCTCCACGTAGTCCACCGCCGCGCCGGGCACCGCGAAGAACGTGACCTCGAAGTACTGGCTGTCGTCCACCGACAGCGCGGTCATGCACTCGCCGTTGACGGTGAGCCTCCAACGGGACAGGAAGCGCGTGTCAGCGGCGAAGAGGCCGACCGGGGTGCTCGGGGACGACTGCACGTCGCCGCTGGCGTCGGACACCATGAAGGTGTTCCCGTCGATGCACGCCACAGTGCCCGCGATGTCCCTCATCCGTCACGTCCCACTGTCGGGATCCTCGCGCTGAAGCCGCCCGGGCTCTCGCGGAAACAGCCGCCCGATACGCAACGCCAGGGCGAGATCACCGTCGACCATGATCTCGCCCCGGGTGATCGCCGCCAGCCCGTTCACCTCGCCCCGCGCCATCGCCTCCGCGACCTGCGCGGACACCTGGATCACAGTGGTGGCGGGGGCATCGCTTCGGGTAACCCGCATCCGGCCATGATCGATGTCCAGCCGCCACTGCTCCACGTTGCCGTCGTCGCGGATGTCGAATCGCACGCTGCCACAGACCTTGCTGAACCGTGGATCCTGGCCAGCGACCGTCAACCGCTCGAAGAAGGCGCTGGTCTCCGACATCCCACCTCACTCCGGGCGCTGGTAAGAGCGGATGCCGGCTACCCGCTGCCGCGCACTCCTAACGCCGGGGTGGTGCCCTTGTTCAGGGTGCGAGCGACAAGCGGGTCCCGAGGTTGAAGTCCACCACGACCGGCGCCCGGCGTACCCGCACGGCAGTCGCGGCGTCGAAGCCGGCGGCGTCGCGGTGCCAGACCGGCGGGGTGTACGCGCAGTCGCAACGTAGCTTCACCCGCTGCCCGGGGAGCAGGCGCAGGGCGTAACTGTCACCCACGTCCGCGACGCCGGCCAGGTCCCCGGTGGCCGCGTCGAACGCGATCACCTGGGCGTAGGTGAGCAGCTCGTCGACCCGTACCGCCCCGGTGAGCGGCGTCCCCGCCGGCAGCGCCTGGTTCAGCGTCGCCGTCTGTTGGGCGCGGACCCGCACCGGCCGCGCCTGCTGCCGACCGCCCACCCCACCGGACCACACCGTGGCCAGCCCGGCGGCGGCGAACTGCACGGGCCAGTGGTACGGGCCGAGGCCGGTGATCGTGTAACGGCCCTCCTCGTCCGTGGTCGGGCCGTGGTCGCCGTACTTCGGGTGCGGCACGTAGGGCACCACCATGACCAGCGCACGGGGGACCGGCGCGCCCGTCGCCGCGTCGGTCACCACTCCGACGACGGTGCCCGGCGGGTCGAGCCGGATGACCGGCGCGCTGGTCACCACGCCGGGCCGCACCTGAATCACCTGTGCCCGCTCGCGCTCACCGGTGCCGCCGCGCCGGCCGACCCATTGCAAGCCGTGCGCCGTCGTGTCGTAGGGGCTCACCAGCAGCCGGTACCTCCCCGGGGCGACGTCCCCGGTCACCAGGACGCCCTGCTCATCGGCGCAACCCCCGTAGCGTCCGAGTTGGTCCTCACCGATGCTGACCGCAGACAACGCAGCGGCGTCCACCGGGACGAGCGCCGCGCAGGCCCGGGGGACCGGTGCGCCGGTCGCCGCGTCGCGCACCACGGTGCGGACGCCGCCGGGCGCGGACGACCCGGGGGTACGCGCGGCGGCCGGGGCGGCGGCCTCCCCGACGAGCAGTGCGACGGCGATGGTGGCGGTCAGGTGGCGCAGCAGAGCACGGCTCATCGGGATGTCCTTCCGGCGGCGCGGCGGTTTGGGCAGACCGTAACGGCGTTCAGGTGATCCAAATCGGTCAATGTCGCGATGCCGACCGTCGCCGCACGGCGTTCCCACCCCACACCGACCGCAACGGACGTTCTGCCCCGAACCCGGCGCATGTGGCACTGGCAAGACATAGCGTCACGGGGGCGGGGACCACCGCCGCCCTCGCTGCGGACCGGCGGCGACGCCCACCGGAAGGGACCGGACATGAGTCGTGTCGACACTGTGCTCCTGCCGGAGCTGGACGGGCCGGTGCCGGCGACGCTGCCGAGCGCGCTCGGCCTGCTGAGCCTGGCCCTGGGAGTGGGCGCGCTGGTCGCGCCCGGTCCCCTCGCGCGACTGACCGGGGTGGACGACTCCCCGGCCGCGCGGTCCGTGCTTCCGGCCATCGGCCTACGGGAGTTGGGCAGCGCCGCCGGCCTGCTCAGTGGCCGTCGCCCGGCCGGCTGGGCCTGGAGCCGGGTGGCCGGCGACGCCATGGACCTCAAACTGCTCGGGCGGGCCCTCGCCGACCGCGACGGTGAACGCCGCCGCCGGGTCGCGCTGACCACCCTCGCCATCGCCGGCATCACCGCCGTCGACGTGCTCGCCGCCGTACGCGTCGGGCGCGCTCGACGGGCCCGCGCCCGGGTGATCAGGATGCAGATCGCGGTGACGGTGAACCGGTCGCCCGCCGAGGCGTACCGGTTCTGGCGGGACATGGAGAACCTGCCCCGATTCATGGCGCACCTGGAGTCCGTCCGCGCCGACGACCTGCGCCGCTCGCACTGGATCGCCCGTGGCCCGGCCGGGCACCGCGTCGAGTGGGACGCCGAGATCATCGACGACCAGCCGAACAAGTCGATCACCTGGCGGTCGCTGCCGGGGACCCGGGTGCCCAACGCCGGCCGGGTCCGGTTCGTGCCCGCGCCGGGCGACCGGGGCACCGAGGTACGGGTGGAGCTGCGCTACGCGCCGCCGGCCGGCGCGCTCGGACGAGCGGTGGCGAAGCTCTTCGGTGAGGAACCCGAGCAGCAGGTCCGCGACGACCTGCGCCGGTTCAAGCAGGTGCTGGAAACCGGCGAGGTCGTCCGCTCCGAGGGCAGCCCCAACGGCATCTCCGTACGCCAACAGGCCATGCAGCGACCCGCCCAGCCGCTGCCGGCGTCCCGCCGCTGACCGCCCGAGCTCTCCGAAAGGATCGAGAATGAAGGCCACCGCCTGGATGGGCGCCGACAGCGTCAAGGTCATCGACGTACCCGACCCGAAGATCATGAACGCCCGGGACGCGATCGTCCGGATCAGCACCACCGCGATCTGCGGCTCCGACCTGCACCTCTACCACGGCTACATCCCCGCGATGCGCAAGGGCGACATCCTCGGCCACGAGTTCATGGGCGAGGTGGTGGAGGTGGGCCCGCAGGTCCGCAACCTCGCCCCCGGCGACCGGGTGGTGGTGCCCTTCCCGATCGCCTGCGGGCACTGCTCGTCCTGCCAGCGCGGCCTCTACTCGGTCTGCGAGAACTCCAACCCGAACGCCGGCATCGCCGAGAAGATCATGGGGCACTCGCCGGCCGGTATCTTCGGCTACTCGCACCTGCTCGGCGGCTACGCCGGTGGCCAGGCCGAGTACGCCCGGGTGCCGTTCGCCGACGTCGGCCCGGTCAAGGTGCCCGACGAGATCAGCGACGACCAGGCGGTCATGCTGGCCGACGTGTTCCCGACCGGCTACATGGGCGCCGAGATGTGCGACATCAAACCCGGGCAGGTGATCGCCGTCTGGGGCGCCGGGCCGGTCGGGCTGCTCGCCGCGGCCAGCGCCCGGCTGCTCGGCGCGGAGCGGGTGATCGTCATCGACCGGTTCCCGTACCGGCTGCGGCTGGCCGAGGAGCACATCGACGCCGAGACGATCAACTACGAGGAAGTCGACGTGCTGGACACCCTCAACGAGATGACCGCCGGCCGGGGCTCCGACGCGTGCATCGACGCGGTGGGCCTGGAGGGCCACCACGGCAACGCCGCCCTGTACGCGTACGACCGGGCCAAGCAGGCCGCGCGAGTCGAGACGGAACGGCCGTTCGCGCTGCGGCAGGCGATCCTCGCCTGCCGCTCCGGCGGGGTGGTCTCGGTCGTCGGTGCGTACGGCGGTTTCGTCGACAAGTTCCCGATGGGCGCGTTCATGAACCGCTCGCTGGTCATGCGGACCGGTCAGTGCCACGTCCAGCGCTACACCCGGCCGCTACTGGAACGCATCCAGCGCGGCGAGATCGACCCGAGCTTCATCGTCAGCCACCGGATGCCGCTGCGTGACGCCCCGAAGGGCTACAAGATCTTCCAGAAGAAGCAGGACGACTGCACGAAGGTGCTGCTCAAGGCCTGACCGGTGCGCGTGGGCCGGCCGGCCGGGTAGATCGGGGCGCGCTGCCTTTGGAGCTGATGTCGTAGACGATTCACCCGCACCGGCCGGCCCGGCCGGGAGGGGCCCAGGGCGTGGCCATCCGTGGGTAGCCTCGCGTCATGCCGAACGACAATCATCAAGGTCAGATTCGGGCAGACGTCCGCGCGGGGACGCCTGCCGACGCCGTGGCGTTGGCGGGCCTTCGATGGCGGCGGCTGACCGAGGAGGGCGGCTACACCGGCAATGATCACGACGACTTCGTGGAGCTGTTCGCCACGTGGGTCACCGAGCATCTGTCGACCCACCGGCCGTTCGTCGCCGAGGTCGACGGCGACGTGGTCGGAATGGCCTGGCTGATGATCGCTGACCGGGTGCCGGCACCCACGCACCGGCACCGTCGGACCGGGGACGTCCAAGCGGTGTACGTGGTGCCGGAGCTGCGCGACAGCGGGATCGGCGCGGCCCTGCTGACCCTGGTGCTGGCCGAGGCGCGCGAGCTCGGCCTGGAACACGTGACCGTCCACTCCAGCGAACGGGCGGTGCCCCTGTATCAGCGGGTGGGTTTCCAGCACGGCCAGACCTGGCTCAGCTGGCAATCCGAGTGACGTGACCGGCGTGTCGTCGATGGAGGGCGCGGAGACGGGGTGTCCACGGGGGACGCTGGCCGGACCTGGACGACCCGGAGCAGTTGGCGCGCAACGAGGTGCGGGTCGCCGCCGCGACATACCACGACGACATGTCCTCGACCGGCTGATCCGCCTGGTTCGCGGCGAGATGTGAGCCGTGCCCGCCCGATGACGCGAAGTCCGGGTCGACGGGTGACCCCGTTTGCGGCCAGGGAGCATGGGAACTCGCCCCGTTCGTCCGCCGGCAGGGCCCGACGGCCGGTCGAGGAGACGGAAGGAGCGGGTCATGGAGTACGAGCAGATGATCGCCACGGTACGGCGGCGCGCGGGCCTCGGGGAGAACGAGGCCGTGCGGTCCGTACAGGCCGTTCTGTCGGTGCTCGGCGAACGGCTCGCCGGACAGGAGGCCGACAACCTGGCGGCACAGCTACCGGATCGGCTGGACGCGTCGGTCACCCGTAATCCGCAGGGCCGCCGGTGGGACATCGGTGAGTTCCTGAAGCACGTCGGCGACCGGGAGCAGGTCGCGGACGCGGACCAGGTGCGTCTACACGCCCAGGCGGTGTTGCGGACCGTCGCCGAGGCGCTCAACGACGACGAGCGTCACGATCTGCTCGCCCAGCTTCCCGCCGGCATCATCGATCTCTTCGGTGTTCCCACCCCGCGCGGCTGAGCACCGCCCCCGCCGCAACCGGCGCGGAGCAGGTGAGGCTGGGGTCAGGTCTTGCGGACCGCGCTGGTGAAGCCGGCGACGAAGAGGGTGGCGAAGCTAGCGGGGACGGACTCCGGGCTCCACGGTCAGGGTCCCCGCCACGGCATCGATTGTGGCCCGCGAACCGAGCGGAACGGTGAGCTGGCCATTGCCGTGGCCCAGTCGGAGCCCACCGAGGACCGGTACGCCGAGGTCGTAGAGGCGATCCTTGAGCACCGCGGCCGCGTCCCACTCGTCGGGTCCACCGACGCTGTTGGTGATCTGGCCGATGACCACCCCGGCGACCCTGGACAGCACGCCCACCCGGCGCAACTCGGTCAGCATCCGGTCGATGCTGTACGGTGCCTCGTCCACGTCCTCGAAGAACAGGATGGCGCCGTCGAACTTCGGGGCGTCGTCGGCGCCCAGCGATGTGGAGATCAGCGTGAGGCAGCCCCCGAGCAGGGAACCCGTCGCCCGTCCGGGCACCAGCACGGGGGCGGCCGTCTCGGCGGGATCCCGGGAGATGGTGACGGGGGCCGTCGTCATCACCGCCCGCCGGAGCGACTCGGCGCACTCCGGGCCGGTGCGGCTGTCGCTCCAGTTGACCATCGGGCCGTAGAACGTGGCCAGCCCGGTGTCGCGCCAGAGTCTGCCGTGGATGCTGGTGATGTCGCTGAACCCGACGACCACCCTGGGGTCGCGCCGAATGCCGGCCACGTCGATCTGATCGACGATCCGCTGGGTGCCGTAGCCGCCACGGGCGGCGAACACACCACGGACTCCGGGATCGTTGAACGCGGCGTTCAGATCGGCCAGCCGCTGGGCATCCGTTCCGGCCAGATAGCCGTACCTGGCAAAGACGTGCGCGCCCAGCTCGACCTCCAGGCCCCAGCTTCGCAGGATCTCGATGCCGCGCGCCATGTTCGCGGGGTTGGGCGTGCCCCCGGGCGAGACGACCCGGACCCGGTCCCCGGGCGCCAGCGCCGGCGCGCGCAGCACCCGCTTCGGGCCGCCCGGCGCGGCCTGCGCCGCCTCGGCTGTGCCGACGAGCAAGGCCCCACCGGCAGCCGCCGCCCCGACACCCAGCACGTGCCGTCGGGAAAGGGCTTGGCTTGCGGATCTCGGGGTCGGGGTGCGGTCCGTTCCGGAAGTTGTCACGGGCGATCCCCTCATCGGCGTCGATGTCCGCGCCGCAACAGCCTACGACAAGGATCGATGCCTTGGGGTCCGCGAACGGTGTGGGCGGCCGGGGGGAGTGACGCCCAGTCAGGGGATGGGCCACTCGTGCACCGGCCGGTTGCTGTGCATCAGGTCGACGTAGTGTCGGACCACCTCGCGCAGCGCCTCCGGCCGGTCCAGGTGATCGGCCGACTCCAACCGGTGCAGCGTCTCCACCTGCCAGGTCGCGCCGTTGCGGCCAGCCAGGCAGCGCTGCTCGATGACGCCGAGCAACCGGTCACGCTCGGCAGGGTCGAGCCCCCACCGGTCCAGGCCGTGATGGGCCATCGGCAGCAACCGGCGCAACACCAACTCGGTGACGGGCAGGTAACCGAGACCGGGCCAGAACACCTGCGCGTCGATGCCGTGTCGGGCGCAGCTGGTGAAGTTCTCCTCGGCGGCGCTGAACGACATCTGCGACCACAGTGGCCGGTCCGACTCGGCGAGGGCGCGCACCAACCCGAAGTAGAAGGCGCCGTTGGCGATGGTGTCCAGCACGGTCGGGCCGGCGGGCAGCACCCGATTTTCCACCCGCAGGTGCGGCCGGCCCCGCGACACGTCGTACACCGGGCGGTTCCACCGGTAGACGGTGCCGTTGTGCAGGCGCAACTCGGCCAGATTGGGCACCTCGCCGGCCGCGAGGGCCTGCGCCGGGTCCTCCGGGTCGCACACCGGCAGCAGCGCCGGGAAGTAGCGCACGTTCTCCTCGAACAGGTCGAACACGCTGGTGATCCAGCGTTCGCCGAACCAGACCCGTGGGCGTACCCCCTGGGCTTTGATCTCCTCCGACCGGGTGTCGGTGGCCTGCTGGAACAGCGGGATGCGGGTCTCGCGCCACAGCTCCCGGCCGAAGAACAGCGGCGAATTCGCGCCGACCGCGACCTGGATGCCCGCCACCGCCTGGGCGGCGTTCCAGTAGTCGGCGAACTGGGCCGGGCTGACCTGAAGATGGAACTGGGTGCTGGTGCAGGCCGCCTCCGGGGTGATCGTGTCGGCGGTGACCGCCAAACGCTCCACCCCGCTGATGGCGATCGGCAGATCCTCGCCGCGGGCCGCGAAGATCTGCTCGTTGAGCAGCTTGTAGCGGGGATTGGCCGACAGCGTCTCGGCGGTCAGGTGCTCGGGGCGCAGCGTCGGCAGGATGCCGATCATGACCATGTGCGCGCCGATCGTCCGGGCCTTCACCTCGGCGGCGTTGAGGCTGGCCCGCACGTACTCCTCGAAGTCGGCGGTGCCGGTGCCGGTCAGCCGGCGCGGTGGCACGTTGATCTCGACGTTGAACTGGCCCAGCTCGGTCTGGAAACTCGGGTCGGCGATGGCCGCCAGCACGTCGGCGTTGCGCATCGCCGGATTCGACGCCTCGTCGACCAGGTTCAGCTCGATCTCCACGCCGGTCATCGGCCGGTCGAGGTCGAAGCGCGACTCGCGCAGCATCTCGGCGAAGACATCCAGGCAGCGGCGGACCTTGTCGCGGTAGCGGGCTCGATCCTCTCGACTGAAGGTTCGTACGCCGACGTCCTCGCCCATGGTCACCACCCCGTCACCGCTGGTCCCCCTAACCTCGCACGTGATCGGCGGGCGGGGGAAGACCCGAGGACCCTTTCCTACCCACCTGCCCGCCCTGTTAGCCCAGCCAGGGCGGACCGATAGCATTGCGGGCCGAGAGGTGGTGGCGTGCGGATGCGCGAGAAGGTGACCCGGCTGTTCGTCGCGGCGGCGATCGCCGAGGCCTGCTCCTGGCTGGCCCTGCTGGTCGGCATGCTGGTCAAGTACGGTCCGCCGGACAACGAGCTGGGCGTCAAGATCTTCGGGCCGATCCACGGCGGCCTGTTCGTCGCGTACGTCCTGCTGGTGCTTGCCGTGGCCCGGCTGCACCGGTGGAGCCTGCTGGCCACGGCGGTGGCCCTGGTCAGCGCGGTGCCGCCGTTCGCCACCCTGGCCTTCGAGCGCTGGGCCCGCCGCCGGGGCATGCTCGGCGTCGACAGGCAGCCGGCCCGCGAGCCCGCCCCGGTCGGCTGAGCCGCCGACCCGCCCGCGCACTCATCCCGATCGGCTGAACCGCCGACCCGCCGGCCCTGATCAGGTCAGCGCGGAGCAGGCCGCGATGCCGGCCACCAGCAGCGTGCCCAGGAACGCCTGCAACAGCAGTGGCGGCCCGAGATGCGACCAGAGCGTCGCCGTACGCGGGGTCAGCAACTGCCCGGTGGTGAGGTTGACGATCTGCTCGATCCGGGGCGGCAGCTCCGGGTCGCGTTGCGGGCGCACTGTGAGCTGCACCTGGTCCGCCGGGTGCAGGGCGCTCTGCGGCAGGTGACCGTGCAGCTCCACCTCGCAGAGCTGACCGGCGGTGTTGCGGAGCCGCACCGGGGTGACCAGGTACTCCGGACCCTGCTTCAGCTCCTTCCAGCGACGGCGGGTGCCGCCGCCGCCGAACGAGAAGAGCGAGCGCAGCAGCAGGGCGGGCAGCCGGGCGAAGGCCGCCGCGGCGAGCACCGCCACCAGCACCGGTTGACCGATGCGCACCTCACGGGTGTAGCCGTCGAGCAGGCGGACGAGCCGCCCGGTGACGATTCGTTCCGTCGGGTGCACGATCCGTCGGGTATCGAGTCCGCTGTCCATTTCCACCACCGAGAGTTCGCGTGTGTTCACAGATCGTATCGACGTCCTCGGTTGAACGACGTGAATGAAACCTGGTCACGGGCTCACGGCCGCGAGGTGACAACCCCGGCGACCCGGGTAAGCGGGGGGCCGAGCTGGAAAGGGGTCGAGCATGCAGCTGTCCTTCCTGCGCCCGCTCTACGACCGTCCCGGGCCGTGGTGCTCGGTGTATCTGGACGCCTCCGCGGACACGGAGGACGCCCATCCCGCGTTGGATCTGCGCTGGCGTGCCCTGGAACGCAGCCTGGCCGAACAGGGGGCGGACGAGGCGAACATCGCCGCGCTGGACCGGGTGGTCCGAGGTCATGATCCGATGGTCGGGGACTACGGCCTGGCGCTCTTCGCCAGTCACGGCCAGGTGGTGCTGTCCGAGTACCTGTCCGCACCGCCACTGCGGGACCTGACCCACGTGGGGCCGCTGCCGCACGTGATGCCGCTGCTCGCCCAGCGCGGTGAGCAGGTGGCCTGGGTGCGTGTGATCGCCGACCGGCTCGGCGCCGACGCGATGGCGGTCAGCGCCGGCGGGGTGCCCCGGCGGGCGCACGTCGCCGGCCGGGACGAGTACCCGCTGCGACGGGCGAAGCCCGGCGGCTGGTCCCAGTCGCGCTACCAGCGGGCGGCCATGGAGGCGTGGCACCAGAACGCCGGCGATGTCACCGCGGCGACCGTGCAGCTGGCCGACCGGGTCGGCGCGGACGTGGTGGTGGTCGCCGGTGACGTCCGGGCCACCGGAATGATCGCCGCCCAGATGCCGGAGCGCTGGCAGGACCTGGTGGTCCGTACCGATGCCGGGTCACGGGCCGGCGGTGCCGACCAGACGATGCTGGACGACCTCACCGTGCAGACCATCGCGGAGATCGCCGACCAGCGGATCAGCGACGCGCTGGACAAGTTCGGCGTGCAGGAGGACGTGGGCGGCGGGCTTGACGCCGTCGTCTCGGCCCTGCAACGCAACCAGGTCGACATGATGCTCATCGTGGACGACCCGTCGGCCAACGGTGAGCTGTGGATCGGCGCGGAACCCACCGAGATCGCCGTCGACCCGGGACAGCTGGCCGCCATGTCGGTCGCCGACCCGAAGCGGGTACGCGCCGACGCGGCGCTGGTCCGAGCGCTCGTGGGCACCGACGCGGCACTGACGGTGCTCGGCGCCGACGAGGCGCCCGACCTCACCGACGGCGTCGGCGCGGTACTGCGCTACGTCGACCCCGGCACACCGGGGCGCGGCAATGGTTGACCGAACGGTTGCGGACGTCGTGGTGGAGCGGCTGCTGGCCTGGCGGGTGCCCCGCGCCTTCGGGTACCCGGGCGAGGCGATCGCTCCACTGGTCGACGCGCTGGACCGCACCGGCGGCGAGCCGGCGTTCATTCCGGCCCGGCACGAGGAGACCGCCTCGTTCATGGCCACCGGGCACGCCAAGTTCACCGGCGGCATCGGGGTCTGCCTCGCCACCCAGGGCCCCAGCGCCGTCCAGCTGCTCAACGGCCTCTACGACGCCAAGCTGGACAGCAAGCCGGTGGTGGCCATCGTCGGGGAGGACATCTCCGGGCCGCTCGGCGGCGCGCACCAGGAGATCGGGCTGAGCCGGCTCTTCGGGGACGTGTGCAACCAGTTCGTCCGGTACGGCCGCAACCCCGACGAGGTGGCGGCGCTGCTGGACCAGGCGTTCCGGACGGCGGCGGCGACCCGCAGCCCGACGTGCGTGGTGCTGCCCCGACAGTTGCAGGAGGCGCTGGTGCCCGACCTGCAGTCGTACGGCGCCGGGGTGATCACGGCGACCCCCGGCGAACCGCTGGCCCGGGTCCTGCCGCACGAGGTGGACCTGGACGCCGCCGCGCAGCTGCTCGGCGGCGGCCAGCGGACCGCGATCCTGGTGGGCCAGGGTGGTCGGGACGCGGCCGCCGAGATCATCGAGATCGCCGACCGGCTGGGCGCCGGCCTGGCCACCTCGCTGCTCGGCAAGCCGGTGCTCGACGAGCGGTTGCCGTTCCACACCGGGGTGCTCGGCGAGGTCGGCACCCCGGCGGCGGCCGAGCTGATGGGTGGTTGCGACACGCTGCTGATGGTCGGCACCAACGACCCGTGGACCGACTACTTCCCGATGCCCGAGCAGGCGCGCACGGTGCAGATCGACATCGACGGACGCCGGATCGGCACCCGCTACCCGGCCGACGTGCCGCTGGTCGGTGATGCCGCCGAGACGCTGCGGGCGCTGCTGAGCCGACTGCGCGGCCGGCCCGAACAGCAGTGGCGCGCCACGGTGGAGAGTTCGGTGGACCGCTGGCGGGAGGTCGCCGCCGAGCGGGCCGCCGCCGCCGCGGACCCGGTCAACCCGCAGCTCGTCCTGCAGGAGTTGTCCGCCCGGATGCCGGGCACCGGCGCTGTCGCCGTCGACGTCGGCTCGGTTCTCTACTGGTACGCCCGGCACCTCACCCTGCCGCCGGGGGTCAACGCGCAGCTGTGCGGAACCCTCGGTTCGATGGGCTGCGCGCTGCCGTACGCGGTGGCGGCCAAGCTCGCCGCGCCCGACCAGCCGGTGGTCGCGCTGGTGGGTGACGGGGCGATGCAGCTCAACGGGCTCGCCGAACTGATCACCGTCTCGCACCTGTGGCAGCAGTGGCGCGACCCGCGGCTGGTCGTGCTGGTGCTCAACAACCGGGATCACAACGGCATGGGTGGCGGGCGACAACCGTCGTCCGATCCGACCCACCGCCGCCCCGACGTGCCGTACGCCGGGTGGGCCCGGCTGCTGGGGCTGCACGGGGTGCGGGTGGACCGCCCGGAGCTGGTCGGCGCGGCCTGGGACGAGGCCCTCGCCGCGGACCGTCCCTGCGTACTGGAGGCGGTCGTCGACCCGGCGGTGTCGCTGGCACCGCCGGAACCCTCCTTCGCCGACCTGCGGGGCCTGTACGCCGAGGGCGCTCCGGCCCGGAAGGTCCGCGAGCAGGTGGAGGTCACCGCGAACGCCGACGACCTCGTTTAGCCACCCCGGACCAGGGCATGAGTAGCGGCCCGACGACGCTGGAGGTCCCATGTCCGAGCCCGCCGACCGCCGCTACGGTCCCGCGACCCTGCCGACGGCACGGGGTCCGCTCTCCGCGGCGGTCGTGGAGGCTCTGCGGCACCCACCGTACGACCTGCCGGCCGATCTCGGCGTCGACCTCCACCCGGCGGACCCGATCATCGACGAGGACCTGCAGCTGACGCTGTTCCTTTGCTACGAGCTGCACTACCGGGGCTGGCTCGGGGTGGACGAGTCGTGGGAGTGGCAGCCGACGCTGCTGGCGGTGCGTGCCCGCTGCGAACGGGTCTTCGAGGCGGCGCTGCGTCGGCTGGTCGGCGCGCCGTCGGTGCCCGCCGCCGGGGTGGCGGCCGGCCTGGCCGAGCTGGTCGCGGCCGACGACGGTCCGGCGCTGGCCGCGACGCTGCAACGCCGCGCCGACCTTACCCAGTTCCGCGAGTTCGTCGTCCACCGCTCCGTCTACCACCTGCGGGAGGCGGACCCGCACAGTTGGGCGCTGCCCCGCCTCGGCGGTCCGGCCAAGGCCGCGCTCGTGGAGATCCAGACCGACGAGTACGGCAACGGGCGGCTGGACCGGATGCACGCCGAGCTGTTCCGAAGCACCCTCGACCGGCTGGGCCTGGACACCGGTTACGGCGCCCACATCGACGTGGCGCCTGCGGTGACGTTGGCGACCAACAACCTGATGTCGCTGTTCGGACTGCACCGACGGTTGCGCGGCGCGCTGCTCGGGCACCTGGCCGCGTTCGAGATGACCTCCTCGCAGCCCAACCGCCGCTACGGCAACGGGTTGCGCCGACTCGGCTTCGACGAGGTGGCGACCCGCTTCTACGACGAGCACGTCGAGGCCGACGCGGTGCACGAGCAGATCGCCGCGCACGACATGTGCGGCGGCCTGGTCCGCGTCGAGCCGGCCCTCGCCTCGGATGTGCTCTTCGGCGCGGCGGCCGGGCTCGCGGTGGACCGGCTGTTCGCCGCGCACCTGCTGGACAGCTGGGTCGCCGGCCGTAGCTCACTGCGCGCACCCGCCCCGCCGGCCGTGCCGCCCAAGGTCTCGCTTGTCGTGCCGCCCGAGGTGGCCCCGCCCGCGCTCGTCTGATCCGAGGGGCTTGTCACGTCCGGGAAGCCGACGGGTGGATCACGCGCGGGCGGGTGGGGTCGGCGGGCTTAGACGACCGGCTGTTGGGTGGGGCGTGCCGTCCCGGGTCCGCCCTTTGCTCTGCACCCGCCCGCGCACCAGGCACGGTCCGTAACTGGCGCGTGGGCGGGTGCAGAGCAAAGGGGACCTGCCTGGGGTGTGGCCCCTCCTCGTCCTCCGCCCCGTGACCCGGCGCGACCCGGGGTCAGCCCTCCCGGGTGGAGCCCGCGCGGAAGTTGATCGCCTTGTGGGTGCCGTCGCAGAACGGCTTGAGCGCCGACTTGCCGCACCGGCACAACGCCACGGTGCCCCGCCGCGCGTCGATGCGATCGCCGTCCGGGGTGACCAACGCGAAGTCGCCGCGGACCAGCAACGGTCCGTCCTCGTACGGGGTGATCGTGGCGGCGGCTGGCTCGCTGGTGTCGTCGGTGCGCATGGCCCCGGAAGTGCCCGTCCTGCCCCTGGCGAAACCCGCGCCGCCGAACGCCGGTGATGACCGGCGCACCCCGCTGACCAGCGGAATGTGCCGCCGAGTGGGTGATGCCCCGTTTGAACCCCATCGGGACGGGAAGCCCGGCCGCGTGGTGAGCGAAAAAGGCAAGGTGGGGCCGGTGCACAAGGTGCACAAGGGGCTCACGGCCGATGGCGCCGGTCTCGCCGGCGACCGGGTCGTGGCCGCGGGCAGCTCCGCCCGGGTGCTGGTCGCCGCCACCGCCCGGGCACTGCGCGGGGTCGACTGCGCCGACCTCGGGCACACCGGGCCGACGTCGCGGTTCCCCGGCGCCCCCGAGCCGGTGCGCCGTGCCGCGGTCACCCGCGCCGCCGGCCGGGTCGCGCTCACCGTGGCCCAGGTCGACGAGGTGGACGCCGCAAGGGTGGCCCGCTGGTTCGTCGACCAGTACCCCCGTCGGCGTTACCCCGGGGTGCTGATCGGCTCTCCGCACGGCGCGGCCGCGCACCTCGCGGTGGCCCTCGGCGTGCCGTGGCTACCGGCGGGCTTCGAGATGACCGTGCACTGGTCCGACGGCGGGGTGGACCGCCCGGCGGACGCCGCGGAGCATGGCGCGGCACTCGCCACCCGGTTGCTCGCCGGCAACGCCGACCTGCACCTGCGCCAGGTGCACTGCCCGGCCAGCCGGGGCGCACTGACCGGGGTGACCGTGTCGCTGACCGCCGCGTGGAGGGCCCTACCGGCCGCGTACGCGCGGTTTCTGGCCGACCTGCTGCTGCCGGGTGCCCCCGTGCTGCTGGTCCGCGACGCGCGCACCTGGCCGGTGCTGGAGCGTGGACCGGGGCACAGCTTCCAGGTCGGCTGCCCGGGCAGTGGGCTGGACCCGGTGGACTTCCACCCGGACAGCCACGCGTTGCGGCAGGTTCTGCGCTCCGTCGGCGGCGACGCCACCCGGTGGGAGCCGCCGGAGGTGTCAGTGCCGTCGGCGTACGCCGAGCACGGCGTCGACTCGGGCTTCGAGTTGGCCGCGCGGGACTGGTCCACCCGGCACCAGCACCCGCTGCACCGGGTGTTGGTGCCCCGGCCGGCGGCGCTGAGCGCGGGCGTGGCCGACCTGTACCGGCGGTGGCTGCGACGCGCCGGCAAGACCGGTGACCGGTTGGTGGTGGAGTGCGGTCGACTGCTCGACCCGTGGCAGGTGGTGCGGGCGGGGCTGGTGCCGTACTGGTGTGAGAACGCCACCCGCCGCAGCGTCGACGAGGCCGAGTGGTGGCTCGCCGGCAGTGAGGCGTTCAGCTCGGTGGACGTGTTGCCCGAGCCGCCCGGGGTGCGCTCACCCGCGTTGGCCGGGCTGCCGCAGTGGCTGGCCGTGGCCGGGTTCGGCCGGCGGCGTCGGGCGCTGGACCGCACCACCGCCCGGGGTTACCCGGTCACCTCGGTGCCCACCCGCCGGGCCACCGAGGTGCTGCGCGCCCAGCCGTACGACCTGCCCGCGCCGCCCCCGCTGGGGGTCGCCGAGGCGTTGGCCGTGCTCCGCGACAGCGGCGGCCACCAGGGGTTGTTGGTCTCCTGAGACGGAGCACGCCGAAACATCCTCGCGAACCCGGGGTCCCGTGATTGAGTACCTACGGAGCGGGAACATCGCTGGCTGCGACGGCCTGATTGCGCTGCGTAGAGGCGGTGTCGCCCGCTGGCATCCCAGTCACTGACCCACTTTCCGGCCCGGTGCGTGGCTCGACCACGCGCACGACCGGTTTCCCGATCCGGGCGGGGGACCTTCCTGAGGGAGGCGCGGATGTTCGGACAGACGAGCACGACCACGACCACGACCCCACCACCACCCAACGATCGAGGTCTGGAGGATCTCGACGCGGCGGCGATGGCGTACGCGGCCCGGATCGCCGGGCTGCCGCCGGAGCGGCGGGGGGAGGCCCGGGACGACCTGGTGCGCTTCGCGCTGCCGTTCGCCGGTCGGCTGGCCCGCCGGTACCGGGGGCGGGGGGAGCCGCTGGAGGACCTGGAGCAGGTGGCCCGGCTGGGACTGGTCAACGCCGTCGACCGCTATGACCCGGAACGGGGCTCGTTCACCGCGTACGCCGCGATCACCATCGTGGGCGAGATCAAACGGCACTTCCGGGACCGTACCTGGGGTGTGCACGTGCCCCGTCGCCTGCGGGACCTGATCCTCGAGGTGGGCCAGGCCACCGCCGCGCTCACCAGCGAGCTGTCCCGGGCCCCGTCGGTGGCCGAGCTGTCCGCCCGGCTGGAGACCCCAGAGGAGGAGATCCTCGCCGCCCTGGAGTCGGCGGCCGGCTACAGCCCGGCCTCGCTGAACGCGCCGGTGGGTGGGGAGAGCTCCGCCGAGTTCGGAGACCTGGTCGGCGAGTCGGACAACGCGTTGGAGTCGGTCGACGACCGGGTGACGGTGAGCGGTCTGCTGCACCGACTGCCCTGGCGTGAGCGACGGATCCTCGCGATGCGCTTCTACGGCAACCAGACCCAGGCGGAGATCGCCGCCCGGTTCGGCATCTCGCAGATGCACGTGTCCCGGCTGCTGTCGCGGGCGCTCACCTGGCTGCGCCAGGCGATGCTCGCCGACGCGCCGCCGCCGTGGCAGAACGGCGCCGCCGAACCCGACCCGGGCAAGACCCGGATCTCGGTCAAGCAGAACGGCGACTCGGTGGTGGTCGAGGTCGGCGGCGAGATCGACCGCGACGGCGCGGACCAACTACGCCGGGCCATGTTGGAGGCGGTCACCGGCCAGCCCAGCGAGGTGGTCGTCGACCTGGTCGGCGCGGGTGGCTTCGACGCCGGTGGGATCGCCGCGCTGATGGCCGGTCGGGACGCGGCGGAGCGGACCGGCGTGCCGCTGCGGCTGACCCGGGTCCAGCCCGCGGTACGCCGCTCGCTCACCGCCGCCGGCCTGTCGCCGGCCCGGGACTGACCGCACCCGGACAAGCGAGGGGCCGACATCCCGCTGGGTGTCGGCCCCTCTGCGCGTACCCCTGGTCAGTGCTCTTCGGGGTTGCCGTCGCTGTGCGGGTGGCGCCAGCGCTCGTGCGGCTTCGGCGCGTCCTCGGCGTCCTGCGGCGGGTCGCTCTGCTCGAAGCTCGGCCGGCGCACGCCCTCGGGCTCCGGCACGTCCACCGGCCGGGCGCCGGAGCGCGGCGCCGGCTGGTAGTCGACCGCGTCGCGGGCGCCGTGCGCGCCCTCGGCGGACGGCGACTCCGGGGCGTGGTGTTCCATCCGGAACTCCTCGGCGAAGTGCTGTGGCGGCTTGGTGGTGCGCTGTGGCAGGTCGCGGCCCAGATCGGCGACGAGCGGGCCGTACTTGAGGTCGAAGGCGGGGCGCTCGGAGCGGATCCGGGGCATCCGGTCGAAGTTGCGCAGCGGCGGCGGGCAGGTGGTGGCCCATTCGAGGGAGTTGCCGAAGCCCCACGGGTCGTCCACCGTCACCATCGCCCCGTACCGCCAGGACTTCCAGGCGTTGTAGATGAAGAAGAGGGTGGACAGACCGAGGATGAACGCGAAGATGCTGGAGATCGTGTTCAGGGTGGTGAAGCCGTCGGTGGGCAGGTAGTCGGCGTACCGGCGCGGCATGCCCTCGCTGCCCAGCCAGTGGTGCACCAGGAAGGTGCCGTGGAAGCCGATGAACATGGTCCAGAAGTGCGCCTTGCCGAGCCGCTCGTCGAGCAGGCGCCCGGTCATCTTCGGCCACCAGAAGTAGTAGCCGGCGAACAGGGCGAAGACCACGGTGCCGAACACCACGTAGTGGAAGTGCGCCACCACGAAGTAGCTGTCGTGGGTGTGCCAGTCGACCGGCGGGCTGGCCAGCAGGACGCCGGTGAGGCCGCCGAGCAGGAAGGTGACCAGGAAGCCGATGGCGAACAGCATTGGCGTCTCGAAGGTGAGCTGGCCCTTCCACATGGTGCCGATCCAGTTGAAGAACTTCACACCGGTGGGCACCGCGATCAGGTAGCTCAGGATGCTGAAGAACGGCAGCAGCACCTGGCCGGTGGCGAACATGTGGTGCGCCCAGACCGTCATCGACAGCACCGTGATGGCGATGGTGGCCAGCACGATCCCGGTGTAGCCGAAGAGCGGCTTGCGGGAGAAGACCGGGATGATCTCGGTGATGATGCCGAAGAACGGCAACGCGATGATGTAGACCTCGGGATGGCCGAAGAACCAGAACAGGTGCTGCCAGAGCATCGGGCCGCCGGTGGCCGCGTCGTACACGTGCGCGTTGAGCAACCGGTCGGCCGAGAGCGCCAGCAGGGCGGCGGCCAGCAGCGGGAAGACGAGGATCACCAGCACGCTGGTGAACAGCATGTTCCAGGTGAAGATCGGCATCCGGAACATGGTCATGCCGGGCGCGCGCAGCGTGAGGATCGTGGTGATCAGGTTGACCGCGCCGAGGATGGTGCCGAGCCCGGAGACGACAAGGCCGAGCACCCACATGTTCGCGCCCACCCCGGGGCTGTTCTCGACGCTGCTGAGCGGGACGTAAGCGGTCCAGCCGAAGTCCGCCGAGCCGCCCGGGGCGAGGAACCCGCCGACCACCATGAGGCCGCCGAAGAGGTACAGCCAGTAGGCGAGCGCGTTGAGGCGGGGGAACGACACGTCCGGTGCGCCGATCTGGATCGGCACGATGTAGTTGGCGAACCCGAACGCCGCCGGCGTGGCGAACAGCAGCAGCATCACCGCGCCGTGCGAGGTGAAGAGCTGGTTGTACTGCTCGGAGGAGAGGAACTGCATCCCCGGGCGGGCCAGTTCGGCCCGGATCAGCATCGCCTCCAGGCCGGCCAGCAGGAAGAACCCGAAGGAGGTCAGCAGATACAGCAGGCCGATCTGCTTGTGGTCGGTCGTGGCGAGGAACTTGATCAGGGAGTTGCCGGGGACCGGCGTGCGTACCGCTCCCGGGAAGCCCCCGAAACGGGCCGGTGCCAGGATCGCCGGGCCCCGATCTCGACCGGGTTCTGTGGTTACCCGCTTGGGCATGGCTGCTCACCCCGTCGTGACGGCAGAAAGGACGGGCGTGCTCTACCCACCCTCGCACCATGTAACCAGCCAACGACGGTAATTTCGGGCAGATCGCCAGTACCGGCGCAAGCGCCTCGGACGGTCAGGTTGCCGGCAGCATCGCCCAGACGGCCTTGCCCTGCCCGGCTGGCACGCTGCCCCACCGCTGGGTCAGCTCCCGGACCAGCATCAACCCTCGCCCACCCTCGGCGTGCAGGTCCGTCCCGCCCGCACGGGCCTGGGCGCCGCTGCCGTCCACCACCGCCAGGTGCAGATACGGCCGCCGCAGGGTCACCGTCACCTGCATCGGCGTGCCGGCGTGGCGCACCACGTTGCCCACCAGTTCGCTGAGCACCAACGCGGCCGGGCCGGACGCGTCGGGCAGGTTCCACCGCGCGCACGCGTCGGTGACCAACTCCCGGGCCCGCCGGCAGGCCCCGGCCACCGGCTCCAGCCGGGCCCGCATCCGCAACGTGGACGTCGTGCCGGCCAACCGGGTCGCCTCCGCGCAGTCCGCGGAGACCGGGAGCACCCGGCACGTGGTCGACTCGGCCAGCCATCGTGCGGCGACCGGCGACGGGGAGCAGAGCAGCACCGGCACCGCCGGCCACTCCTCCGCCCGGCGGGCGGTCGCGGCGAACACGGACAGTGCCAACCTGTCCTCCACGCTCACCCCGGCCATGTCGACCACCAGCGCCTCCGGCTGGTCGACCAGCGCGTCGTTGAGCGCCCGGTGCACCGAGCGCATCGTGCCCAGGTGCAGGGGACCGGTGAGCCGGACGACCGCCACCGGTGCCGTGGTGCGCACCTCGCAGGTGATCCCGCTCGACATCGGCGCCTCAATTCGCTGCTGGGTCGGGATCTGCCAACTACCCTTGGCCGTTCCCGATCAAACCGGACCGACGACGGAGCGAGGCAGGTCACGCCCCGCAACCCCAGGTCAGGGACGGGTACGGCCGGTCGAGCAGAAGGTCGGCGGTCAGCGACGGGGCCGGCCGGTCAGGACGCCCAGTGCGATCATGCCGACGCCGAGCCCCAGGTGCAGCCAGTCGTCGGCGTCGTTGACCGGCAGCACGTTCGCCCCGGTGTCGTGGTCCACCGCCAGCCCGTACAACCAGAGCACCAGGTAGACCGCGCCGCCGCCGATCAGGAACGCTCGAGCGCCGGTGACCGTCCGGGCCAACAGCAGACCCACCACCCCGTACACCAGGTGCACCAGGTTGTGCAGCACCGACACCTGGAAGACGCCGAACAGGAACGCGCCCGAGTCGTGGCCGGCGAAGCGCAGCGCGTCCATGCCGGTGGTGATCCCCGGCACGAAGCCGAGCACACCGACCAGCAGGAACAGCACCCCCACCGTCGCCGCCGCGCGACGGACCGGCGGTTTGTTCTCGGCCGGGTTGGGTCGGGCCCGTGAGTGCGCCATCGGTCCGACCATTCCCGGCTCCTCGTCGCGCGGCGGGCATGAGCGCTGCCGGCTACCCGCTGGCGCGACCGGCAAACCGGCCGGCCCCGCCGTCGGTCAGGCCGGCAGCAACCTCGGCGCGCTCGCCGACTGCCGGACCCGCTCGTACAGCTCGACGTAACGCCGCGCCATCACCGCGGGCGTGAAGCGCTGCGCGGCCACCCGCCGGCACTCGTCGGGGTCGAGCAACTCGGCGGCGAGGACGAGGTCACCCAACTCCTCCTCGTCGGTGGTGAGCAGCCCGGTACGGCCGTGCTCGATCAGCTCCGGCAGGCAACCCCGGGCGGTGGCCACCACCGGCGTACCCAGGGCGAGCGACTCGACGACCGCAGTGCCGCCCGGCTCCTCCCACCGCAGCGGGAACAGCGACGCGCGGGCGCTGGCGAGCAGGTCGTCGCGCTCCTGGCCGGCCACCGTGCCGACCCAGCGGACCAGGTCACCGTCGACGTGCGGTGCCACCTCGTCGAGGAAGAACCGCACGTCCGGGTTCTGCCGGGCCTCGTCGCCGGCCGCGGCCAGGTCGGCCGGCCGATGGTACGGGCCGACAGGGCCGGCCAGCACCAGCGGAATACCGACCCGGTGCGCGAGCCGGGCACCCACGTCCTGCCCCTTGCCCGGGTTGATCCGGCCCAGGACGAGCAGGTGCTCGCCCTTGTCCGGTCGGGGCCGCCGGTCGGCGTCCACGGCGAGCGGCGTGGACAGGTGCACGTGCCCCACCGAGTGCTCCCGCAGCGCCAGCGGGGCGCGGGCCAGCTGCGACGCGGAGACGCCGTTGACCCGGACCCGGTCGCCGCCGTCCAGGCTGCCGTAGAGCGCCGGGTGCTTGGCCAGGTCCCAGTGCAGGGTGTGCAGGGTCGGCGGTCCGGCCGGCCCCATCGCGGCGAGGGTGGCCAGCCCGACCGCCTCGACGTGATCGTGCACCAGGTCGATGTCGTCGCGGGAGTGCAGCTCCCGGACCACCCCGGCCAGGTGCGCCTGGGCGATCCCGCAGACCTGGTTGTACGGCCGCTGCAACGCGGCGAACTGCCCGTCGGCGAAGACCGAGATCTGCTCGTCCACCGGCAGGGTGCTGCTGCCCACCGAGGCGAGCACCACCCGTACGCCGAGTCGCCGCAGCTCCGGCACCAGCGTGGCGATGACGTTCTCGATGCCGCCGTAACCGGGCGGTGGCACCGACAGCCACGGGCCGGCGTTCATCAGCACGGTGAGGCTCGTCGCGCTCACGCGGCGGCCACCCGGCGGCGGGGCACCCGGTGGCGCAGTTCGGCCAACGGCGGGCGCTCCTCGATGGAAACGTCGCTGACAACGATCTCGCGGTCCAGGTTCGGCAGGGTGTCCGAACCACCGCGCCGGAACTGGGTCAGCAACGCCTCCGGCGCAAACCCGGGGGTCGCCCAGCCGCGCCGTTGCAGCCGCGACCATGCGGTCAACATGATCTGCGCGGACATCCGACCCAGGGCGGCGGTGTCCTGGTGGCGGTGTTTGCGCTCACCGAGGTCGACCTGCGCCAGCGCGTCCAGGCCGACCAGGTCGAGCAGGTCGATCATCATGGCCGTCTCCACCCCGTACCCGGAGACGAACGGCACCTGGGCCAGCACGTCCCGGCGACCCGCGTACTCGCCGGCGAGCGGCTGCACGAAGCCGGCCAGCTCGGGCCAGAAGAGGTTGAGCAGCGGTCGGGCCATCAACTCGGTCACCCGGCCCCCGCCGTCCTGCTCCACGCTGGCGGTGCCCACCAGGGGCCGGTGGTAGAAGCCCTTCACGAAGTCGACTGACGGGTCGGTCAACAGCGGGCCGAGCAGCCCGCTCACGAAGTGCGGCCGGAACTCCCGCAGGTCGGCGTCGATGAACGCCACCACGTCTCCCTCGGCGGCGGCCAGCCCGGCCCAGAGCGCGTCGCCCTTGCCGGTGAGCCGGGGCAACCCCCGGGTCATCGCGTCCTGACTGACCACCTCCGCGCCCGCGGCGCGGGCCACCTGCGCGGTCCGGTCCGTCGAGCGGGAATCCACCACGATCAACTCGTCGACCAGGGCCACCCGATCCATCAGGTGCTCCCTGATGGTCGACACGATCGCGCCGACGGTGGCCTCCTCGTTGCGCGCCGGCAGCACCACGCTGACCCGGGTCTCACCCTTGGCGCGCATCAGCCGACGGGTCGGCCAGTCGGCCGCCGACGTAGTCCGGTACGTGGCCCACGCCTCCACCACCGGCGACACGCTCGATGTCATATCCCGCACGGGCACCCCTCCGTTCGTGCGTGGAAAAACCGAATTTGGTTGTTCCCATTCCTCATCACGCGCTAACCGCATTCTCGGCAACAGCTTGATCACAGCGGTGACGACAATTCGTTCCCGGGGGATGAACGTTTGATTGCGCACAGCTCAGGGGACTGCTCCCATCGCACATGAAACGTCTTCGAAGGGGTGTCGGGATGCGGAACTGCCGGGTGGGTCTGGTCGGAGCCGGCGGCGTGGCGCAGCGTCACGCGCGGGTGCTGGCCGGGTTCGACGACGTCGAGCTGGTCGGGGTCACCGACGTCGCGCCGGAGGCCGCGTCCGCGCTGGCCGCACAGCACGGCGGGCGGGCCTGCGCCGACGTCGCCGAGCTGCTGGCCACCGAGCCGGACGCCGTGTACGTCTGCGTGCCACCGTTCGCGCACGGCCCCGCCGAGGAGGCGGTGATCGAGGCCGGGCTGCCGATGTTCGTGGAGAAGCCCGTCGCTGTCGACCTGAGCACGGCCGAGCGGATCGCCGACCTGGTCGCGCGGCGCGGGCTGCGCACCGCCGTCGGCCACCACTGGCGCTACCTGAGCGTGCTCGACCAGGCCCGCGACCTACTCGCCGACCGTCCGGTGCGAATGGTCAGCGGCACCTGGCTGGACAAGGTGCCCCCGGTGGCGTGGTGGTCGCGGCGGGACCGCTCCGGCGGGCCGGTGGTCGAGCAGGCCGCCCACGTGCTCGACCTGATCCGCGTGCTGGCCGGCGAGGTCACCGAGGTCACCGCGTACGGCAACGGCACCCCACCGCCGGTCGACGGCGCCGACATCGACTCGGTGACCACCGCCGCGCTGCGCTTCGCCGACGGCGCGGTCGGCACGCTCAGCGCCGCCTGCGTCCTGGGCTGGAAGCACCGCGCCGGCCTGGAGATCCTCGCCGACGGGCTGGCCCTCGCGATCACCGAGGACGGGCTGTCGATCCGCGACGCCGACGGCGAACGACACGTCACCGCCGACCCGGAGGCCGCCCGGGTGGCTGTGGACCGCGCCTTCGTCGACGCCGTCCGCGGCATCGGCGACGACGTGCGCGTCCCGTACGCCGAGGCCCTCGCGACCCAGCGCCTGGCCCTCGCGGTGGCCGACTCGGCCCGTACCGGTGCCACGGTGCGGCTCACCACCGCGACCGCGCCGACGGCGCTCGCCACCGGGGTGACAGTCGATGCGTGACAAGGTCGTGGTGGTCACCGGCCCCGGCCGGGTCGACCTCGTCGAGCAGGACGCCGCCCCGCCGCGCCCCGGCACGTTCCGGGTCGAGACGCTGTTCAGCGGTGTCTCAGCCGGCACCGAGCTGAGCTACGTCAAGGGCACGAACCCCTATCTGAACGTCACCTGGAACGCCGACCTGGGCCTGTTCCAGCCGGGCGCGGCCAGCACGCCCTACCCGGTGACCCGACTCGGCTACATGCAGGTCGGCCGGGTGGTGGAGAGCGAGACCCCGGCCGTCGCGGTGGGCACGGTCGGCGCGATGACGTACGGGCACCGCACCGGCTGGCTGGCCGACCCGGTCGCCGAACGGTTCGTGGCGCTGCCCGACGACCTGGACCCGCTGCTCGGCGTGTACGTCGCGCACATGGGGCCGATCTGCGCCAACGGTCTGCTGCACGCCGCCGCCGACCTGCACGGCACCGACGTCCGTACGCTCGGCGACGGGGTACGCGGCCGACGGGTCGCCGTCGTCGGCGCCGGTGTCGTGGCGCTGCTGACGGCGTTGTTCGCCCGGCGCAACGGCGCAGCGTCGGTGGTGGTGCTCGACCCCACCCCGCACCGCCGCCAGGTCGCCGA
Source organism: Micromonospora salmantinae (assembly GCF_022230905.1). Lineage (NCBI taxonomy): Bacteria > Bacillati > Actinomycetota > Actinomycetes > Micromonosporales > Micromonosporaceae > Micromonospora > Micromonospora salmantinae. Next base: position 198,899 of record NZ_JAKKFG010000019.1, read on the forward strand.
GGCGCTCGGTCTGGAAACCCTCGACCCCGACGCTGACGACCCCGCGGTGGTGCTCAAGACCCGTTGGGCGCACACCGCCGGCGACCGGGGCGCCGACGTGGTGTTCCAGTGCCGGGGGCAGGCGTGGGCGCTGCACCTCGCCCTGCGGCTGCTGCGGCCCCAGGGCACCGTCATCGACCTCGCCTTCTACCAGGGCGGCGCGGACGCGGTCCGCCTCGGTGAGGAGTTCCACCACAACGGGCTGTCGCTGCGTTGCGCCCAGATCGGCCGGGTGCCGCGCGGGCTCGCGCCCACCTGGGACCGCGAACGGCTCTCCGCCGAGACCGTCGACCTGCTCAGGACGTACGGCGACGCGATCCGCAAGCACCTCGTCTCGGCGGTGGTGCCGTTCGACGAGGCGCCCGCCCTCCTCACCGACCTGGCCGACCGTCGCCGCCAGGAGCTTCAGGTGGTGCTCGCCGTCTGACCCGCCGTCGCCGCGTGCCGGGGGCGGCTACCGTTCGCGACATGAGCACCGTGCAGGACCGGCCGGTTCCCGGCGACACCTCGACCGACCGACCGGCCGGCGACAACCCCGCCGGCCGGTCGGTCGGCCTGTCCGCGTTGCTGCCGTACCTACGGGAGCACCGCGGCACCCTGGTGGTGGTGGGCGCGCTGTCGCTGATCGGCTCGGCGGCGTCGCTGGCGCAGCCGCTGCTCACCCGGTCGGTGCTCGAGCGGATCGGCGCCGAGCAGGGTGTGGCCCGGCTGGTGGCGGTGCTGGTGGCCCTCGTGGTGTTCGGCGCGGCGATCGGCGGGCTGCGTGACTACCTGCTGCAACGCACCGCCGAGGGAGTGGTGCTGGGCACCCGGCGTCGGCTCGCCGGCCACCTGCTGCGGCTGCCCATCGCCGAGTACGACCGCCGACGCACCGGCGACCTGCTCTCCCGGGTCGGCTCGGACACCACACTGCTGCGCGCGGTCGTCACCTCCGGCCTGTTCGAGACGGTCACCGGGGCGGTGACGGTGGTCGGCGCCGGCACGGCCATGGTGCTGCTCGACCCGCTGCTGTTCGGCGTCACCCTGCTCGGCGTGGCGCTGGGGTTGGTCTTCGCCGCCACCTTCGCCCGCCGGGTCCGGGCGCTGGCCCGGGTCGCCCAGGAGCGGATCGGCGAGATGACCTCGGCGGTGGAGCGGGCCATCTCGGCGGCCCGGACCATCCGGGCCAGCCGCGCCGAGACCCGGGAGACGGAGGCCGTCACCGGCAGCGCGCGGGAGGCGTACGCGGCGGGGCTGCGGGTGGCCCGGGTGCAGGCGTTGGTCGGCCCGATCGGCTCGGTCACCGTGCAGGGCGCGTTCCTGCTGGTGCTCGGGATCGGTGGGGCGCGGGTCGCCGCAGGGGCGATCTCCGTCGGCGACCTGGTCGCGTTCGTCATGTACCTGTTCCTGCTGGCGCTGCCGTTGGGTCAGGTGCTGCGGGCGTACACCCAGTTGCAGTCCGGCCTGGGCGCCCTCCAGCGGATCGAGGAGATCCTGTCCGTGCCCGCGGAGGGCGCTGACGACCGCCCGGCGTCCGCCGCCGCGACGGCGACCCCGCGCCGCCCGACCCCGATGATCGAGTTCGACCGGGTGGGCTTCGGTTACCCGGGCGGCGAGCCGGTGCTGCACGAGGTCAGCTTCGCGGTCCCCGCCGGCACCCGGACCGCCCTGGTCGGTCCCTCCGGCGCCGGCAAGTCCACACTGCTGGCCCTGGTCGAGCGCTTCTACGAGGTGAGCGCCGGCACGGTCCGCCTCGACGGCACCGACGTACGGGACCTCCCCCGCGACGCGCTGCGGGCCCGGCTCGGCTACGTCGAGCAGGAGGCTCCCGTGCTGGCCGGCACGCTGCGGGAGAACCTGCTGATCACCACCCCGGACGCCACCGACGACCGGTTGCGCGACGTCCTCGACGAGGTCAACCTGGGCCACCTGGCACGGCGCACCCCGCTGGGCCTCGACGTGCAGGTGGGCGAGGGCGGTGTGCTGCTCTCCGGAGGTGAACGGCAGCGCCTGGCCATCGCCCGCGCGCTGCTCGCCGGCCCGCCGGTGCTGCTGCTCGACGAGCCGACCAGCAACCTCGACTCCCGCAACGAGGTCGCGCTGCGCCGCGCCATCGACGCCGTCGCGGTGCGCCGGACCCTGTTGATCGTGGCGCACCGGCTCGCCACGGTGGTAGACGCCGACCAGATCGTCGTCCTCGACGGCGGCCGGGTGGTGGCCGTGGGCACCCACGCCGAACTGACCGCCACCGACCCGCTGTACCGGGAACTCGCCAGCCACCAGCTGCTGGTCGGCTGACCGCGGGCCAAGGAAGGCCAACTTGCCGGGCGGCCGGGCCGCGCGCGCCGCCCGGAATCGCGTACCGTTGCCGCTCATGGGTGTGTCGCAACGGTTCAAGAGCAAGTTCCGGCGGTTCCTCCAGCGCCCCGGCTCGACCGTGGATCTTGCTCCGCTGGAGAAACTGCTCCCGGCGATCGAGGCGCGCGAGGCTGAGCTCAGCGCGCTCGACGACGCCGAGCTGACCGCGGCCGCGGGTGCCGCCGCCGGTTACGAGGAGATCTGCGCCGTCGGCCGTGAGGCCGCCCGCCGTGGCCTCGACCAGCGGCCGTACGACGTGCAGCTGCTCGGCGCGATGTCGCTGCTCTCCGGCAAGGTCGCCGAGATGGCCACCGGTGAGGGCAAGACACTGACCGCCACTGTCGCCGCGTACGGGCACGTCCGGCTCGGCAACGGCCCGGTGCACGTGCTCACCATCAACGACTACCTGGCCCGCCGCGACGCCCAGTGGATGGAGCCGGTCTACACCCTGCTAGGCCTCACCGTCGGCTGGGTCAACGAGGCCTCCACCCCGCAGGAGCGGCGCGACGCGTACGCCTGCGACGTCACCTACGTCTCGGTCAGCGAGGCGGGCTTCGACTACCTGCGCGACCAGTTGGTCACCGACGTGGAAGACCGGGTGCAGCCCACGCTGACCACCGCCATCGTCGACGAGGCCGACTCGATCATGATCGACGAGGCCCGGGTGCCGATGGTCCTGGCCGGCGCGGTGCCGGGCGAGCAGGACCCGGTGCACGCCGCCGCCGCCCTGGTGCGTGGCCTGCGCAAGGACAAGCACTACACGGTCGCCGAGGACGGGCGCAGCGTGGCCTTCACCTCCGCCGGCCTGGCCGCCATCGAGGCCAAGCTCGGCATCGACCTGTACGACGAGGAGCAGGTCGCGCAGCTCTCCGCGGTCAACGTGGCGCTACACGCGCACGCCCTGCTGCACCGTGACGTGGATTACATCGTCCGGGACGGCTCCGTCGAGCTGGTCGACGAGATGCGCGGCCGGGTGGCCCAGCGCCGCCGCTGGCCGGACGGCCTCCAGGCCGCGGTCGAGGCCAAGGAGGGGCTGGACGCCACCGCCGAGGGCGAGGTGCTCGGCACCATCGCCATGCAGGCGTACATCGCGCTCTACCCGAAGGTCTGCGGGATGACCGCCACCGCGGTGCTGGTCGGCGACCAACTGCGGGAGTTCTTCGACCTCGAGGTCGCGGTGATCCCGCCGAACACCCCGTGCGTCCGCGAGGACGAGCCGGACCGCATCTACGCCACCCGGGCGGAGAAGGACGAGGCGCTGATCGACGAGATCCAGCGCTGGCACGCCAAGGGGCGGCCGGTGCTCGTCGGCACCCTGGACGTCAAGGAGTCCGAGGGGTTGGCCGCCGGGCTGAACGCCGCCGGGGTGCCCTGCGTCGTACTGAACGCCAAGAACGACGACGAAGAGGCCGCGATCATCGCCGAGGCCGGCGCGTACGGCGCGGTGACCGTCTCCACCCAGATGGCCGGCCGGGGCGTCGACATCCGCCTCGGCGGCAGCGACCAGACCGACCAGGAGCGGGTCGCCGAGCTGGGCGGGCTCTACGTGATCGGCAGCGGCCGGCACGACAGCCGGCGGGTCGACGACCAGCTGCGCGGTCGGGCCGGCAGGCAGGGCGACCCGGGCGGCTCGGTCTTCTTCGTCAGCCTGGAGGACGACCTCGTCGTCCGGCACGCCGCCGACTCGGTACCGGCCTCGCCGCGGATGAACGCCGACGGTCTGGTGACCGACGAGCAGGTCGACTACGCGGTGGAGCACGCCCAGCGGGTCGCCGAGGGCGTCAACCACGAGATCCACCGCAACACCTGGCGCTACAGCGTGGTGATCGAGCAGCAGCGCAAGGCCCTCGCCGCTCGCCGGGAGCGGCTGCTGACCAGCGACGTGGCCGCGGTGATGCTGCTGGAGAAGGAGCCCGAGAAGGCCGGCGAGATGGACGAGGACCTGCTCGCCCGCGCCGCCCGGTCGATCGCGCTCTACCACCTGGACCGGCTCTGGGCCGAGCACCTGGCCGAGCTGTCGGAGGTCCGCGAGGGCGTGCACCTGCGCGCGCTGGGCCGGCTCGACCCGCTGGACGAGTTCCACCGGGCCGCGGTGCCGGCGTTCAACGACCTGATCCCGGAGATCGAGGCCCGCACCATCGCCACGTTCACCGAGACCGAATTCGATGAGGACTGGCAGCCCGACGACGGCACCCTGGTCCGGCCCACCGCCACCTGGACGTACCTGGTGCACGACAACCCGTTCGGGTCCGAGCTCGACCGTCTGATCGCGTCGATCGGGCGGCGGCTCAGCGGCGCCTCGCGCTGACATACCGACCGTCGGGGCCCCGATCGCGCCTCCAAGCGCGACCGGGGCCCTGATTTACGCCGTTTCGACCCAGGTTTCCCAGGGTAGTAGGGCTGGTCGGTCGAGTCGGGAGAGAAGCAGACGATGACACAGGTGACGATGCGTGCCGGGCAGGCGCGAGACGGCACGGAGGCTGCGAACCGGTGAACCTCGACACGCGGGAACCGGTGGTGCACACCCTCGGCGTCCTGGAAGCAGCCGCACTGTTACGGGAGCTGACCGCCGGGCTGATCGCCCTGACCGACTTTGATGAGGCGCTGCTGGCCCTGGTCCGGGTCACCCGGGACGCCGTCGCCGGGGTCCGCTGGTGCGGGTTCACCGCCCTGCGGGCCGGCGAGCCGGCCGGGGCGGCCGCCTCCGACGAGGGGCTGGCCGGGCTGGACGACCTGCGACACGGGCCGGACACACCGGCGATGAGCGCGATCCACCGCCGCGAGATGATCCTCGCCGCCGACCTGACCGGTGAGCCCCGCTGGCCGGCCTGGACGACGCACGCCCGCGACCTCGGCGTACGCGGGGTGATCTCCGCACCGGTCGACATCGACGACCAGGTCATCGGGGCGATCAACCTGTACGCCGCCGCGCCGGACCTGCTGACCCCGCAACACCAGTTGACCGCCATGCTGCTCGCCGAACACGCCGGCCTGCTGCTCGCCGCCGTCCGGGACCGCAACCGGCAGCTCACCCTCGCCGGTGAGCGGGACGCCTCACTCCTGCACGACGGGGTGGTGGGCCAGGCTGTCGGCGTGATCATGACGCAGCGCGGGTGCCCGCCGGCCGAGGCCCTCGACGTGCTGCGCACCGCCGCCTCGTCGCTGGACATCCCGCTGCGCGAGGTGGCCGAGCGCCTGGTCCGGACGGTCTCCCGCCAACGCGACAACTGACCCCGGCCGCTCGGGCCGGGTGCGCCGATCATCCGTCGGCCTGGCCGTCCGGCCTCGGTGGGCGCGGCCACGGTGCCCGTTCTCCCTGTCGGCGGCGAGTCGGGCGGCATCGTTTCGCCTCGACCGGCCCCGGGTAGCACTCTGGTCAGGTGAGCTGCGCCGACCCGGGGGAGGACCGATGCAGAGCCGGCTGCGGGTGCAGGGGCACCCGATCCAACCGATGCTGGTGACGTTCCCGCTCGGGCTCTTCGTCAGCGCCACCGTCTTCGACCTCACCGATGTGATCGGCGGGCCCGCGTTCCTCGGAGAGGTCGGCTACTGGACCGGCGTCGCCGCCCTCGTCGCCGCCGCGCTGACCGCCGTGGCCGGGATGGTCGACCTGTGGGACGTGCCGGGCGACCGTACCCGCCGTACCGCCGTCGCCTTCAACCTGGTGAACGCGGTGATGGCCGCCATGTTCCTGCTCACCTGCCTGGTCCGGTCGCACTCCCCGCAGCGCGGCGCGTCGGTCGCGATCCTGGTCACCGAACTGGTCGCGCTGGCCGTCGGTGGGGTTGGCGTGCACCTGGGCGCCCGGCTGATGCGTCAGTTCGACAGCGGCCGCGCCGAGTCCGGCGGCCTGGACGCGCTGGCCGGCTCCACCGGCGAGATCGCCCGCCCCTGACCCGATCCGGGGGCCGGGCTCGCCTCTGACCCGACCTGCCCGCTGCCCGACCTGCCCGCTGCCCGACCTGCCCGCCCCGACGGACCCGCCGGGCGGGCTCGCTCGACCCGCGAGCCGGGCGCTCGGCCGGCCGGCGGGGCTGGTGCGCGGGGCTGGTGCGCGGGGCTGGTGCGCGGGGCTGGTGCGCGGGGCCGTCACCCGTGCGACTGGTCGGTCTACCATCCCCGAATGACCTCCTCTCCGGACACGCTCCCGAAGATCGGCGCGCCCGCCACCCGGGCCCTGCACGGCGCCGGCTACACCGCGCTGCGCCAGCTCGCGGGCGTTCCTCGGACGGACCTGGCCGAGCTGCACGGCATGGGCCCGAAGGCGCTCGGGATCCTCCAGGCCGCCCTCGAGGAGCACGGGCTCAGCCTCGGCTGAGGTCCACCGGGGACACCCCGGGCGCGCGGCGGCAAATGGGTTGCCGGCCCGGTGAGCGGCCGCGAGGCTGACCGCCATGACCGCTGAGCGTGACGCCGAGGACTTGATCGCGGAGGCCGCCGCCGCGCCCGTCGATGGTTGGGGCTTCGGCTGGCTGGCCGGCCGGGCCACCGAGGAGCGTCCACCCTGGGGGTACGCCCGGCTGGTCGCCGACCGGATGGCGCGGGCCGACGCGGCGCTGGACGTGGACACCGGCGGCGGGGAGGTACTCGCCGAGGTGCCGCGTGTGCCGAAGCTGCTGACGGCGACCGAGGCGTGGCCGCCGAACGTGGAGGTTGCCCGACGGATCCTGCGTCGGGTCGGCGCGTCGGTGGTCGCTGTCGCGTCGGACGGGCCGCTGCCGTTTCGCGACGCCTCGTTCGACCTGGTGGTGAGCAGGCATCCGGTGCGAACCGACTGGCTTCAGACCGCGCGGGTGCTGCGGCCGGGCGGGACGTTCCTGTCGCAGCAGATCGGGGCCGGCACCATGCGGGAGCTGAGTGAGGCGATCCTCGGGCCGTTGCCGCCGCCGACCCAGCGGCACCCCGAGCACGCGGTCGCCGCCGCCGAGGCCGCCGGCCTGCGGGTGGTCGACCTGCGTCGGGCCACGCTGCGGGCGACCTTCGCCGACATCGGCGCGGTGGTCTGGTTCCTGCGCAAGGTGATCTGGACGGTGCCCGGGTTCACTGTCGACCGCTACCGCGCACCTCTGCGCGACCTCCACCACCGCATCGCCAACGAGGGCCCCTTCGTCGCCCACGCCCAACGCTTCCTCATCGAAGCCACCCGCCCCTGACGGCCCCCCGCCCCGTCGATCTTGCACTTTCGGTGCCCGCGAAAGCCGCCTATCAGGGCAACTCGACCGCCGAAGCTGCAAGATCGGCGAGGGCAGGGCAGGGCGACGGACGCGGGGTTAGTGGGAGTGGGTTTGGTGGTGGGTTGCCAGGACGTCGGCGCCGAAGTCGCTCGCCGGGCGGCGCAGCACTGTGTGCGCGTGGTTGCCGTCCGCGGTGGTGTTGTCGTACTCGATCAGCAGGTCGTCGCCCTGCACCCGGTAGTAGTGCCGCCGCCCGGGGTGGGTGGGGCCGGCCCAGGCGAAGTGCAGTGGGCCGGCGGCCAGTCGGGTCGCCTCCCGGATGGCCAGTTCGGGCGGTAGCCGGTCGAGGTAGAGGGCGACCACCTGGTCGAGCAGCGCGCGGCCGGTCGGTCCCAGCCGCTCCGCCGGTACGCCGAGGGGCTCCAGCGGCGCGTCGACCCGCCCACGGGTGGCGCTGATGATGTCCGCGGGCGCCTCGTCGGCGATGATCGCGGCGGCCCGCTCGGCGGGGCCCAGCGCGTCGAGCAGGGCACGGGCCAGGTCCTCTTCGACACCGAGTGGGCGGGAGACCGGACGGCCGGCGTAGCGGACCGCGGCCGGGTTGGCGCCGAAGAAGATCGGCGCGGGGGAGACCTGACCGTCCACCACTGTCATGTTCACCGACAGGTGGTGTCCTTCGAGTCGCCACGCCCAACTGTCGTCGCGGGCCGGGTCACCGAACACGGCCACCCAGTAGTCGGCGCTGTGCCGCCCGCGTTGCCAGCCCTCGGCCCGGTCCAGCACCTCCTCCAGCGAGATGATCGCCATCGCCTGTGCGTACGCCGAGGGGCTGAGCGCGGTGGCCAGCAGCCGGTGGGCGGCCTTGCGGGCGGTGACGTCGAGCTCGGCGAGGCAGACGCCCGGTCGGGGTCGGGGCCGGTATTCCAGCCAGCGCCGGGCCGCCTCGTCGTCGAACGAGTGCACGGCGCTCTCGCGGGCGGCGGGGTCGAGCGCGGTCAGCAGTGCGGTCGCGGCGGCCCGCATCTGCTCCGGCAGAGGATCTTCCACCGCCCCTGTATACCGGCCCGGCCGTGCCGGTGTCAGCCGACGCGCAGCAGCTCTGTCATCTCCGGCAGGTCGAAGAAGCGCGCGGTCTCGACGGCGGACGGGTTGCCGTGTGCCGGATCCGCGCCGGCGGCGAGGAGCGCGCGGACCGCTTCGGTGCTGCTGCGGAAGACCGCTGCGGCCAACGCGGTCTGACCTCGGTCGTTGGCCCGGGTGTGGTCGGCGCCGCGGGTGAGCAGGGCGGCCACCGTGTCCGGGTGGGCGTGGTACGCGGCCAGGATGAGCAGCGTGTCGCCCTTGTCGTTGGTGAGGTTGACCGGCAGGCCGGCGTCGATCTGCGCCGCCAGCTCGTCGGTGGCGCCGGCCCGGGCCAGGTCGAACATCCGGTGCGCGAACGCCAGCGTCTCGGCGTCGAGGTTCTCGGTCACCGGTCCAGGTTATCCACACCGGTCCTGATAGGTTGCTCGGCCGGCGCGCTGGGGAGGGGTCCGATGGGTGAGACGGTGTACGTGGGCAACGCGGGCGTCGACGGCGCCACCAACGCTGGTTGGTTGCTCGGGCACTTCGCGTTGCCGGGGGAGATCCGGCACAGCACCGACGTCGAGGTGAAGTGGGGTGTGCATCCGCCCGGGCAGGCCCGGTCGCGGTGGGCGACCGGCGAGGTGCGCACCACTCTGCTCGTACTCGTCGAGGGGTGTTTCCGGGTGGAGTTGCCGGACCGGACGGTACGGCTGGCCGCGCCCGGCGACTACGTGGTGTGGGCCCGTGGGGTCGACCATTCCTGGTTCGCCGAGCGCGCGTCGGTGGTGTTGACAGTGCGCTGGCCCTCGTTGCCGGGCTACCGCGCGGATCCGCCGGTGCTGCGCTGATTCACCCGAGCGGCTGACCGGCGTCCCACCAGGCGGAATTACCTACTAAACCTATAGGCTTTGCCGTCTAGAGTACGAGAGCACCCCGCCGAACGACCCGCGAGGAACCGCCATGACGCACCACCGTCCGGAGCCCGACCTGCTCACCGTTGCCGCCGGATGGGCCGACCCGGCCGGCTGGCCGGTCGCGCTGCGGTTCGACCCCGCCGAGCGCTGGTACGCCCGCCTCGCCGTCAGCGACGAGCACGAGGTGTGGGCGCTGAGCTGGCTGCCCGGACAGGGCACCGACCTGCACGACCACGGCGGCTCCTCCGGGGCGTTCCGGGTGGTCGGCGGCGTGCTCACCGAGGAGACGGTCAGCGCCGGCCGACTACGCCCCCGACTGCTGCCGGCCGGCGCGGGCCGCCGCTTCGGCCCCCGGCACGTGCACCAGGTGACCAACCGAGGCGTCGATCCGGCGGTCAGCGTGCACGTCTACCGGCCGGCGCTGCTGCGGATGACCCGCTATCGCCTCCTCGACGGGCGGCTGCGGGTCGCCGAGGTCGCCGAGGCGGGCCGGTCCTGGTAGCCGCGCGCACCGAGAACCCCCTTGTCACCGGAAGGAACCCGAGAATGCAGACAACCGCCGAGCACTGTCCCGCCCCCGTGCCGCCACCGGGCTCCCGGGGCATCGACGAGATCCTGGCCGCCGCGCGGGCCCGGCTGCGCCGGCTGGCGCCGGAGCGGGCGCACCTGGCGTACCGGAACGGAGCGCTGCTTGTCGACATCCGCCCGGCCGCGCAGCGGGCCGCACACGGCGTGGTGCCGGGCTCGCTCGTCGTCGAACGCAACGTGCTGGAGTGGCGCTTCGACCCCCGCTGCGCGGCCCGGCTGCCGCAGGCCGTCGACTACGACGTGCCGCTGGTGATCCTCTGTCAGGAGGGCTACACCTCGTCGCTGGCCGCCGCCGCTCTGCAGGACGTCGGCCTGCACCGGGCCACCGATGTGGTCGGTGGGTTCGCGGCCTGGCGGATCGCCGGCCTGCCGGCCCTCGGCCCGACCCCACTGCACCACCCCTCTCCCCTCGCGTCCCCGGTCAACGCCGGCTGGGCGCGCCGCTGACCGTCACGCCACACCCGGCGTGGCGCGCGTACCGCCACTCAGGAGGCACCATGTCCGTCGTCGCCATCCCCACGCGCCGCCACCCCGGCGTGCGCCCACCGGCCCGTCCGCGCACCAGCCCGACCCTGACCATCACCCTCGACCTCGTCCCCGGGCCGCTGAGCCCCCGGCTGGCCCGGCTGGTGCAGCTGCTCGCCGAGCTGGCCGAGTCGGGGGAGGGCCAACTGCGTGCCGTGGAGGAGCCCGCGTCGGGGCCGCGACCGGCCCCGCGGCCCGCCGCACCGGACCACGTCCGCATCCTGGCCGGCTCGCGGATGGTCCGCCAGGGCGACCGGGTCATCGCGCTGACCCGCATCGAGTACGAGCTGCTGCTGTTTCTGGCCGAGCGGCCCCGCCGGGTCTTCACCCGCCTGCAACTGCTCTCCAGCGTGTGGGGCTACGAGCACGCGGTGGCCCGGACGGTGGACGTGCACGTCCGCCGGCTGCGCGCCAAGCTGGCCGGCTCGGAGGTCGTCACCACCGTCTACGGCGTCGGCTACCGGCTGGCCGACGGGGCGCTGATCAGCGTGGATCACAGCAGCTGAGCCCTGGTCCGGCGGCGATGTGACCGCCTGGTGAACCGGTCGGGGACCCCCGTAACGGGGCATCTCGACGACTCTGCTGTAATCATCAGGCCTCGTACGCAGAGCGAGCATTCGGCTCCGATGTGTTCGTCAATTGTCACATTCATGCAACGCAGCCGCCTCTTGACCCTCGCCCAGGCGCCGGGAAGCATCGATGAAGCGGCGTCCCGGGCCGTGGGGAGATACCCGGACCAGCCCAAGGAGGACCATGTCGGTCAGCCCCGCCTCGTCGCGTGCCGGATGGCATACGTCCCAACCCGCGGTGCCCGGTCGACCTCCCGGCGGCCAGCGTCGCCCGGCGAACACCGCCGCGCCCGTGCTCACCGTGACGCTGTCCATCCCGCTGGCCTGTGAGGAGTCGCTGACCCCGGCGGCGCGCCGGCTGTTGGAGGCCGCTCGCGAGATGCTGGAGCGGGGTGAAGGCGTGATCATCGGTTCCGTCCCGGCCGAACGCCGCCCCGACCAGGCGCCCGCCAACCGGTCGCCGGCCCGACCGATCAGCCCGACCATTCCCGCCCTGCACATCCTCGCCTCGTCGCGCTCGGTGCTGCGCGACGAGGAGCCGCTGCCGCTGACCCGGCTGGAGTTCGACCTGCTGCTGCACCTGGTCGCCCACCCGCGCCGGGTGTTCACCCGGCTGCAACTGCTCAACGCCGTCTGGGGCTACGAGCACGCCGGCGTGCGCACCGTCGACGTGCACGTGCGTCGGCTGCGCGGCAAGGTCGGCGTGGACGTCCCGTTGGTCACCACCGTCTACGGCGTGGGCTACCGGCTGGCCGACGACGCCCGGGTCACCATCGACCGCAGCGGCTGACCGGCGGCATCCACGGACCCGGCGCGGGGCAGGATGGTCCGGTGCGCATCCGCCCCATCTCGCCCGACCTGCTCGTCACCGAGCTGACCGGCCGGCTGGCCGACGCGGCGACCCGCGCCGCGAGCGCCGCCGCCGGGCCCGCGCGGCTGCGGGTGGCAGTGGACGGCGCCCCCGCCGCCGGCGCCGACGAACTGGCCGCGGCGCTGGTCGACCCGCTGCGCGCCCAGGGTCACCCGGTGCTGCACGTGCGCGCCACCGACTTCCTGCGCCCCGCGTCGCTGCGCTTCGAGTTGGGCCGCACCAACCCGGACTCCTTCTACGAGGCCTGGGTCGACGAGGCCGGGCTGCGCCGGGAGGTGCTCGACCCGGCCGGTCCGGGCGGCAGCGGCCGGCTGCTTCCGTCGCTCTGGGACGTCGACGCCGACCGGGCCAGCCGGGCCCGCTACGTCGACCTGGCGCCCGGGGGCGTCGTCGTGGTCAGCGGCTCCCTGCTGCTCGGGGGCGGCCTGCCCTTCGACGTGACCGTCCACCTGGAGTTGTCCCCGGCGGCGCTGCGCCGGCGCACCGAACCGGCCCAGCGGTGGACGCTGCCGGCCTTCGACCGGTACGCCGAGGAGGTCGTCCCGGCGAGCTTCGCCGACGTCGTGGTACGTGTCGGCGACCCCCGCCGCCCGGCGCTCGTCGAGCCCGGCGGAAACGACTGACAACAACCGAGAATTCGTCGGTTTGCGCGCCTGATCGGGCGGGTACTCGCCCGGCTCACAGAGCGCGGGTGACCGCCCGCGCACCGAACGCGACCGTGACCGGGGCTCCGCGCCGCCGGCACCCGGTTCACCTTGAGCCACAGGCCCAGGAAAGGCAGGCAGCGATGCTCGTCCACGACACGGTCGGTACGACCCGGTCCCAGACGGAGATCGATCAGATCCGACAGTCGCTCCAGGCGCGCTACGACGAGCTGACCGCGGAGTACGACCACGCGGTGCTCCAGAGCCAGGTGCTGCGGCTGGTGGAGGTCGCCGACACCGCCGGCGACGACCAGGCCGACAGCGGCACCAAGACGGCCGAGCGGGACACCGCCCAGTCCCTGTTGCGCACCATCCTCGACCGCCGCGCCCAGTACGAGCACGCCCTCGGCCGGCTCGAGGAGGGCACCTACGGCTGGTGCGAGGGCTGCTCGGCGGCGATCCCGGTGGAGCGGCTGGAGATCTTCCCGTCCGCCACCACCTGTGTGACGTGCAAGCAGACTCGCGAGCGGCGGGCGGCCTGAGCCACCCCAGCGGTTGCCGGTCGGTCCGCGACGCGATGGACTTCCACAATGGGTGACATCCTGGTGGGCACCGCGTCCTGGACCGACCGCACACTGCTGGACTCGGGGTGGTACCCGCAGACCGCCGACACCCCGGAGAAACGGCTGGCCTACTACGCCAAGCAGTTCCCGCTGGTCGAAGTGGACGCCACCTACTACTCGCCGCCCGCCGAGGCGACCGCGCGGCTGTGGGCCGAGCGCACCCCGGCCGGCTTCACCTTCAACATCAAGGCGTTCAGCCTGCTGACCGGGCACCCCACCCGGGTCAGCGCGCTCTACAAGGACCTGCGCCCGGAGACCGACAAGAAGAACGTCTACCCCGACGACCTGCCCGCGCAGTCGTACGAGGAGGTGTGGACGCGCTTCCTGTCCGCGCTGGATCCGCTGGTCGAGGCCGGCAAGCTGGGCGCGCTGCTGTTCCAGTTCCCACCCTGGTTCACCATCAAGCGGGCCAACAAGCAGTACCTGCTGGAGGTGGCGAAGCGCTGCGCGCCGCTGCGCCCGGTGTACGAGTTCCGGCACGCCTCCTGGTTCGACGGCGACAACGCCGACGAGACGCTTGCCTTCCTGCGCGAGCACAAACTGCCGTACGTCTGCGTGGACATGCCGCAGGGCCACCGCTCGTCGCTGCCTCCGGTCCTGGCCGCCACCGCGGACCTCGCGGTCATGCGCTTTCACGGGCACAGCGACAAGTGGACCAGCAAGGACATCCACGAGAAGTTCGGCTACCACTACTCCAAGCGGGAGTTGGCCGACTGGGCGCCGAAGCTGCGCGAACTGGCCGACCAGGCTGGCCAGACCCACGTGCTCATGAACAACTGCTACCGCGACTACGCGCAGACCAACGCGAAGACCCTCGCGGGTCTTCTCGACGCCGGCTGACCTCACCCGATCGGGGTGGGGTCGCCTCACCCCACCCGTGGGGAGGGTGGACGCGGTGGGTACGGCCGCCAGTGGCGGCCGACGCCGGAGACGACACGGAGGTGACGGGGATGACGGTTCGACTGGTGACGGATCGACGGCGTGGTGCCGTCCTGCACGTGGTCGGCACGGCCGACAACGCCCGGCGTGCCCCGCAGGGCAGCCCGGTGCGGGCCCGCCGTGGCCCGGTGGGGCCGCCGCGCCGCGCCGACGACCGACGGTGGGACACCACGGAACGGGGGTCGACCGATGGCTGACGCGATGATCTCAGCGTTCGAGTCCTCGCTGGACAAGACCAACCTGATTCTCAAGGACATCGAGAACGCGTACGGCTGGCCGAAGGATCGGCGCAACCAGTCGTACGCGGCCCTGCGCACGGTGCTGCACCTGTTGCGCGACCGGCTGCCGGTGGACGAGAGCGTGGAGTTCGCCCAGCAGTTGCCGGTGCTGGTGCGGGGCATCTACTTCGACGGCTGGGTGCCGTCGGACGTGCCGATCAAGCTCAACCGCGACGACTTCCTCTACGAGGTGCGGCAGGGCTTCCCGTACGACGCGGAGGGTGGCCCGGAGCGGGTGACGCAGGTGGTGCTGGACACGCTGCGCCGCCACGTCACCCAGGGTGAGTGGCAGGACGTGAAGGACACCATGCCCAAGGACCTCGCCACGATGATGCCGTGACGGCCTGACACCGAGCCCGCCCGACGACGCGTCGGGCGGGCTCAGTCGTCGGCAGCCTCGGCGGCGGTGGGCACCCGCGACACCGGGTGACCGGACTGCCGGGCCAGCGCGGCGAACGCGACGGCGTCCACGATCGCGGCGCCGCCCGGATCGTTGTTGAAATAGACGTACGCCGGCTCGTCCGCGCCGAAGGCGTCGGTCAGCCGACCCACCCAGGACCGCAGCGCGGCCCGACCGTAACGGGGCCACGGCCGTGCCCGCCCCTCGTGCAGTCGCAGGTAGCCGAAGTCGGTGGTGCGCCAACGGGGGGCGACCGGGCGGCCCAGCCGGTCCGCCCAGACCAGCGCGGCCCGACGCCGCTCCAACACCGCCCGGGTGGCGTCGGTCCACCAGGAGGGGTGCCGGGGCTCGACCGCTACCCGCACCTGCGCCGGGAACAGTCGCAGCGTGGCGTCCAGCGCCTCGACGTCCGCCCGCAGGTTCGGTGGCAGTTGCAGCAGCACCGGGCCCAGCCGGTCACCGAGCGCTGTGGCGCGGCCGAGGAACCGGGCCACCGGCTCCTCCGGGTCACGCAGTCGCCTGATGTGGGTGAGGTAGCGGCTCATCTTCACCGCCACACAGAAGTCCGCCGGGGTGCGCGCCCGCCAGGCGGCGAAGGTGTCCCGCTCGGGCAGCCGGTAGAAGGCGTTGTTGACCTCGACAGTGGCGAACCCGGCCGCGAAGTGTTCCAGCCAGAGCCGCTGCGGCAGCCCCTGCGGATAGAAGCGGCCGCGCCAGTCCCGGTACTGCCAGCCGGACGTGCCCACCAGGATCACCACCCCATCCTGGCACTCTCCGCCGCCGCTCGCGAACTGCCCGTGTCGCCCCGGTTCGGCGTCTACGGTGAGGGTTAGAGAAGATCGCGCGTGGGGTACCACCCGCAGCACGACGGACCCCGGCGTACGGCGGGGCGGCACACCCGAGGGAGTACCGATGGCACTCAACGATGACGACATGCAGACCACCGGCGGCGGCGGCGCGGAGGGTCCGGCCGACGGCGGCGCGACCCCCGGTCAGCACGACGGTGGCGCCGACGGTGGCGCGGAAGGTCCCGCCGACGGTGGTGCCACCCCGGGTCAGCAGGACGGTGGCGCCGACGGTGGCGCGGAAGGTCCCGCCGACGGTGGTGCCACCCCGGGTCAGCAGGACGGTGGCGCCGACGGTGGCGCGGAAGGTCCCGCCGACGGTGGTGCCACCCCGGGTCAGCAGGACGGTGGCGCTGACGGCAGCGCCCGGTAGCGGCTCGCCATGACCTACCTCGACCCGCCGGGCGGCCACCACGGCCGCCCGGCGGCTCCGTCCACCGACGCCACAGCGGCGTTGGCCCGCTGCGTCTCGGTCGAACCGGCCAAGTTCGCCGCCGCGCACTGGGGGCACACCCCGCTGCTGTCCCGTGCCGCCGAACTGCCCGACCCGGCCGGCTTCACCGATCTGCTCAGCCCCGCCGACGCCGACGAGTTGCTGAGCCGGCGCGGTCTGCGTACCCCGTTCCTGCGCGTCGCCAAGGACGGCCAGTTGGTCGCGGCGTCGCGCTGGACCGGCGGCGGTGGCGCGGGCGCCGAGATCGGCGACCAGGTGCTCGACGAGCGGGTCCTGGAGCAGTACGCGTCCGGGGCAACCCTGGTGTTGCAGGGGCTGCACCGGATCTGGCCGCCGCTGGTCGACTTCGCCCGCGACCTGGGCCTCGCGCTCAACCAGCCGTTGCAGATCAACGCCTACCTGACCCCGGCCGGCAGCCAGGGTTTCGCCACCCACTACGACACCCACGACGTGTTCGTACTCCAGGTCGACGGCCGCAAGCACTGGCGGATCCACCCGCCGGTGCTGCCCGACCCGCTGGAGAAGCAGCAGTGGGGCGGGCGCGCCGACGAGGTCGGCGCCACCGCGCAGGGCCCGGCCGCGCTGGACGTGGTGCTCGCCCCCGGTGACGCCCTCTACCTGCCCCGTGGGTGGCTGCACAGCGCGCAGGCGCAGGACGCCAGCTCGCTGCACCTGACCGTGGGCATCCGCGCGCTCACCCGCTACGCCCTGGTCGAGGAGTTGTTGGCGCTTTCCGCCGAGGACCAGCGGCTGCGGGCCAGCCTGCCGTTCGGCACCGACGTCGCCGACCCGGACGCCATCGAGCCGGAGCTGACCGAGACCGTGGAGGCGTTGCGGGACTGGCTGCTGCGCGCCGACCCGGGCGCGGTCGCCGCGCGTCTGCGGCAGCGCGCCTGGCCGGCGGCCCGCCCGGCGCCGATCCGACCGCTGGCCCAGGCCGACGCGCTTGCCACCCTGGACGCCGACTCCCGGGTCGCCCTGCGTCCCGGCCTGCGCTGGCAGCTGGTGCCGCACGATTCGGACACCGTGGCGCTGCGGCTCTTCGACCGCACCATCACCCTTCCGGCGAGCTGCGAGCCGGCCGCCCGCGCCCTGCTCACCGGCACTGCCACCCGGGTCGGCGACCTGCCCGGCCTGCCCGACGACGCCGACCGGCTCACCCTGGCCCGCCGGCTGCTCCGCGAGGCCGTGCTCGTCCCGGCCTGAGGCCGGTCGGCGCACCGACCGTCCCGGCCGGGTGGGCCAGCGCGATCTTGCACTTTCTGTGGCTGATTCGTCCGCTCTTGCGCCTTGTGTCGCCGCAGAAACTGCAAGATCGACGGGGTTGGGGGTGGGGTCGGCCCCCGGTGGGTCAGCGCCCGAGGATCAGCAGCAGCACTGTGGTCAGTAGACCGGCGCCGAGCACCACACTGATCGGTCGCGGGCCGAGCACCGCGTGCCGGCGGTCGGCCAGCACCCGGGCCGGCACCAGGCCGACCAACGGACCGAGCAGCGTCACCACCAACGCCAGCACCGGCAGTCCGACCGCCAGGTCGCCGCCGTACCCGACGCCGAGCGCGCGGGCGCCGGCGCCCAGCGCGTACGCCAGCACACCGCCGGCCACCCCGCAGAGCGCCAGCAGCGGGTTGACCGAGCCCGGCAGCTCGCCCGGCTGACCGGCCCGGTCGAGCAGGTCACGGGCCTTGGCGAGCAGCAGCAGCGGGTCGGTGGCCCCGACGCCGTTCGCCGGGGCGGGCGGGCCGCCGAGACGGCGGGCACCGAGGCGTGAGCGGACCTGCTGCCACAGGTGGGCCACCTCGGCGTCGACCCGTTCCTGCTGCTCACGGGCGGCGACCAGCTCCTCCTCGGCGCTCTGGAGCTGCTCGGCCGCGTCGGCGACGGCCCGCTCGGCCGCAACGCACTGCCGTTCGTGCCAGGTGTGCGCCTCGGCGCGCTGCTCGCGGACCCGCGCGGTGAGGTCGGCCAGCCGCCGTAGCTGCGCCGCGTACGTCTCGCTGGTCACCGGTTCGTTCATCGGGTCGGTCCATACGGGATGATCACCTGTCCGGTGCGGTGCACCGCCCGGTCGAAGAAGAGCCCTCGCCAGGGGCGGGGATACCAGTCCGGGCCGCCGGTGCCCGGATAGAGCGACGAGCCCAGCTCGCCGCCGTGCGCGTCCAGGGCCACCCAGGCGCCGATCTGGTCGGTACGGGCGGCCGGCCCACCGAGATCGGCGCGCATCCGGGCCACACCCCGCCACCAGGCCAGCACGTGCGTGCGTCGTTCCGGCCCGTCGTGCATGATCCGGCGCAGCTGCTCCAGGCCGGTACGTCGGCCCGCGTGGGCGGCCAACGCACCCGCTGCCGCGTCGACAGCGAACAGCAGCAGGTAGTGCGGGCTTCCCGGGCCGCCGAGCCCGTCGGCCGTCTCGGCCATCAGCTCGCCGACGGTCTCCTCGTCGTACCAGGCGGCGTCGTCGGCCAGGTCGTCGTAGAGGGCGCGGGCGATCGGGTCGGCGTCCGGGTCGAGGCAGGCGATGGAGAACCGGGCGGTGCCCGGCGGGTGCTGACGGGCCAGCGACCGGGCCGCCGCGTCGAGCACCGCGCACGCCTCGTCGACGCGGGTGCCGAGCACCGCGAGGTTGCGGCCCGGCGCGCGCGGTAGCCGCAGCGACGCCGAGCGGGACTGCACGTCGATGATCTCCCCGAGCAGGGCCACCGGGTTGCGCGGCACGGTCCCGTCCGGCGGTACGGCCAGCGCCCGGAAGTCCGGGGCGTCCGCCAGCCGGGGGATGGCGTCGCCGTCGAAGAGCCGGGCGGGCGCCGCGTCGGGGGCGCGCATCCGCCACAGCCGGTGCTGCAACCCGCTCCAGGTCTCCCAGTCGCTGGCCGACGGGATGCGGGCCACCTCGTTGCCTTCCACCATGCCCGACTCGGCGTTGACCACCGCGTGCCAGCGCGGCAGCGACTGCGCCGCGTCGTTGCGCTCGGCGAGGATGCGCAGCGCTTTGGGCAACGCGATGCGCAGGGTGAACTGGGCGACCAGCGCGGGGCGGCCCCACAGCGCCTCGATGCCCCGCACGTCCTGCGAGGCCAGGACCAGGTGGATGCCCTGGGACCGGCCGCGGCGGGCCAGGTCCTCCAGCAGGTCGGCCGCCTCCCGGGCGACCGCGTCCCGGCCGGCCAGCAACATCTGGAACTCGTCCACCACGGCGACGATGCGTGGCCAGTGCCCGGTCGGGTCGACCGCCCGCAGCTCGGCCAGCTTGGTCACCTCGTGCTTCTTGGCCGCGTCGGCGCGTCGGCGTAACTCCTCGGTGAGGAAGCGCAGCAGCGCCAGCCCGAACTCCCGGTCGGTGTTGACGTTGATGCCGACCAGCCGCATGTGGGGCAGCCAACTCGGGTCGCGCCGGCCCTGCGCGAACCGCGCGAAGGAGACCCCCTCCTTGAAGTCGAGCAGGTAGAACTCCAGCTCGGCGGGGGAGTAGCGGGCCGCGAGGGCACCGATCCACGCGAAGATCAGATTGGTCTTGCCGGTGCCGGACGGCCCGCCGATCAGCGCGTGGGGTGGATAGTCGCCGAGCGTCAAGCGCACCGGCCGGCCCTGTGGGCCCTCACCGATCGGCGCGGTCAGACCGTCGGCGGAGTCCTCCCGCCACATCAGCTCGGGCGGGGGCAGCAGGTCGGTGAAGGGGGTCGGCGGCGGGCCCGCGTTCACCCGGGCGGCGACGTCCCGGCAGGTCTCGGTGACCAGCGCAGCCGGTGGCGGTGGGTCCAGCCGGACCGGCAGTCCGGCCGAGCCGCCGATCCGCGCGCCGGACACCCCGGCCACCACCCGGGTCACCGTCGGATCCTCCGGCAACGGCACACCGTGCACCACCAGGTGTACGCCGCAGGCGGCGCCGGCCCGTACCACCCGGTCCAGTTGCCCGCGCTCGTGCCGGTTCAGCTCCTCCCCGCCGAGCAGCACCGCCACCCGCCACGGCTCGGGTCGTCGGCCGGTCGCGGCCGCCAGTTCGCGCAGCGACGCGTACTCGCCGGCGAGGACCGTCTCGTTGATGCGGCGGATCTGCTCCACCAGGTCGTCCAGCAGTGGACCCAGCCCGCCCGGGCCGACGAAGGTGAGCAGCCCGGCCGTGCCCAACGGGGCGAACCCGGCCAGTCCGCCGCCGAGCTGGTCCGGGTCGTACCCGATCAGTCGTACCGCCCCGGGGTCGGCGCGGCCGACGGCCCGCAGCAGCAGCGCGGAGACCACCGCGTCGCAGCCGGCGCGGTCGTCCCCGGCGAGGTGGACGTGCCCGGCGTCGAGCAGCGGCACCAGCGCGGGCACCGGGTCGACGCCGTCGATCCCGACCGTGCCGACCCGCAGCGCGCCGGGCGGCTCGGCCCGGCGGGCGGGCGTCGGCGTCCACCCGGCCCAGTCGGCCCCCGCGCAGCCGGGCGCCTCCTGCCGGGCCGCGTCGGCGGCCCGCCGGGCCAGCTCCGCGATCCGGGTGGAGTAGCGGGCGTCGATCTCGGCGATGCGGCGGTCCCGTTGGGCGCCCACCCGCTCCGGTACTGCTGCCGCCGCCCGCTGGACCCGGGCGAGTCGTTCCCGCCCGGCGGTCAGGTCGGCCTGGGCGGCGGACAGCCGGGTACGGGTGGCGCCCAACGCCTCGGCGAGGGTGTCCCGGACCCGGCTGGCCAGCTGACCGCGCCGGTCAGCCATCGGAGCCCCGACGCGTCGGCGCGTCCCGCCAGGGGCTGCCCGTGCGCGGCGGCGGCCCGCCGGGGCGCGGCGGCCCATCCGA
>NZ_JAKKFG010000002.1:0-235923 GCF_022230905.1 Micromonospora salmantinae
GGTCTGCGCTCATCAGCTGGTTGCAGTACCTCGAGGAGCTCGTCCGCACCGAGCTCGTCGTCATCGACGCCGCCACGGAGCCCCGCCGTTTCGCCGACGAGCTGCGCTGGAACCAGGCGTACTACCGGCTGGCCCGCGGCTTCTGATTCGCGCGGCCTGATCGTACGAAGAACGGGTGGTCCACCCCTGCCTGCAGGCAGGGGTGGACCACCCGTTCGCGTGTGCGCCAGCCGGGCCGCGAGGCGATTGTGTTACGCCTTGACTAACAGCATGTTATCGCTCACAGTCTATAACCAAGATGGTCGATGTCGTTGGCTGCTCCGGCCGCGCGCACGTCCTACCCCCGCGGTTTCGGCACCTCGTCACCGCAACGGTCGGGCGATCGGTGTTAGCGATCACATGGCCGGGCGTGGTCAGCTCGGTGCCCCGCCCGGTGCCGCGGACGCCGACCCAGACCGCACGGTTCGCGTCAGCAGAGGAGGATCATGCTTTCCATCGGTCGGGTTCCCCGGGGTGCGCCACAACGGCGCGGGTGGCTGTCGAGACTCGCCGTCGCCGCGATGGTGCTGGTGGTCGGTGGCGCGGCTGCGGCCGTCGCCTCGTCGCCCGCGTCAGCGGCCACCGTCGACACCAGCGCCTGGTACGTGTTGGTGAACCGCAACAGTGGCAAGGCCGTGGACGTTTACAACCTGGCCACGAACGACGGTGCGCGGATCACCCAGTGGACGCGCAACAACGGCAACCAGCAGCAGTGGCAGTTCGTGGACTCCGGAGGCGGCTACTACCGACTCAAGTCGAGGTTGTCGGGCAAGGTGCTGGACGTCTCCGGCCGCTCGACCGCCAACGGCGCCAGCGTCGTGCAGTGGAGCGACCTCAACGGCACCAACCAGCAGTTCCGGCTGGCCGACTCGGACGGCGGGTACGTCCGGTTGATCAACCGGAACAGCAACAAGGTGATGGAGGTGCAGGGCGCCTCGACCGCCGACGGTGGCAACATCGTGCAGTACGACGACTGGAACGGCACCAACCAGCAGTGGCAGCTCGTCCGCGTCGACGGCGGGACCGACCCCACGACGCCGCCCCCGTCCAACGGCACGTACCCGAACCCGGTGGTCTGGCAGGACTTCGCCGACGTCGACATCATCCGGGTGGACAACGCCTACTACATGTCGGCGTCCACCATGCACTACTCGCCTGGCGCGCCGGTCCTGCGCTCGTACGACCTGGTGAACTGGGAGTTCGCCGGTCACTCGGTGCCCCGACTCGACTTCGGGTCGAAGTACGACATGAGCGGTGGTAACGCCTACGTCGACGGCATCTGGGCGTCGACGCTGAACTATCGGCCGAGCAACCGGACGTACTACTGGGCCGGGTGCATCGACTTCGCGCAGACCCACATCTACACCGCGTCCGCCGTCGACGGCGCCTGGAGCAAGCACACCACCATCCCCAACTGCTACTACGACGCGGGGATGCTGATCGACGACAACGACACCATGTACGTGGCGTACGGCAACGGCACCATCAGCGTGGCGCAGCTGTCCGCGGACGGAAAGTCCCAGGTTCGTGCCCAGCAGGTGTACACCACGCCGTCGAGCATCGGAACGCTGGAGGGCGCGCGCTTCTACAAGCGCAACGGCGCCTACTACATCTGGCTCACCCGCCCGGCCAACGGCCAGTACGTGCTGAAGTCGACGAACGGCCCGTTCGGCCCGTACGAGCAGCGGCAGGTGCTGCTCAACCTGCCCGGCCCGATCTCCGGTGGCGGTGTGCCGCACCAGGGTGGGCTGGTGCAGACCCAGAACGGCGACTGGTACTACATGTCCTTCGTCGACGCGTACCCCGGTGGTCGGATGCCGGCCATGGCCCCGATCACCTGGACCGGCGACGGTTGGCCGGTGCTGCAGACGGTCAACGGCACGTGGGGCAGCTCGTACCCGAAGCCGAACCTGCCCGCGCCGCCCCGGGCGGTCAAGCCGCTCACCGGCGCCGACACCTTCGCCGGCACCACGCTCGGCCCGCAGTGGGAGTGGAACCACAACCCGGACAACAGCAAGTGGTCGGTCAACAACGGGCTGAACCTGCAGACCGCCACCGTCACCAGCGACCTTTACAAGGCGCGCAACACGCTGACCCACCGCATCCAGGGCCCCACCTCGACCGCGACGATCGAGTTGGACTACTCCACCATGCGCGACGGTGATCGCACCGGCCTGGCGGTGCTGCGCAACTCGTCGGCCTGGATCGGAGTCCGACGGGACAACGGGTCCACCCGACTGGTCATGCAGAACGGGCTGACGATGGACGGCAGCTGGAACACCACCAGCACCGGCAGCGAGGTGGCGAGCACCGCCGTCTCCGGTGGCCGGATCTGGTTGCGCGCCAACGCCGACATCAGACCCGGCTCCGGCCGACAGGCCCGTTTCTCGTACAGCACCGACGGGGTCAACTTCACCTCGTTCGGCAACGCCCTGACGCTGGCGAACAACTGGCAGTTCTTCATGGGCTACCGGTTCGCCATCTTCAACCACGCGACGCAGGCGCTCGGTGGCGCGGTCACCGTGCGGCGCTTCGACCTGACCACTCCGTGACGCCGGTCACACGACGATCGCTCTGACCGGTGGCGCTGGCGACGCAGCCCTGGCGGCATGTGAAGTCCGCGCCACCGCGTCAGATCCTCGCCGGCCTGTTCCACGCTCTGTCCAGGAGCGAGGGCAGGCCGGCGTACCACATCAGGACCGTGCCTCGTACCTGTTGGTTGGCGAGTCCGGACGGGCACGGCGTTGTACGGCTTCGGCACGTCGAGCGGTCCCCACACGGGCGTGCCGTGTTCGGGGCCGTTGCTGGCGTAGACTGTCGGCGATCCAGCGCTGGTCACCTGGGATTCAGCACCGGCGTGGTGACTGAGCGAGGGGGATCGGGCCGGGCCGCTCCAGTCGACGTCGACGGGCTGCGGGCCGGAGATGTAGCGGGGGGAGTGAAATGGCCGTCCACGGTCCCGCGATGACGGACGTTGCTCGTCTCGCCGGTGTCTCCCATCAGACGGTGTCGCGGGTGCTCAACGGGCACCCCAACGTCCGTGAGCAGACCCGGCTTCGGGTTCGCGCGGCGATCGCCGAACTCGGCTACCGCCCCAACGGCGCGGCACGCGCCCTGGTGACCGGTCGATCACAGGTCATCGGTGTGGTCGCGCAGAACACGACGCTCTACGGTCCGGCCTCGCTGCTGGCCGCGTTGGAGCAGACCGCCGCCGAAGAGGGCTTCGCGGTCAGCGTCGGCAGCGTGCGAAACCTGGACCACCGCTCCATCTCGGCGGCCGTCGAGCGGCACCTGTCGCACCGGGTCGCCGGCATCGTGGTCATCGCCCCGGTCGAGTCGGCCGGTGAGGCGCTGGAGCGCCTGCCCAAGGATGTCCCGCTGGTCACTGTCGACGGTGACCCGAGCCGGCCGGTGCCGCTGGTGACTGTCGACCAGGTGGCGGGCGCCCGGGCGGCGACGCAACATCTGCTCGACGCCGGGCACCGCACCGTCTGGCACGTCTCCGGGCCGACCGACTGGTTCGACAGCGTGGGTCGGATCGACGGCTGGCGGCAGGCGTTGCTGGCCGCCGGTCTGGATCCGCCGCCGCCGATGCCGGGGGACTGGTCAGCGGCGTCGGGTTACCGGTGCGGGCAGATGTTGGCGCGGATGCCGGAGGTCACCGCCGTCTTCACCGCCAACGACCATCTCGCGCTGGGCGTGCTGCGGGCGCTGCACGAGTTCGGTCGACGGGTGCCGCACGAGATCAGCGTGGTCGGCTTCGACGACGTGCCGGAGGCGGCGTACTTCATTCCGCCGCTGACCACGGTTCGACCGGACTTCGACGCGGTGGCGCGAGCGAGCCTGCAGATGCTGCTGTCCCAGATCGAGTCGGGCACCGGTGGGGCGCTGCGGCAGACCATCGCCCCCGCTCTGGTCGCCCGCGAGAGCGTCGCTCCACCTCGTCACTGACGGTCGGGCCAACCGGAGGTCGCCCCGCGTGGTGCGGCCCCGCCAGGGTGCACGCGCGTGGGGGTCCGCGTCAGCGCGTGCCAATTCTTGGCTTCCTCGCCGGATAAGACGCGACTCGATGCGTTGCTCAGCGTGACCAATCGATGTCGAGCGATACGGCGCGGTGGAGGTATTGAACCTCGTGAAATGTCGCCGTAACATGATGGGCGTCTCTGTTAACGCTAACAAAAATTGGCGTCCAACTATCGGCGTGCCGACCAGAGATCGTAATCACGGGCGGGCGTCACCGACAAGGAGGCTCGATGAACCGCAATACCCGAGGTCGTCGCTGGGGGAGCGCACTGGCGGCCGGAATTCTGCTCGCCGGCGCCCTGGTCGGCCTTCGCGCGCCGACCGCGCAGGCACTGGACAACGGCGTGGCGCGCACTCCACCCATGGGTTGGAATTCGTGGAACCAGTTCGGCTGCAACATCAACGAGGCGCTGATCCGGCAGACGGCGGATGCGATCGTCAGCACCGGCATGCGGGACCTGGGCTACAACTACGTCGTGGTCGACGACTGCTGGTTCAACCCCAACCGGGACAGCTCCGGCAACATCCAGGGCGACCCCGGCCGGTTCCCCAGCGGGATGAAGGCGCTCGGCGACTACCTGCACGCCCGGAACCTGAAGTTCGGCCTCTACCAGGTGCCGGTCGACAAGACCTGCGCGCAGTACTTCGGCGCCTACCCCGGGGCGACCGGCAGTCGGGGCCACGAGGTGCAGGACGCGCGCCAGTTCGCCGCCTGGGGCGTCGACTTCCTCAAGTACGACTGGTGCTCGCCGGAGGGCAGCATCAACGACCAGGTGGCCACCTTCGCCAAGATGCGTGACGCGCTGGCCGCCACCGGTCGACCGATCGTCTACAGCATCAACCCGAACAGTATCCACGCCAAGACCGGCCCCCAGCGCAACTGGGGCGACGTGGCGAACATGTGGCGCACCACCGAGGACATCACCAACGCCTGGGACACCGGCCAGACCAACGGCTACCCGATGGGCATCCAGAACATCATCAACGTGACCGTTCCGCTGGCGTCCTACGCGAGACCGGGTGGGTTCAACGACCCCGACATGATGGAGATCGGCCGCGGCGGCATGAACGACACGGAGATGCGCAGCCACTTCGCGATGTGGGCGATCATGGCGTCTCCGCTGATCGCCGGCAACGACGTGCGGAACATGAACGCCGCCACGCAGGCGATCCTCAAGAACGCCAACCTGATCGCGATCAACCAGGACTCGCTCGGTTTGCAGGGGACCCAGGTGTCGTTCGACGGCACGCGTCGGGTGCTGGCCAAGCGGCTCGCCAATGGTGACATCGCCGTCGCCCTCTTCAACCAGGGCGGCTCGACGACGACGATCTCGACCACGGCCGCGGCCATCGGCAAGTCCGGCTCGTCGTTCACGCTGGTGGACGCGTGGACCGGTGGCACCAGCACCAGCAGCGGGACCATCAGCGCCAGCGTCCCCGCGCACGGCACTGTGGTGTACCGGGTCAGCGGTGGCGGGACGACTCCTCCGACGACGCCGCCGCCGACCACGTCGAGCGCGTACGCCAGCGCCGCCTCCGGCCGCTGCCTCGACGTGCCGAACAGCAACACGGCCAACGGCACGCAGCCGGTCATCTGGGACTGCAACGGCGCCGCCAACCAGCGCTGGACCAGCAGCGGCCAGACCCTGCAGGCCCTCGGCAAGTGCCTGGACGCGCCGCCGAACGCCGCGGCCGGCGCCAAGGTGCAGATCTGGGACTGCAACGGCGGGACCAACCAGCAGTGGACGGTCAACGCCAACGGCACGATCAGCAACAACCAGTCGGGGCTCTGCCTGGACGTCAACGCCAACGCCACTGCCAACGGCACCACGGTGATCCTCTGGACCTGCACCGCGGCGGCGAACCAGCGGTGGTCGCAGCGGTAGCCGACCGGGTCGGTCGACCGCCGAGGTCGCGGCGACCCACCTGATCCGGCGATAGTGCCGATGCCCGCGGACGACAGACGTCGTCCGCGGGCATCGGTCTGTAGAGTGCTGCGGACGACCACGCTGAGTCGCCGCGTCCTGCCCTTCCGGCGGATCGGCCACATGGCTACGCTCGCCTGGATGCTCCGTTACGAGACCGTGACACCGGTATTTCGGATCTGGTGTTGACGCAGTCTATGTGAGCGCTAACACTACCCGAAAGATGACAGTTGGCCCCGGCAGTCGGCGGGGGAGTCCAGAGAGGAGAAGCCCGTGGGCAGGAAATTCCTGGTTGCTCTCGGCGGCGCGGCACTCGCGCTGAGTTTGGCGGCGTGCAGCGGCGGGGGTGCGGGCAGCGGTGAGAAGTCCGGCGACGAGAAGCCGAGCGATTTGACGATCGGTGTGTCGATGCCGACCCAGACCTCGGAGCGGTGGATCGCCGACGGCAACGCGGTGAAGTCGAAGCTGGAGGCCAAGGGCTACAAGGTCGACCTCCAGTACGCCGGCGACGACATCCCCACGCAGTCGCAGCAGGTCGACCAGATGATCACCCAGGGTGCCGATGTTCTGGTCCTCGCGGCGATCGACGGCACCGCGCTCAGCAGCCAGCTGCAGGCCGCCGCGGCCGCGAAGATCCCGGTCATCTCCTACGACCGACTGATCCGTGGCAGCAAGGACGTCGACTTCTACGTCAGCTTCGACAACTACAAGGTTGGCGTCGCCCAGGGCACCGCGCTGCTCGTCGGTCTCGGCCTGCTGAACAAGGACGGCTCGAAGGGCACGGCCAAGGGGCCGCTGAACGTCGAGCTCTTCGCCGGATCGCTGGATGACAACAACACCCAGTACTTCTTCGGCGGCGCGATGGACACGCTGAAGCCGTTCATCGAGAACGGCACGCTGGTCGTCAAGTCCAAGCAGACCACCCCCGAGCAGGTAGCCATCCTGCGGTGGCAGCAGGAGACCGCGCAGAAGCGGATGGAGAACCTGCTCACCTCCAGCTACAACGACGGCTCGAAGGTCGACGGGGTGCTCTCGCCGTACGACGGCATCTCCCGCGGCATCATCACCGCCCTGCAGAACGCCGGCTATGGCAAGGGCGCGAAGAAGCTCCCGGTGGTGACCGGCCAGGACGCGGAGATCGCCTCGATCAAGCTGATCAACGACGGCGTACAGAGCTCCACGGTCTTCAAGGACACCCGGCTGCTGGCCGAGCAGGCCGTGAACGCGGCCGAGGCGTTCCTGCAGAAGAAGCAGCCGCAGGCCAACGACACCCAGACGTACAACAACGGCGTCAAGGTAGTCCCGGCGTACCTGCTGCCGATCGCGACGGTCTACAAGGACGACATCAAGGCGACGCTGATCGACTCCGGCTACTGGACGGCGGAAGAGGTCGCCGCCGGTCAGGCCAAGAAGTAAGCCACTCGTCGGGCCCGGCGGTCACCCGCCGGGCCCGACGCCTGGGCGCGTACACGTCCAGACCTGACGGAGGACAGTGACAATGGACGACACCATCCTCGAGATGCGTCGCATCACCAAGACCTTCCCCGGCGTGACCGCGCTGGAGGACGTCACCCTCGCAGTGCGCCGCGGGGAGATTCACGCCATCTGTGGTGAGAACGGCGCCGGCAAGTCCACCCTGATGAAGGTGCTGTCCGGCGTCTACCCGTCCGGCTCGTACGACGGCGAGATCCTCTTCGACGGCAAGCCGATGCAGTTCCGTGGCATCCGCGACAGCGAGGCCAACGGCATCGTCATCATCCACCAGGAGCTCGCCCTGGTGCCGTACCTGTCGATCGCGGAGAACATCTTCCTCGGCAACGAGCGGCGCGGCCGCAGCGGGCTCATCGACTGGAACTTCGCCAACGCCGAGGCGGCGAAGCTGTTGGCGTCCGTCGGGCTGCACGAGAACCCGGTCACCCCGGTCATCCAGCTCGGCGTCGGCAAGCAACAGCTCGTGGAGATCGCCAAGGCGCTGTCGAAGAAGGTGCGCCTGCTCATCCTGGACGAGCCGACGGCCGCGCTCAACGACATCGACTCGGCGCACCTGCTCGACCTGTTGCGGGCCCTCAAGGAGCAGGGCATCACCTGCATCATGATCTCGCACAAGCTCAACGAGATCACCGCCATCGCCGACTCGACCACCGTCATCCGCGACGGGCGCGCCGTGGAGACCCTCGACATGCGGTCGGACGAGGTGACCCAGCAGCGGATCATCCGGGGCATGGTCGGGCGCGACCTGGACAGCTTCTACCCCGACCGCGAGTCGTCCCCCGGTGACGAGGTCCTGCGCATCGAGGACTGGACGGTGCGTCACCCGGTCCAGGACCGGATGGTCGTCGAGGGCGTCGGGCTGTCCGTACGCGCCGGCGAGGTCGTCGGCATCGCGGGCCTCATGGGGGCCGGGCGGACCGAGCTGGCCATGAGCGTGTTCGGTCGGTCCTACGGGCGCGACATCCGGGGCCGACTCTTCGTCCACGGCCGGGAGGTGCAGGCACGCACCGTCGCCGAGGCGATCGACAACGGCATCGCCTACGTCACCGAGGACCGCAAGCGCTACGGCCTCAACCTCATCGACGACGTGCGGCGCAACGTGTCCGCCGCCGCGTTGGACCGGCTGTCCCGCCTGGGCTGGGTGAACGGCAACGAGGAGATCAAGGTTGCCGAGGCGAGCCGCAAGGAGATGAACATCCGGACGCCGAGCGTCATGGCGGTGGTCGGCAAGCTCTCCGGCGGCAACCAGCAGAAGGTCGTGCTGTCGAAGTGGCTGTTCACCGACCCGGACGTGCTGATCCTCGACGAGCCCACCCGCGGGATCGACGTCGGCGCCAAGTACGAGATCTACACGATCATCAACCGGCTGGTGGCCGCCGGTAAGGCGGTGATCGTCATCTCCTCCGAGCTGCCGGAGCTGCTCGGAATGTGCGACCGCATCTACACCCTCGCCGCCGGCCGGATCACCGGCGAGATGCCGGTGGCCGAGGCGACTCAGGAGAGCCTCATGGAGCTGATGACCAAGGACAAGGAGCTCGTCGGATGACCAGCATCAAGACCCCTTCGACGGAGCGCCCCACGCCCCCGGACAGCACGCCCGGCGCCGCCCTGCACAGCGGGACGAGCGACCTGCGGGCGCTGGTGTTGAACAACCTGCGGCAGAGCGGGATCTACGTCGCCCTGGTCGTCATCGTCGCGCTCTTCGCGGTCCTGACCGACGGGGTGTTGCTGAGCCCCGGCAACATCACCAACATCGTCCTCCAGTACTCGTACATCCTGGTCCTCGCGATCGGGATGGTCATCCTGATCATCGGCGGGCACATCGACCTGTCGGTCGGATCGGTCGTCGCGCTCACCGGAGCGGTCTCCGCCGTCCTGGTGATTCAGCAGGGTCACCCCTGGTGGATCGGCGTCGTGGCCGCGCTGGTCGTCGGCGTCGCGGTCGGCGCGTGGCACGGGTTCTGGGTGGCGTACGCCGGCATTCCGGCCTTCATCGTGACCCTGGCCGGCATGCTGTTGTTCCGGGGTCTGACCCTGCGGGTGCTCGACAACATCTCGCTGTCGCCGTTCCCGTCCGAGTACCAGCAGGTCGCGGCGGGCTTCCTCAACGGCCTGCTCGGCGGGCAGGGCTTCGACGCCTTCACACTGCTGATCGGCGCCATCGCCGTGGCCGGCTACGCGGTCAGCGGCTTCCGCACCCGCGTGGCGCGGATCCGCTACCAGCAGCCCGTCGAGTCGTTCCCGCTCTTCGTCGCCCGGGTCGTGCTGATCGGCGCGGTCCTCATGTACTTCGCCTGGCAGCTGGCGCACGCCCGAGGGCTGCCGATCGTGCTGATCATCCTGGCGGTCCTGGTGCTGGTCTACGGCCTGCTCACCCGGCGTACCGTCTTCGGTCGCCAGGTCTACGCGATCGGCGGCAACCTGTCGGCGGCGGCGCTGTCCGGGGTGAAGGTCCGCACGGTCAACTTCTGGATGTTCGTCAACATGGGCTTCCTGGCGGCGGTGGCCGGCGTCATCTACTCGTCGCGGTCCAATGGCGCCCAGCCCGCCGCCGGCAACATGTTCGAGCTGGACGCGATCGCCGCGGCCTTCATCGGCGGCGCGGCGGTCACCGGTGGCGTGGGCACCGTGGTGGGCGCGATGGTCGGTGGTCTGATCATGGCGGTGATGAGCAACGGCATGCAGCTGATGGGCATCGACCAGTCGACCCAGTCGGTGGTGAAGGGTCTCGTCCTGCTCGTCGCTGTCGCCTTCGACGTCTACAACAAGCGTCGCGCCGGCACGGCCCGCTGACGCCCGGTCCATACGCAGGGGGCCCCTGACCGCGCTGCGGTCAGGGGCCCCCTGCGTTCCCACCCGACTCCGCGATCTTGCACTTTGTGTCGACGATCTGCGGCTTGTGCGGCAGAAGTCGGGACAGAAAGTGCAAGATCGACGGGGTGGGGTGGGGTGGGGTGGGGTTAGTGGCAGGTGTTGGTGCCGGTGTCTGTGTAGGTCTGGCCGGCTACTGGCACGAACTGCCAGTCGTAGCTGGTGGAGTGCAGGGTGAACTTGAGGACGCCCCAGGCTGAGCTGTTGCGCGCCTCGCTGTTGGGTTGGATGGTGCCGAAGCCGTAGTGGCCTGCGCCGCCCATCCCGGCGACGAAGCTGCGCAGACCTCGGCTGGAGTCGGCGCCACCGGCCGGGTTCATCGGGGCGAACCGCTCGTACACGTGGTTGTGCCCCCAGACCACGACGTCGGCGTTGTAGTCGTAGAGGGCCTGGTACAGCGGACGCGTCGACGTCGACGGCGCGTGGTTGGAGCTGGACGTGAACAGCGGGTGGTGCCAGTACGCGATGGTGCACGGCTTGCTGCTGGCCGCCAGGTCCGCGCGCAGCCACTGCTCCTGAGTCGAGCCGGCCGACATGCTGATGTTCGAGTTCAGCGACACGACGTGCCAGTTGCCGAGGTCGAATGAGTAGTAGCCGCGACCGCTCGGGCCGGCCGACGTACCGAAGTAGTTGTAGTAGCCGGTCGCGCCCGACGTGTTGTAGTCGTGGTTGCCCGGCGACGGGCGGGTGCGGGACTTGTGCCGACCCCAGGTGGGCTCGTAGTAGTTGTTGAACTGCGACGCCGTTCCGCTGTCGTAGACGTTGTCGCCGGTGGTGAAGACCGTTCCCGGGATGCTGTCGAGCAGCGTCGCGGTGGCGCTGTCGCCGGAGCCCGAGTCGGCGATGTCGCCGGCACCGACGAACACGGGGTCGCCCGACGGGGGTGGCGTCGTGCTCCCGGTGGTGACCACCAGTTGCGGGGCGTCCGCGCCACTCTCTCGGGTGTCGTAGTAGGCGCCGTCGCCGCTGGTCGAGGTGGCGCCGAAGCTGTACGTGCCGTTGCCGGTGACCGCGGCAGTGACGTCGACCTCGTACCAGGTGTTGCCGCTGACCGCGCCGATCGTGCCGAGCGTGGCGCCGTCGATCGTCGGCTGGTTGTTCCAGGTGGTGCCGGTCTCCGACCAGGTCGTGTTGGACATCCGGCGGAACGTGCCGCCGGCGTCGCTGCCGCTGTTGCCGCTGATCGTGCGCAGTCGCAGCTTGGCGCCGGTCACCGTGCCGCTGACACCGCTCACTGTGAAGCGCAGGAACGAACGCCGCACGGGCGAGTTGTCGACCACTACCTGCGTGGACGTGCCGTAGTTGGTGGCGGCCGTGTCGCTCTGGACGTAGGTGTCGGCGACCGGCGTGAAGGTCACGCTCGCCGCCGACGCCGCGCCAGCGCCGGTCACGACGACGGCGGCGGTCGCGGCGACGATCACCGTGACCACCCCCAGCGTCACCGACGGACGGGGGAATCGAATGTCCATCCAGGACTCCTTGCCTCGTGGGTAGAGCGCAAGGAATGTAGGAAGGTCGATGAGACGGTGGGCGGCGGGCGGATGAACAGTGCGTCCCGGCAGGCGAACACCTCGGTGTTGGAAGTCCGTTCACCCGACCCTCGTCCGGATGCCACCCGTGGTCCGTTGTTCCCCCTCCACTGAGTACGGACGATGGCTGCCCGTCGACCGCCGATCAGAGGAGATGCTCGTGTACCTGTCGACCGTCTCCCGACCGGTCGCCGATGAACCCGCACCGGGGCTCCGACGGCGCCGGTTCGCGATGGTCAGCGGCAACGTCGTCGCGCTCGGCACTGTCAGTCTGATCACCGACGTGTCGGCCGAGATGGTGGCCGCGGTCCTGCCGCTCTATCTCGTGCTGGGCCTGCACCTCAGCCCGGTGGCCTTCGGCGTGCTGGACGGTGTCCACACCGGCGCGACCGCGCTGCTGCGGGTCGTCGGTGGTTTCGCCGCCGACCGGTTCCGACGGCGCAAGCTGATCGCCGGCATCGGCTACACGCTCTCGGCGGTCGCGAAGCTCGGCCTGCTGCTCGCCGGCCGGTCGATACCCGCCATCGGCGTCGTCATCGCCGTCGACCGGCTCGGCAAGGGTGTACGCAGCGCGCCGCGCGACGCGCTGATCACGCTCTCCACGCCACCCGAGGCGCTGGGTCGGGCGTTCGGGGTGCACCGGGCGATGGACAGCGTCGGGGCGTTCCTCGGGCCACTCGCCGCGTTCGCGGTCCTGCTGGTCGTCGGGCAGTCGTACGACGCGGTCTTCGTCACCAGCTTCTGCATCGCGGCCCTGGCCGTCGTGGTGCTCGTGCTCTTCGTCCGGGAGCAGCCGTCCGGCGAGGCGGCGGGCGGTGACCCGGCGGGCGGCGAGGCGGCGGGCGGCGAGGCGGCGGGCGAGGCCAGCGACGCGAAGGTCTCCGTCCGTGAGGCGTTCGGGCTGCTGCGCGGCGGACCGGCCCGGCGGTTGGTGCTTGCCGCCGCGATGCTCGGGCTGGCCACCATCGGCGACGGCTTCGTCTACCTGCTGCTGCAACGCCGGATGGACCTCGGCCTGCGCTGGTTCCCGCTGCTCGCGGTGGGGACCAGCCTGGCGTACCTGCTGCTCGCCGCCCCGCTCGGCGTACTCGCCGACCGGATCGGTCGCCTGCCCGTGGTGATCGGCGGCTACACCGCCCTCGCTGCGACGTACCTGCTGCTGGCCGGCCCTGTCGACGGTTGGCCGCTGATCGCCCTGGCGCTGACGCTGTACGGCGCCTTCTACGCCGCCACCGACGGCGTGCTCATCGCGCTCGCCGGTCCGGTGCTGCCGGCGCGTCTGCGGACCACCGGAATCGCGTTGGTGCAGACCGGGCAGGCCCTCGCGTACCTCGTCTCCTCCGTGCTGTTCGGTCTGGCCTGGCAGGCGTGGGGGCCGGAGAACGCGATCCGCGCGGCGGCCGTGGCCGTCGCCGGCGTCCTGGTCGGCACGCTGCTCCTGCTGGCCTCCCCGTCCCGACTCACCACCCGGAAGGTGCTCCGATGACCGCGATGTCGACCCGAGCGAAGCTCGGCGTGGTGGTCGCCTCGGCGGTGCTGCTGGGCACCGTGGCGGCCGGCTACGCCGCCACGGCCGCGCAGGCTCCCCGGACGCCGCCCCCCGCCGGCGGCGAGCAGGCGGTCACCCTGGCACCCGGGCCGCGCCTGCTGGCGATCACCGACCGGCACGTCTCCACAGTCGCCGCGACTGACCCCGCCGGGCCGCGCACCGTCGCCGGCCTGGAGTGCCTCCGGGTGTACGCGGCGGCCGGCACCGGGGTCTGCCTGAAGCCGGAGACCGCCTGGTCGTACCAGGTTGTCGTGCTCGACGCGACGCTGCGCCAGACGAGGGCGGTCAGTGTGCCGGGGCTGCCGAACCGGGCCCGGGTCTCGGCGTCCGGCCGGATGGTCTCCTGGACGACGTTCGTCGGTGGCGACTCGTACACCTCCAGTGGCTTCTCCACCCGCACCGGGATCCTCGACACCCGTACCGGCACCACTGTGGTCTCCCTCGAGGAGTTCGGGATCACCCGGGACGGCCGGGCCTACCGCAACGCGGACGTCAACTACTGGGGCGTCACCTTCACCGCCGACGACAACCGCTTCTACGCGACAATGGCGACCGGGGGTAGGAGGTATCTCGTCCGGGGTGACCTCGCGGCCCGTAGCGTCGAGACGCTGAAGGAGAACGTCGAGTGCCCGTCGCTGTCACCGGACGGCACCCGGCTCGCGTTCAAGGAGGCGGTCGACGCCGACCCGGCGAAGGGCTGGCGGCTGTCGGTCCTGGACCTGTCGAGCATGCGGGTCACCGCGACCGCCGAGGTCCGCAGCGTCGATGACCAGGCCGCGTGGCTGGACAACGAAAAGCTGGCCTACACGCTGCGCCGGGACGACGGCCAGCCCGACGTCTGGAGCGTTCCGGCGCACGGGTCCGGCACGCCGGCGCTGGTGATCCCCGGCGCCGAGTCGCCGTCCCCGCTCACCTGACGGTCCGGTCCCCGGCCCCGGCGTCCGGACACCTGAACGCCTTTGCGCGGACAGCATTCCGTCATGCCGGATTCCGCCGCGCTGCCATCGCCGTTCATCGACGTTCCCGAGGCTGTTGACCATGACAAGGCTGAGCCGTCGCATTTTCGTCCTCGGTGGACTGGTGACCGCCGGAGCAGCGGTGACACCCCGCCAGGGTGCCCGCGCCGCGGTGCCGTACCCCTTCAAACTCGGTGTGGCGTCCGGTGACCCGGCGCCCGACAGTGTGGTCCTCTGGACCCGGCTGGCACCCTCCCCGCTCAACGCCGACGGGCACTGCGGCATGGCCAACGCCGACGTGACAGTGGAGTGGCAGGTGTCCGCCACCGACCGGTTCACCTCGCTGGTCGCCTCCGGCTCGGTGGTCGCCCGGTACGCCGACGCGCACTCCGTGCACGCCATCGCGGGCGGGCTCGCCGCCGACTCCGACTACTACTACCGGTTCCGGGCACAGGGCCAGATCTCGCCGGTCGGGCGGACCCGGACCGCCCCGGCGCCCGGCGCCTTCGGCCGCGACCTGGTGATGGCCTTCGCCTCCTGCGCCCACTACGAGGCCGGCTACTACACCGCGTACCGGCGGATGGCCGAGGACAACCCCGGCCTGGTCCTGCACCTCGGCGACTACATCTACGAGGGCGGCGTCGGCAGCTCCACGGTGCGGCAGCACGTCGGCGCCGAGATCGTGTCGCTGGCCGACTACCGCCGCCGGTACGCGCTGTACAAGTCCGACCCGGACCTGCAGGCGGCCCACGCGGCGGCGCCCTGGCTGGTGGTGCCGGACGACCACGAGGTGGAGAACAACTACGCCAACATGGTCCGCAACGACAGCAGCCCCACGCTGACCGCCGCCCAGTGGACCGCCCGGCGCACCGCCGCGTACCGGGCCTACTACGAGAACATGCCGCTGCGACCGGCGTCCGCCGCCAACGGCAACAGCATCCCGCTGTACCGACGGGTCCGGTGGGGGCAGCTCGCCACCTTCCACATGCTCGACACCCGGCAGTTCCGTGACGACCAGGCCTGCGGCGACGGTTGGAAGGTCTGCGCCGACGCGGACCTGGCGTCCCGGTCGCTGACCGGCGCCACCCAGGAGGCGTGGCTGCTCGACGGGCTGGCCCAGCGCTACGGCACCTGGGACATCCTCGGCCAGCAGGTCTTCTTCGCCCAGCAACTCGACGCGAACGGGGCGGCGAGCATGGACGCGTGGGACGGCTACCGGGCCTCCCGCAGCCGCATCCAGACCGGCTGGCAGCAGCGTGGGGTACGCAACCCGCTGGTGCTCACCGGCGACGTGCACCGGTCGTGGGCCAACGACCTCAAGGCCGACTACGCCAACCCCGCCTCGGCCACCATCGGCACCGAGCTGGTCTGCACCTCGATCAGCTCCACCGGCAACGGCAGCGGCAGCACCACGGTCCCGAACGCGGCGGCCAACCCGCACCTGAAGTTCTACTCGGACCGGCGCGGCTACGTCCGTACCACGATCAGCCGCAGCCAGGTCCGCGCGGACTTCCGCGCGGTGAACACAGTGACCGAGCACGGCGCGGCGGCGTCCACAGTGCGCTCGTTCGTCATCCTCGACGGCCAGCCCGGCCTGCAGGCCGGGTAAGGGAGAGAACCACAATGACCGCGATCACCGCACTGCTCACCGCGTCCCTGCTGGTCCCGAACGTGGTCTCCGGCCCGACCGCGATGACCGCCGAGGCGGTCACCTGGACCACCGCGAACAGCGTCGCCACCGGCGACCAGGACCTGCCCTCCATCGCCATGAACCGCAACGGCCACGTCGCCGTGGTCTGGGAGGACGACCGGGACGGCACCGCACCGCAGGACGACACCCACAGCGAGATCTACCTGCGGCTGTTCCGCGACGGCACGTCCGCGTACGAGCTGAAGCTCTCCACCGGGGGAACCAGCGGGGCCGCCTGGCGGCACCTCAGCCCCGACGTCGGGCTCGACGACCGGGGCAACGCCGTGGTGGTCTGGGCCGCCGACGGCGACGGCAACGGCGTCTACAACATCCAGTACCGGGTGGTGTCACCCGCCGGCACGGTGCTCGGCTCGGGGCAGGCCAACGCCAGCGACGCCGGGCAGCAGATCTGGCCGAAGGTCGCGGTCGACCCGGACGGCGCGCCCACCAACGCCGCCGCCGTCGGCTTCACAGTGGTCTGGGAGGACGTGCAGGGCACCGCTCCCGCCACCGTCAAGGCCGCCGGCTTCACCGCCGCCACCACCAAGGCGTACGAGGTGACCGCCTCGCAGACGACGGGCCCGCACCACCGCCCCGACGTCGCGGTGTCCGCCTCCGGCGAGGCGCTGGTGGTCTGGGACGAGGACGCCGACGCCAACGGCTCGTACAACATCGGGCTGACCCGGCTGGCGCGGTCCAACGGTGCCGTGGCGCTGTCGCGGCGGACGGCCAACGCCCAGAGCGGCGGACAGCAGCAGCGTGCCTCGGTGGCGGCGAACTTCGCCGGTGACTTCACAGTCGGGTGGGAATCCGACCACACCGGCACCCGGGGTGTCTGGGCTCGATCGTTCACCGCAGCGGGCACGGCACGGCACGGCGAGGTTCCGGTCTCCACCGGCACCGGTGCCATCGCTCCCGGGATCGGCATCGACGACCAGGACAACGTGGTGGTGGGCTGGACGGTGTCCGGCGCCAACCCGGACGTCTGGGCGCGCGGCCTCAACCCGGACGGCACGTCCACCGGCCGGCTGGCGGCCCAGGCGCTGAGCCAGACCACGACGGGCCGCCAGGAGCACTTCGCGGTCGCCGCGTCGCCCTGGGGCGAGGTGAGCGTCTGCTACACCGACGACAACGACGGCAACACCTTCGACCAGGTGCTCCTCGGCCTGGGGACGACGAACTCCACCTGGCTGATGTCCGCCGACGAGCTGCGCCGACTGAAGGCTCGGGCGGGCGTCACGACCCACTGAGCCGGGCGGGATCCAGTCGGGTCGGGTGAAGTCGCGGTGTCCCGCTACCGGGGGCACCGCGACTTCGGCACCACCGAGTCGATCAGCCGAAGAGCAGGTCGAGGTGGGCGTCCAGCGCGCCCAGCGCCTGTTCGGCTGTGTACTGCCCGCCCAGCAGGTAGACACCGAGCCCTTCCATCAGCGCCAGCAGGCCGGCCGCGGCGGCGGGGCCGTGCCGGTCGGGCAGGACGCCGGCGATGAACCCGGTGAATTGCGCGGTGTCCTCGTGCAGGCTGGGCGCGGCCGACGGTCGCACCGCCGTGTAGGCGAGGAACGCGAGCGCCACCCGTCCGTTGTCGCGGGTGCCGTCGTCGAGTGGCAGGAGCGCAGCGAGCATCGTGCGCAGCAGCAGTCGAGGCGACGGGGTCTCGCCCAGCCGTGCCACCGCCTCGGTGACCCGGAGTTGGCTGCGCTCGCGCACCACGCTCAACGCGAACGCCATCATCTCGTCCTTGGTCCGGAAGTAGTGCTGGACCATCCCGGCGGACACGCCGGCCTCGGCGGCCACGTGTCGGAGGCTGACGGCCTCCAGGCCCTGATCAGCGGCGACCCGCATCAGCGCGTCCGCGATGAGGGTGCGTCGCTCCTGGTGATCGACCTTCTTGGGCATGGCCTCGATCGTTTCACAGTGGGTGGCCCGGGGACTCCGCCAGCGCGGCGGTCACCGGCTGACGGTCTGGCTCACCGGAGTGCCCCGCGCGCTGCGCAGCAGGCCGTCCGGGTCGTCGGCGTACAGTCGCAGCTCGTTTACCGGCGTGGACCCGGTCTTCGGCAGGTCGAAGGTCAGCGGCCGGCGCAGCAGGACGTCGATGCTGGTCTGGCTGCCGACCGAGATGGACACCACCCGCCGGTCGCCCTCCTGCTCGACCTGTACCGATTTGCTCGACGGCAGCGAACGGTAGCGCTTTCGCAACGCCTCGACGTCAGTCCACGGGATCCAGACGTCGATGCCCCAGCTGAGCCGTACCCGCAGGCCCCGGTCGCCCACGACGTGGGGGTGGATCGTCATGCTGGCGAACAGGCCGATCATCCAGAGCAGACCCCAGATGCCGAGGCCGAGCACGATCCAGCGGGCGGGCCGCCACGGCACCACGTGGGTGACCACGACGTCGAAGATCGGGATCTCCACGACCGACAGGCCGATGAAGATGCCCAGGATCGGCTTGACCACGCCGAGGTAGCCGAACGGCTCGTCGCCGGGCCCCAGCGGCAGTGGACGACGCCGCGCCCACACGTACAGGCTGCGCCACGTCGCGG
The DNA here is from genome assembly GCF_022230905.1 of Micromonospora salmantinae. Taxonomy (NCBI): domain Bacteria; kingdom Bacillati; phylum Actinomycetota; class Actinomycetes; order Micromonosporales; family Micromonosporaceae; genus Micromonospora; species Micromonospora salmantinae. Next base: position 18,620 of record NZ_JAKKFG010000002.1, read on the forward strand.
CCTCGGCTTCGGCCGCCCGCCGCAGCAGCGGGCCCACCCGTGCCCTGGCCGGTGTCTTCGTGTCGGTCATTGTCGTCCTTCTTGCTCGAGGGCCGACGGTCCGTGCGGCGTGACGGTTCCGGCGCCGCCGTCCACCGTGACGAGCTGCCCGGTGGTGATGGTCCGGGTGGCGTCCGGCACGCAGATGACGGCGGGAATGCCGTACTCACGGGCCACCGTCGGGCCGTGCGCCATGATCGCGCCGGTCTCGGTGACCAGCGCCGCCGCGGTGAGGAACAGCGGGGTCCAGCCGGGGTCCGTGGTCGCGGCCACCAGGACTTCGCCGGGCTCGACATGGGCGGTGCTCGGGTCGTGCACCACCCGGGCGGGGCCGGTCACCCGGCCCGCCGACGCACCCACTCCGGCGAGCGTCCCGTCGCCGGCCGATGCGGCCGTCAGGACGGTCTCGACATCCGTACCGTCGGAGAGCAGTGCCACCGGCACCGTCCGACGCCGCAGCTCCCGGCGGTGCACGGTCCGTCGGGAGGTGACGGTGCCGCGCAGATCAACACCCTGGTGTACGACGGTGTGCACCTCGTCGAGGGTCAGGAACATGATGTCGTCGGCCTTGTCCAGCAGGCCGGAGCCGTGCAGGTCGGCGCCGATGAGCAGCAGTTGGCGACGGGTCTCGCGCAGCGGGTACAGCCCGGCGAACTTGCCGGCCTCGCGCAGGCCGGCCAGCGACCGCGCCCGGCGCAACAGGAAAGCGGCGGCCCTGCCCCGCACCGGCCGCCGACGGCGCGTTCGGGTGACCAGTTCCTCCAGCGCTGTCTCCGCCGCTGACGCGGCCCGCTGGAAGCGCTGGTCGGGACCCTGTTGCGGATCGGTGACCCGCAGGTAGTTGGCGACCGCGGCGAAGACCGGCGTGGGGTCCTCCGCCCAGCGGGGCACCCCGAGGTCGACTTCGGCGACGCCCCGGTGCCCGTAGACGTCGAGGAAGGCCGCCATGCCGATGTCGGGCAGCGTTCCGCGCAGGTAAAGTGCGGCCAACTCGGCCGGCGGGGTGTCCAGGAGAAGCTGGCGGTGCTCGCCCACGCCCTGGGCGAGCCGCCACAGGGCCAGGTCCATCTCGATGGTGATGTTGTGCGGCATGCCGCCGAGCACGGTGTGGATCTCGTCCGGGCCGGCGACGCCCTTGAGCAGCGCGGTCGGCAGAGCGGCGGCGAGCATCCCGGCGACGATCGGCCACATGATCGCGTCGGCGCTGTCGTCGGCGTCGGCGTCGGCGTCCTGCGCCTGCACGAAGCGCAGCCGGTCGGCTGTGGTACGCAGGTCGGCGGGGGCCGCTGAGCTCACCCTCAGGTGCTCGATCGCCTCGAACATCCGGGTCCGCGCGGCCTCGGGACGGGCCAGCGCCCGCAGGATCCCCACGACCGCGCGGCGGGCCGTCCGCAGCGACGCGGCCCCCGGTGCCCCACCGTGCCGGGCGCCGCCGCTGGTCGGGGCGAACCGGGGATCGGCCAGCACGTGCTGCATCGCCGCCTGGGCGCGCGGCCCGAAGTCGACCGCCAGGAGCTTCACCAGTCGCTTGCGGGACGACCGGTCGCGGGCGAGGTCGGTCAGGTCGCCGTAGAGGCGGCCGCCGATGTCGACGATCTCGACCCGCACCCCGAGCGCGGCGAGCATCGCGGCGATCTGCGTGCGCAGGGTCGACATGCCCATCGGGGTGACCGGTTGCAGCATGCCCTGAACGTGCCCGAACTCCAGGTAGACGCGGGGGAGGGGCTTCTCGCTGAGCGGCGGGGCGGGGAACAGGCTGGTGATCGGCCGGGACTGGAGGAGCCACAGTACGTCGTCCGCGTCGATGGCCCACTCGACATCCTGCGGGCAGCCGAAGTGGGCCTGCAACCGCTCGCCGGTGGCGCGGAGGCGGGCCAGCTGCGTGGACGTCAGGCATCCGGCCTCGGTGCGGGTGACGTCGTCGAGGATGTAGTGGTCGACGGCTGCGGCGCCGTCCACCACTGTCGTGCCGAGGCCGGCAGCGGCGTCGACGGCCATCTCGTCGCGGCGCCCGGTCAGCGGATTCGCGGTGAACAGCACTCCCGCCACAGTGGGTGTGACCATGCGCTGCACGACGACGGCCATCAGCACCGTTTGGTGATCGATGCCGTGGGCGTGGCGGTAGGCGGTAGCGCGGTCGCCGTGCAGCGAAGCCCAGCATTTCTCGATGGCGGCGATCAGCTCGGCGGTGCCGGTGACGTTGAGGACGGTGTCCTGCTGCCCGGCGAAGCTCGCATCCGGCAGGTCCTCGGCGGTCGAGCTGGAGCGCACCGCCACCGGGCCCGCGCCGAGCCGCTGATACGCGGCGACGACCTCGGCCGTGGGGACGACGCCGAGCCGGTGTGCCTCGGTGGTGACGCAGAAGCCGTCGGGGACCCGCTCGCCGTGCCGGATCAGCTCGCCCAGCCCGGCCGCCTTGCCGCCGACCAGGGGGGTCATGGCGGCGGTCACCTCGGACAACGCGATCACGTGCATGGCAGCCCACTCTCGTTGCAATACAACTGCATTGCACCTGACGGTATCTCGTTTGCGATGCGACTGCAATGTCACCGCTGCGGGTACGCCACCTCGGGATCGGAACGTTGCCGGGATCTGCCATGCTCGGGCCGGTGACGACCGGTCGCCCCACCAGATCCCGCTCCCACCGCCGCCCTCGAAGCCGTGCCATCCGCGTCCTGCTCGTGCTCGTCGCGGCGGCGGCCGTCCTGGGTGTCGCGGTGGTCGCGGTGCCGATGCTGCGACCGGCCGGGCCGCGCCCGCTCTTCCAGATGCCGGTGACCTGCGGCGAGACGTGGCAGCTCAGCACCTACCCCGGTCACGACGACTACGACGTCGACTTCTTCCCGGTCGAGGGCGAGACGTGGGGGCGGCCGGTGCTCGCCTCGTACGCCGGCACTGTCACAGTGGCGGGCATCAACGGCTCGCTGGGTGGCCGGACCCCGGAGAACCCGGACGGCCCACGGGGGCGCGGCGGCGGCTACTGGGTGAAGATCGACCACGGCGGCAAGTGGGAGACGCAGTACCTGCACCTGCTCGAACCGCCGCTGGTCACCGTCGGTCAGAAGGTCGCCCAGGGGGACCAGATCGGGCGGCTCGGCAGCACCGGAAACTCCGGAGCCCCGCACCTGCACTACGAGCAGCGCCGCGGCTGGGACAAGGTCGAGACCCACTTCGACGGTACGCCGTCCGGCATCACCACCGACGAACGCGAACAGATCCTCCGGCGGGTGAGCAACAACTGCCCGGCCGTCTCCTGAGGACCGCAGTTTGCCCGACACGGCTCGGGGGCACTGATTCGGGAGACAGTTCAGACGCAGGGAGGGAGCGGGCCATGGCCAAGGGTGATGTCGACACGTACCACGAGGACGGGCAGTGGAAGAACAAGCCGGAGGGCCACGAGCGAGCCAGCAGCACGCATGACGTGAAGGCCGACGCGCAGGCCCAGGGCCGCGAGATGGCGGCCGACCGCGGCGTCGAACACGTGATCAAGAAGCAGGACGGCACGATCGGGGAGAAGAACACCTACCCCCGCAGCCGTGACCCCCGTGACATCGAGGGCTGACAGCTTCCCGTCCCAGCGGACCGACCCACCCGGCGTGACCGTGGGGTCGGTCCGCTTTTTGCGCGGCGGGAAGCCAGTCGGCTTTATCCCCGTACGAGAAATATGGGTGTTTTTGGGGGATATAGTCCAGATCGGGACTGGAGTGAAAGCTGGGAGTGGGGCATGTCGTTTCCGGGCCGGCGTCGTCCGAGCAGCATCACAGCGCTGACGGTAGCCGTGACCGTGGGAGTTCTCGCGGTCGCGCCGCTCCCCGCCTCGGCGGCCGGGTCCGTCCTGTTCGACCAGCCGTTCCACAACAACACCCCGAACGGCGTCGGCGCGGTGGCGGTGCCGGGCGTGCCGGCCGCCACCGCGAGCAACGTCGCCTGCCTGAGTGCGGCAGGCAACTCGACGATCGGCCCGCTACTGAGCTGCCCAACGTCAACCGATCCGCAGGGCTCGGGCAAGCTGCGGCTCACCCCGGCTGTCGCGAACCGGCAGGGCGGGGTGTTCGGCGCGGTGAGCGTGCCCACCTCCCAGGGGTTGCACGTCACCTTCAACACCTATCAGTACGGCGGAATCAGCATCGGAGCGGACGGCCTGGCGTTCGCGCTGGCCGCTGTCGACCCCGCCAACCCGCGGTCCCCGGCGGTGATCGGCCAGTCGGGCGGATCCCTGGGCTACTCGGCGGCGTTCAACGGTGGCTCGGTGGGTCTGTCCAACGGCTATCTGGGCATCGGGCTGGACGTCTTCGGCAACTTCAGCAACAGCCTCTACCAGGGCACCGGTTGCACGAATCCGCCCTACATCTCGACCACGAACACGCGGGTCCCCGGCCAGGTGGTGATCCGGGGTCCGGGCCGCAACGGGGTCGGGTACTGCGCGATCAACAGCACCGCCACCAGCACCTCGTCGCCCGCCGTGGCGTTGCGCGCCAGCACCCGGGCCGCCTCGGTGGTGCCGGTCGAGGTGGTCGCCAACACCACCGCGTCCTCGTTCACCACCGACAGCGGCATCACCGTTCCGGCCGGGGAGTACCGGGTCAGGTTCACCCCGGTCGGTGGGTCGGCGCGGACCCTGGCCGGCAGTCTTCCGGTCGTGTCGCCGAACCTGTACCCGTCGCCGTCCTGGCTGAACGCCAGCGGTTACCCCCGGCAGCTTGCCTTCGGCTGGGTTGGCTCCACCGGTTCGGTCACGGACTTCCACGAGATCGACAACGTTCGGACGGTGAGCTTCAACCAGGTGCCGGACCTGAACGTGTCGCAGACCAGCGCGGTCGGAGCCACCCCGCAGCCCGGTGACCCGGTCACCTACTCGATCACCGCCGGGGTCGATGCCGGCGCCGCCGAGACGTCGCCGATCTCGGTCACGCAGACCGTGCCCACCGGTGTCGTACCGCGCAGCGCGTCTGGCTCCGGCTGGGTCTGTGCGGCACCGTCAGGGCAGACCATCACCTGCACCAACAGCAACGGGCCGTTCGCCGGCGGCAGCTTTCTGGCACCCCTCACGGTCGTCGCGACCGTCACCGGCACCGGCGTGACGCCGGCGCTGATCCAGACCGCGACGGTGGCGACCTCATCGTCGATCGACGCGAACCCGGGTTACTCCACCGTCACCACACCCGTTGCGCCGGCCGCCGCACCGAGCGGCGTCACCGTCACCCCGGCGCAGAGCTCCATCGCCGGTGGCATCGCGGTCACCGTCGGCGGCAGCAATCTGACCGGCGCAACAGCGATCACCATCGGTACGGCCGCCGAACAGCAGGCCGGCACGTCGGTGCTGCTGGTGCCGTGCACCTCCGGCCCCGCCGCCGGCTGTTTCACAGTGAACCCCGACGGCACCCTCGGCATCTCCGCCATGCCGGCCCGGTCCAGCCCGGCGACGGTCACGGTCAGCGTCGTCACCCGGGGCTCCGCCGGGTCGGCGACCTACGTCTACGCGTCCACGCCGGGCACGCCAGCCACGCCCACCGCGGTCGCGGGCGTCACCAGCGCCACGGTGGGCTGGACCGCGCCGGCGAGCAACGGCAGCCCGATCACCAGCTACCTGATCACCCCGACCCGGGACGGCGTCACCCAAGCGACAGTCACCTTCGACGCCTCCGCCACCAGCCGCACCCTGACCGGGCTGACCGCCGGCGCGTCGTACACCTTCCGGGTGGCGGCGGTGAACGCGTACGGGACCGGTGTGGCCAGCCCACCCTCGGCGGCGGTGGTCCCGTACACAGTGCCGGGGGCGCCGACGAACACCTCGGCCACCGCCGGAACCAACGCCGCCACGGTGAGCTGGACGGCCCCGGCCAACGGGGGGTCGCCGATCACCGGTTACACAGTGACGCCGTACCTCGCCGGGGTGGCGCAGACACCCCGGGTCTTCAGCGGAACCGCCACGACCCAGATCGTCACCGGGCTGAGCGCCGGTGCCACGTACACCTTCCGGGTGGCCGCGACGAACGCCGGCGGGACCGGCCCACAGTCGGACCCCTCCGGGTCGGTGACTGTCAACGCGCCGCCGACGCTGACCTTCCCACCGCCTCCACCCGGCAGGGCGTACGACCCGTACCAGTACCAGCTCACGGTGACCGGCGGCACCGGCCCGTTCGCCTGGTCGGTCAGCGCCGGGAGCCTGCCCGCCGGGCTGACCCTCGACCCGGTCACCGGCCTGCTCTCCGGCACGCCCACCGTGTCCGGCACGTTCCCGTTCACCGTCCGGGTGACCGACTCGTTCGACCAGTCCGCGACCCGACCGGTCGATCTGGTCATCACTCCGCTCGGTGGGCTCTCCATCAGCGTCCCGGCGATCTCGGCGCTCGGCACCGTCACCTCCGGCGCGACCGGCGTCTCGGGCCAACTCGGCCCGGTGACCGTCACCGACGACCGAGGGCCGTTCTCCGGTAACTGGGTCACCGTCGTCTCCAGTACGAGCTTCACCACGGGCTCCGGCTCGGGTGGCGAGACCATCCCCAACAGCACCATCACGTACGCCTCCGGGCCTCTCCTTGCCAGCACCGGAGTCGGATCCTTCGTCCCGCAGCCCGGGGCGGTGCTGAACACGCCGCGTACGGCCGCCGGGTGGTCCGGCCAAACGGGAGGCCCGAACTCCGCCACCTGGAACCCCACGCTGTTCGTGACCCTCCCGTCCGAGGTGGTGGTCGGCGACTACGTGGCGGTCGTGACGCACTCCGTCATCTGAACCCCGCCCCACACCCTCGCCCACCGCCCCGCCTCGAGGATCATGGAGTTGTGGTGGGGGACAAATCATTCTGGTGGCGCCCGAGTCGACCACCACAAGTCCATGATCGACTCGGTCAGACGGTGCTGCCCGGCCGTTCCGGGGGGAACGGCCGGGCAGGTTGCTTGGCAGGGGCGGTGGTCAGGCCAGCTGGGTCCGGCGCCGCCGGACGAGATACCAGCCGCCAAGGGTGACCGGCACCAGCAGGGCGACGCCGCCGACCGTGTAGACCAGCCAACTCGGCCCGCCGGACGTCGCGACCGTCATCGGCGCCGCGACGGGTAGGACGATCTTCCCGGTCGCGGTGCGTTCCACGGTGCCGCTGGCGAGCTTCGCGTGCACGTCCCAGGTCCCGGCGGGCAGGGCCTGGTTGACCTCGATCCGAACCTGACCGCTCTGGCCGGGCAGGATCGTCACGCCGTTTGTCACCTTGAACGGACCGGCCTGGACCGCCGTCTTGGTCAGCGACAGAGTGCCGGTCATGTCCAGCGCGCGTTCGCCGGTATTGGTGACCTTCGCGGTGACCACGGGGAACTCGCCGGTGCCAGGCTCCGCGGCCAACCCTTCGATCCGGAAGTCCGTTGGCGGCTCACCACCCGGACCGATGTCGAGGTAGACCCGGATGCCCACCCGGTGGATCTGGGTGACGTTGCCGGTGCGTTCCTTCGCGCTGGTGACCTGCGCCCAGATCGCGGCGTACCGCTCGCCCTTCGATGCCTTCTTCGGCACGGCGAGCTCGACCTCGACCGGTCGTCGCTCACCCGGGTCCAACTCGATCGTGGCGGTCTTCAGCCGGATCCACCCGCTCAGTTCGTTGCCGGTACGCCCCTCGGGCACTGTGAAGGCGTTGTTCTCGACCGACGCGGCGCCGGAATAGAACTCGATCTTCTGCGTCTCGGCGGAGGTGTTCTGCACCTCGACCCGGCGGTTGATCGTCGCTCCGGGCTTCAGGTGATCCACGATGTAGACCTGGGCCCGGGGGTCCTGCACCCGACTGGCCGGGATGTCCAGCATCCGGATGCTGATCGCGGCTTCCTCGGCCGGCTCCTGTCGCTGCTCCCGCACGGCAACGGCCGGTGCCGCCGAAACCCCGAGCGCCCCGAGGGCGACCGAGGCCAGCAGCACCAGCCGGCCGAGCGGCTCAGAACACCGAATGTGTCACCGTCCCGGTGTAGACACCTTGGACGGTGCCGACGGGCACGTCCACCACCAGGGTCGGGTTCCAGGTGGCGAAGTTGTTGCCGGTGCCGCCGGTGTGGCTCATCGCCGTTTGGGGGACGTTGATGATCACTGCTTGGGCGGCGGTGGGCTGACCCGGTGTGAAGGTGCCGCCACCAGCGGTCGCGGTCGGGGGACCCGACCAGTACTGGACGTTGATGTTCGGGATCGTCTCCCCGGAGGAGCCACCGCCGGTGACGAAGTCGGTGGAGATGACGTTGGCGGTCCAGTTGGGGGTGAGCGATCCGCGCTGGTCCAGCACGGTGACCGGGCCGAGCTGACCGGAAACGGTCGAGCCCTCCACGCCGTGGCCGATGTTCGCCGTCGCCGGCACCGTGATCGACAGGCCACCGGCGGCGTCGACGGTGAGGGTCACGATCGTGTCGCCCGTGGTGTCCGCGGCGGCCGGTCCGGCGAGCGCGACGACGGCGGCAACGCCGGCCAAGCCCGCGAGAATCTCTCTGCGCATCGAGTCTCCTATGTCCCAAAGTGCCCTGGTGAGCACTTAAGAGAATAACTACGCAAAACGCCCATATGGGCCGAATGGTGCGTGCGTCACCCGGTGGGCGTTCGAAGATCGCGCTCGGTCCGGGACGTAGTGGTGTCGCGTGCGCGGGAAGGGCTTCTTTCCTCAATCAAGGACGATCATGGATCGGCCAGTCATGTGCGTTCGGCCCTCGCGGAGGGCGCGCACGGCAAGGGCTCGGCGCCCTGCCGGCCGCCGAGCCCTGCGAGCGAATTCAGGCCGCGACCACGTACGGGAACGTCGCGGAACGGGCGGCCTTGGTGACCTCCGAGGTGAGGCCGGCGGTGGTGCCGGTGTTGAGGATCAGGGAGAACATGACCTCGGGCACGTTGTCGGCCAGGGTGCGCCCGTTGCGGACCGCGAAGCCGAAGTTCGCGGCCGTGCCGACCTTGTACGAGAGCACGTCGGGGTAGAGCTGCCGGGCGACGCTCCAGCCGTACGCCTGCGGGTCCGGTGCGGTGCCGTTCGCCTTGACCACCCCGGCGACCGCGTTCGCGATCTCCTCCCCGCCCTCGGTGAGGTCGTTGCTGGGGTGCCGGAAGTTGGCGGGGTCGGAGAAGTCGGTGTCGTGGGGCCAGAAGATCGGCCACATCATGGGGTGGCCGGCGCGGTTGATCTGGCGCCATCCGCCGGCGTCGGTGGCCAGCATGGTGCGACACCACACACCGATCTCGGTGCCGTCGCGCAGCAGCGGCTCGTCGTGGGAGACCTCAAGGACTATCGACTCGACTGTGGTGCCGGCGAAGCTGTTCTTGGCCTGGTCGACTCGCCACGCCGACCGGTCCACAGGCGAACCGTTCTTGACCGCGCCGTTGATGGTGGCGAGTTCGTCGAGGTCGACGTAGAAGGGGTCGGTGATCCGGCCGGCCCAGATCCGGACGTTGCCGCCGGTGGTCACCTCGCCGGTGCGGCCTTCGGCGATGGGGGTGCCCATCGCGGCGTCGTCGCGGGCGTCCGCTCCGGGGAGCTCGTACAACTGGAGGGCCTGCCGGGCTTCGCCGTCCGGCTCACCGAAGGCGAACCGGTAGGTCAGGTCCTCCACGGCGGTGCCATTGATGTGGATCTTGATCTCGTAGCGCGCCTCGGCGTGGAAGCCGCGCTTGATGTCGGCCTTGGTCACCGAGCTGTTGACGTCCATGACGAACACCGTGGCGCGGTCGCCGTTGAAGACGTACAGGTCGTCGATGTGCAACTGGCCGTCCTGGGCGGCCAGGGGCGTATCGAGGTGGTGCGACATGAGCTCACTCCCGGAACTGCCGGATTCTGGACTAATCCGAACATAGTGGGCATGAGCCTGGCCTCCCGCCCATCGAGTCAATCTGGTTCGAGGAGGTGGGCGGGGCTCCAACGGCGGTGGGCCGCCCGAGTTCTCCTCGGACGGCCCACGCCTTCGTGCTCGGGTGATCAGATGCGAGACCATTTCTGGTTGGCGGCGCCGAGGCAGTCCCACAGGTGCAGCTTGCCACCGTTGTTGGGGTTGGCCTCCCGTACGTCCACGCACTTGTTGGCGTTGAGGTTGACCAGGTCGCCGGAGGCGTTGAGGGTGAAGCGTTGCGCGGTGTTGCCGTTGCAGCTGACCAGGTTGACCTCGGTGCCGTTGGCGGTGCCGGCCCAGGCCGGGTCCATGCACTTGCCCATCGCGCGGACGGTCCCGTCGGAGGCGAAGGTCCAGCTCTGGGCCGCCGTGGTGTTGCAGTCCCAGATCTGGAGTTTGGCGCCCTCGACCGGGTTGGCGCCGGGGATGTCGATGCAGCGACCGCTCTGCGCGCCCCGGATCCGGTTGGTGCCGGGAGTCGGGTCGCCCCCGCCGCCCGAGGTGTAGCTGGACACCCGGACGTAGTCGACGAGCATCTGCTGTGGGAACTGGGTCGAGCCGTCGGGGTAGCCGGGCCAGTTACCACCGACCGCCACGTTGAGGATCATGAAGAAGGGGTGGTCGAACACCCAGCGGTTGCCGCCGAGCCGAGCGGGATCGACCCGGTGGTACTGCACCCCGTCGACGTACCAGGTGATGACGTTCGGCTCCCAGTCCACCCGGTAGGTGTGGAAGGTGTCGGCGAGCGGCGCGCCGAGGGTGCGGCTGCCCGTGATGCCGCCGCCGCCGGAGTAGCCGGGCCCGTGCACGGTGCCGTAGACGGTGTTGGGCTCCCGGCCGATGTTCTCCATGATGTCGATCTCGCCGGCGTCGGGCCACCCGCCGCCGGTGCCGAGCATCCAGAAGGCCGGCCAGATGCCCTGACCACGCGGGACCTTGATCCGGGCCTCGAACCGCCCGTACGTCTGGGTGAAGGTGGCCGCCGTCAGCAACCGCGCCGACGTGTACTCGCAGCGCCCGTAGTGGCACTGGTAGTTGGCGGGATTGTCCCGGCGGGCGGTGATGACCAGGTTGCCCTGGCCGTCGTGGACGGCGTTGCTGGTGCTGTTCGTGTAGTACTGCCGCTCGTTGTTGCCCCAGCCGCCGCCACCGGTGTCGAACCGCCACTTGTTCTGGTCGACGGGTGTGCCGGCGGGGGAGTTGAACTCGTCCTGCCAGCTGATGGGGCCGATGGCGGCCTCGGCCCGGTCGGGGTTCGCCGGGACGACGAGCGCCGTCGCTGTCGCGACGAGGGCGGCCGCCAGGAGTACGAGGGGGCGGAAGCGGAGGCTGGGCCGGTCTGTGAACACGGGAGGCTCCTCAGCTTGGGGGTGATGGAGGCGGTTGACCAGGATAGAGAGCGCTCTCTAAAGCGAAGCATGTCGATATCATTTCTTTCTGTCAAGAGTGTTTCCAATATCACGACCGTCCGTTACCGCCCGATGCTGACCAGTGAGCGGTCGAGCGCCGACACCGGTCGTCGCCGTGGCATCGCTCGATGCCTCCGAGATGGACAAGGCTGACCCATCGAGGGAGTTCGGCGCGGCCGAGGGTTACTCGATAGCGGTCGAATCGACCTTTCCTATTGCCGTGGGGCGTCCACGCGGGACAGGATGACGAGGCGTGCCGGAAACTTTCCCGTAACCTGCGCGCTGCTGGTCTCTGTCACAAGGAAGTGGGAGTCAGTCATGAGTGAGGCGTCGACGGCGCTGGGTGTGCGCCTCTACCCGGATCTGGTCGAGCGGGGTGGCCTGGCCCCCGCGCTGATCGAAACCGCTGCCCGCCACGGGCTCGACGTCGGCCGGGTGACCGCGCCGGAGCAGGGGCGGGCCCGGTTCACCTGCGCCGAGCTGCACTCCGACGAGGGCGTGGTCTGCGTGGGGCTGGGCTCGCAGGCCCGGTACTTCATGATTGACCTGCGCGTCTCGGGAGAGGTTCTCGCCCGCGGTGACGTCATGGATCTGGTGCAGGTTGCCCAGGTGGCCGCCGCCTGGCGGGCCGGCCTGACGTTCGCCGAGCTGACCGCCCGGTTCCCGTTCATGGAGGAGATCAAGCACCGCCCGGCGCCGGTGGCCCAGGTCAGCTAGTCGGCGGGGTCGGGGCAGGTCAGCAGCGCAGCCGAGGTGGCAGTGGTGACTCCGTACCGGCGCTCCGATTGAGGTAGGTCGACTGGACGAAGTCGACGAGGCGCTCCGCGTCGGTCGCAATCGAGGCCAGTCCGAACGAGACGCGGACCGCGCCGCCCGTCGGCAGCCCCAGCGCGGCAAGGTACTGGTCGATCGTGTCGACCCCCGCCAACAGCTGCTGCCGCATCGACGTCCGGCTCATCCCGAACGCGCCCTCGGCCGCGCCCGGGTTGCAGAAACAGCCGGTACGCAGGGAGAGACCGGCCGTTGCCGCCTCCCGCGCCACGAGCCGTTCGTCGACCAGCGTGCCGTCCGGGTGACGGAGGTTGAAGGTCACAGTGCCACCGCGCCCCGCACCCGTCGTCGGCCCGTACACCTGGACCAGCGGCCCGCCGGTGTCGTGCCGCAGGGTGGCCAGCCGCTCCAGCAGCCACTCGGTGAGCAGGCCGACCCGGGCGTGGACGAGGTCCACGCCGATCGAGTCGAGCCAGCCCAACCCGAACTCCACGTCCGGGATGCTCAGGAAGTTGAGCGTGCCGTCCTCGAACGCCGACTCGTCGTCCATCGGCCGGTGCCAGTCGCCCTGCACGCTCACCGCGCGGATGGTGCCGCCGGCGAACCACGGCCGGCGCAACCGGGCCAGCGCCGAGCGGCGAGCCAGCAGCGCGCCGACCCCGGTGGGGTAGCCGAAGAGCTTGTACCAGCTCAGGCAGACGAAATCCGGCCGGACGACGCTGAGGTCCAGCCGGTTCGTCGGCGCGAAGGCGGCAGCGTCGAGCAGCACGTCGTAGCCGCGCTGGTGGGCCAGCTCCACCCAGCCCAGCGGGTGCTGCACACCGGAGAAGTTGCTCTGCGCCGGATAGGCGAACAGCCCGCGTCGACCGGGCCGACCCCACCGACGGGCCAGCCCGCCACTGCCGGCGTCGAGTGCCGCGACCAGGTCCGACTCGGCAACTCGCAGCTCCGGCCCGTTCAGCGGTAGGTAGCGTACGGACGCGCGAGCCGACCGGGCGTACTCGCGAATGCCGTTGACCGAGTTGTGGTTGTCCCAGGTGAGCACCAGCGGCGCGGCCCGGCCGAAGTCGTACGCCTCGCCCACCAGCCGGCAGGCGCCGCTGGCGTTCGGGGTGAAGATGACCGCGTACTCGGCCGGGTCGGCGCGGAAGAAATCGAGCACCGCGCGTCGCGCCGAGTCCACCAGTGAGCCCGCCGCCACGCTCGTGGGGTTCTCCGAGTGGGGGTTGCTGTACAGGCCGGCGAGCAACCGGTCGTGGTGGGAGCGAACCTGGGCCTGGGCGGCCACCCCGGCTCCGGCGTAGTCGAGGTACACCTGCCCGTCGGTGTCCAGGTGTCGGTACTCGGTGGCGCGCAGTTCGTCGATCCGGCCGGTGGCGGCGTACCCCGGCAGCGCAGTGGGGGAGGCGGGCGGCGCCGGGTCAGGACGCACGACGGGGATCCCGTCGGAGCAGGACCGCCCAGGCGGCGCCCAGGAAGAGCAGCACGAAACCGCCGAGCACCAGCCAGTCGACCCACACCGGCCGGGAGAAGCTGTCGCCGTACGTGGCCAGCAGCGGCGGGCCGAGCGGAGAGCCGCCGTCGCGCCAGAGCCGCTCCACCCCGGCGGTGTGCCCCAGGCCCTCGAACGCCCACCGGTTCGACATCGCGTAGCTGAGCCACTGACCGCCGGCCGCCATCGCCGGCACCGGCAGGATCGCGCCGACGAACAGCACCTGTGGGAAGCAGAGCATCGGCAGCATGAGCGTCGCCTGGGCCGCGTCGGACACGGCCGCCGAGCAGAGCAGACCGAGGGCGAGCGCCGCCGCCGAGGAGAGCAGCAGCGTCGCGTACAGGGCGGCGAAGTCGGCGCCGCCGACCGGCGGCAGCCGGTCCATGCCGCGCAGTACCCCGAGCAGGGCAAGGTCCACCACGGCCAGCAGCGGCAGCAGCACCGCGACCTTCGCCAGCAGGTACGGGACCAGCCGGACACCGGCCAGCCGCTCCCGGCGCAGGATCGGCAGCTCGGTGCAGATCTGGAGGAGCCCGTAGGTCAGCCCGAAGAAGAAGCCGCCGAACGCGATCCAGAACAGGATCATCACGGTCACCGTCGGGCTGGGTCTGGTCGGCTCGAACGCCCCCGGGCGGAACAGCAGCGCGAACATGCCGAGCACCATCAGCGGCGAGCCGAGCAGGATGGCCAGGGTCAGCCGGTTGCGGACGACGATCTCCGTGTTGCGCGCGGTGAGGACCGCCCACTGGCGCAGCCGGCCGACGCGCCGGGGCGGCGTCGCGGCGGCGTCACCGTCGCCGGTGGTACGCGGCGGCGGTTCGGCCGCGCGCTGCTCGGCGAAGCGATCGGGCCACTCGGCGGGTTGCGTCGCTTCGTCGAGCCGGAGGTGCACCTCGGCCAGGGACCGCAGGCCGAAGAACTCCCGGGCGGCGGTCGGGGTGCCGGTGAACGCCAGCCGGCCCTGACGGGTCAGCACGACGACCCGGTCGCAATGGTCCACGTCGGTGATCTGGTGAGTGGTCAGCACGACGGTGGCGCCGGTGTCGGCCAGCGCGCGGAGCACCCGGAGCAGCTCCACGGCGATCGCCGGGTCCAATCCGGAGGTGGGCTCGTCCAGGAAGAACACGCCGGGTCGGGTGAGCAGCTCGACGGCGATGCTGGCGCGCTTGCGTTCACCGCCGCTGAGCAGACCGACCGGCGTGGCGGCCCGGTCGGTGAGCCGCAGCTCGGCGAGCACCTCCGCGACCCGGTCACTGATCTCGGCCGGCCCGGTGGTGGAGGGCAGGCGCAGTCGGGCGGCGTAGCGCAGGGTGCGGGCCAGGGGCAGCTCGCGGTGGATGATGTCGTCCTGCGGAACGACACCGATGGTGCCGCCCGCGGTGGTGCCGTCGTACGTCAGGGTGCCCGCTGCCGGTCGCTGTACCCCGGCGAGGATCTCCAGCAGGGTGGTCTTGCCGGCACCGCTGGCGCCGATGATCGCGACCAGCTCGCCCGGCGCGATGCTCACTGAGATGTCGGTCAGGATCTGGCGACCGCTTCGGACGCTCTGGCCCAGCCCCTGAGCGGCGATGCCGACACCGGCACGCGGGGGAGACGTGGTCTGCTCGGTCGTCATGTCGAGTGCTCGATCCGGTCGGGGAGTGGTCCGCCTGAATATCGTGCCTCGCCGATGTTACTGAGCGGCCCGCGCAGTGCGCCCGGAGTGGACGGTCAGCGACCGTCGTCCGTTCAGCCGGTGGTGGTCCGCGCCTGCGCCGGCACCTGGAGGAGATCGAGGCAGTTGCGCCACAGCGTCTCCAGTTGGGTCGGATCGTTGAGCAACTTCGCGAGCAGGACGCGCCCCTCGATCTGGGCGACGATCGATCGGGCGGCCTCCCGGCTGTCGACCGTCGGGCCCGCCAGGCCGCGCTCCTTCGCCTCGACGACGACCTGCTCGATGAGGCTGATCTGCTCCTCGAAGATCTCCTGGAGCCGGCCGCGGATCTCCTCGGCCTGGTTGCTGAGTTCGAGGGCGAGGTTGCCGAACAGGCAGCCCGCGACCACGCCGGCCTTCTGCTGGCCGACGCGCTGGACCTCTTCGGTGGCCTCGAACAGGTCCCGGAGCCGCTGTAGCGGGTCGCGCTCGCTGCCGAGCAACTGCTCCCACTGGCGGCGCTGGGTGATCCAGTGCTCGTCGATGACGGTGCGGGCGAGCGCCCGCTTGGACTCGAAGAAGTAGTAGAAGCTGCCCTTCGGCACGCCCGCCGCCGCGCAGATCTCGGCCACGCCGAGCGCCGTGTAGCCGCGCTGCTCGATCAGCGTGGCGGCCGCGTCGAGGATCTTGTTCTTCGCGTCACTGGTTCGACCCATGCCTCGACGATACACGACCGGTCGGCTAGCTTTTAGTAGACCAGTCGTCTAGTGAAGGTGGTTTTCTCATGAACAGCAGTCAGAGCCAGAAGGTCGTCGTGATCACCGGCGCCTCGCAGGGCATCGGCGCCGACCTCGTGGCCGCCTACCGCAAGCTCGGGTACGGCGTCGTGGCGACCTCGCGTTCGATCGGCGCGTCCGACGACCCGGAGGTCGTCACGGTCCGGGGCGACATCGCCGAGGCCGACACCGCCGAACGGGTGGTGCGTGCCGCACTGGACCGATTCGGGCGGATCGACACCCTCGTGAACAACGCCGGTGTCTTCGTCGCCAAGCCGTTCACCGACTACACCGACGAGGAGTTCGACCTGGTCACCGGGGTCAACCTCGCCAGCTTCTTCCACCTCACCCGACGCGTCCTGCCGCACCTGCTGGCCGGGGGCTCGGGGCACATCGTCAGCATCACGACCAGCTTCGTCGACCAGCCCAGTTCGCACGTTCCGTCGGCGCTCGCGTCACTGACCAAGGGCGGCCTCAGCTCGGCCACCAAGTCCCTGGCCATCGAGTACGCGGCTCGCGGCGTACGGGTCAACGCCGTCGCGCCCGGCATCATCAAGACCCCGATGCACCCGGTCGAGACGCACCAGACGCTCGCGGGCCTGCACCCGGTCGGCCGGATGGGCGAGACCAGCGACGTCGTCGACGCCGTCCTCTACCTCGAGTCCGCCCCGTTCGTCACCGGCGAGATCCTGCACGTCGACGGCGGGCAGAACGCCGGTCACTGATCCCCGCCACACCCAGTCCGTGGAACCCGCCGATGTGCCGGGCCGGATCCGCACCGCCGGTGCGGATCCGGCCCGGCGGCGGCCGGTGAGACACCCCGCGCGATCAGGTCATCGCCGACGCGGCCCGGCTGGTCAACGCCGCTGGTGCGATCGGGGTCGCCGGTATGTACCCGGACCGGGACCCACACCCAGGGCCCGGCGCGCAGTGTGCCGTCAGGAACTGCGCGTAAGGGACGTCAGGGCACTGACCCGTCGTCCGGTGCACGTTGTTGCAGGACGATGACCATCGATTCGTACGGCCGGTAGAGGCGTGGGTCACATCAGCCGCCCGAGGGCTCGTGGTGCGCCTCGCGTACGGCGCCGGGCTGACGCCCGATTCCCATCGTTCGATGGCCTGACGTGTGCGCTGCGTTACCGGACGCACCGTCCCCGAGGCATCTTGCCTGGTGGGAAAGCTGCGGGAACGGCCGGGGTCAATTGGCGCGTTGTCGCAGGTGGGCGTGGGTGCTGCAGTCATGCCGGGGGTACCGCGAGGGGCTGTCGTGGCCGCTGTGGCGGACGAACACTGTGCGACATCTATATTGCCGGATTGTTACTTTTTCAACAGTCCCTCGCCTTGCGGATGGCCCTTCGGCCGCAATACGTTGCCGTCAACAACAAAACCAAGTGAAGGTTCAACCTTCCGGAGGCAACCGATGACGTTGGCGAGGTGGTACGAGCGATGAGCGACGTGCCCATCCTCCTTGAGATGCGCTCCATCACCAAGGAGTTTCCCGGAGTCAAGGCCCTCTCCGACGTCAACCTGGTGGTTCGCGCCGGCGAGATCCATGCCATCTGCGGCGAGAACGGCGCGGGCAAGTCCACCCTGATGAAGGTGCTCAGCGGGGTCTACCCGCACGGCACCTACGACGGCAAGATCACCTACCAGGGGTCGGAGAGCAAGTTCTCCGACATCCGGGCCAGTGAGAACGCCGGCATCGTGATCATCCACCAGGAGCTCGCGCTCATTCCCGGGATGTCGATCGCCGAGAACATCTTCCTCGGCAACGAACCGCGCAAGCGGGGCGCGATCGACTGGAAGGCCGCGAACCGGATGGCGCTGGACCTGATGGCCCGGGTCGGTCTGGAAGAGGACCCGGACACCCTGATCAAGGACATCGGGGTCGGCAAGCAGCAGCTCGTCGAGATCGCCAAGGCGTTCGCCAAGGACGTGAAGCTGCTCATCCTCGACGAGCCCACCGCGGCGCTCAACGAGGCCGACTCCAAGCACCTGCTGGACCTGCTGCGCGGGTTCCGCTCCCGCGGCATCACCTCGATCATGATCTCGCACAAGCTCAACGAGATCGAGGCGATCGCCGACCAGATCACCATCCTGCGCGACGGCCGGACCGTGGAGACCCTCGACGTCAAGGCGGACGGGGTCGACGAGGACCGGATCGTGCGGGGCATGGTCGGCCGCGAGCTGAGCAGCCGGTTCCCGGACCACACGCCGAAGATCGGCGAGGTCTTCTTCGAGGTCCGCGACTGGAACGTCCGGCACCCGATCTCCGCCGAGCGGCAGGTCTGCAAGAACGAGAGCTTCGTGGTGCGCCGCGGCGAGATCGTCGGCTTCGCCGGTCTCATGGGCGCGGGCCGAACCGAACTCGCGATGAGTGTCTTCGGCCGCTCCTACGGGGTGTTCGAGTCGGGCACGATCATCAAGGACGGCAAGGAGATCGTCCTGAAGTCGGTGGCGGATGCCATCGACAACGGCCTCGCCTACGTCAGCGAGGACCGCAAGGCGATCGGCCTCAACCTGCTCGACGACATCAAGACGTCGACGGTGGCAGCCAAGCTGTCCAAGATCTCGCACCACGGCGTCCTGAACGAGGTCGAGGAATACCAGGCGGCTGAGTCGTACCGCAAGGAGTTGCGGACCAAGGCCCCGACTGTCGACGAGAGCGTCTCCAAGCTCTCCGGCGGCAACCAGCAGAAGGTCGTCCTGGCCAAGTGGATGTTCACCGACCCGGACCTGCTGATCCTCGACGAGCCGACGCGCGGCATCGACGTGGGTGCCAAGTACGAGATCTACGGCATCATCCAGCGGCTCGCCGACCAGGGGAAGGGCGTCATCGTCATCTCCTCGGAGCTGCCTGAGCTGATCGGGCTGTGCGACCGCATCTACACCGTGTTCGAAGGCGCCATCACGGGCGAGATCGCCCGGGCGGACGCCACCCCGGAAACCCTCATGAAGCAGATGACCTCGACGAAGAAGATGGCCACACGATGAGCCGATTGAAGGACCTTCAGAAGAACCTGTTCGGAGGCACCACCTCCAACGCTCGCCAGTTCGGCATGATCTTCACCCTGGTGGCGATCGTCGTCCTGTTCCAGATTCTGACCGACGGCCTCACCCTGCGGTCGGACAACCTGATCGCGCTGTTCCAGCAGAACTCGTACATTCTGATTCTGGCCATCGGCATGCTCATGGTGATCGTGGCCGGGCACATCGACCTCTCGGTCGGCTCGGTCGCCGCCTTCGCCGGCATCCTGGTCGCCAAGTCGATGACCGAGTGGGACCTTCCCTGGCCCGCTGCCATCGTGTTCGGCCTCGCCATCGGCGCGGTGATCGGCGCCTGGCAGGGCTTCTGGGTGGCCTACATCGGGGTGCCGGCGTTCATCGTCACCCTGGCGGGCATGCTGCTCTTCCGGGGCGGCAACCAGTTCATCGGTAACGCGAGCACCGTCCCGGTGCCGGAGGGCTTCCGGGAGATCGGTTCCGGCTTCCTGCCCGAGTTCGGTCCGAACACCGGCTACAACAACGCCACGCTGCTGCTCGGCCTGGCCGCGGCGTTGGCGGTGGTGTGGCGCGAGATCCAGTCCCGCAATACCCGACGGGCGATGGACGCCGACCCGGCGCCCATGTGGATCTCCATCCTGCGGATGGCCATCATGGTCGGCGTCATCGCCTTCGCGGCGCTGCGCTTCGCCAGCGGTCGCGTCGGCACCAGCTTCCCGATCTCCGGCATCATCCTGCTGGTCCTGGTCATCGCGTACTCCTTCTACACCCGCAACACGGCCGGTGGCCGGCACATCTACGCGGTGGGCGGCAACTCCCGGGCGGCCGAGCTGTCCGGTGTGAAGCTCAAGCGGGTCAACTTCTTCGTCATGATGAACATGTCCGTCCTGGCCGCGCTGGCCGGCATGATCTTCGTGGCCCGTTCGGCGGCCTCCGGACCGCAGGACGGCAACGGCTGGGAACTGGACGCCATCGCCGCCGTCTTCATCGGTGGCGCGGCCGTCGCCGGCGGTATCGGCACCATCAGCGGATCCATCGTCGGTGGTCTCGTCATGGCCGTGCTCAACAACGGCCTCCAGCTCATGGGTGTCGGCACCGACCGCGTCCAGATCATCAAGGGCCTGGTCCTGCTGCTGGCCGTCGCGATCGACGTCTACAACAAGAGCCAGGGGCGTTTCTCCATCATCGGGAGCCTGATGCGGCCGTTCCGCCGCGAGGACTCCGTCCCACCCGCCTCACCGCCGGACGCGGAGCGCAAGCCCGCCAAGGCAGCGGTGTCCGGCTGACGGCCACCGACCTCTCTACCCGCCTCACCATCTAGAAAGGCAAGTCCTCACCATGCGTAAATTCTTCGGCACGTCGGTGGTGGCCATCAGCGCCGCCGCCATGCTGGCCCTCGCCGGCTGCGGTTCCGGCCGCGACGCCGACAGCGGCTCCGGCGGCGAGGCCGCCAAGGGCTTCCCGGCGAACTCGCTGATCGGCGTGGCCCTGCCGGCCAAGACCTCGGAGAACTGGGTCCTCGCCGGTGACCTGTTCAGCAACGGTCTCAAGGAGGCCGGCTTCCAGGGTGACGTGCAGTACGCCGGCGCGTCGACCACTGTCGCCGACCAGCAGGCCCAGATCACCGCCATGGTCACCAAGGGTGCCAAGGTCATCGTCATCGGCGCGACCGACGCGGCGCAGCTGTCGACCCAGGTCGCGGCGGCCCACACGGCCGGCGTGAAGGTCATCGCCTACGACCGGCTCATCACGAACACCCCGGACCTCGACTACTACGTCGCCTTCGACAACTTCAAGGTCGGCCAGCTCCAGGGCCAGGCCCTGCTGGACGGCATGAAGGCCAAGAAGCCGAACGGCCCGTACAACATCGAGCTGTTCTCCGGCTCGCCGGACGACAACAACGCCGGTGTCTTCTTCAACGGCGCCATGGACGTGCTCAAGCCGGAGATCGACAAGGGCAACGTGGTCGTCGCCTCGGGTCAGAAGGACGTCAAGCAGACCGCCATCCAGGGCTGGAAGGCCGAGGGTGCGCAGGCCCGCATGGACCAGCTGCTGACCTCGACCTACGGCAACAAGGAGCTGGACGGCGTCCTCTCCCCGAACGACACGCTGGCCCGCGCCATCCTGACCTCGGTCAAGGGTGCTGGCAAGCCGACCCCGATCGTCACCGGTCAGGACTCCGAGGTCGAGTCGGTCAAGTCGATCGTCAAGGGCGAGCAGTACATGACGATCAACAAGGACACCCGCAACCTGGTGAAGGAGACCATCAACATGGTCAAGGCTCTCCAGGCCGGCGACAAGCCGCAGGTGAACGACACCAAGTCCTACAACAACGGCAGCAAGGTCGTCGACACGTACCTGCTCCCGCCGGTCGCCGTCACCAAGGCGAACGCGGCTGAGGCGTACGCCACCGACCCGAAGCTCGCGCCGCTCACCAAGTAATCACCGCACGGTAGGTAGTAACGCCGATGGGTCCCGGGTCTCCTCTACCGGGACCCATCGTCGTCCCTGCACCCCCGCACCAACCGGCCTCGACCCGGAAGGAGGTCTGACCGTGGCGACACCAGTACGGGCCAGGCCAGCCGGCGTCGGCCGCAACGCCGAATCCCCGCTGCCGTCGGTCCCCGGCGCCAGCCAGGAGGAGATCCGGCGGCAGAACCTCGGCGCTGTGCTGCGTTACGTCCACCTGCACGGACCGACGTCCCGCGCCGAGCTGACCAGCCGGCTCGGCCTCAACCGAAGCACCATCGGCGCCCTCGCGGCCGACCTGGTCACCAGCGGCCTGGTCACCGAGGAGGCGCCGACCACCGCCCGCCGCGCCGGCCGCCCCTCGCTGGTGGTCAGCCCCCGCTCCGACCGGGTCTACGCACACGCGTTGAGCATCGACGCGGACCGGCTGCGTGCCGCCCGGGTCGGCCTCGGCGGGCAGATCCTCGATCTGCGGGAGATCCCCCGACCCAGCGGCATGTCGGCGATCGAAGCCGTCGGTCCCCTCGCCGACCTGGTCCGCGACATGGAACGCTCGGTGGCCGGCGACGCGCTGCTGGTCGGCGGCGCCGCCGCGGTCACCGACACCACCCGCGACCCGGACGGCAGGCTCCGGATCGCCAGCATCGACGAGACGCTCGGCGCCGCGCTGGAGGCGGAGTTCAGCTCCGGCCCGGGTTTCGTGGCCGGGGACCTGGCCGACATCGCCGGCCTGGCCGAGCACGTCCGGGGTGTCGCGGTCGGCATCGACGACGTCATCTACCTGCACGGCGACCTGGGCATCAGCGCCGGCATCATCGTCGGTGGCCGACTGGTGATCGGCCACCGGGGTCACAGCGGCAAGGTCGGCCACATGGTCGTCAACCCCAACGGCCTGCCCTGCGGCTGCGGTTCACGCGGCTGCTGGGAGACCGAGATCTCCGAAGCCGCGCTGTTACGGCACGCCGGCCGTGACCCGAGCGACCGCGCGGCGGTGGCCGAGGTGCTGCGCGCCGCGGCGGAGGGCGACCCGACCGCCCGCGCGGCGGTCGAGCAGGTGGCGGACTGGCTCGGCTTCGGCGTGGCGAACCTGGTCAACGTGGTCAACCCGGATGCAGTGGTGTTCGGTGGCTCGCTGCGCGACATCTTCACCGCCGGTGCGGACGTGGTCCGGGACCGGCTCGATACCATGCCACTGCCCGCCTCCCGCGAGCACCTGCGGTTGCGGGCGGCGGCGCTCGGCCGCGACGCCGTCCTGATCGGCGCCGCCGAGCTGGCGTTCGACAAACTCCTGGCCGACCCGTTGAACGTCGGCGTCGCGGGCCAGGTCGGGACAGCCGAGCCCGAGTAGCCGCGACTCCCTGCCGGTGCCGGCCCGGGTTCGGAACGCGTGGCGCGTGAACTCATCGTCTGCCGCGACGGTTACCGCTGGCTCCACCCTGCCCTCACTCGGTCTGGTCGTCATTCCCGTACGCGCTATCGTACGTTGTACGGTAAGGTGGCCGTTCAGTTTCGGGAGGGGAGCGCTGTGACGACAAGAGTCGACGCGATAGTGGCCCAAGGGCTGCGCAAGCGGTATCGGGACCGGTACGCGCTGGACGGGTTCGACCTGCGGGTGCCGCGGGGAACGGTGTGCGGCCTGCTCGGCCCGAACGGGGCCGGTAAGACCACAGCGGTACGGATCCTCTCCACCCTGCTCCGACTCGACGAGGGTCGTGCCGAGGTGGCCGGCTTCGACGTGACCCGCCAGCCCGACCAGGTCCGCTACCGCATCGGACTGGTGGGGCAGCATCCCGCGCTCGACGAGGCGCTGAGCGGCCGGCAGAATCTGGTGCTCTTCGGCCGGCTGTTCCACCTGGGTCGCCGTCGGGCCCGCCAACGGGCGGGCGAGCTGCTGGAACATTTCGGTCTCGCCGACGCCGCCGAGCAGCCGGTCAGCACGTACTCCGGGGGCATGCGCCGACGGCTCGACCTGGCGGCCGGCATGATCCTGGCCCCCGCGGTCCTCTTCCTCGACGAGCCCACCACCGGGCTGGACCCGCGTGGCCGCAACGAGGTGTGGGAGTCGGTCCGGGAGTTGGTACGCACCGGCACCACAGTGCTGCTCACCACCCAGCAGCTGGACGAGGCCGACCAACTCGCCGACCGGATCTCAGTGGTCGAGGCCGGACGGGTAATCGCCGAGGGAACTCCGGACGACCTCAAGACCCGGCTCGGCGGCGATCGGATCGAGGTTGTCGTCGCGGCGCCGACCGACCTTGCCGTCGCCGTCGCCCAGATACGCCGGGCGGCCGACGACGAACCGACTGTCGACGTGGACCGGCGGATGGTGAGCGTCCGGGTCGGTCACCAGGCCGGTGCGCTCGTCGACGTGCTGCGGGCGCTCGACGCCGTGAACGTCCCGGTGGCGGACGTCGCGCTGCGCCGCCCAACCCTGGACGACGTGTTCCTGCACCTCACCGGGCACCGGGCGGCGTCGGCCGAGGTGGCGGCATGAGCGCCGTGAGCACGCCGGCCCCGCCGGTGGATCTGACGCCCGGCCGGCCCACCCTCCTGGCCGACAGCGGCACGCTGATCTGGCGCGGCCTGGCCCGGTGGCGACGCGATCCCGGCCCGCTGATCGCCTCGCTCGGCTTCAACATCCTGATCGTGCTGATGTTCGCCTACCTGTTCGGTGGCGCGTTGCAGGTGCCCGGCGGCGGCAGCTACCGAGAGTTCCTGATGCCCGGCATGTTCGTGATGACCATGGTCTTCGGCATCAGCCTCACCACGATCGCCGTTGCCGAGGACCTGGAGCGCGGGGTGACCGACCGACTCCGATCGATGCCCGTCTCGCCGCTGGCGCCGCTGGCGGCCCGGGCGGTGGCCGACATGCTGTTCGCGCTGGTCACCCTCGGAGTCCTGCTGCTGACCGGTCTCGCAATCGGGTGGCGGGCACACGGTGGGGTCGGTGCCACACTGGCGGCGGTCGGGTTGATCCTGCTGCTGCGTTTCGCCCTGATCTGGGTCGGCATCTTCCTCGGGTTGGTCACCCGCGGGCAGACGGCAGTGGTGGCCGTGCAGACCCTGGAGTTTCCGCTCGGCTTCCTCTCCAACGCGTTCGTCGCACCGTCCACCATGCCCGCCTGGCTCGGTGCGGTGGCCGCGTGGAACCCGCTGTCGGCAACCGTCGGCGCCACCCGTGAGCTGTTCGGCAACCCCGGTTGGGGCGGCGACTCCTGGGCGGCGCAGCACTACCAGTTGCTGGCGGTGCTCTGGCCGCTGGTCCTGGTCGCGGTCTTCCTGCCGCTCTCGGTCGCCCGGTACCGGCGGCTGGCGGGCTGAGCCCGCGCGGACGCGGAGTTCGACTCTCTGGGCCCGATCGGTGTCGGTGGCCGTCGTCAGGCTCACCGGCGTGGACCTGCACCGACTCGATCGGGCCCAGGCGGGTGATCGCCGAGGCCCCCGCTCCCCGACGAGCACCCGTCGCCCAACTAGGCGATCCGCCGGATCCGGCGCACCGCCAGGTAGAGCAGGAGCACGGCGAGGGCGACGAAGATGCCCGTCTCGATGCCCTGGAACAGCCAGAACCGGTCCGCCGGCTGGTAGAGCTGCCAGTTGTACGCGCCCGGTTCGACGCCCAACTCGGCGCCGCAGACCCGACCGTCCGGCCCCTTCCCGCCCGGTGGGCACTGAATCCGGGTGTCCTCCGCGATCATCGTTCCGTCCGGGTTCCGGACACCCTGGGTGAGGATCCAGTCCCCCCGGCTGACCTCCGGCGGCCCGTCCCCCTCGATCGGAAAGGTCTTGGTGCGGGCTGCCTGGTAGTACGGCCGGGCCAGGATCTCCACCGCCGCTCGTACCCCGATGAACCCGGCGAGGGTGATGCCCATGGCGGGCAACATCCGCTTCCACACCGTGCCGGCGAAGATGCCGAGCGCCACGGCGAAGAGGGTGTAGCCGATCGGGGCGATGCCCTGCAGATCGAAGACGATCATGCCGAGTCGGCCCTCGTGGGCGGCCTGGTTGAGCGGGTCGACCCACCAGGACATGCCCAGCCCGTAGACCGCCGCGAGGATCACGACAGCCGCGCCGACCAGCCCGAACTTCACCAGGGCCCACCGGTTGCGGCCGACGCCCTGGGTCCAGACGAACCGGTGCGTGCCCTGCTCCACCTCACGGGCGACCAGCGGGGCACCCCAGAACAGGCCGACCAGTGCCGGCAGGGTGATCAGCAGCACGGCCACCAGGTTGAGGCTGCCGTACTGGTTGCCAAAGCGTCGGAAGCCCGCGTCGCAGGTCTCGCGGGTCGTCTGCGCCACGTCGGCGCGGGCGAGTTGACTGACGCAGTCCACCAGCCCGAGGTCGCTGAAGGTGTTCCGCATCGCCAGGCCGATCGGCACCAGCACAGCGGCGAGTGCCGCGAACCCCAGCAGGGTGTAGAACGCCTGCTTGCGATGTTGCCGCCAGGTCAACCAGATCATGCCGCTACCCCCCACTCGCTGTGACTGGTCTTCGTGGTGCCGTCGGCCAGGTAGGCCAGCACGACGTCCTCCAGGCTCACCTCGCGGACCGTCCAGGCAGGATCGGTGACCGGCCCGTCGGTGCGGACGAGCAACGTGGACTGCCGGTCGGTGTGGCTGGCCCGGATCACTGCGGCGACGCCCCCGACAGCGCCGCCGTCGTGTCGCGGCCCGACGAGCTGCCGGTGCACCGCGACCAGGTCGTCGACAGTGCCGGTGAGCTGCACCTGGGAGGCGTTCAGCACGATCAGGTAGTCGCAGACGCGTTCCAGGTCGGCCAGCAGGTGCGAGGAGAGCAGAACTGTGGTGCCCGACTCCGCGACGCTGCCCATCAACGACTGGAGGAACTCCCGTCGAGCCAGGGGGTCGAGGCTGGCGACCGGTTCGTCGAGCAGCAGCAGCCGCGGCTGCTTGGCCAGTGCCAGAGCCAGCGCGACCTGGGCCCGTTGACCGCCGGAGAGCTTGCCGACCGGCTTGTCCGGCGGGATGCCGAGCTGCGCCAGCCGAGTACGGGCCAACGCCGCGTCCCACCGCTTGTTCAGCTTGCCGCCGGCGACGACCAACTCGGACGCCGTGAAGTCCCGGTACAGCGGGGTGTCCTGGGCGACGAACCCGATGTCGGCCAGCCCCTCCGTGTCGCCGTACGGGGACCGACCGAACACCCGGACCGTGCCCGCATCGGGCTTGAGCAGCCCGACGGCCAGGTGCAACAACGTGCTCTTACCCGCGCCGTTCGGCCCGACCAGCGCGGCGATCCTGCCGGTCGGCAGATGCAGCGAGCAGTCCCGCAACGCCCAGGTGCTGCCGTACCGTTTGCCGAGCCGGTCTGCTTCCAAGACCATGTCCATTCCTTGTCCTCTCGTTCCGTTCACGCCACCGCTTCGCGGTCGCACGAGCGCTTGCGGTGCCTGATGGTTCGTTCGCTCTGCTCGCTCACGCGGGCTCCTTCTGCGGGGCGTCGTCGGCGAGGGTGGCGCGCAGCGTCGTCTCCACCAGGGCGATGACGTCCTCGGCCGTGAGACCGGCCGCTTGCGCCCGGTGCAGCCAGGCCACCAGGTCGTCGCGCAGCTCCGCCTGGTTGGGCAGGGACGCGCTGGCCAGGGTGCGCTGGACGAACGTGCCCACCCCGGGTCGGCCGCCGACCAGACCCTCGATCTCCAACTCCCGGTACGCCTTCAGCACCGTGTTCGGGTTGATCGCCAGGGATTGCGCGACGTCCCGGACCTTCGGCAACTGGTCGCCCGGTGTCAGCAGGCCAACCCGTAGCGCCTGTTTCACCTGCTGCACGAGCTGCATGTAGGTGTTCACCTTCGACCGGCTGTCCAGTACGAACTCGATCACTCCCGATGATCCTTCCTGTTGTCCTACGACAGTAGGACTAATAGACAGCTTCATCGGTGACCCACCGGCTGTCAAGCCCGGCGCGGCACGTTCTGTTCGGGCACGGCGCGTCTCGTCCGGCGCGCCGCGCGCTCGCCGGCGGCGCATCGGACCCTGCCCGGCGCGGCGGGCCGACCCTGGTGGCACCGGCAGGCCACCGGTTGGCACCCAAGGGTCAGTCCGCGGGGAAGGGACCGGCAGCGATTTGTGTGGACGGGGAGGTGTTCGGTGGTCACCAACGAACTGACGACGTCGAGGGCGACTCCACTGCAGGCCGCTCGCGCCCGGGGCCGCGTACGCGGGCGGTTGATCCTGCTCGGCCCGGCGTTCGTCGCCGCCGTCGCCTACGTCGACCCCGGCAACTTCGCCACCAACTCCGCCGCCGGCGCCCGGTACGGCTACCTGCTGGTCTGGGTCGTGGTGGTGGCCAACCTGATGGCGATGCTGGTGCAGACGCTCACCGCGAAGCTGGGTCTGGCCACCGGGCGCAGCCTGCCCGAGCTGTGCCGGGAACGCCTACCCCGGCCGGTGAACCGGGTGATGTGGGTGCAGGCCGAGTTGGTCGCCATGGCCACCGACCTGGCCGAGGTGATCGGTGGCGCCGTCGCCCTGTACCTGCTCTTCGGCATCCCCCTGCTGCCCGGCGGAATCATCATCGGCACTGCCGCGTTCGCCGTGCTCGCGCTGCGCTCGCGCGGGTACCGCGCCTTCGAGGTCGTCATCGCCGTCCTGCTCGGGGTGATCGTCCTGGCCTTCGCCGCCAACCTGCTCGCCTCCGGCTCCGATCCCGCCTCGGCCATGGCCGGTCTGGTGCCGCGCCTACAAGGCACGGACAGCGTGCTGTTGGCCGCCGGCATCCTCGGCGCGACAGTCATGCCGCACGTCATCTACGTGCACTCCGCGCTCACCCGCGACCGCATTCCCGCCGCCGACGACACCGAGCGCCGGATCCTGTTCCGCGGCCAGCGCACCGACGTGCTGCTCGCCCTGAGCGCGGCCGGCGCGGTCAACCTCGCCATGCTGCTGATCGCCGCGGCCAGCTTCCGGGGCGGCGGCCCGGGCGGCGCGGACAGCCTGGAGGGGGTGCACGCCGGGCTCGGCCAGACCATCGGAACCGCCGCCGCGTTCGGGTTCGCCGTCGCCCTGCTGGTCTCGGGGCTCGCCTCCACGAGCGTCGGCACCTACGCCGGAGAGGTGATCATGCAGGGCTTCCTGCGTCGGCGGGTACCGCTGCTGCTGCGTCGGCTGGTCACCCTGCTGCCCGCGCTGGCAGTGCTCGCCATCGGCCTCGACCCGACCCGGGCGCTCGTGCTGTCCCAGGTCATCCTCAGCTTTGGCATCCCGTTCGCGCTGATCCCGGTGGTCGCCTTCACCCGTCGGCGTGACCTGATGGGCAACCTGGTCAACCACCCGCTCACCACCGCCGCCGCGTCCCTGGTGGCCGTGCTGGTGGTCGCGCTCAACGCGTTCCTCCTCTGGCAGGTCGTCGCCGGCTGAGCCGGCTGGTCGGGCGGTGCCGGCTGAGCCGGCTGGTCGGCGGTGCGGGCTGAGCCGGGCCGGCTGCCTGGGCCCGGACACTCGTACGAGCGTTATACCTGTGAGTCATTTTTATGACTCACAGGTATAACCATCGAGGACCATGTCGGGCCGGGAGCCCGTGTGGGTAGCCGGATCCGTGTACGTGGCGGCACCTGTGTGGGTGGCCGGACCATGTGTGGGTGACCGGAGCCGCGTGGGTGGGCCAGGCCCTGTGGGTGGCCGGGCCCGTTCCGAGGGCAGCCCCGCCTTGGCGGTGGAGCCGCTTGGCGGCCGAAGCCGGCTCGGGGCGGGTGTGGTCAGGTGCGACGCCCCTCGTCGCGGGCCGGGATCTCCTGGCGCTGTTCGAGGGCGTCCGCCGGGTTGGCGTCGGCCGGCAGCGACGTCACCTCCTCGAGCGCGCCCGCCGGGAAGGCGCCCTGCTCGGCCAGGTCGGCCTCGGCCGCCTCCGGGTCCACGTCCCCCGACACCCGGTCCGGCGGCCCGACGTCGAACGCGTCCTGCCGTTGTTCCAGGGCATCCGCCTCCGGCGGAGGGAACGTGCCGCCCTGTTCGTCCCGGTACGTGCTCATCGGAGCCTCCCACCCGGCGGGTGTCGACATGCCGCCGGGCCGCTGCCTACCCGCCAGCGCCGCACTCACGCCGGCACGCCGGTCAGCGTCACGACCGGCGGCAGTGGCCCGCGGTCGGATTCCGTACCGTGGTGGCCGCCCCCAGTTCCCAGGCGCAGCGGGTGCCCGTGAACGACGAAGAGCGCCGGCGGGGTGTCGATCTCGTCGAGGTCGTGGCCGGGAAAGACCTCGGTGAGGATGGCGGCGGCCTCGGCCCGGTCGGGTTGCGGTCGGCGCGTCCCCCCGATGACCGCCGACCGTGGCCGGGATCAGCCAGGATGGGCGGGTGGCCGGTCACGGCCGCGACGAGGAGGGTGGGCGATGCGGGTACGTGGACGGTTGACCTGGGGGCGGCGTGCTCGTGCGGGGGCGGTACTGACCGCGTTGCTCGCGGGCATGCTGCCCCCGGCCGTGGTGCTGGTGCCGGCCGCTGCCACGGCGGGCGCGGCAGCGGGGACGCCGGTCTGCCAGGTGCGCGACGACCGGCTGCGCGAGATCTCCGGGATGGTCGCCACCGACGACGGGTACGTGGTGATCAACGACGGGGCCGACGACGAGGCCCGCCGCCGGATCTTCTTCCTCGACCAGCGCTGCGCTGTGGTGCGCACCGTCTCCTTCCCGTCCCGGCCCCGCGACACCGAGGACATGGCCATCGGCCGGGACGGCACCGTCTGGGTCGCCGACATCGGCGACAACGACCGCACCCGGTCGACTGTCGGCGTGTGGCGGCTCGCGCCGGGGGCGAAGCAGCCGGTGCTGCACCGGATGACCTACCCGGACCGTCCGCACGACGCCGAGGCGCTGCTGCTCGACGCGTCCGGTCGGCCGCTGATCGTCACCAAGGGCGGCAGTGGCACGGTCTTTCTGTACGCGCCGGCCACCGCGTTGCGGCCGGACGCGACGACGCCGCTGACCGCGCTCGGCCAGGTGACAGTGCCCTCGACCACGACCAGCAATCCGTTCTCGTTCCTGGGCCGCGGGGTGATCACCGGCGCGGCGAGCGCACCGGACGGACGGCGGGTGGTGCTGCGCAGCTACGCCGACGCCTTCGAGTACGACGTGCCCGACGGCGACGTGGTTCGCGCGTTGACCACCGGCACCCCGCGGATCACCCCGTTGCCGGACGAGCCCCAGGGCGAGTCGATCACCTACAGCCGGGACGGGCGGTCGTTGCTGACCGTCTCCGAGTCCGCCGGTCAACCAGCCGGCACCCGCCCGACGATCCTGCGCTATCCGGCCACGGCCACCACGGTCACCGCCGCGCCCTCCACGGAGTCCGTCGACCCGGTGTCGCCCACTGCGGTCCGTCCGGCCGCCGGAGAGGTCGACGGCGGAGAGGGCGCGCGGACCTGGCCGCTGGCCCTCGGCGCGGGAACACTGCTGATCCTGCTCGGGTTGGCCGGCGTGCTGCGGTGGAGGCACACCGCGCGCCGGTGAGCGGGTCGGTCCTGCGGCAGGATGGGGGGATGTCCGTCCTGTCCACGTTGCGCCACCCGATCATCGCCGCCCCGATGGCTGGTGGCCCGTCCACGCCTGCGCTGGTGGCCGCCGTGTCCGCCGCGGGTGGGCTGGGCTTCCTCGCCGCCGGGATGATCGACACCGGCCGGCTGGTCGCCGACGTCGCCGACGTCCGCGCGCGTACCGATCGGCCGTTCGGCGTGAACCTTTTCCTTCCCGACCCTGGCGACGTCGACGAGGCCGCCGTTCGGGCGTACGCCGAACGGCTCGCCCCGCAGGCCGCGCAACGCGGCGTGAGCCTGGGCGAGCCGGTGGGCGGCGACGACGCGTACCCGGAGAAGCTGGCCGCGTTGCTCGCGGACCCGGTCCCGGTCGTGTCCTTCGTGTTCGGGCTGCCCGACCGGGCGGCGGTGACCGCCCTGCGCGAGCGGGGCACCGAGGTGTGGGCCACCGTCACCCGCCCGGACGCCGCGACCGCCGCCGCCGACCTGGGTGTGGACGCGGTGGTGGTGCAGGGCACCGAGGCCGGTGGGCATCGCGGCGGCCTGCCGGACGACGACGACTTCGGGTTGCTGCCGCTGCTCCGGCTGACCGCCGCCCGCTGTGACCGGCCGTTGGTGGCCGCGGGTGGCCTCGTCGACGGGCCCTCGGTGGCCGCCGTGCTGGCTGCCGGCGCCGCCGCCGCGCAACTCGGCACGGCCTTCCTGCGCTGTCCGGAGGCGGGCAGTTCGCCGATGCACCGGGCGGCGGTGGCCGGTGCCGCGCCGACCGCGTTGACCCGGGCGTACACCGGTAAGCGGGCCCGTGGCGTGGCCAACGACTTCCTGCGCGAGCACGACGCGGTGGCACCGCGCGGTTACCCCCAGGTGCTGCACCTGACGCGTCCCCTGCTCGCCGCCGCCCGGCGCGACGCGGACGCATCGGTGGTCAACCTGTGGGCCGGGCAGGCACACCCGCTGGCTCGGGACATGCCGGCGGCGCAGGTGGTCGCCGAGGTGAGCGCCCACGCCCGGGCCGCGCTGGCCACAGTGGTCGAGCGGTCCAGCCGCTGGGGCTGACCAGGACGCCGGCAACCGTCTCGGGCGGGCGGGACAGGCCGGGCGGGGCAACCCGTTAGAGTCTCGCCGTGATGGAGATCGGTGCGCAGGTCGAGCTTTCCCACCCGGCTGAGCGGGTCTGGCGCGCCCTGACCGATCGGGAGTTGCTCGGCCGGTGGTTCGCCGAGGCCGAGATGGTCGAGGGCGTACCGGACCGGATGCTGCTGCACACCGCCGGCCTGCCCGGCTTCGAGGCCAACGTCGAGGTCGAGGTGACCGAGCGGCAGGAACCGGACCTGCTCGTGCTGGCCTGCGACGAGGCAGGCCGGCTCAGCGAGCTGACCTGCACGGTCACGACCACGAAGCAGGGCTGCCGGCTGGAGCTACGGGAGGTCAGCACGCACGGCGCGTGGTCCGCCGAGCAGCACGAGCCGCGCGAGCAACAGCTCCGGCAGGCGCTGACGGTACGGCTGCCGGCCATCCTCGACTGGCTCGCCTTCCAGCAGGTCGACCTGCGCCGGGCCGACGGTGGGATGACCGCGGAACTGCCGCTGATCGGCGTACGCGGCAGGGCCGGCCGCAACCCTCGTCGGCGTCGCACGCTGGTCGCCGTGGTCGCGGGTGCCGTGTTGGTGGCGGGTACGGCGGCATGGGTGACGTTGCCGCCCGACTCGAAGCCGTCCGCCGCGCCCGCGCCGACCGCGACCGCGTCGCCTACCGTGACGGCCGGCACGGTGACCGTCGCCCCCACGGCGACCCCCTCGGCGCGCCCCTCCCGGACCACCGCGTCGGCGACCACCTCGCCGAGTCGGACCCCGTCGGCGAAGCCCTCGCGGACACCCGCGTCGGCTGCGCCACCGCCACCTCCACCACCGGCGCCCGTCACGGCCCGATACGAGACCGACTCCGACCGACTGTTCGGCTACACCGGCGAGATCGTGGTCCGCAACCCCGGTGGCGCACCGGTGGCGGACTGGGCAGTGGTGGTCACCCTCGCCGAAGGCACCACAGTCGACGACGTCGACGGCGCGAACTGGCGACAGGACAGACAGGTGATCACCTTCACCGGAGCCGCCCTGGCGGCCGGGGGATCCCAGACGATCAGCTTCGACGTCCGCGACAGCCGGCCGAACGCCCGGGAGCCGGAGGGCTGCACGATCGGCGGGCAACAGTGCGCGGGCCTCTGACTAGGCTGCCGTCATGGCACTGCTGCACAGGGCGACCCTGCACCCCACGAAGCTGGACCTGCTGACGGCCTGGCTGCCCGACCGACAATGGTTCGCCGGACCGACCGGCGTCGAGGTGGTGAGCCGGGGCGCCTACCGCTTCGACGACCCGGCCGGCGAGGTCGGCATCGAGACGATGCTGGTCGGTGCCGCCGACGGGCCGGTCCACCATGTTCCGCTCACCTACCGCGCCGCGCCCCTCGAGGGTGCGGACAGCTGGCTGGTCGGCACCACCGAGCACTCGGTGCTCGGCCGGCGCTGGGTGTACGACGGCTGCGTCGACCCGGTGTACGCGGCCGCGCTGGCCCACGCGATCCTCACCGGCAGCGGCCAGGCGGAGCAGTACTTCGAGGTCGGCGGCCGGCGCGAGGTGCGTGAGCCGACGGTGACTGTCGTCGTCGACGGCGCCGCCGACGCCCAGGTGCCGGTCGTCGGCGCGGTGAGGCGGGTGGTCGACGAGGACCGCACGCTCATCGACACCGACACCGTCGAGCTGGTCGTCGTGCGCCGGCCGGGAGCCGGGGCCGACGGGCCGGCCGGGGGCACGCTGCGCGGCAGATGGCACGGTCAGTCCACGACCGTGCCTTTGGCGTACGCCAGGACGCGCTGATCGGTGTGCGGTGGGCGGCCCGATCGCTCGGGCCGCCCACCGCTGTCACCACTGCGCCGGAGGCGGGGGCGGCGACACGGGCGGCCGGTCGTCGCAGGTGATGGTGTTGGGCAGCAGCCACGGCGCGAGCCACCCGCCGTCGTTGCCGCCGAGGTCGGTCAGTGTGAACTCCGAACCGGCCGGGGTGAAGTGGAACGATCCGCAGTTGTTGACGCCGACCGCGCCAACGTTGCGGGCGTCCACGTTGGCGAACGAGGCGGAGCCGGCCGCGCGGGCGCTGACCACCGAGGTGCCGGTGCCGTCGACCCGGACGTCCCGGAACCGCGCATCGGAGATCGAGTAGAGATCCTTCACCGGCCAGTCACTGACCAGCATGATCGCGTTGTACGTGTTGTCCAGGTACGCGTCGCCGGTCACCTCGATGGGCGCCTCGATGCTGCGATCCAGGGCGAAGACCCAGATCGCGCCCAGCCCGATGTTCCAGTTCAGCTCGTACGTGCCGGCGCGGGCGGTGGTGTTGTTGGTGAACCGCAGGTACCCGGTGAACGGCTCCGCGCCGAAGCGGGCACCGGCGTGCAGGCCGCTGCCCTCGCGTACCGGGTCGGCGACCAGGTTGTGCGAGACGGTGGTGTCGGTGCCGCCGTAGATGGCGATGCCGTTGGCCAGGGTCGGTGACTGCACTGTGTTGTGGTCGAACGTGTTCCGCGCGTTGGCCGTCTTCTCCGACCACATCGCCAGGCCGTCGTCGCCGGTGTTGCGGACGAAGTTGTGCGACACGAGGGAGTCGGTCACGCCGGTGTGGAAGTTGAGCGCGTCGGCGATCTGGTCGACGATGACGTTGTTGGTGACCCGGACGTTGCGCATCGGGCCGTCGAACCACAAGCCGGCCTTGGTGTGGTGCAGGTAGAGCCCGTCGATGGTGGAGTCGCTCATCGCCCCACCGATCGCGTTGACCTGGTCGGTGTCGATGCGCTCCCGCACGTCGCCCTCGATGGCGAAGCCGGAGAGGTGCACGTTACGGCTGCCGCCGTCGGTGGCGTCCCGACCGTAGAACCCGACTCCGGTGTGCATCGAGCCGTCCGGTGCGGGGGTCGGCAGGGCGACCTCGCGGCCCTTGATGGTGGTGTACCAGTTGCCGGCGCCCTCGATGGTCACGTCGTCGACGATGATGTGCCGGTTGACCTGGTAGGTGCCCGGCGGGACGTACACCTTGAGGTGGGCGCGCCGAGCGAAGGCGATGGCCCGGTCCAGCGCGTCGGCGGAGTCCCGCCGGCCGGTGGGGTCGGCGCCGAAGGCGAGCACGTTCGCGGCGAGCAGCCGGACGTGTGGCGGCGCGACCAACTCGGAGTCGAGCAGGTCGATGACGGTCCAGGCGGCGGCGCTACCGGGCGGCGCGGTGAGCCGGACCTTGTCGCCGGCCCGGTAGGTACGCCCGAGCAGCAGCCGCTGCTCGTCGTAGAAGTGGGTGGGCCGGAACGGCTTGTCGATGCTCGGGTACGGCGTGGTGGCCGACGGCACGCACTGGCACTCGGTGATCCACCAGTCCGGGTGCAGCAGCCCGGCCTGTGGGTCGTTGGTGAACGGGTACTGGTTGTAGAGCCACGAGTACTGCGACGTGAGCGTCATGGTGCGCAGGTGCTTGCCGTTGACGGCGACCCGCAGCGGGGCGGTGATCCCACCGCCCTCTGGCGCGTCCGGGATGCTGTACCGCACGGTGATCCCGTTCGCCGCGCTGGGCAGGACGAACTCCACGTACTCCCCGGGGGTGAGCCGGACCGCCCGGCGGCCGGAAGCCTCCGAGGGCAGCGTGTAGGCGGTCCGGTCGGGCCCGATGATCTCGCCGTTGGTGCGGGCGTTCTCCGCTTCCTGCTCAAGGAAGTCGACGTCCGCGCCGCGTCCGGCGACCAGCGCCGGATCGAGTGCGGCCCGGGTGACCACCGGCTGCGCGCCGACGGGCGCGGGTGGACTGGCGGCGGCCGCGGTGGGCCCGGCGACCAGCACGGCGAGACCGGCCGCGAGCGCGACGGCGGTGCCGCTGGGCCGGCCGGGGCGTCCCCGCGCCGGCGTGAGGCTGCGAAACATCGGTGACCCTCCTGGGTGGGTGGTGGTGGAGGTCCGCCCGGCGTTCCCCCAACGCCCGACATTGATCGTCATGATGCAGCACCGGACAGGGCACTGCAAGACGTCTATCGAACAACGAAAATAAACGACTATGAGGCCGCAAGAAATGGACGGTCGTCGAGTTGAGGTGTCGCGCGTCGCCTACCCCGACCAGCTCATGCCCGGCGTAGGCTGATCCGCGTGGATCAAGAAGACCGGATTGCCCTCTTCCTCGATTACGAGAACCTCGCGTTGGGCGCGCGCGACCATCGCGGCGGCGCGGCCTTCGACTTCCGGCCCATCGCCGACGCGCTGGCCGAACGAGGTCGGGTGGTGGTCCGCCGGGCGTACGCCGACTGGTCCTACTTCGACGAGGACCGCCGGATGCTCACCCGGTCCCACGTCGAGCTGATCGAGATCCCGCAGCGGATGGGCGCGTCCCGTAAGAACGCCGCGGACATCAAGATGGCCGTCGACGCGATCGAGTTGGCGTTCGAGCGCGACTACATCTCCACCTTCGTGATCTGTAGTGGTGACAGCGACTTCACTCCGCTGGTGCACAAGCTGCGCGAGCTGAACAAGCGGGTCATCGGCGTCGGGGTCGAGGGGTCCACCTCGGGGCTGCTTCCCCCGGCGTGCGACGAGTTCCTGTACTACGACCGGCTGGAGGGCGTGGACATCCCGCCGGCCCGTGGTCGGCGCGCTCGTCCCGCCACCCGGCAGGCCGGCGCGGAGCAACGCCCACCCGAGCCGGAGCGGGAGCACGAGCCGGAGGTTGACCGCCGGCCGGCGGGGGAGGAGCCCGGCCGCGACGTGGACGCCCTCGCCGTGCTCGTCGCCCAGTCGGTCGCCGGGTTGCAGGGCAGCGCCAACGGTGAGGTCACCGCCTCCCGCCTCAAGCGCACCCTGCTGCGCAAGGACCCCACCTTCAGCGAGTCCGACTACGGCTTCCGTACCTTCGGCGAACTGCTGCGCCACCTCGCCGAGCGCAACGTGATCGAGCTGGCCGAAGGCCCGGCGAAGGGTGACCCCGAGGTCTCGCTGCCCGAGCACGGCGACCGCGAGGTGGCGTTCGGCCTACTCCGGGGCGTCGTGGCGGACCTGGGTAGCGGCGGCAACCCGGTGGCGTTGTCCGGGTTGAAGAACCAGGTACGCCGGGCCCGCCCCGACTTCAGCGAGAAGAAGCTCGGCTACCGCAGCTTCCTGCAGTTCTGCAAGGCCGCCGCCACCGCCGGCGTACTGGATCTGCGCTGGAGCCCCGAAGCCGACGACTACCTCCTGACAACCCAAACCTGACCGCGCTGCCCCCTCTCGTGTCTCCCGGGTGTCTCCCGCATGTCTCCCGCGTGTTGATCAAGAGGTTCGCGTCACCGGGAACGGGATTCGTGACGCGAACCTCTTGATCAACAAGGGTTGGGGGTGGGAGTTGCGGGGAGGGTGCAGAGTGGGGCGGGGTTCCTGATTCGCAAGTCAGGAGCGGGAGAACCGCCCGTTATGGTTTCGAACCGTCAACGGTTGGGCTGAAATGCGCCTGGAATGTCGCTCTTGCCCCGGTCCGGGCATACCTGCGCCGTACCCTCGGCGCGGGAATTGCTATACGGTCGGCGAATGAAGGTGGAGGAACACTGGTGGAACGGAGACACGACCCCGCGCGGGCGCCGGGACGTGTACATCCGTACTGACGGGCAGGGTTGGGAGGTCCGCGCCCAGATCGGTGGGGCGTCGGGTCGTGAGCGGGTGCAGCAGTGCCCCAGCCGGGCCTCGGCGGCCATCCTCGCCGACGCCTGGCGCGGCACCCACCCATCCTGGCGCGAGCTGAAGCAGCGCTGATCCGGCACCGGGCCGGGTCGGCAACGCTCCCGGGCTCCAGCCCGGCGCGCCCGCCGACCGGCCCGGCGCTCGGTACGTTGGTCCGCCGAAAGCGCTCGACTCACGCGTCACCGCTTCTGAAGCATGACGGAAGCAACATCTGCCAGAAGCGCTAACGCCCAATCCAGTTGCGGGCAGATGTCGCGACCTTGGCACTCAAGGCAACCGCCCGCTCGCCACGGCCTCTCCAGAGCCCGAGTCCAGTGCGTATCCAACACCCGTCAGTGTGACAACGGTTCAGCGGGCGATCATCGTCCTTCAGACACGCGGCTTGGTGGTGGGTCTTCAGGGCCGTGGCTTCTGGGTCGCGGAAGACGTGGGATCTCCTTGATCAAGTGATGAGAAGTAGGTCTCGAGGGGCAGATACAGCTGTTTTTCATCACTTGATCAAAGGGCAGCGGCAGACATCCGTGTCTCCGCCCTTAGGTCGGGTACCCGGAGGTCTGCCGGTCGCGCCCGATGGAGGTCCCATGTCGCAGGGTCCCGACGAGGAGAACCCCAGGCTCGACGAGGAGGTCCGGGAGGCCGAGCGGCGGCTCGCCGACCTGGCCACCTCGTCGGACGACGGGCTGACCGACGATGACGCGCTGACCGACGACGACGCCCGGACGCCGGACGAAGCCCTCTCCGAGGAGAGCGCCGGCTAGGGGCCTGCCCGGCGTTCTGCCGGACAGGCCCCGAGGAGCGGGTCAGCGCTTCAGCGTGAAGGTGAAGTCGCCGGAGAGCTTGCCGCTCAACCGGAACGCCGAAACGACCTTCCCCTCCGCTATCAG
Source organism: Micromonospora salmantinae (assembly GCF_022230905.1). NCBI lineage: Bacteria > Bacillati > Actinomycetota > Actinomycetes > Micromonosporales > Micromonosporaceae > Micromonospora > Micromonospora salmantinae. The sequence continues at coordinate 57,142 of NZ_JAKKFG010000002.1, forward strand.
TCGGTCGACCTCGCCCCGCGACAGACCGCAACCCTCAGCGATCAGTCGGGTCGGCCGGACCGGGATCCGTGCCGCGTTGCGGACCGCGACGTCGATCACGTCGAGGTCCAGGTGATCCGATCCGCCGGTGTCGAAACGCCAGGCGTTGTCCCAGTCCAGGACGAATCGGTTTCGGTGCTGGACGGTCGGATCCCGGAGCAGTTCGGCGGTCAGGCCCGGGTCGTTGGCATGGAGCCGGTCCAGCAGTTCGGGTGGGATGGAGCGCACGGTCATCCGCTCCAGGACGGTGAGCTTCGCCGTCTCCCCGCACACGGTGCAGAGCGCGAGCAGCCAGACGTCGAGGATCTTGTGGTTGGCGTTGACACGGAACTTGCCGCTCGCCCGAAGGCGTTGGGACGCGCACGCGTGGCAACGGCGGCGAATGATCGGTAGGCAGGTGGGCACGACGGCCCAATTTATGAGCACAGAAGTACACCGGTTTTCAGTGAGAAGTCCGCAGCAAAAAGGAGCGCGGCGCAACTGCGCGACGCGCGACAGATCAGCTCTCGGGAGGTCTCACAGGGTGTACAACGGCACGTCCTTGCCTAGACGACCTGGTTGCGCAGCACGGTAACGGCGCACGGTGGCGCCGCTCCACTGGTTTTCGCGTACGCGTCAGGAGCCCGGGTGCCGGGAGGTACCGATCGCTCAGGTGTCCGCCCCGGTCAGGCGGTCGGGACCGGCAGCACCACGCCCTCGGCCGCCGACCGGTGGGCCAGCTCGATCAACTCGACAGTGTGGACGGAGTCCCGTGGGTCCACCGGCATCGGCGCACCGTCGCGCAGCGCAGCCGCCACCTGGGCGTAGAAGCTCTGGTACGCGCCGGGTTCGGTCGGCACCGGCCGCAGGTCACCGTCGACGCCGAGCAGGCCGTAGCGGTCCGACGGGACCTCGCCCCAGCCCGGCTGGTCCGGTCGGCCACCGTCGTGCAGCGCCGCCTCCTGCACGTCCAGCCCGTAGCTGGTGTAGCCGGCCCGGTCGCCCAGCACCCGGAGGCGCGGCCCGAGCTGCGCGGTCACCGCGCCCATCCACAGGTGCGAGTGGACCCCGTTGGCGTGGGTCAACGCCACGAAGGCGTCGTCGTCGACGGCCGCGCCCGCGCGGCGACGGTCCACCTCCGCGTAGACCCGGTCGACACTGCCGAACAACTGCACCGCCTGGTCGACGAGGTGGGCGCCGAGGTCGAAGAGGGCACCGCCGGCCTCTTCCGGACCGGCGAGCTCCCGCCAGCCCGGCTTGATCGTCGGACGGAACCGCTCGAACCGGGACTCGAAGCGCAGCACCTGCCCCAACTCGCCCTGCTCGACCAGGCGGCGGACGGTCAGGAAGTCGCCGTCCCAGCGCCGGTTCTGAAAGACCGTCAGCGGCACCCCTCGCTCGGTAGCCTCGTCGATCAGCACGCGGCCCTCAGCGGCGGTAGGGGAGAGCGGCTTGTCGACGACGACCGGCAGGCCGGCGGCGAGCGCCGCGCGTGCCATCGGCACGTGCTGCCGGTTCGGCGTCGCCACCACGACCAGGTCCAGGGCGTCCGGGGTACGCCACAGCTCGTCGGCGTCGTCGACCAGGCGGGCGTCCGGGAAGTGCTGTCGCGCCTGCTCGCGTCGCTGCGGATCGCGGGTCACGATGGCGTCGAGTCGCAGCCCGGGAGTCGCGGCGATCAGCGGCGCGTGGAACACCCGTCCCGCCAGCCCGTACCCCAGCAGACCAACCCGCAGCGCCTTCGTCATGCCGTTCCCCCGTCTCCCTGGTCGGCGCCCTGACCTGGGCGCCGGTACCGCTGAGAAGAATCTACGCCGGGGGCGGTCGGGCCCGATCTCGGCCCGTCAGCTCACCGGGTCGGCGCGCAGGTAGGTGAGGACCGCGAGCACCCGACGGTTGGTGTCGTCGCTGGGGGGCAGGTCGAGCTTCAGCAGGATGTTGCCGACGTGCTTGCCGACCGCTGCCTCGCTGACGTGCAGCCGCCCGGCGATCGACGCGTTGGACCGTCCCTCGGCGAGCAGCGCCAACACCTCGCGTTCCCGGGCGGACAGTGCGGCGAGCGGGTCGCGGGGGCGGTGCAGCAGTTGCCGGACCACGTCCGGGTCGATGGCGGTGCCGCCGCCGGCGACCCGGCGCAGCGTGTCGACGAACTCGGTGACCTCGGCGACCCGGTCCTTGAGCAGGTAGCCGACGCGTTGGCCGTCGCCGCTGTCCAGCAGCGCGGCCGCGTACCCGGTCTGCACGTACTGGCTGAGCACCACGACCGGGAGGTCAGGTCGCTCGGCGCGCAGCGCGACGGCCGCGCGCAGCCCGTCGTCGCGGCGGCCCGGCGGCATCCGGATGTCGGTCAGCACCAGGTCCGGTTGGTGGTCGCGGGCCGCCGCCAGCAGGTCCGGTGCGGAGCCGACGGCCGCGCACACAGTGAAGTCGAAGCGGGTCAGCAGCGCGACCAGACCCTCCCGCAGCAGCACCTCGTCCTCGGCGAGCACCACCCGGGTCACCGACGACATGGCAGCTCCACCCGCACCACCGTAGGCCCGCCGGGCGGGCTGGACAGCAGCAGCCGGCCGTCCACGGCGGCTATCCGGTCGGCGAGCCCGGTCAGGCCGGTGCCCCGGGCCGGGTCGGCGCCGCCGTGACCGTCGTCGGTCACCTCGACGACGAGGTCACCGCCGGCCCGGGTGAGGCGTACGTCGGCGTGGGTCGCCCGGGCGTGCCGGGCCACGTTGCCCAGCGCCTCGGAGACCACGAAGTAGGCGGTGGTCTCCACGATCTCCGGCAGCTCGTCGTACAGGTCGGCGTGCACAGCGACGGGGATGGTGGCGGCGTCGGCCAGCTCGCGTACGGCGCCGGCCAGGCCGAGGTCGGTGAGGCTCTGCGGGCGGATGCCGTGCACCAACTGCCGCAGCATCACCATCAGTCCCCGGGCCTGGTCGTGCGCCACGGCGAGTGGTCGGGAGGCGGGGGAGTCCTCGGGCACGTCCAGCCGGGCCAGCCCCAGCTGGAGGGTGAGGCTGGTGAGCCGGGGCTGTGCGCCGTCGTGCAGGTCGCGCTCGATGCGGCGGCGTTCGGCCTCGTACGCGCCGACCAGTCGGGTGCGGGAGCGGGTGACCTCGCGCAGCGCCGCCGCGTCCACCGGGTGGGCCAGCAACCACCGGGCCACGGCTGCCTGGACGGCGGCGAGCAGACCGACGGCGTACCAGAGAACCGGGATCAGCAGCACCCCCACGATCGCGTACGGAATGGCTTCGCCGGTGCTGTCGATCGGCTGCCAGATCACCACCGGCTGGTTGGCGTCGCCGGCCAGCCAGGGGCTGGAGATCATTCCGAGGTCCAGCAGCACCAGCACCAGGAACACCCAGTAGGCGACCGGAGCGAACCCGCCCAGCCAGAACAGGTACGCCACCTCCCGCCAGGTCGCGGCGCTGCGGTAGCGGGCGACCAGGCCCGGCCACGGCGACGAGGCCAGCGGACGACCGTCGACGAGCCCGACGCGCCACCGCTCGACGACGGCCACCGGGAAGCTCACCAGCGGGGCCAACGCCAACAGGATGAGGCTGCCGGTCGCCAGGAACAGCATCAGGGCGATGCTCGGCGGTCGGCCGTGCTGGCGGAGCCCGTTGGCGGCGGCCAGCAGGGGCGCGCCGATGACGAGCAGCCCGACACCGAGGACGCCGGCGATCGGCACTGTGGTCACCAGGTAGGCCAGCGCGCGCCAGGGCCACCCGGAGATCAGCCAGCGGCGGCGGCGTAGCGCCTCGGCCAGGTGCGAAGGGGGTTGCGTGGTCATGCAGCAGACGCTAATCGGGAGCGACCGGGTGCCCCAGCCGTCCAGATCCACTCTTCGGGGTATGCCCAGCACTACCGGGGAACGGGTGTGCGGGGTCCGGAAACGGGAAGAACGCGCCGTCACGCGGCCCGCGTGACCTGTGCTGGCGGCGGCTGGAGAGACATGGGTGCCAGAACCTTCGTGGTGGTCGGCGGGACCAGCGGCCTCGGCCTCGCGGTGGCCCGACTGCTCGTCGACGAGCATCAGGTAGTGGTGTTCGGCGACGTGCCGGCCGAGGTCGCCGCCGCGACCGACGAGCTGGGTTGCGACGGCGCCGTCTGCGACATCTCCTCCTACGAGCAGGTCCGCGACGGGTTCGCCGAGGTGGTCGAGCGCTACGGCACTATCGACGGGGTGGCGGCCTGCGCCTCCATGTGGGCGGGCGGCGACCTGGGGGACCTGTCGGTGGAACACATCCGCCGGGCCGTGGAGATCAACGTTCTGGGCATCACCTACCTGCTGCGGGAGGCGGTGCGGCACCTGCACCGACAGGGCCACGGCAACGTCGTCTACATCGGCGCGCTGGCGCTGGCGGCCCCCCGGCCCGGTATCCCCGTCTACCGGGCCACCAAGAGCTACGGCAACAGCCTCGTCGACTCGCTGGCCGAGGCCCAGCACAGCAACCGGGTCAAGGTGATGCAGCTGCATCCCGGGCCGATGCCGACGCGGCTACAGGAACGGGTGGGCGCCGAGTTCCTGGACGAGGTGTACGCCATGCCCGAACAGGTCGCCACCGAGGTCGTCCGGTTGCTGCTGCTCGAGCCCGACGACCTCTACGTCTCAGGTGAGCGCGTGCTGCGCGCGGACGGGCGGTGGTGACGGCCGCAGCCGGACCCGCCGACCGTCCGGCCTCGGCCTGGGCGCCGCTGCGTACGGCGGTCTACCGCAACCTGTGGCTGGCCCTGCTCGCCGCCAACATCGGCACCTGGATGCAGACCGTCGGCGCGCAGTGGCTGCTGATCAACCACTCCAACGCCTCCACCCTTGTCGCGTTGGTGCAGACCGCCAGTCTGCTGCCGGTGCTGCTGCTGGCGTTGCCCGCCGGGGTGCTGGCCGACAGCTTCGACCGCCGGCACCTGCTGATCGCCGTGCAGCTGTTCCTGGTGGCGGTGGCGGTGGCGTTGACGCTGCTCACCCTCGCCGGCCGAATGCCGCCGGCGCTGCTGCTCACGCTCACCTTCGCGTTCGGGGTCGGGCAGGCGCTGACCCTGCCCGCCTGGGCGGCGGTGATCCCGGAGCTGGTGCCGCAGGACCAACTGCGGTCGGCGTCCGCGCTCGGTTCGATAAGCGTGAACGTGGCCAGGGCGGTCGGGCCCGCGGTGGCCGGCGTGCTGATCGCCCGTACCGGCGTCGCCCCGGTCTTCGGCATCAACGCGGTCGCCTTCGGGATCTTCGCGTACGCGCTGTGGCGCTGGCGGCCCGGTAACGCCCGCGCGGTCGAGGTGCCCGAGCGGTTCACCGCCGCGTTGCGCGCGGGCAGCCGCTACGTACGCCACTCGCCGACCGTCCGCCGGCTGTTGCGCCGTGCGCTGGTCTTCGTGGTCCCGGCCAGCGCGCTGTGGGCGTTGCTGCCGTTGGTGGCGAGTCGGCGGCTGGGGTTGGGCTCCGGCGGGTACGGGGTCCTGTTGGCAGCCCTCGGCGTGGGCGCCATCGCGGGGGGCGTGCTGCTGGCCGTGATCCGTACCCGGCTGTCGGCCAACCAGCTCCTGCTGATCGCCGGGGCGCTGTTCACAGTGGCGTTGACAGTGGTCGGCACCGTGCGGGTTGTGCCGCTGGTGCTGCTGGCCCTGCTGCCCGCCGGGATGGCCTGGGTGACGGTGCTGGCCAACGTCAACGCCGAGATGCAGCTCTTCCTGCCCAGCTGGGTACGGGCCCGGGGCCTCGCCGTCTACCAGGTGTGCTTCGCCGGTGGGCAGGCCGTCGGCGCGCTGCTGTGGGGGTTGGTGGCCGACATGGCCGGGCTGGTCCTCGCGTATCTGGCGGCGGCGGCGCTGATGCTTGTCGGCACCCTGACGAGTCGGATCTGGCCGTTGCCGGACCTGCGGTCGGTGGACCGCGAACCGGCGGCCTACTGGCCGCAACTGCACCTGGCGCACGAGCCGGACCCGGCTGTGGGGCCGGTGCTGGTGACCGTGCAGTACACCGTCCGGCCGGAGCGGACCCAACGGTTCCTGGCGGCGATGGACCTGGTGCGTGGCGCGCGGCAGCGGACCGGCGCGATGCGCTGGGGGTTGTTCCGCCCGGCCGAGACGGTGGACCGGTTCGTCGAGGTGTATCTGGTGCCGTCCTGGGACGAGCACCTGCGTCAGCACGGTGGCCGGTTGACCGGTGAGGACCGCGCGGCCGAGCAACGGGCCCGGGAGCTGACCGACGGGGAGCCCGAGGTCCGACACCTGGTGCCCGCCGCCGCCGGTCCGACGCTCTCCGACGACCGCGAGGCGCTCTGACGCACGCGTGGCGCGACCGCGCGGACCACCCGGGAGCAGACCGGCGCGGTCGTACGGCGTACGGCCGCGTTGTTAGGATGGCCGAACCATGGCGAGTGAGCGCAAGGCGACCGCGGACCCGGCCCGCAGCCTGGCCCTTCTCTGGCGCACCCGGGAGCCGACCAGCCGCAGCGCCGGTCCGGCGCTCAGCGTCGACCGGATCGTCCGGGTCGCGATCGACATCGCCGACGCCGAGGGGCTCGACGCGCTGACCATGCGTCGGGTCGGTGAGGCGCTGGGGGTCGGCACGATGTCGGTCTACACCTACGTGCCGGGCAAGGCCGAACTCGTTGCCGTCATGATCGACACCGCGTACGGCGAGATGCCGCGCCCCGCCGTCGAGGGCGACTGGCGGACCAGGCTGGAACGGATCGCCCGCGACAATCTGGCGCTCTACCAGCGGCATCCCTGGATGCTGCGGGCCGAGACGACGCGACCGGTGCTCGGCCCGCACCTGATGGCCAAGTACGACTACGAGCTCGGCGCGATCGTCGACATCGGGCTCACCGACGTCGAGGTCGACGCGGTGCTCACCCTTGTGCTGGGTCACGTGAAGAGCGCCGCCCGGGCCGCGTCCGAGGTGGTCGACCTGGAGCGCGAGACCGGCATGACCGACGGTCAGTGGTGGCAGTCGCACGCGCCCTGGCTGGAGACCTTCCTGAAGCCGGGCGCCTACCCGATCGCCTCTCGGGTCGGCACCGCGGCCGGCGAGCAGCACGGCGCCGCGTACGGCCCGGAGTACGCGTTCGAGTTCGGACTGCAACGTGTTCTCGACGGGATCTCGGTGGTGGTAGCCGAGCGGGCGGCCGACCGGTAGCCGGCCCGCTCCGGGGAGGGCGACGCTAGCGCGGTGCCGCCCGTCGAGCCAGCCGGGCCAGCGAGCGCGCCGACGGGCTGCCCGGCTCGGCGTGATAGACCACCAGCGACTGGTTGGTGCCGCTGATCGAGAGCTTCTCGTAGCGCAGCGCCAACTCGCCCAACTCCGGGTGCTGGAACACCCGCACCCCGCCGCCCGCACGGGCCGTGACGTCGTGCCGGGCCCACAACCGCCGAAACCGCTCGCTGCCGGCCGTCAACTCCTCCACCAGTTCGACGAGGCGGGGATCGTCCACGTCGGGGCCGACCTGTGCGCGCAGGCCGGCCACCGCGTTGGCCGCGACCGCCGTCAGAGCCGGGTAGAGCGCCGCCACGCTCGGGTCGAGGAAGACCGCGCGCAGCAGGTTCACCCCGGCGGTGAAGATCGGCGCCAGCGCGGTCGCGGCGGGGTTGGCGAACAGCACGTCCAGGTGTCGACCGTGCACGAAGGCGGGCGTCTCCGCCCACGAGCCGACCAACTGCCGGATGCCCACCGGCACCCGCTCCGAGGGGCGCGCCACCCGGCGCGGAGGCACCGGCCGGGCCAGGCCGTGCAGGTGTGCCGCGGCGTCCGCGTCCAGCCTCAACGCGCGGGCCAGCGCCTCGACCACCTGCGTCGACGGGTGCCGGTCACGCCCCTGCTCCAACCGCAGGTAGTAGTCGGCGCTGATGCCGGCGAGCAGGGCCGCCTCCTCGCGGCGCAGGCCGGGCACCCGCCGACGGCCGTGCGCGGGCAGGCCGACGTCGCCCGGCCCGATCAGTTCGCGCCGGGCACGCAGGTATTCGCCCAGCGGGCCGGCCGTGCTCACCCGCCCATCGTAGGAGCCGCCACCGACCGCCCAGCCTGGTCCTGCCACTACCAGGAAAAACAGGGAACCGGCTAGCGCCTGCCACCGGGGTGACAGTGTCGGAGTAAGCGTGATCGAGAGACGGGACAGCAATGGCAGAGCGCATCACGACCCCCTTCGGTTTCGCCTCGACCGCCGACGAGGTCATCGCCGGGGTGGACCTGAGCGGCAAGCGGGCCATCATCACCGGCGGCGCCGCCGGCATCGGCATCGAGACGGCCCGTTCGCTCGCCGCCGCCGGCGCCGAGGTCGTGCTCGGGGTCCGCCGGGTCGCGGCGGGTGAGCAGGCCGCCGCCGACATCGCGGCCGGCATCGGCGCGCAGCGGGTCACCGTCCGCGAGCTGGACCTCGCCGACCAGACGTCGGTACGCCAGTTCGTCGCCGGCTGGGACCAGCCGCTGCACATCCTTGTCAACAACGCGGGGATCATGGCGCTGCCCGAGTTGGAGCGCACCGCCGAGGGCTGGGAGATGCAGTTCGCCACCAACTTCATGGGGCACTTCGCGTTGACCGTCGGCCTGCACGACGCCCTCGCCGCGGCCGGCGGCGCCCGGGTGGTGTCGGTCAGCTCCAGCGGCAACCTCTTCTCCCCGGTCATCTTCGACGACCTGCACTTCGCGTTCCGGCCCTACGACCCGCTGCTGGCCTACGGGCAGTCCAAGAGCGCCGAGGCCCTGCTCGCCGTGGAAGCCACCCGCCGCTGGGCCGACCAGGGGATCTACTCCAACGCGCTGAACCCGGGCGCGATCGCCACCGGGTTGCAGAAGCACACCGGCGGGCTCAAGTCGCCGAAGGAAATGCACAAGACCCCGCAACAGGGCGCCGCGACCTCGGTGCTGCTCGCGGCATCCCCGTTGCTCGACGGCGTCGGCGGTCGCTACTTCGAGGACTGCGCCGAGGCTCCGGTCGTCACCGAGCGGCCCGCCGACTACAGCGGCGTGGCCGCGTATGCGGTCGACCCGGGCAACGCCGAGCGGCTCTGGACCGTGGCGTCCGACCTGATCTCCTAGCGCGGCGTCACCGCTGGCCGCTGACAACGGCGGCCCGGGCTCGGCGGAACCGACCCGGGCCCGGCAGTCCGGGTGGTACGACTGGGGCGGCGGTGGCAGCCGCGGGCCGGGGAAGGATGGCGATGGCGGGCAGGCTTCCGGGACGGCTGCTGCTTCGGCGGGAGAACCCGGGGAAGGCGTCGTTCCTGGAGCTCTTCTTCGACCTGGCGTTCATCTTCGCGCTGACCCGGTTGTCCCGGGCGCTGCTCGACGACCCCAGCCTCAACGGCGGCTTCGAGGTGCTGCTGATGTTGGCGGCGCTCTGGTGGGTGTGGTTCGTGACCGCCTGGTCGGCGGACTGGTTCGAGCCCCGGGCTCCGCTGATCGTCACCCTGCTGCTCTGGACGATGTTCGGCGGCCTGCTGATGGCCGCGGCCGTACCCACCGTGTTCGACCGGCACGCCATGGTGTTCGCCGTCGCCTACGTGGCCATCCACCTGGGTCGGGCGGCCATCCTGATCCCCGCCCTGCGGGGGCACCCGCTACAGGTGCGCAGCCTGCGGGTGGCGGTCTGGTTCGCGATCTCCGGCGTGCTCTGGGTGGTCGGGGCGGCCGTCGCCCCGGCCCGGGAGGCGCTCTGGGCGGTCGCACTCGTGCTGGAGTACTCCCTGGCCCGGCTGCGCTGGCCGTTCCCGCGGCTCGGGCGCAGCACCTGGCCCGAACTCCAGGTGAACGGCAGACACCTCTCCGAGCGGTACCAACAGATCTTCATCATCGCCCTGGGTGAGCTGATCCTGATCGCCGGCGTCACCTACAGCGGGTCCGGGCTGGACCGGGACAGCACGGTGGCCTTCGCCCTGGCGTTCGTGACCGCGGTGGCCCTCGCCCGGCTCTATCTGGTGCCCGCCGGCGGGCGGCTGGGCGCCAGAATCGAGGCGGAGGGCCCGCCCGGCAGCAAGTTGACGCTGATGGCGGGCTACCTGCACCTCGTCATGATCGCCGGTGTGCTGGCCACCTCGGTGGCCATGGAGATGACGATCGACCATCCGGGAGAACGCGAAACGGGGCAGACGACCGTGGGCGTCATCGGCCCCGCGTTGTTCCTGACCGCCCGGATCCTGCTCGCGGCGGTGGTCGACGGCAGTTGGCCCTGGGCGCGTCTGGTCGGTGTGCCGGCCATCATCGTGGGCGGGCTGGCCACCGTGCGGTCTCCGCAACTGGTCAACAGCGCAGTCGTCGCCGGGGTGCTGGTGCTGATCGTCCTGTTCGACGCGATGCCGGGACTGCGGCGGTTCATCCGCCACTCCGGGAAGAGCGACCCAGTCAACCAGCGGCGACCCGGATAGCTCCGCCGATGCCTGAGGGAAGACCGCAGCGCAGCGACCAACCGCGACGACACGACGTGGTGGAGTTGCGGGTGCACGGCGTGTCCGGGGCGGACCCGACGGTCATCCTCGACCAGCCGCAGGTCCGGCAGGTCGCCGGCGACGGCAGCGGGGGCTTCCACCGCGCCACCCGGTCGGACGGCGTCGCCCCGGACGAGGTGACCCTGGAGGCGTACCGCTGGGGAGACCTGCCCTCGGGCACCGTCGGCCGTACCCTGGCCATGGTCTTCCTGCTGCCGTTCATGCTCAGCAACGTGGCCGTGTGGATGCGCCCCACCGGCCGCCGCCGCGCCGCCGCGGTCAGCGTGCTGTGTCGGCTCCTCGCGCTCAACCTCACAGTGCTGTACGTGGTGTCCATCGCCGGAGTCGCCCTCGACCTGCTCGCCTGGCAGTGTCTCGGCGCGGCCCGCTGCCGCCCGCCCTTCGACACCATGTCCGGGCTCGACGGCCGGCACGTCGGGCAGCGCCTGGCCGTGCTGGCGTTACTGCCGATCGCCGCCATAGCGGTCCTGCGCCTCCTCGGCACCCGTCGGTCCGGCCCGGCCGACAACCCACTGTGGGCCGTGGAGCCCCTGGTGCACCGGCTGCGCGCGATCCACGTGGCCGCCGCCCTCGCCGTACTCGATGTCGTGCTGCTCACGGCCCGTCGCGCCGGCGGCGCGACGTTCTCCACGACGCTGCTGCTGGCGCTCAGCGTGGCGGTGTTGCTGACCTGCGTCGGTCTGCTCGCCGCTCCGGGACTGATCGACCGGGCGGCGACCGCGCTAACGGCCACCTGGACCGCCCGCACGGCGGGCGTCGTGGCGGCCGTCCTGAGCGTGGCGACCCTCGCCACCGTGGCGAGCGACCGGCGCGACTGGTCGTCGGCGACGGGGCTTCCCGGCTACGGCGGGCTCGCGGGTGTGGCGCTGTTCGGCCAGATGACGTTGCTGGTGTTGCTCAGCGCGGTGGTGCTGTGGCAGCGCGGTCGGGTGGGCGGCCGGTCCGCGCTGCCGGGTGGCCTGGGTGCGGCGGTCCTCGCCGCCCTCGCGGTCGGCCTGACCGGCGCGCTCTCCGCCGGCCTCGTCTACCAGACGGGGGAGCTGCTCGGTGGCTACCGCGGTGACGATGGGCCACCGTCGCCGTACCGCTGGACGCTGCTGGCCTTCTTCATGCACGTGGTCGCGGCGGTGCTGCTGTGTGGCGCGTTGTCAGTGGTGTCGCTGCGGCGCCGGCGGCGTGCGGCGGCGGCGATCACCACCAGTGACTTCCCGGTCGTGCCGCCGGAGGCGGTCGGCCGGCTGCGGCTGGCAACGAAGGCCGTCGCCCGGGCGCGGTTCACCGAGTGGTTGGGTCTGCTGGCCGCCACGTACGCGGCGCTCGCGGTGGTCGGACTGGCCACGAGTCTGGTGGGGCGTACCGGGCGCGAACCGGAGGAGTTGACCCGGCAACTGCTCGGGCTGCCGGCCGACGCCGTCCAGATGGGGCTCAGCGGGGGCAGCTACCTTCTCGCCGCGCTGCTGCTCACGCTCTTGACCGGCGGCGTGTTCGCCTATCGGACCGCGTGGTTCCGCCGGCACGTCGGCATCCTGTGGGACCTGGGCACCTTCTGGCCCCGGGCCGCGCACCCGTTCGCACCACCGAGCTACGCCGACCGCGCGGTGCCGGAACTGGCCGACCGGATCAGCCAACTGACCGAACGGCACGTCGGGGTGTTGCTCTGCGGGCACAGCCACGGGTCCGCGCTGCTCGCTCTCGCGGTGCTGCGGCTGCCCCCGCGCGTACGTCAACGGGTCGCGCTGCTCACCTACGGGTCACCGCTGGATCGCCTGTACGCCCGGCTCTTTCCGGCCTATCTCAACGAGGAGGTGCTGCGTGAGGTGGGGGAGCGGGTCGAGTGGCGGTGGCTCAACCTCTGGCGGGACACCGACCCGGTCGGCGGCTGGATCTTCGCCGCGCACCGCCCCGGCGATCCGCCCCCGGACCCGGCCGATCCGGCGGGCCAGGTCGACCGGCGGTTGCGGGACCCAGCGAACCTGCTGCCGGCGCCGGGGGAGCGGTCTGCGCCGCCGCTGCGGGGCCACCATCCGGGCGAGACCGACCCCGAGTTCCGGGCGGCGGTGCGCGAACTCGCCGAACGCCTTCGTGGCGCTGGCTGAGCCCGCCGGCCAGGGGCCGGGCGGTGCGGGGACGCCACTGCGGTCAACGGTCCATCCCGGGAATCCGGTCGGACTCCGCCACCGTCGCTCGGACCTTGCGCAGCGTGGCGTCGGGGGCACGAATCGCGGCGCGCCAGCGGTCCAGCGTCCGAGTGAGCACCCGGACCACGAACTGCAACTGGTTGACCTGCTCGCGGAGCATGCCCAGCTCGGACCGGGCGCTGAACGCCTCGCCCTCCAACTGGGTGATCCGCGTCTGCAACGGCTGCACGAGCGTGAGGGCGGCCTCGGTGAGCGTGTCGGCGGCATCGGCCTTGAACTTGCCGCGCTGCACCACGACGGTGGCGATGGCGGCCAGGCCGGTGCCTCCGCCGAGGATGCCGAGCACGCTGAGCGCCACCTGCACCCAATGCGGTGCAGCCGGCGCGGGTGCGGTAATCACGTGACACCTGCCTGCAACTGTTCGTAGGTCACAAATTCACACGCTCGGGCCAGGCGACGCAGGTCGATGGCGATCTGCGCGGCCCGCCAGAGCGACCCGACCGTCACCGCCATCACGAACGACGTGGCGACGATGGAATTTCGACCCGACATGGTCAACAGGGCCACCACGTACATGCCGGTGAGCGTGCCGAGCACCAGCACCGACGCGAGTTCGAGGCCGAGCCCGGTGGAGAGCCGGCCGGGCCAGAGGATGCCCAGTAGTCCACCCACGCCCACCGCGACCAGACCCAACTCCCAGGCGACCTGGATGGGATTCGGCATCGACGTCTGTACTGACGTCGGCCGGACGTCGAGGGCCATCATCAGAATGCCGCAGAGCGGTGCAGCGGCCAGGACAGCGATCTCGTACGGCTGGTGGCGGGATCGGATTCGTAGGTTTCCCACGGCAACTCCTTGGTCGAGGACCGGCGTCCGGCAGCGCCCGGTGGACCAGTGCCGTTCGGTGGGTCGCGACTGTCGAGCTGCGGTCCGTGCGGCGAAGCCCAGTGGTGCGTTGCCTGTGGACGGCCGTTGGGCGAGAAGATGAAGCGACTCGACGTCGTTGGCTGCCGGTATCTGCCTGTGTATCACCGATGACCGGTTGCCGTCCACCTCGCGTAACGTCGCATTACCGCAGGTCAGGGCCCATTGCTGGGCGGTTCTCGAGGCATGGGGCGGGTGGAACGCGGCGACCCGGCCGCAGGGCCACCCGGTGACGAGAAGTGTCGGATATCTTGCCCAGGGTGACAGCGGTGGCCGGGTCGCCGATCGATCAACGGACGAGCAGGGCGCGCAACGCCCGGAGCACCTCCGCCGGGGCCTCCTCCGCCATGAAGTGTCCGCAGGTGACCGTCTGGTGGTCCAGGTCCGGCGCCCAGGCCCGCCACACCGCCGCCGCGTCGTAGCCCAGCGCCGCGCCCCAGTCCTGCTGGAGCACCGTCACCGGCATCCGCAGCCGGTTGCCGGCCGTCCGGTCGGCGGCGTCGTGGGTCACGTCGATCCCGGCGGACGCCCGATAGTCGGCGACGATCGAGGGAACGGCATCGCGGGACGCGCGCAGGTACGCGGCCCGCACCTCCGCCGGCAGGGCGCTCGGATCACGGGTCCAGACGTCCAGGAAGTGACCGAAGAACGCGTCCGGGCTGCCGGCGATCAGCTCTTCGGGCAGGCCGGGCGGCTGCGCCATCAGATAGAGGTGAAACGCCACGGCGGCGCTGGCGCCGTGCAGCACGTCCCACATGTCCAGGGTGGGTAGCACGTCGAGCAGGGCCAGCTGACTGATCGCCGCCGGGTGGTCGAGGCCGGCGCGGAACGCGACCAGGGCGCCCCGGTCGTGCCCGGCCAACGCGAACCGATCGTGACCGAGCGCGCCGGCCAGCGTCACGATGTCGGCGGCCATTGTGCGCTTGGCGTACCCGGTGCCGTCGGTGTCGAGGGGCTTGTCGCTGTCGCCGTAGCCGCGCAGGTCGGGGCAGATGACCGTGTGGTCGGCGGCCAGATCGGCGGCGACGTGCCGCCACATGAGGTGGGTCTGCGGAAAGCCGTGCAGCAGCACGATCGCCGGCCCGGAGCCGCCCACGGCGGCGTTGAGCGTCACCCCGTCGGCGACGGTGACGCGTCGGTAGGCGAATCCGTTGATCTTGGGGTCCACGGGGAACCTTCCTGGTGAGCAGTGCTGGCGGGGGCGGTGGCCCGTCGCCGTCGTACCTCACCGAGCCTGCCCGGAGGTGATCAGCAGCCGGTCAGCGTCGGATCAGTGCCGGCCGGGCCGCGGGCCTAGATTGGTGCCATGACCAGGCAGCTGACGGCGCCCGTCGCGGTGACCTTCGGCGTACTCGGGCCGGTGACCGCCGCGACCGAGCGCGGCCCGGTCCCGCTGCGGGGACACCGGCAGCGCCTGGTGCTGGGCCGGCTGTTGATCGCCCACGGTCGGGTGGTGCCGGTGGATCGCCTCGTCGACGACCTGTGGGAGGTAGCGCCGGACGGCGCGGTGGGTGCGATCCGGACCTTCGTCGCCGACCTGCGCCGGGCCCTGGAGCCCGATCGACCACCCCGCCAGCCACCCCGGATCCTGGTCACCGAGCCGCCCGGGTACGCGCTGAAGGCCGCCCCGGACGCCGTGGACGCAGGACAGTTCGAGGCTGCTGTCGGCGAGGCGGCCCGGCTGCTGGTGGCCGGGCGTCCCGCGCCGGCCCTGGCCGCGCTGGAGGCGGCGCTCGGGCTCTGGCGCGGGCCCGCGTACGCCGACTGCGCCAACGAGTCCTGGGCGGTCGCGGAGATCAACCGGCTGGACGAGCTGCGGATGCTCGCCGTCGAGCGACGGGCCGAGGCGCTCCTGGCGGTGGGCCGACCGGACGACGCCGCCGCGGACCTACCGGCACACCTGACCAGCCATCCGCTGCGCGAGGACGCCTGGCGGCTGCTCGCGACGGCCCGGTACCGCGCCGGCCGGCAGGGCGACGCGCTGGCCGCACTGCGGGAGGCCCGTCACGTCCTGGTGACCGAGCTGGGCGTGGACCCGGGGCCCGAGCTGCGACAGTTGGAAGCCGACATCCTGGCCCAGGCACCGCACCTCGCCCCGGCCCTCGGACGGGCCGTCACCCCCGGCCTCGGGGAAACCGTACGACCCGTCCAGGCGGAGCAGCGCCCGTTCGTCGGCCGCGACGCGGAGCTGGAACGGCTGCGGCGAGCCGCCGAGGCCGCGTCCCGGCACCGCCAGCCCACGCTCGCCCTGCTCAGCGGCGACCCGGGTGCCGGCAAGACGGCGCTGGCCGAGGCCCTGACCCGTCGACTCGCCGCCGAGGGCTGGACCACGGCGTGGGGACACAGCCCGGAGTACGAGGGCGCCCCGCCAGCGTGGCCGTGGACCCAGATCACCGACACGCTCGCCGGGCCCCCCGCCCCCGCCGCCGGCGCCGCCGACCCGGAAGATGGTTCGACTGGCGGTGCGGTCGACCCCGCCACCGGGCGGTTCCGTCGCCACCGCGCCGTGGCCTCGCTGATCGCGGCGGTCGCCGACCGGGAGCCGGTCCTGCTGGTCCTCGACGACCTGCACCGCGCCGACGGTGACACCCTGGACCTGCTGACCGCGCTGCTCACCGGCCCACAGCCGGCCAGCGGGCCGGTGCTGATCCTCGCCACCTACCGGGCCACCGAGATCAGCCCGGAGCTGACCGCCACCCTGGCCCGCGCCGCCGGGCTGGAGCCGGTCCGGGAGTATCTCGCCGGCCTGCCCGCGTCGGCGACCGGCGAGCTGGCCGGCGCCATCGTCGGGGCGGAACTGGACCCGGCCACCGCCCGGTCGATCCACCAGCGCAGCGGCGGTAACCCGTTCTTCGTCCGCGAGCTGGCCCAGCTGTACGCGAGCACGGGGCAGGCGGGGTTGGCCGCCGTGCCGCCCGGGGTCCGCGACGTGATCCGGCACCGGTTGGCGCAGCTACCCGCCTCGACCCGTACCGTGCTGCGGCAGGCGGCAGTGCTCGGCCGGGACCTCGACCCGGACGTGCTGGGCGTGTTGGCCGGTGACCCGACGACAGCGCTGGACGCCGTGGACCGCGCACTGGCGGCCGGGTTCCTCACCGAACGGGAGTCCGACGGGCGGCTGCGCTTCACCCACATCCTGGTCCGCGACACGCTCTACGCCGACCTGTCCGCGCCGCGCCGCGCCGCCTGGCACGCGGCCGTCGCCGAGGTGCTGCGACAGCGGGAACCCGTCGAGCCGGCGGCTCTCGCGTACCACCTGCTGCGCGCCGGCGGGCCGGTCCACGCCGCCGAGGCGTCGACGTACGCCCAGGTGGCGGCCGAGCGGGCCGAACGGGGCGGCAACCCCCACGAGGCGGCCCGCCTGTGGGGCCAGGCGATCGAGGCGTCCGACCGCGCCGGCGGGGTCGCGCCGCGTGGGCGGGTGACCGCGCTGCTCGGCCTGGGACGAGCGCTGGCCGTGACGGGCCGGCTGGCCGAGGCGCGGCTACGGCGTGCCGAGGCGATCACCGTCGCCGAGTCCACCGGCGACCCCCTCCTGATCCAGGAGGCCCTGGCTGGCTTCGACGTGCCCGCCAGTTGGACGCGCAACGACGACGATTTGCTCTCCGGGCACATCGTCCGAGCCGCCGAACACGCCCTGACCGCCCTCGGCCCGGTCGGCTCGGCGCAGCGCAGCCGGCTGCTGAGTACCCTCGCGCTGGAGCTGCGCGGCACCACCACCGATCGTGGCCGCCGCGCCGCCGCCGAGGCCGAGACGATCGCCCGCGACATCGGCGATCCCGGGCTGTTGGCCTTCGCGCTCAACGCCCGCTTCATGCACGCCTTCCACAGCGTGGGTCTGGCCGACGCGCGGGCCCGGATCGGCCTCGAACTGGTCGACCTGGCTGCCCGGCACCACCTGGTGACCTTCGAGGTGCTCGGCCACCTCGTCCTGGTCCAGGCCAACTGTGCGCTGGCCGACCGGCCCGCCGCCGACGAGCACGCCCGCGCCGCCGACCGCCTCGCCGAACGGTACGAGCTGCCGTTGGTCGGTGTCTTCACCCGGTGGTACGCCGCGCTGCGGCTGGCCCTCGACGGTCAGTCGGACGCGGCGGCGCAGGCGTACCGCTCGGCTGCCGACCGGGTGAGCGCCGACGGCATGCCGGGGCTGACCCAGGGGTTGCTCCCGCTGGCCCTGCTCGGCCTGCGACTGGCCGACACCGTCAGCAACGACTCACTGGTAGGTGACGCCCGGCGGGTCCCCGGTGGGCAACCGATTCCCGGGCCGGACGACGAGGACTGGGCGCGGCTGGACTGGGGCCCGCACGAGCCCTGGGTCCGACCACTGCTGCTCGCCGCCGCCGGCGACCGCAGTGCCACCCGGGCGGCGCTGCGGGCCCTGCCGGACGGGCCGCACGACCTGCTGCGGGAGGTGCGGCTCTGCCTCACCGCTCGGGCGGCGCTCGCCATCGGCGACCGGCCGACCATGGAACGCGTCGCCGCCGCGCTCCGCCCGGCCGCCGCCGAACTGGCAGCCGGCAGCGGGGTGATCACCATCGGTCCGGTGGCCGGGCACCTCGCGGATCTGGCCGCTGCGCTGGGCCGCGACGAGGAAGCCGCCGCGTACCGCCGTACCGCCCGGGTGCTCACCGCACGTGTCCGCGGCGACGACCCAACCTGAGCGCCGTCGGGCGCACGGCGGAACCACGACCCATGCGGAGAGGTATCGCGTAGCTCTCCGGTTCCCCTTCTGGTGCCACACGACACTGCCCCCGCGCTCGGGCTGCCCAGCGACTTGCCGGTTTCCGCCGGAACGAACCGGCCGGTGCGGTCAGATGGAACCACCGGCGCGTCCACCGTCGGCCATGGTCCGAGGGGGTGTACGCGTGGAGGCGCTCATCCTGATCGTGGTGCTCGGCGTCACCGTCCTCGTCGGCACCACCCTCGGCGGCCGGTACCGGGTCGCCCCGCCGGTCCTGCTCATCGCGTTGGGCGTACTGCTCGGGCTCACGCCGCCGCTGTCCGAGGTCACCCTGGAACCCGACCTGGTCCTGCTGATCTTTCTGCCGGCGATCCTGTACCGGGAGAGCCTCACCATCAGCCTGCGCGAGATCCGGGCCAACCTGCCGGTGATCGGGCTGCTCGCCGTGGTGCTGGTGGTGCTCACCATGGTCACTGTGTCGTTCGCCGCGCAGGCGCTCGGCGTGAACCCCGCCGCCGCCTGGGTGCTCGGCGCGGTCCTCGCGCCGACCGACGCCGCCGCGGTCACCGGCCTGGCCAAGCGGCTGCCCCGGAAGCTGCTCACCACCCTGCACGCGGAGAGCCTGATCAACGACGGCACCGCGCTGGTGGTCTTCGCGGTGGCCGTGGCTCTGCTCAGCCACAGCGACGAGCCGGGCGTGCTGGGTGTCGGCGAGGAGTTCGTCGGCGCCAGCGTCGGCGGCGTGGTCGCCGGTCTGCTGGTGGGGGCCGCCGTGGTGCTGATCCGCAAGCGGCTCGACGATCCGCTGCGCGAGGGCGCACTCAGCGTGCTGACCCCGTTCGGCGCCTTCCTGCTCGCCG
The DNA here is from genome assembly GCF_022230905.1 of Micromonospora salmantinae. Lineage (NCBI taxonomy): Bacteria > Bacillati > Actinomycetota > Actinomycetes > Micromonosporales > Micromonosporaceae > Micromonospora > Micromonospora salmantinae. Next base: position 76,197 of record NZ_JAKKFG010000002.1, read on the forward strand.
ACTCTGTGCACGCCAGCGGTGTGCTGGCGGTGGTGGTCGCCGGCCTGGTGCTGGCCTACGCCGGCCCACGGGTGATCCGCGCCCGGTCCCGGGTGCTGGCGTACGCGTTCTGGGACCTGACCACGTTCCTGATCAACGGCGGGTTGTTCGTCCTGCTCGGCACGCAGATTCCCCGGTCGGTGCGGAGCATCACCAGCACCTCGCCCGGGCGGGCTCTGGTGATCGTGCTGGTGGTCACCCTGGTCGTGATCGGCACCCGGCTGCTCTTCATCTACCTGACCGCGCAGTCGGCGCGGCTGCGGCGCCGCCGGATGGTGGACCCGAGCCAGGGACCGTCCGCCTGGCGGGTGGGGACCGTCGCGGGCTGGTCCGGTTTCCGGGGCGCGGTGTCGTTGGCCGCCGCCCTGGCCGTCCCGACGGTGATGGTCGATGGTCAACCGGTGGTCGAACGCGATCTGATCATCTTCGTCACCGCGCTGGTGATCGTGCTGATCATGCTGCTTCAGGGCACCACCCTGCCGTTGGTGGTGCGCTGGGCCGGGCTGAGCGGCGACCCGCAACGCGTCGACGAGGCCCGCAACGCCCGGCGGCGGGCCACCGAGGTGGGCCTGGCCGCTCTTCCCCAGGTCGCCGCGGAGATCGGTGCCCAGGATGAATCGGTGCGCCGGCTGGAGGCCGAGTACCGGCGGCATCTGGAGGACCTCGACGAGAGCTGTGGGAACACCGCCGAGGAGCGCCGGCTGGAACGCCGACTGCGCCTCGGCGTCCTCGCCCACAAGAGGCGGGAGGTCACCCGGCTGCGCGACAACCGGGAGATCGACGACCTGGTGCTCCAGGAACTCCAGGCCGCGTTGGACAACGAGGAGATCCGGCTGCTGGGGCGCGGACCCAACGAGTGATCGTCGGCGGCCGTCCGACCAGGGCTCAGAGCACCTGGTCGAGGAACCGGCGAAGCCGCGGATGCTCGGCCCGCTCGAAGACCGCCTCGGGTGGGCCGGCCTCCAGCACCACCCCCCGGTCCATGAAGGCGACCGTGTCGGCGACCTGCCGGGCGAAGCCCATCTCGTGGGTCACCACCACCATGGTCATGCCGGCGGCGGACAGGTCGGCCATCACCCCGAGGACGCCCTTGACCAACTCCGGGTCGAGCGCCGAGGTGGCCTCGTCGAAGAGCATCACCTCGGGCCGCAGCGCCAGCGCGCGGGCGATCGCCACCCGCTGCTGTTGACCGCCGGAAAGCTGCGCCGGCCGGGAGTTCGCCTTGCCGGCCAGCCCCACCAACTCCAACTGGGCCCGGGCGACGCTCTCCGCCTCGTCCGCACCGAGCTTGCGCAGCCGGCGCAGCGCCAGCGTGACGTTGCGCAGCACGCTCATGTGCGGGAAGAGGTTGAACTGCTGGAACACCATGCCCACCCGCTGCCGCAGCGCGTCCGGGTCGTCGCCCAGCACGCTGCGCCCGTCCAGCAGCACGTCGCCCCGGTCCGGTTCGATCAGCCGGTTGATGGTGCGCAGCAGGGTGGACTTGCCCGACCCGGACGGCCCGATGACGCAGGCCGTCGCGCCCCGGGGCACCGAGAGGTCGACGCCGCGCAGCACCCGGTTCGGCCCGAAGGCGAGGTGCACGTCGCGTACGTCGAGGCTGACCGAGGTCGTCGTGGTGGCGGTCATCGCCGATCTCCTTCCGTCGCGGCGTACGACGTGACGTCGTCGTCCTCTTCGGTCGACGCGGTGGCCGGCCGGCCGTTGCGCAGCCGCCTGTCGATCCAGTTGACGACGTGCGTCAGCGGGACGGTCAACGCCAGGTAGCAGAGCCCCGCCAGCAGCAGGGCCGACTCGTTGCCGGTGGTGGCCGCGTAGTCCTGCCCGATCCGGAACAGCTCCCGCTGGCTGGCCACCAGGCCGAGGAAGTAGACAAGGCTGGAGTCCTTGATCAGCGCGATGAGCTGGTTCACCCAGGCCGGCAACACCCGCCGGATGCCCTGCGGAATGATCACCAGCCGCATCGCGTCGGCCCAGGAGAAGCCGAGCGCCCGGGCGCCCTCCAACTGGGCGGCCTCCACGGACTGGATGCCCGAGCGGAAGATCTCCCCGATGTACGCGGCGGCGATGAGCGACAGCGCCAGGATGCCCAACGGGTAGGGATCGGGCCCCCAGACCTGCATGCCCAGCGGGGCCAGCCCGACGCCGATCAGCAGGATCGTCGCCGCGGCCGGCAGCCCTCGGAACACGTCGGTGTAGACCCGCGCCGGCCAGCGCAGCCAGCGGCTGCGGGAGATCCCGGCGACGGCCAGCAGCAGGCCCAGCACCGAGCCGAGCAGGGCGGCGGAGACCGCCAGGATCAGCGTGTTGGGCAACCCGACGGTCAGCATCTCGGGCAGCGCCTCGCGCATGGCGTCCCAGTCGAAGAAGGTCTCCCACAGGGTGCTCAACGGATCCATCGGTCGCTCCTCCTACCGCCCCGCTCGCTCGTCACCGGTTCAGGACGCGGTCGACGCGGACGCCGACGGACCCGTCGGCACAGCCGACACCGACGCGGACGGGGCCTTCACAGTGCCGCTGCCCGGCGTGAAGTCCGCCGGGATCGGCCGGCCCGGGTAGTACTGCGCCTGCAACCTGCTCCAGGTGCCATCGGCGATGACCTCGTCGAGGCCCTTGTTCAGCGCCTCGCGCAGCTTGTCGTTGCCCTTGGCCACGGCGTACGCGGTCGGTGCCGGGCTGAGCTGCTTGGCCGCCACGGTGATCTTGCCGTTGCTGTCGGTGGCCGACTTCTCGCCGATCTCCGCCGGGGCGATCCAGGCGTCGGCGGTGCCGGCCTTGAGCTGGTTGATCGCACCGTTGTAGTCGGGCACCCGCACCGGGTCGAGCTGCTTGCCGGTGGCGTAGTCGTCCTGGACGGTGCCCTGCACCACCACTACCCGCTTGCCGGCGAGCTGGTCGAAACCGGTGATCGGCGAGCCGGCCGGGACGTCCAGGCCGAAGTAGCCGAAGTCGTAGCCGTCGCCGAAGTCGACTGTCTTCTTGCGGGCCTCGGTGATGGTGATCGAGGAGCTGCCCACGTCGAACTTGCGGTTGTTGACCTGGCTGAGCAGCGCGGAGAAGTCGGTGCCGACGAACTCGACAGTGAGGCCGAGCTTGCCGGCCACGGCGGTCAGCAGGTCATTGTCGAAGCCGGTGAACTTGCCGTCCTTGAGGTACACGTTCGGCGGCGCGTCGGTCAGCGTTCCGGCGCGCAGCACACCCGCCTGGGCCAGGCCGTACGGGTTGGCGGTGGCGTCGGACGAGCTGTCGTCGCCGCAGGCGGTCAGGGCGGTGGCGGCCAGGATCGTGGCCGCGCCCAGGGCGGCGGCGCGGGTCAGGGCAGGAAGGAATCGCACTGGTGTCTCCGAAGGGTGGTGTCTCGGCGCGCACGGACGTGCGCCACCGACGGCGCGCCCGATGGGCGTACCGGTGGAAAGGAGCTTGGGAAGAGGGTGCTAGAGCGCGATGCCGCGACAGGCGGCGCTGCACATTCGCATCATGTCCACGTGCCGTCGCCGGATCAGTGCGGGCGAGGGTCGACCGGTGCGGGAGTCCGCGACGTCGGTCGGTGGGGTGGTGCTGAGGATGCGCATGGTTCTCCCGGGTCTGTGCTGACCTGGGTGCCAGGCCACGCTTGCACCGACGTCCTGCCGGTGCCTGGTCTTCACCCGGGGCACCCCACCGCGGAGGAGGGTTGCCGGCCAGCGAGCCGGGGCTTCGCGCTGGCGCTCATGACCTGCGCCGAGGCTAACAGCAGGAACGGGTGGATCGTCCAGTCGATATGACCACGCTCACGGTGCTCGCGTCCCCCGTCATCCCGCCCACGGTCACCGTGGGTATCCGCCCGACCGGTCGCCCCGTCCGCCGGTGTGGAACCCAGCCGACGCCACTGCCGGTTTCAGGGCAGAGGACACGGGGAAGCAGCGCCCCGGGCTGGCTGGAACGGCACCGGGGGAGGGGACAGGGCATGGTCGGCGGCCGTCGCTTCCGCCCGGGTGGTGGCTTCGGCCGCCAACTCGACGAGTACGAGACGAGGGTCGGTGTGGCGCCGTCCGCGGAGTCGCCCGCCGCGTCCCACGGCGGCCTGGTGGACAGCGCGGTCTACATCCGGGGGCACCGGTTCGCCTCGCCGTCCGGCCTCGCCGAGACGTACCGCTGCCTCCAGGAGCAGGACGGCGCGATGGCCTGGATCGGGTTGTACCGGCCCGACATCGAGCAGATCACCTCGCTGGCCCGGGAGTTTCGGCTGCACGACCTGGCGGTCGAGGACGCGATCAACGCCCACCAGCGGCCCAAGCTGGAGCGGTATGGGCACACCCTGTTCGTGGTGCTGCGCGCCGCCCGCTACGACGACCTCCGGGAGGAGGTCGAGTTCTCCGAGCTGCACCTGTTCATCGGCCCGGGCTTCGTGGTCACCGTCCGACACGGTGAGGCGCCCGACCTGGCCGCGGTGCGGCGGCGACTGGAGACCGAGGCGCAGATGCTCGCCCGGGGGCCGGAGGCGGTCCTGTACGCGATCCTCGACCAGGTCGTCGACGGGTACGCGCCGGTGGTGGCCGGACTGGAGAACGACATCGACGAGATCGAGACCCAGGTGTTCGGTGGCGACCCGAACGCCAGCCGCCGCATCTACGGGCTCAGCCGTGAGGTCATCCAGTTCCAGCGGGCAGCCCGCCCGCTGCTCAGCGTGCTGGACGCGCTGGCCGACGGCGCCGGCAGCGCCAGCGCCGACGAGGAGCTGCGCCGCTACCTGCGCGACGTGACCGACCACCTGACCCAGGTGGTGGAGCGGGTGGACGGTTTCCGGCACCTGTTGCAGAACATCCTCACCGTCAACGCCACCCTCGTCTCGCAGCAGCAGAACGAGGAGATGCGCAGCCTCACCGCGGCCAGCTACAGCCAGAACGAGGAGCTGAAGAAGGTGTCCTCCTGGGCGGCGATCCTCTTCGCTCCCACGCTCATCGGCACCGTGTACGGCATGAACTTCGTCCACATGCCGGAGCTGAACTGGCGCTTCGGCTACCTCTTCGCGCTGCTGTTGATGCTGCTGGTCTGCGGCACCCTCTACGTGATCTTCAAGCGGCGCGGCTGGCTCTGAGCCGCGCGGCCGGGATCACTCGATGCCGCGCAGGATGTGCCGTTCGTCCTCGACGTCGTCGTCGCCGGCACCGATCCGGCCGAGCAGTACGGCGGCCGCCCAGATCGTCAGTGGCGTGGCCGCCCCGGTCATTCCGCCGCCGGTCCGGTCGTCCCGGGTCTGCCTCCGCTCCGTGCGCGGTGGCCTGCGCTGAGCCTGCATGGGCCCTGCCTCTCCTCGTCGAAGCCGCCGTGGGTGGCGCGGGGTGACCTCGCGCCACACCGGCTGGTGGACCGCCTGTGAGCAGCACACCACCGGTACGACAGCCACTCGAACCTTCCCACGCCCGGCCGTATCCGCACCGCTTGTTTTCGGGTTTCCGACTGTCGCCCGCCAAACCGGACATTACGCCTTGACGGTCGAGGCGCGGTCAAGGCAGCGGGTGGGCGATGCCACGCGCGTGGTCGGTGAGCGCCGCGCCGACCACTGTCGCGGCCAGCGGCAACACCTCCAGACAGCGGCGCACCGCGGCGGCCATCAGCGTGTTCGGCACCCGCATGGACAGCGTGCAGTGCGGCACCCACCGCCCCGGCTGGTAGTGCTCGGCGAGGGCGATGCCGGCGCCGGCGAGCCGGTCGTGCACCAGCCGGTGGTGTGCCAGCAACTCCGGGGTGGGCACCGGGCCGAGCCAGAGCACCCGACCGACGAACTGACCGGCGTGCTGGAAGTCGAGCCGCAGCGGGGCGGCCACCACCGTCCCCTGCAGCGCCTCGGCGACCTGCTCCCTGTCGAAACGGGGCGCCACCATGAGCGAGACGTGCGGACGGTGGCGCTGCTCCAGCAGCGAGCGCATGCTCTGCACCCCCTCGGCCTCCAGCGCGTCCCAGAGCACCCGGATCCGGCGGGTGGCGTCCGGGTCCAGGTACAACTCCACCGCGGCGACCATTCGATCACCGTAGCGGCCGAGGTTTGCCCACCCCGGTCCGGCGGTACCTGTTCGGAAACCGACCAGGAAGGCGTACCCGTGGACGTGAGTGAGCTGCTGACCGAGGCGTACGACAGGCTGCCCGACCTCGTCCGCGCGGCCGTCGACGGCCTCCGCCCCGAGCAACTGCGCCACCAGCCCGGGCCGGGCGCCAACTCGGTCGGCTGGCTGGTCTGGCACCTCACCCGGGTGCAGGACCACCACGTCGCCGACCTGCTCGACGCCGAGCAGATCTGGGTGAGCGACGACTGGGCGGGTCGGTTCGGGCTCGCCGCCGACCCCGACAACACCGGCTACGGGCACTCGCCCGCCCAGGTCGCCGCGGTGCGGCCGGAGAGCGCCCAGGCGCTGATCGACTACTACCAGACGGTCGCGGCGCGTACCGGACGCTTCCTGGCCGGCCTGGGCCCGGCGGACCTGGACCGCGTGGTCGACGAGGCGTGGGACCCGCCGGTCACCCTCGGCGTCCGGTTGGTCAGCATCGTCGACGACGACCTGCAACACGTGGGCCAGGCCGCCTACGTCCGCGGCCTCATCCAGGCCGACTGAACGCCGGGGTCACGGCACGATCACTGCCCGGCCGTCCAGGGTCCCGTCGCGCAACTGGCGGTACGCGTCCAGGGCGTCTTCCAGCGCGAAGGTGGTGGTCTTCGGACGGACCAGGCCCCGGGCGCCCAGGTCGAGTACCTCCACCAGCTCGGGGCGGCTGCCCCAGTAGGTGGTCGCGATACTCACCTCGTAGGGCACGGAGAAGAACGACACTCCCACGGTGCCGCCGCCGATCCCCACGATGGTCAGGTCGCCCACGGTGCGGGCCGCCGCCACGCCGAGCGCCAGGGTGGCGTCCGTGCCGACGAAGTCCAGCACCACGTCGGCGCCGCGGCCTTCGGTGGCGTCCCGGATCTCCTCGGCGGCGGTCGGTCCGGGGGCCACGGTGCGTTCGGCGCCGCATTCCTCGGCCAGCCGCAGCGCCTCAGCTCGGGTGTCGACGGCGATCACGCGCGCGGCGGTGGTGGCCTTGAGAATCTGCACACCCACATGCCCCAACCCGCCGACCCCGATCACCACTGCCGTGCTGCCCGGCGGCAGTTTCGGCCAGCTGCGCCGGATCGCGTGGTAGGGGGTGAGCCCCGCGTCGGTCAGCGGTGCCGCATCCACCGGATCCAGTCCCTCCGGAAGGGGCACGAGGTGCCGCGCGTCCGGGACCAGCTCGAACTCGGCCATGCCGCCGTCCAGTCCGAGCCCGCCGCCGCCGCTGGGCACCGGCGCTGCGGACGGGTTCTCGCAGTACGGGTCGACTCCGACCCGGCATCGAGCGCAGGTGCCGCAGCCCCAGGGGCCGAAGACGGCGACCGGTTGGCCGACGGACAAGCCGGTCACCCCATCGCCGAGGGCGTGCACCCAGCCGGCGTTCTCGTGCCCGAGGGTGAACGGTGGGCTCCAGGGCATCGTCCCGGGCTCGAACTCGTCCATCAGATGCAGGTCGGAATGGCAGGCGCCGGCACCGCCGATCCGGACCACCACCTGACCTGGCCCCGGCGTCGGGTCGGGAACCTCGACGAACTCCGGTTCCGACTTCCACTCCCGCAACCGCAGCGCTCGCATACCGGTGCTCCCGTCCGTCTCGGCCGAACCGTGGGCTGCCCACCTCATCCCAGAGCAAGCCGAACCGTGGGCTGCCCACCTCATCCCAGAGCAAACGGGCTGACACCACGGTGGATCTGGCACCTCACCTGTTTCGGGTGAGCCGGGGTCACCCCGACGCGGGTGATCCTGCGGGAAACCGTGGGGAGGGGACCCGATGGGCGCGACGGCGGAGCAGTACCTGCGACAGCTGGACACCGGTCGGCGGCCCGACCTGCCGGAGACCACGGCGGGGACCCTGCGGCTGGACGTCCGCGACGACGGCAGCACCGATCACTGGTACCTGACCATCGCCGACCAACAGGTCCGGGTGACCCGCTCGGCCGACGACGCCGAGCTGGTGGTGCGGGCCGATCGGCCGGTCTTCGACCGGATGGCCCGCGGCGAGCTGCACCCGGGCGCGGGCCTGTTGCGCAACGAGCTGACCGTGCACGGCAACATGCGACTGCTGATGCTGCTGCGGCGGATCTTCTCCGGGCCGGACGGCGCCCGTCACCCGCATGAGCTGGGCCGAGCCGCGCTGGCTGGCCGGGCCGCGACGACCGCTCGGAACGAGACGACCGCTCGGAATGAGACGACTGCTCGGAATGAGCGGCCGTGAAGCAGGAACTGGTGCACGTCATCGCCGGCAACCTGTTCGCGATCAGCGACGCCCAGGGCGACATCGAGGTCGACCCGCAGACCCCGGTCGGACTCTTCGCGTACGACACCCGGTTCTTGTCCCACTGGGTGCTCAGGATCGACGGTGAGCGGATCAACGCACTCGCCCGCGACGACCTCACGTACTTCGAGACCCGGTTCTTCCTGGTCCCCGGTGCGGCGAGCCACTACGTCGACGCCGACATGTCGATCATCAGGCACCGCTCGGTGCACGACTGCTTCCACGAGAACATCACAGTGCTCAACCACTCGTCGCAGCCCGCCGAGTACACCGTCCGGGTGGAGATTGCCAGTGACTTCACCGACATCGTCGAGGTCGGGCAGCTCCGGCAGCGGGCCGTCGAGGTCAGCGCCGACTCGGCGGGCCAGCAGCTCGTGCTGCGCTACCAGCGGGACCGGTTCGTCCGCCAGACCACAGTGCGCAGTACCGTCCCCGCCGAGGTCGACGAGAAGGGAATGACGTTCCGGATCCGGATCGCACCCGAGGGGAAATGGGAGACCGACCTGCACGTCAGCGTGACAATGGGCGGCGAGGAAGGCCGGGATCTCCGCGCCGACCTCCAGTCGCACCAACAGACCGTGCGGACGGGCATGCGTGAGGACCTGGTGCAGTGGCTGGACCGGGCGCCGCAGCTGGTGGCCGAACGCAACGGCCTGGAGGAGCTCTACCGGGGCAGCCTCGCGGACCTGGCGGCACTGCGGTACAAGCCGTTGTCGTACCGCGAGCGGGTGCCGATCGGCGGTCTGCCGTGGGCGATGGGGTTGTTTGGACGGGACGCTCTCATCACCTGCCTCCAGACGATGGCCTTCACCCCCGAACTGGCTCCGGCGACGCTACGGATGCTGGCGCTCATGCAGGGCGGCCAGCTCGACGACGCGCTGGACGAGGAGCCCGGCAAGATCCTCGCCCAGCTCCGGTACGGCGAGACCGGAACGTTCAGCGACCGGGTGAGCGCGCTGTACTACGGCGCGGCGGACACCACCCCGCTCTTCGTCGTGCTGCTCGACGAGTACGAGCGTTGGTCCGGTGACGCCGACCTGGTCCGCGAGCTGCGCCACCCGGCCCGGATGGCGTTGGACTGGATCGACGAGTACGGCGACCTGACCGGGGACGGCTACCTGCGCTACCAGCGCCGCAACGAGCGCGACGGCACGATCAACCAGTGCTGGAAGGACTCCCCGGACGCCATCGTCGACGCCCACGGTCGGCAACCCGCCTTCCCCCGCGCCACCTGCGAGTTGCAGGGCTACGCGTACGACGCGAAGCGGCGTGGCGCCCGGCTGGCCCGGGAGTTCTGGGGCGACCCCGCGTACGCCGACCGGTTGGAACGGGAGGCGGCAGCGCTGAAGGAGCGCTTCAACCGGGATTTCTGGCTGCCACACCGGGAGTACTACGCGTTGGCGCTCGACCCGTACGGCGAACCGGTCGATGCGCTGGCCTCCAACATGGGGCATCTGCTCTGGAGCGGGATCGTCGATGACGACCGTGCGGAGGCGGTCGCCGAGCACCTGGTCGGGCCGCGACTGTTCAGCGGGTGGGGAGTGCGCACGTTCGCCACCGGGCAGCGCACGTACAACCCGGTGGGCGCCCACCTGGGCGCGGTGTGGCCGTCGGACAACGCGCTGATCGCCGCCGGGTTGCGCCGCTACCGCCTCGACGTGCAGGCGGCCCGGGTCGCGGACGGCATCTTCGACATGGCGCAGACGCTCGGTGGCCAGGTGCCGGAGGTGATCGCCGGCTACGAGCGCAGCCTGACGACCTATCCTGTCCGACTGGCGATGAGCTGCCGCCCGCAGGCGTGGTCGTCGGGAGCGTTGCTGATGCTGCTCGGCACCATGCTGGGCCTGCGACCCACCGGCGACAACCTGTTGGTGAACCCGGCGGTGCCGGAGGGGTTCGGTCGGCTGGAGCTGCTGGACATCCCCGGCCGATGGGGGCATTCCGACGCCTATGCGAGAGACCGGACCACCGAACGCCGGCACCGCCTGCGTTGAGGCGGTGCGGCAGCGCTCGGCCCGGCGACGGTCGGCGGTCGGTGTCGGGGTCAGCCCATGGTCTTGGCGCCGTCGATCGACTCGCGCAGGATGTCGGCGTGCCCGGCGTGCTGGGCCGTCTCGGCGATCAGGTGCAGCAGCACCCGGCGGACCGTCCAACTCGCTCCCGGCTCGAACCAGGGCGCCTGCGGCAGCGGGTGTGCCGCGTCCAGGTCGAGGGTGGCGATCAACTCGTCGGTCCGGGCGGCCACCTCCTGGAAGCGCTCGACCAGCCCGGCGAGGGTCTCGTCCGGCAGCATCTGGAACTGACCGACCCAGTCGATCTCCTCGCGGCCCATCGCCTCCGCGCCACCGAGGGCGAAGAGCATCCACCGGTGCTCGACGCCGGACACGTGCTTGACGAGGCCGCCGAGGCAGAGCCCGCTGACGGTGGGGCGGCTGGCCGCCTGCTCGTCGGTGAGCCCGTCGACCGTCTGCAGGAGGAAACCGCGGTGCCTGCGGAGTGTCTGCAGGAGGTCGGTGCGCTCACCGGTGAGCTGCTCAGTGCTGGTCATGCCGCCACCCTTCGTTGATGTCCGCCGGTGCCACCGTAGGGCGAGGCACCGACACTTCCCGGGCGCGACACCTCCTCGACCGAAGACCCGCCAGCGGTTGCCGATCCGCGCCGGTGGCGGTCCACTGAATGACATGGGTGTGATTAAGGTGGGCACGTCGTCCTGGGCGGACCAGTCCCTGCTGCGCTCCGGGTGGTACCCACGCTCGGCCAGCACGCCGGCCCGTCGACTGGGCTTCTACGCCAGCCAGTTCCCGATGGTCGAGGTGGACACGTCCTACTACGCCATCCCGGTCCCGGAGACGACCCAGGGCTGGGTGGACGCCACACCTGACGACTTCACCTTCGACGTCAAGGCGTTCAGCCTCTTCACCGGTCACCCGACACCGGTCGCCGTGCTGCCCCGGGACCTGCGGCCGACCAGCGGCCCGAGCCGGATCCGCCGCCGGGACCTGCCGGAGCCGGCGTACGACGAGCTGTGGACCCGGTTCCGCGCGGCCCTCGACCCGATCGCGGCGGCCGGCAAGCTCGGTGTGGTGATGTTGCAGTTCCCGCCGTGGCTGGTGCGCAGCCCCGCGGCCGAACGCCGGATCGTCGAGCTGGCGCAGCGCTGCCGCCCGTGGCGGGTCGGGGTGGAGTTGCGGCACGGCTCCTGGTTGGACGACGACGCCGCGGCGGACACTCTGGATCTGCTACGCGCCCACGACCTGTCAGTGGTCTGCGTCGACATGCCACAGGGGCATCCGTCGTCGGTGCCGCCGATCCTGACCATGACGGCGGAGCCGGCGATCGTCCGGTTCCACGGTCACAGCGACGCCTGGGGCGGGGGTGACAAGCAGGAGAAGTTCCGGTACGCGTACGCCGAGGACGAGCTGCGGCCCTGGGCCGGACGGCTGGCCGAGTTCGCTGATCTCCCCGATGAGCTGCACGTGCTGTTCAACAACTGCTGCGCCGGGCAGGCCCAGCGCGACGCGACCCGGCTGGCGCAGCTGCTCGCCGAGACGCTGGTCGTCGAGCAGGCCGTCCCGGCGACCGGCTGATCTCCGCACCGGCCGCCCGGCCGGGCGCCGGTCCGCTCAGGACCGCCGTCCCCGGCTGCGCAGGGCGTCCTGGGTCGACTCGCCGATGTCCGCGTCGTCGGGGAAGCTCCGGCCGCTGGGAGCGGGATCGGGTGGGGCACCCGGTCCGGCCATCGTCGTACGGGTCGGCTCGACCGAGCCGAAGCCGTGTCGTCCCGCCGGGTCCGACCGGCCCGCCGGAGCACCCGCACGTCGCTCGCCGCGCCGTCCCTCGGGCACCGCGGTCTCCTCGCTGCCCTCGTCCATCGGTGAATCGTCGTCAGTGCCCCAGGGCGCGTCGGCGTCGAAGCCGTCGCCGGTGCCCCACGGCTTGGTCGCCTCCGGCTGAAGCCGGTCGTTGTCACCGCTGCGTCCCTTGTGCGCCGTCATCGCCACCCCGCTCGTCGGTCCGCCGCTCCGGCGGACGATGTGCCGTCCTCGGGCCGGGATCGCCGGCCCGGGTGCGGCGCACGACATGTCGCCGCCACGCCGCCGCGCGCGCGGGACCCGTTCATCGCTCCGGTGCGCGCGCAGGCCGGCCAGCGCCCCGCCGTCGAGGTGGCGGCGGGACGCCGGCCGGCCCGACGTTCAGCGTCCGGCCATCGCCATCGGCCGCTTGCCGTTGCTCATTCCCGCCATCTTGATCATGCCCTTCGAGGCGCCCTTCATCCCACCGGCGCGACCGAGCATCCCGCGGAACACCTGCCCGGGCTTCTGCTGCTCACCCATGTACGCGGTGACCACGACCAGGGTCCCGGTCAGCGCCGGAATGGCCCACTGGAGCAGCTTCATCTGCCGCTGCGACGAGGCCACACTGGCCGGGGTCTGGTGGTTCGGCTCGGTGGCACCGCTCACCGACGGACCGCCGGCCTTCTCCAGCCGCATGCCGATCAACCGGCTGTAGCCGGTGACCGCCAGCGCGCCGATGGTCAACGCGGTCTTGATGGCGCTGGCCCGGCCCACGCCGGACTGGGCCGCCACCCGTGGGCTCTCGGTCACCAGCTCGCCGACGGCGCCGGCCAGGTGGGCGCCGATCGCGGCCGCGTTCACCGGTGTCCACTTGGACCATCCGGCCGAGGCGACCGGGAGCCGCTGGGTCGAGTCGCTGATTTTCGCAGCTGCGCCGTTGACGCCGAAGGCACCCATGAGGGAGCCGCCAAACCAGGCCGCCAGGCCCAGATCGTGCATCGAGCGCAGTGCGGTATGCCGTTCGGACATGTGATCCCCTTCCGCCGTGTCGGGCGGTGCGGCTTACCCGAGGGTCGGGCGGCTAACCCCGCCCCGGGCGGGCCGATCCGCGTCGTGGCGGGCCGCTACCGGACACCCGTGGCGTCGGCGGGTCGACCTGCCCCGGGCAGGAGTCGTTCGCCCGGTGGCGGGTAGTTCCCGAGTGACGCCGACGAGAGGGGAACGCGATGTCGCAGCCGGACGAGAGCCGGGAGAAGACCCCCAAAACAGACGCGGTGCTCATGCACCCCGACAACGACCCACACCGGAACACCGCAGAGGTCGCACCCCGCAAGGAACACGCCGAGATCCAGGTGGAACGGGACGGTGAACTGGTGCCGCTGGACCAGGACGAGTGAGCCGACCGGCCGGTACGGCTCAGCGGGGCGGCAGGTCGCCGACGAAACCGGCGATCCGCCGCGCCAGCGGGACGCTGGCGCGGACCCAGGTGAAGTGGTCCAACGTCGTACCGGCCTGCGCCACTGTGTACCGCTCCCGGGTCACCGGCGCGTCGACGAGCTTCGCGCAGAGGTGGTCCATGGTCTCGTGCGGGGTGAACTGGTCGTCGTCCACACTGACGGCCAGCACCGGGGTTCGTACCGCGCGGACGGCGGCCTCGGTGTCCGTACCGTCGAGCCGGGGGAATCGGCCGGTCCGCGCGGTGTGGGCCCAGTCGCGGATCACACCGCGTGCCTGCCGACCGCCGAAGCCCCAGCCCGGCCAGACCCCGAGCAGCGCCGCCGTGGCGGCGATCCCCTGGGTGTAGGGCAGTACGCCGAGGCCGCGCCGGCCCGGGTAGCTCCGCCAGTACGGGATGCCGACCGCCACCAGCGCCAACCCGTCCACCTCGCCGCTGCCGTGCAGGGCGAGGTGCAGCAGCGCGGCCTGCCCGCCGAGCGAGTGCCCGAGGAGTAGTCGGGTGCGTCCGTCCAGACGTGGCTTGAGGGCGGCCAGGACGGCGCCGACGTCATCGGCCAGATCGGCGTAACCGTGCCGGTCCGCCCGACTCGGCGCGGGCGTGCTCGCCCCGGTGCCGCGCAGGTCGGCCACGGCCACTGCCAGTCCGGCGGCGCGCAGCGCGGCGGCGAAGGGCCGGTAGTACCGGGCCCGGACCCCCATCGCGGGCCAGATCAGGACCACGGGCGCGCCCGGCACCCCGGCCGGTTCCGGGTAGACCTGCACACCCAACCGGCCACCGTCGACGTCGACGAACTCCTGCGCGTACTCCGGGTCCCCGTTCATCGGCCCAGCCTACGGCCTGACGTTACCGGCGGGTAGCAGCAGGCCGTGGGGCCCAGGACAGCGGTGGGCAGACGTGCCGTCCGCTCGACGGACGCGACGGAGGGGCCCCGCCGAACGGCGGAGCCCTCCGACGGACGCTGCGGTCAGGAGACCGAGATCGCCCCGTTGCTGGCCCGCACGCAGGCCACCGAACGGGCGCTGGTGGAGGCCGCGCCGCTCAGGCACTGGCCGAGCACCTGGTGCCCGGTGGCGTTCGGGTGCCACGACTCCTGGCAGGTCTGGAAGTAGGTGACGCAGGTGTTGGCGATGCGCTGGATGGCGATCTTGTCCTTGCCGGCGAGGCTGGTGACGAAGGTGCCGGTCGCGCCGTCCTGAAGCCGGATCGGAGTGGCCAGCGCGCCGCTCGGGCTGCTGGTCTGCTCGCAGAGCCGGGCACCGTTGAAGGCCTGCTGCACGCTCAGGTACACCAGGTCGTCGGCGGGGAACTCGGCGGCCAGAGTGTCCCGGGTGGACTTCACGATGCTGCCCAGGCCCTGGGAGAAGCGGTGCCCCGGCGCCAGGCTGGCCCGGTGGATCGGGCAACCGGCCGCGTACCGCTCGGCACCCAGGTCACGGAACTTGTCCCGGGTGTCGTCCCGGCTGTCCTCCTCGTGGAACTGCGGGTTCAGGTCCAGCGGCAGCGGGTTCGTGTAGTCCTGGAACACCACCCGGTGCTGCCCGTCCGCGTCCACCTGGTCGAGGGTGGTCAGGATCTGGCGTACTGCCGCGGTGGTCTCCGCGGTCGCGGCGCTGAGCTGCGCGGCGGTGGCCAGGTCGGCGTCGCTGCACGGCTTCTGCTCCACCGGCCCGTTCAGGTACGCCCAGAACTCCCACCAACCGGTCCAGGCGTCGGCGATGAACCGGTTGGCGCACTTCTCCGCGACGCTGCCGAAGGTGAACGAGCTGTTGTTGGAACCGAGGCCGATCAGCACCAGGTCGATGTCCTGGGTCTGCGCGACAGCGCGCAGCTGACTCAGCTGCGAGGCGACGGTGCGACCGTTGGTCCGCGCCTGGGAGGCGTTGGCGATGTCGTGTGGCTGACCACCGGAGCAGGCCAGGTTGAACCGGTTCTGGATGCCCGGCAGGTTGGCCTGGTTGAGCGAGGCGTTCGCCGAGCGGTGGCAGAAGAACGCGTTGTTGTTCGCCGCGGTCCAACCGGGGAAACCCTGGCTGACACCGTTGGCGTCGACGACCGGGGTGTACGCCCCGGCGCCCTCGCCACTGATGAAGCTGTCCCCGAGTGCCACCGCGGCGGTGGGCAACGCGGCGGACGCGGGTGCGGGCAGCGCGACGGCGGTCGACAACGCGGCCATGGCGATCGTTAGTCCCGCGGCGAGCGCGGTACGCCGGAACCTGGGCATGGGGGCCCCCAACCATCGAAAGATGAAAGATTCTCTGAGAGCGCGATCAGATCACCCCGGCGCGACAGGCGTCAATGGCCCGTAACAGATTCGTTCGACGAAGGACACGCGCCCGTAGGCATCACGGGCTACCGCGTCGAGACTGGACCCGCGCTCCGGGTAGTCGACCCCACCGACCCGCGCCGCTCGGCGCGGAGTCAGCGACCGGTCAGGCGGCCGCGGCGGTTCAACAGGGCCGCGTCCACCGCGCCCAGCAGCGCGAACAGCCCCAGCGGCAGGATGATCGTGGCCAGGAACGCCAGCACCACCGAGCGCAGCAACAGGCCCAGCCCGGTGCCCACCAGACCGGCGACGATCTGCACCAGCACACTGCCCACCGCGACCGTCCCGGCGAACCGCCACGGCGCGTCGGCGACGTCGGCCGGGGTGAGGGCCAGCATCGCGACGCAGATCAGCACGCCGACCACGCCGACGACGACCGCCGGCAGCACCACCGCGAGCACTGTGGGCAGGACCGGGAGGCGGACCGGCGCCCGGCGCAGGTCGCGTACCAGCAAGATGCCGAAGAGCGGGGTCGCGGCCGAAATCAGGCTCTGCGCAGTGCCCGAGAGTTCGGCGAAGGTCCGGTCGGCGGCATCCGCGACCAGCGCCACGGCGACCAGCAGCCCGGTCACCAGGGTGCCCACCAGCAGCCACCGCCGGGCCGGCGTACCGAGGGAGCGCCGCAGCGCGTCGCGAATCGTCTCGTCCACCGCGAGCACCTTCCGACGACCGGTCGGGTGGGCGAGCCTACCGGAGGTGGTGCCTCTGCGTGATCCGGCGATCACGGCCGTACCGAGCTGCTCCTCGGGCTGTCACCGACCGTCCCGGTCGAGGCCCGCGTCCCGCACGTATGCGGCACCTCGTTCCATTTGTGCTCACGGGATGTGACAAGCGTGGACAGTGCCCGACACCGCTCTCTACAGTTCCTCCGTCTGGCTGTCTTACATCCACGGGGGTTGCGGTGGCCACTGGCCGCTCCATGCATGCTGTCCACATCCACAAACCGTCCATGATGCCCCGACCGTCCACGCGCGGCCTGCTCGCCGCCGGGATCGCGGCGTCCATCGGCGTCGCCCTGCTCGCCGCACCCGCGTCGGCGGCGCCGGCGGAGGGCGTCGCCGCGAGCGGCACGGCCGGCCGGGAGGCCGTCCAGGCAACCGCCACGGCTACGCGCACCGGCCAGCGGGTGGAGGTCGTCTCCGCCCGCACGGAGTTGACCCAGGTCTTCGCCAAGCCAGGCGGGGGCTTCGTGTCCGAAACCGCCGCCGTTCCCCAGCGAATCCGTCAGAGCGACGGATCCTGGTCCGACGTCGACCTGTCCCTGCGGCGCGGCGCCACCGGCCTCCGACCGGCGGTCTCCCCGACCGACCTGGTGTTCTCGTCCGGAGGGCACGGTCCCGCGGCCACGCTGACCAGCGGAACGAGCGCGATGACGCTGGGCTGGCCGGGTGGGCTGCCCACGCCGACCGTGTCCAAGGACGCGGCCACCTACCCCGAGGTACTGCCCGGTGTGGACCTGGTGCTCACGGCGACCCACACCGGCTTCACCCATGTCCTCGTGGTGAAGACACCGCAGGCGGCGGCGAACCCGGCGCTCCGGGAGATCCGGTTCGACCTCGGCGGCGACGTGCGGGTCCGGCGGGAGGCCGACGGCTCGCTGCGGGCGCTCGCCGGCGAGACCGAGGTGGCGCGCGGCGCGGCGGCCGAGATGTGGGACTCGGCCGGCTCCGGCCGCTCGGCCCGCTCGGCGTCGACCTCGTCGCCGTCCGGCCCCGGCGCAGCCGCCCGCACCGCCCCCGTGGCGACCGCGGTCGACCCCGCCGGTGACCTCGTGCTGCGTCCGTCGCCGGACCTGCTCGACCCGGCCAAGGCCACCTTCCCGGTGTTCATCGACCCGGCCTGGTCCGCCACCCGCTCCCGCTGGGCGTACGCCACGAACAACAACTCCACCAACAGCGACACGACCTCCGCCCTGGTTGGCAAGAATGTCGATTCCGGCGTCACCTACCGCTCCTACTTCGAGTTCCCGATCGCGGCGCTGAGCGGCAAGCTCATCAGGTCGGCCTCCGTCCAGGTGGGGGTGACCCACACCTGGTCCTGCTTCGACACCCCGACCTACCTCTACCAGTCGGCGGGCATCACGAGCACTCCTCGCACCGCGTGGGCCCCCGCACTGACCACGCTGCGGGCTTCCGCAAGTTCGCACGCCCGCGCGACTGGCTGCGCCGACTCACCGCAACCGCCCATGACCGTGCGCTTCACCGGCAGCGTCGCCGCCGGCCTCAGCAGCGCCACGGCCGCCCACCAGTCCTCGATCACCTACGGCCTCTGCGCCTGTAGCGACTCGGCCGGGACCGGCGAGAGCACCCTGGACCGGTGGAAGAAGTTCGACCCGAGTACGGCGCGCCTGCTCGTCGACTACGACTCGGCGCCCACCCAGCCCACCAGCCTCCAGGCCGGCGGCGCCGCCTGCGTCGCGGGCGGCCGGGTCACCCGGACCACCCCGCCGACCCTCTCCGCCGTCTTCCCCGACGCGGACACCGGTCAGGTCCTCCAGACGTCGTACGAGCTGCTGGAGATCCCCGCCTCGGGCACCTACGACAGCTCCACCCCCCGGATGAACCCACCGGCGGGCTCGACCGTGGTGGCCGGTGCGCGGTCCACCACGGCCGCGGTGACCGGCACTGCCAGCGGAAAGTCGTACGCGTTCCGGACGCGCAGCGACGACAGCTACGTGACCAGCCCCTGGTCGGCCTGGTGTGAATTCACCATCGACGACCAGCCGCCCACCGTGAGCGTCGACGCGGTCGCCACCCCCGCCCCGCCCGGGCAGCTCTACACCTACAAGGTGCGCTCGCCGGACCCGGACGTGGTCAGCTTCCGCTACGGCTGGAGCAGCCCGCCCACCGAGGAGGCGGAGGCCGGCACCAGCCTCGGCTACTCCGGCAAGACCGTGTCGGTGACCCTTGCCACGCCGGCGTACGGCACCAACACGCTGTACGTCGCCGCGGTGGACAGCGCTGGGAACGTCGGCCACGGCTCGCTTGTTATCGAGGTGGCACCGTAGTCGGGCCGCTGAGAGGCAACCGGTCACGGCGCGGCTAACGCGCCGAATCCGGACAGCAGCACACGATGTCGGGGCCCGCATCCGCAACGAGGATGCGGGCCCCGACTGCGGGGTGCCGTCATCGTGTCGCATCTGCCGGTTAGGCTCGCTGCGGCGCGCGCCGGCCGACTGACAGTTCGGACGCGGCACCACACCGCCGAGACCGGGGAGTACGACCAGTTGACCGCAGAGCCTGACACCCTGTACGGGGCCGATGACCTCACCCACCTTGAGGGGCTGGACGCTGTCCGCAAGCGGCCCGGCATGTACATCGGTTCCACCGACAGCCGTGGCGTGGGTCACCTCGTCAACGAGATCCTCGACAACTCCACCGATGAGGGTGTCGCCGGTCATGCCAGCCACGTCGAGGTGATCCTGCACGCCGACGGCTCGGTGCAGGTCGACGACGACGGCCGGGGCATCCCCACCGACGTGCACGCCAAGTCCGGCATCTCCGGCGTCGAGCTGGTGCTGACCCGGCTGCACGCCGGCGGCAAGTTCGGCGGCTCCGGCTACAAGACCTCCGGTGGTCTGCACGGCGTCGGCGCATCGGCGGTCAACGCGCTGTCCCGCCGCTTCGACGTGACCGTCCGCCGGGCTGGCAAGATCCACGCGATGTCGTTCCGGCACGGCGTCCCGGGCATCTTCGACGGCGACGGCCCGGACGCCCCCTTCACCGCCGGCCCCGGCCTCCAGGTGACCGGCGCCATGAAGCGCGGCCAGCACACCGGCACCTCGATCCGCTGGTGGCACGACGCCCGCTACTTCGAGACCGGCGCCGCACTCGACGTCGACGCCGTCCGGATGAAGCTGCGCAACACCGCGTTCCTGGTTCCCGGCGTGACCTACCTGCTGCGCGACCTGACCGGCGAGGCGCCCGCCGAGGAGCGGTTCCACTACCCCAACGGGCTCAGCGACATGGTGGACTTCCTCGCCCCGGCCGGCGACCGGCCGGTCTCCGGCACCCTGCTGGTCAACGGGGAGGGCACCTACCGGGAGAACGCCGCCGACGCCAACGGCGTCATGCAGTCCAACGTGCAGCGGCGCGCCGAGGTCGAGGTGGCGTTCCGGTGGGGCACCGGTTACGAGCGCACCGTCGAGTGCTTCACCAACACCATCCGCAACGCGCACGGCGGCACCCACCGCAAGGGCTTCGAGCGGGCCCTCGTCCGCTCGCTCGCCGACGCGATCCGTAACACCCGCGGTCTGCTCAAGGCCAAGGAGGAGCCGCCCACCCTGGACGACGTCCTGGAGGGGATGACGGCGGTGGTGCACGTGCGGATCCCCGAGCCGCAGTTCACCTCGCAGACCAAGGACGAGCTCTCCACCACCGGCATCACCAAGGTTCTCCAGTCCCTGGTCGACGCGCACATCAAGGCATGGCTGGAGGACCGGCGCACCAAGGCCGAGGCGCGCACCGTCCTGCAGAAGATCGTCGACGCCGCCCGGGTGCGGCTCACCCAGAAGCAACAGAAGGACGCCGCCCGGCGCAAGACCGCCCTGGAGGGCGCGTCCATGCCGCCGAAGCTGGTCGACTGCCGGGCCACCGGCATCGACCGCAGCGAGTTGTTCATCGTCGAGGGCGACAGCGCGTTGGGAACGAGCCGGATGGCCCGTTCCTCGGAGTACCAGGCGCTGCTGCCGATCCGCGGCAAGATCCTCAATGTGCAGAAGGCCAACCTCCAGCAGGTTCTGGACAATGCCGAGTGCGCTGCCATCGTGCAGGTCCTCGGCGCCGGCTCGGGGCGCACCTTCGACCTCTCGGCGCTGCGCTACGGCCGTGTGCTGATCATGGCCGATGCCGACGTGGACGGCGCCCACATCCGTACGCTGCTGATCACCCTGTTCGCCCGGTACATGCGGCCGCTGATCGAGGCCGGTCGGCTCTACGCCGCGATGCCGCCCCTGCACAAGATCACCACCAGGGGGCGCAGCCCGCAGACCGTCTACACCTACACCCAGGCCGAGATGGAGACGACGGTCCGCAAGCTGGAGAAGGCCGGCAAGCAGATCGTCACGCCCATCCCACGGTTCAAGGGTCTCGGTGAGATGGACGCCGACGAGTTGTGGGACACCACGATGAACCCGGCCACCCGGGCCGTCCGCCGGATCACCCTCGACGACGTCGACGCCGCCGAACGCATCCTCGAGCTGCTGATGGGCGAGAAGGTCGAGCCGCGCCGCAACTGGCTCATCGACTCCGCCGACCGCGTCGACCGGGATGCGATCGACGCATGAGTGAGCGACAGCGAGCGAATCTTCGATGCAGCGCCCGTTCCGTTCCAGTGGAGAGCTGAGTCATGGCACGCCGTAAGGAAAACAAGGTCGACCTCTCCTCGTTCGACCAGGCCGGCGCGCGGGTGTTCGACAACCCGCTGGTCACCGAGGTCTCCGACTCCTACCTGGAGTACGCGTTCTCGGTCATCCACTCCCGCGCCCTGCCCGATGCGCGCGACGGCCTCAAGCCCGTGCACCGGCGCATCCTCTGGTCGATGTACGAGCAGGGCTACCGTCCGGATCGCGGGCATGTCAAATCTGCCCGAATTGTCGGGGATGCGATGGGAAAGTACCATCCGCACGGCGACACGGCGATCTATGACGCCATGGTCCGCCTCGCGCAGGACTTCTCGCTCAACGTTCCGCTCATCGACGGGCATGGAAACTTTGGCTCCCCCGACGATGGCCCGGCCGCGTCGAGATACTGCGTTACCGGAGATACCCGCATTCGACTTGCTGACGGCACCAGCCCTCGAATTGCTGACCTGGTAAGCCTCCCTGCAGACAGCGAAGCCGATGTTGACTTCGAGGTGCTCGACAAAGACGGTAAAGCTGTCCAGGTCGACAAGGTGTTCAACTCCGGCGTCCATCCGACGGTCCGGATCGGCACGGAGGCCGGGTTCTCGCTCCGGGGCAGCGAGAATCACCTCGTGCTCTGTCTTGAGGCGCCCGCGGGCGTTCCCCTCTTCCAGTGGCGACGGCTAGACGAGCTTGCAGTTGGTTCGATCGTCTGTGTGGCACGGAACGCTTGGTCCCAGGTCATACCCACCGCTCGTGAATACTCGCTGGGCGTCCTCGGCGGCGCGTGGGCGTCCGAGGGCTTCGCGAGTGAGTCCAGGGCCGGGTTCAACAACACCGACGAGCACTTCTTCGGTGAGGTTCTGCATGCGTACGATCAAGTGGTTGGTGGTCGGCGTTACGTCAGCGAACGGCAGACCCGTCGCGACCGGAAGCGTGTCCAGGAAATCGATGTTCAGATTTATGCCGGCGGTATGGACGCTTTCCGTGCAAGTCCGCTGGCCGAATTCATCGGGCACCAGGCCCGGGACAAGTTCGTACCGCAATTCGTCTGGAACGGTGGCTGGGGTGTTAAGCGCGCCTTCCTCATGTCCCTCTTCGAAGGGGACGGCGGGGTGCGGGTCGCCAAGGACAGCTTTACCATCCAGTACACGAGTTACAGCGAGCGGCTCACCAGGGAGGTCCAGGAGCTGCTCACCGAATTCGGGGTTGTTGCCTGCTGGCGCCGTTACACGCGCCCCAGCGGCTCGGTCGAGCATCGCTTGGTGATTTCCGGCCTGCGAAACATCAAGGCATTCGCCAATCGGGTGGGCTTCCTCCGCACCAAACAGGCAAAGCTGAACAAGGTTCTGCGACACGCGCCGTTGCGCCCACATCGGCTGAGCAAGGACCACGTTCCCTTCGTTGCCAGTTACGTGCGTGACACCTTGGACTTCGACCGTCGTGGTAGCGGCCGGAAGTGGCTGACGACGCACAACTTCGATCGCGTCGAGCGATGGGAGACCGAGCGCCTCCGGATCATCGATCGCATCAAAGAGCCGGAACTTCTGGCGACCATTCTCCCGATCATGGATTCTGGCTACCGGTTCGAGCGCGTCACCGAGGTGACGCCCTGCGAGCCGGCGGAGGTCTACTCGGTTCGGGTCAAGTCCGAGGACCACTCCTTCCTCGCTGGCGGTTTCGTCAACCACAACACCGAGGCCCGCATGTCTCGCGAGGCCATGCTGCTCGTCGGTGAGCTGGGCGAGGACACCGTCGACGTCGAGCCCAACTACGACGGGTCGCTGACCCAGCCGACCGTGCTGCCGGCGGCCTTCCCCAACCTGCTGGTCAACGGCGCGTCCGGGATCGCGGTCGGGATGGCCACCAACATGATCCCGCACAACCTGGCGGAGGTCGTCTCCGCGGCCCGCTGGCTGATCAATCACCCGGACGCCACTCTGGACAAACTCATGGAGTTCGTCCCCGGCCCCGACCTGCCCACCGGTGGGGTGCTGCTGGGCCTGGACGAGGTGCGCCGGGCGTACGAGACCGGGCGTGGCGTGGTGCGGATGCGCGGCAAGGTGGAGATCGGCCCGATCGAGGGCAGCCGGGGCCGTCAGGCGATCACAGTGGTCGAGCTGCCTTACGGCGTCGGCGCGGAGAAGGTCATCGCCGCGATCACCAACGAGGTCACCAAGACCAAGCGGCTGACCGGGATCGCCGACGTCAAGGACCTCACCGACCGGGAGAGCGGCACCCGGCTCGTCGTCGAGTGCAAGGTCGGGGTCAACCCGCAGGCGCTGCTCGCCGACCTCTACCGGCTGACCCCGCTGGAGCAGTCGTTCGGCGTCAACAACCTGGTCCTGGTCGACGGGCAGCCGCGCACGCTGGGCCTCAAGGCACTGCTGGAGGTCTTCCTGGCCCACCGGTACGAGGTGGTCACCCGGCGCACCTCGTACCGTCGGCGCAAGCGTCAGGAGCGGCTGCACCTGGTCGACGGTCTGCTGATCGCGCTGCTGGACATCGACGAGGTGGTCCGGCTGATCCGGGGCAGCGACGACGCGCAGGCCGCGAAGGACGGGCTGATGAGTCGGTTCGGCCTCTCCGACATCCAGGCCACGTACATTCTGGACACTCCGTTGCGCCGGCTGACCAAGTTCGACCGGATCGAGCTGGAGGCCGAGCAGGAGCGGCTGCGCTCCGAGATCGCCGAGCTGAGCAAGATCCTCGACGACGAGCGGGTGCTCAGGAAGGTGGTCTCCGACGAGCTGGCCGCCGTGGTCAAGCAGTT
Source organism: Micromonospora salmantinae (assembly GCF_022230905.1). Classification (NCBI taxonomy): domain Bacteria; kingdom Bacillati; phylum Actinomycetota; class Actinomycetes; order Micromonosporales; family Micromonosporaceae; genus Micromonospora; species Micromonospora salmantinae. The sequence continues at coordinate 100,272 of NZ_JAKKFG010000002.1, forward strand.
CAGCACCGAACGTCGTACGACGCTTGTCGATGGTGACCTGAAGGAGGTGCTGGCCGCGTCCGCGCCGGCCGGCCCGCTGGAGGTCGCCGACGACCCGTGCCAGGTGATCCTCTCCGCGACCGGGCTGGTGGCCCGGACCGCGGCCGAGTCGGAGGAGAGCTCCGAGGGGCGCCGACGCAACGGCCGGGTCAAGCACGACACGGTACGCGCCATCGCGCACTCCACCGCCCGCGGTCGGGTGCTGCTGTTGACCAGCGCCGGTCGGGCGTTCAAGGTCGACGTCCTGCCCCTGCCGGTGTTGCCGGAGCAGGCGGGCACTGTGTCACTGCGTGGCGGTATGTCCGCGGCCGAGCTGGTGCCGTTGGCGGCGGGGGAGACCGTTGTCGGCCTGGCCCCGCTCGGCGGGCAGGCGGAGGGCTCACCGGGGCTGGCGTTGGGCACCCGACAGGGCGCGGTGAAGATCTGCTCGCCGGAGTGGCCGGTGCGCTCCGACGAGTTCGAGGTGATCGGTCTGCGCGACGGTGACGAGGTGGTCGGGGCGACCTGGCTGACCGACGGCACCGAGACGCTGACCTTCGTCACCTCGGAGGCGTCGCTGTTGCGCTTTCCCGCCGGGTTGGTCCGGCCGCAGGGCCTCAAGGGCGGCGGTATGGCCGGCATCAACCTGCCGGCCGGGGCGCGGGTCGCGTTCTTCGGCGCGGTGCGCACCGACGACCCGGGGCATGGCGAGCCGATGGTGGTCACCTCCACCGGCGCGACGGTCAAGGTGACGCCGTTCAAGGCGTACCCGGCAAAGGGCCGGGCGACCGGCGGCGTGCGCGCGCACCGCTTCCTCAAGGGCGAGACGGACGTGGCCGTCGCCTGGGTGGGCCCGCGTCCGGTCGGCGCGACAGCCACCGGCGACCCGGTGGAGCTGCCCGCGGCGGACCCACGCCGGGACGGCAGCGGCTTCGCGGTGATGCTCGGCCCAACGGTCGTAGGCCACCTGATCGAACGCGACTGACCCCCACCCGCGTTGGCGCGCCGTTGGCGCCTTCTGTTGTGGGTGAGGGTCCGGGTGCACCGCGAAGCACCCTGCAGGGTAGGTCCGGACAAGGGTCCCGTCGCGTCCGGACCTACCCTGCAGTCCCTGGTCACCGCGTGGCTGTCGGGCCGCTCGCGATGATGCCCCGGTAGGGAGAGGGCTGGCCGGGCCAGTTGGCCAGGTAGCGCCGCATCGGCTTCCAGATGTCGGTCAGCAGGTGCGGGAGTTGTAGGCGGCCCAGTAGGGGCCGCTGCCCTTGGGCGGGTAGAAGCGGTAGTTCCCGTCGGGCGAACGCTGCAGGACGAACTGGTGCGAGCCGTACGGGCTCCGGGAACCCGTCGCCCCGTGGTACACCACGTACAGCCATCCGTTCTGGTTATCGTGCTGCACCAGCTTGTCGCCGGCCTTCGTCCAGCTGTTCCGGCCTGCGGAGCCATCCGCTGAGAGGCCCTTGTCGCGCTGGAAGTTCCTCGTCGCGGCATCGGTCTGGTCGCCGAAGACGCCGTCGACTCCGGACGAGGGCAGGTAGCCATTCGCCCAGAGAATGGTCTGCCAGAGACAGGCGACGTTCGAGTTGCGGTGGGTGGTGACGTTGGTGACGCCTTCGTCATCGAAGTCGTCGGACACCGCGCCGGCGCCATGGACGAACGCCCGGCCCGTGTAGGAGCCGCTGGCCGCGGCGGGCGTGGCGATGGTGACGTTGATGCCGATGGCCAGTGCCGCGCCGATGGCGGGCACGGCAGCCCGCTTGAGGATGCGGCGGGCGGAGCGGAGCGACGACATGCATCTCCTTCGGTTGGGAATCATGAGGGGGCAACGGTGCTGGGGCGTCGCGCCAGCCGACGGTGTCAGGCCCGGCACGACGAGGCGAGGTGGCTTAGCACCAGTGTGGACGGACGGTCGTGCAACCAGGCCTCGCGATTGGTGCTCTTGTTTGGCGCGGTGAGGACGGTAGAACCGTCCTCACCGCTCCGGGTCCCCCCTTGGAGAAGGTACGGTGGGGCCGGTACAACCCCCGCACAACTCACGCACAGCTCATGTACTCGCCCGCTTGTCCGGGTGTGGTACGCGTGGCGGAACACGGCAGCGTCCACATGTGAGGTGCCTGGTTGCGTTTCGAACTCCTTGGCCCGTTCCGGGTGTACCGCGACGACCGGCCGGTTCCGCTGGGCTCGGTGAAGCAGCGTCTCCTGCTGGCGACCCTGCTGCTGCGCCCGAATGAGGTCGTCGGCACCGACGAGTTGGCCGCGATGCTGTGGGGCGACGACGAGCCGGCGTCGGCCGCGGCGAACCTGCGCACCTATGTGCGCGGGCTGCGGCGGTCGCTGGGCGGTGGGGCGACCTGGGACGGGATTACCGCTGCGGCCGGCGGCTACCTGCTTCGGGTGGGCCCAGGCGAACGGGACGTGGACCTGTTCGACGCCGCGGCGGCGCGTGGCCGTGAGGCGTTCGCCACTTCCGATCTGGACCGGGCCGAGGCCGAACTGTCCGCCGCGGTGCGTCTGTGGCGTGGTGCACCGCTGTCCGACCTGCCGCTGCGCTCGACGCTGGCTCGGCGGGTGGCGCAGTTGGAGGAGCGTCGGCTGCTCGTCGAGGAGGACTACGCCGAGGCGGTGCTGGCCCTCGGCGCGTCGGCCGACGTCGTGCACCGGTTGCGCGGCCTGCTCGACCGGCACCCGCTGCGGCAGCGGGCGTGGGGCCAGCTGATGGTGGGCCTGTACCGCATCGGGGACGTAGCCGGCGCACTGGATGCTTTCCGGCAGGCCCGACAGACGCTGGCGGAGGAGACGGGCCTCGACCCCGCACCTGAGCTTGTCACGCTGTACGACGACATCCTGCATCACCGACCGGGACTGGCGGCGCAACCGCCGACGGGGTCGGACCGGCCGGCGCCGGACACGGGAGTGGGGCCGCTCATTCAGCGCCCCGAGCAGCTGCCGCGTGCGGTGCCGGAGTTCGTCGGACGCAGCGCCGAGTTGGCCAGCCTCGACGGGCTTCTGCGTGGCGGGGCTGAGGCCCCGACGAGCGGCGCCATCTCTGTGGTGTCCGGCATGGCCGGGGTCGGCAAGACGGCCCTGGCGTTGCACTGGGCGCACCTGGTTGCCGACCGCTTCCCGGACGGGCAGCTCTATGTGAACCTTCGCGGCTACGACGAGGCCGGCGTGGTGTCCCCGCCCGACGCCCTGTCCGGCTTCCTCGAAGCGCTCGGCGTGCCCCACGCCCGGATACCCTCCGACATGGAGGCCCGGACTGGTCTCTACCGCAGTCTGCTGGCCTCGCGGCGGATGCTCCTGGTGCTCGACAACGCTCGCGACTCCGCCCAGGTGCGCGCACTGCTGCCCGGTGCGGGCCGCTGCATGGTCGTGGTCACCAGCCGTGACCGGCTCGGCGGCCTGATCGCCGCCGAGTGTGCCACGCCGTTGACACTGGACGTGCTCACGGCGGAGGAGTCGAGGAGCCTGCTCGCCAGACGTCTCGGGGTCAGCCGGATCGCCTCCGAGGCGGTGGCGGTGGCGGACATCATCGAGGCCTCGGGCCGGCTTCCGTTGGCGTTGTCGATAGTGGCGGCGCGCGTCGCGACCCATCCCACCTTTCCGCTCAGCGCGATAGCCGCCGAACTGTACGCGGCCGAGGCGAGGCTGGACGCGTTGGCCGACGGCGACGTCCGGCGCGTCTTCTCGTGGTCGTTCCTGGCCCTGGGGGCGGACGCGGCCCGGCTGTTCACCCTGCTGGGGCTGCATCCGGGCCCGGACCTGACCAGCACTGCGGCCTCGGCGCTCGCCGGTGTGTCTGCCGCTGCCGTCACGCCGATCTTGCGGGAGCTGACCCGGCTCCACCTGCTGGCGGAGCATGGGCCCGGCCGGTTCGCGTTCCACGATCTTCTGCGGGCCTACGCGGCCGAGCTCGCACAGTCGTCGGAGCGCGGCGACGAACATGTCGCAGCCCGGCAGCGTCTGTACGACCACTACCTGCACGCCGCCTATCCGGCCGCCCGGCTACTCCAGCCGCAGTGGCCCCCGATCGAGCCGGTGCCGCCGCTGCCGGCACCCGCCAGGCGGCCGGTGACCGATCACGACGGCGCGCTCGCCTGGTTCACGGCGGAGCATCGGGTGCTGGTCCGGGTGGTCCGACAGGCCGCCGAGAACGGCTTCGAAACCTACGCCTGGCAGATCGCGTGGGCGCTGACCACGTTCGTGGCGCCGCGCGGCCTCTGGCAGGACCAGCTCGCCATCCAAGAGGTCGCGCTGGGGGCCGCAGAGAAGATCGACGACCTCGCCGGTCAGGCCGTCGCCAACCGGCTGGTCTCCCGCGCGCTGACCCGACTGGGCGACCGCACCACTGCCGAGTATCGGCTCAGGCGCGCGCTTGAGCTGCACGAACGTCTCGGCGACCCGATCGGCCAGGCCCAGACGCTGCACAACTACTGCGAACTCTGCTATCTGGACGGCCGGCTCGACGAGGCGCTCGCACACGGTCGCGAGGCGCTACGGCTCTACCGGCAGGTCGGCAATCACGCGGGCGAAGCCCGGACGCTCAACGCGATCGGTTGGCTGCTCGCCACCACCGGCGACTATGTCCAGGCCATCGCCAGCTGCACAGAGGCCCTGGACCAGCAACGACGGACCGACGACCGCAACGGTCAGGCCGCGACGCTGGACAGCCTCGGCTTCGCCTACGACCGCCTCGGCGAACGCGACCGCGCGGCCGACTGCTACGAGCAGGCGATCAAACTCTTCCGCGACTCTGCGGACCGGTATCACGAGGCGGAGACCCTCATCCGACTCGGGGACACCCGGGAAGGGATGGGCGACCGGAACGCTGCCGCTGCCGCGTGGCGCCTGGCGGCGCGGATCTACGAGGACGTGGGCGACCCCGCAGCCGAGGAGGTCCGCCACCGCCTTGAACGTCTGTAGTACGGGGCCAGAGTCAGGCGACGTTGTGGGGGCGGAACTGGACGCTCACCCGGGGGCCCACGGGGCGGGTGGTCTTGGGGATGGCATGTTCCCAGGTGCGTTGGCAGGAGCCGCCCATCACGATCAGGTCGCCGTGGCCCACCGGGAAGCGCAGGCTCTCGCCGCCGCCGCGTGGGCGCAACAGCAGCGGTCGGGGTGCTCCGAAGGAGACGATCGCGACGATCGTGTCGGTGTGCGCCGATCGGCCGATGGTGTCGCCATGCCAGGCCACGCTGTCGCGCCCGGACCGGTAGAGGCACATGCCGGCCGTGACGAAGGGCTCGCCCAGCTCGGGCGCGTAGTGCTCGGTGAGTGCGGCCCGCGCGGAGGTGAGGACGGGGTGGGGGAGGTGCCTCGCGCCGTCGTACCAGCAGAGCAGACGGGGCACGTCGACCTCGGCGTCATACATGGTGCGCCGTTCGGCACGCCAGGGCACCTCGGTGAGCAGGGTGTCGAGGACCGTGTCGGAGCCGCGCACCCAGCCGGGGAGGTGGTCGACCCATGCGCCCCGGCTGAGCTGGTGCCGGCGGATCTGGCCGGGCAGTGGCCTCAGGGTCGGCCCGGAGTCGGCCAGGTCGAGCATCGACGGCTGGTAGGCGGCAGGCGTCATGCAGCCACCCTAGCAGCACTTTCGTACACCCGTGCTAGCCCTGGACCGTGACCTGGCCTGCTGCGGTCAGCCCGGGACGGTGGCGGCGCGCACGGCGTCGAACACCGCGTCAACCACCCGCGCCCGACCCTGCCCGTCGACGGTGGACCAGGCGCGTGCGGCGAGCGCCGCGCGTCGCTGCGGCGAGCTGAGCAGCCCGTGCAGGGTCCGTGCCGCCGTCGCACGGGCGGCTCGTCCGGCGACGCCGCCGGCGGTCAGCTCCGGCAGTTCGCCGAGGCCGGCGGCCAGGCCGTGCCGCACCACCCGGGTGTACGACTCACGTTGGTTGTCGACCACGCAGACCAGTGCGCTGGGTGCGCCGAGGCAGCAGAGTTCCCAGGTGGACGTGCCGGCGGCGCTGACCACGAGGTCGGCTTCGGTGATCAGTGCCGGCAGCGAGGTGGTGGGCGGGACCGGTCGGATGGTCTGACCCCGGCCGGGGGCGACATCGTCGACCTCCGCCTCGATCTCGGGTCGCCCGACGATGACAGTGAGGTCCATCGGGTGACCGGTGGCCACCAGCACCCGGGTGAGGACCGGCGCCGCGCCGACCGCGTCGGTGCCGCCGAAGAAGGCCAGCACCCGGGGGCGGCTGACCGCCGTGGCGGGCGGGGCGACCGGCGGCCGGGCGCTGATCACGGTGTCGCGCAGCAGGGCGTACCCGCTCCCGGCCAGCAGCCGACCGGGCAGTTCCGTCCCAGGCCCCGGCCTTTGCAGCTCCGCTCCGAAGTTCTGGTCGAGGTAGAGGTCCGCGACCTGGCCCCGGCTGTCGCCGTCGATGATGGCGAGGGTGTAGACGCCGGCGGCGCGCAGGGCGCCGGCTGCGGCCGGGTCCAGTTCGTAGGAGTCGAGGACCAGTGCGTCCAGGTGGTGTCGGCGGGCCGCCTCGACCAGTTCGGCCGCCGAGTCGGGGCCGGGGAGCAGCGGGATGCCCCGCGCGGCCAGCTCCGCGGTTGCCCAGTCGAGCCGTTCGACGGTGCCGAACACGGTGACGGCGGCGCCTCGGGCGAGGAACTCCTCGGCGAGAGCCAGGCAGCGGACGAGGTGGCCGACGCCGCGCCGTGGCCCGGCGTCGCAGCGCAACCCGACCCTCAGGGTGCTCAGGACTCCTCCAGGTGCTTCTGTCGTACGTCGGCGTTGAGCGCGCGCAGCCGGGGTTGACCGTCGAGCCAGTCGGCGAGCTTGGCCAGCGGCACGCTGACGTCACCGAAGTGGTCGATGATCGCGCTGACCAGCGTCCAGTCCTGCTCGGTGTCGAGGGTGAGCCGCAGCGCGGAGCGGTCCGGGGTGAGCGTCACCCCGAGCACCCGGAACAGCTCCGGGTGGGTGTACGCGTACGAGGTGACGTGCACCCGGTGGTGGTCGGTGGCGAGCCGGCCCAGGGTGCGCAGCGTCTCCGCTCGGATGATCTCGACGTCCAGCCCTCGGGGCAGGGTCCGGGCGATCGACGTGCTGGCGTAGTCCAGCCCGGGAACCGCCCGGTACACCGACGCGACCAGGGTGATGATCTCCGGGTCGAGCAGGGGACAGTCGGCGGTGAACCGCATGACGGCGTCTCCCGGGTGCGCCGCGAGGGCGCCCACGAACCGGTCCAGCACGTCGTCGACCGGCCCGCGGTGGCACGGCACGTCGAGGCGCGCGCACTCGGCGGCCACCGCGTCGTCGGCCGCGTCGGTGCTGGTGGCGACGGCCAGGTCGGTCAGGACGCCACTGTCCCGGGCGGCGCGTACGACCCGGCCCAGCACGGACCGTCCGGCGAGCGGGCGGAGCACCTTGCCGGGCAGCCGGGACGAACCCATGCGAGCCTGCACGATGCCGACGATCCGTGGCCCCGCGTCGTCAGTGTCGACCCCGGGCACCGGTACGGCGGTCACTGCTGCTCCTCCTGCTTGGGGGCCAGCACAGCGGTGGCCCGGCGTTTGGCGGCGCGGGCACCCCGCTTGGCCAGCCGGGCCGGGGTGATGGCGAGCCGGCCCACCCGGTAGCTGATTGATCCGCTGAGCAGGCCGATCGTCGTCTCGGCCCGGCGTAGCGCCCGTTCCCGCGAGGTGAGCAACTCCTCGGTCCACGCGGTCAGCGCGGCCAACCGGGTGAGTTCCTCGCGCTGGCGCAGCCACGCCTCGCGCAGCTGCTGGTAGCTGTGCCCGCCGACCGGCGGGTCGGTCGGCGCGACGGCCTGCAGTTCGGTGGCGAGGCCGACAGTGGCGCCGACGTCCAGCCCGTGCAGCGCGGCGGCGATGGCCGCCTCGACCTCGACCGCCTCGCTGACTGTCGCGCGGTCGATCTCGTGGCCGGCGAGCCCGCCGAGCACCACGGTCAGGCCCGCGACGTCGAGAGTGGACGACCACGGGTGGGCGTACCCGCCGGTGAGCAGGCCCGCGGCGAAGCGCCACAGCCCGCGGGCGAGCACCACGTCGCCGGGCAGCGCGGCGGTGGCCCGCCAGCTGGGGTCGAGCACCGCGTACCGCTCGCCGTCGACCACCACGTTGTCGGTGCCGGCCAGCGCCGCCGCGCCGGCGATCCGGCCGTCGGTGTCGGCCTGGTCGGCGAGCCAACCCGCGTACCCGCGCAGCAGCGCGCGCAGGGTGGCCAGGTCGCGGCGCAGGGCCGCGTCGAGCAGCAGGGTACGCAGCAGCCGGCCGGACGGCACCGGTCCGGACAGCGCGTCCGCGTCCCGGTACGCGGCCTCGCGGCTGGCGAACGGCGCGACGGCCGGCGTCGTCGGGTCGGCGGTCGGCATGAGTCCCCAGCGCCAACCGGAGGGGCCGTGCAGCACCTCCAGCACGCCGATCCCGGGGCGACCGTTCTGCACGAGAGCCACCGGCAGGTCCCGGTCGAGGGTCGGCGTGGTCGGGTCCGTGGGGTCGGCGGGCCGGTGGGCGAGGGTCAGCCAGCCCGGTGCGAGGTCGGCGGCGCGTCCGGCGTGCAGCGCGTCCACCGCGAGCCGGGCCGGGTCCTGGAGCACTGTGGCGCTGGTGAAACCCCCGGCGCAGGCGCCGTGCAGCACCGCGTCGAACAGGCCGGAGCCCGCGTCCCGGTCGAGGTGGTCGGCGTCCAGCAGCGCCGTCGGGGCGTTGACATCGGGGTACGTGGCCCAGCACGCGGCCGGCCGCAGTCCCGCCGCGCCGAGACGCTCGCGCAGTTGGTCCCGGTTGGCGGGGTGGGCGCGGTCCAGCACGCCGCCGATCACCCAGGCGGAGTCGTCGCGGCTGGCGTACCAGGGGGTGGTGTCGACCAGCCGGTGCAGGCCCAGCGGGTTGTCCAGGCGCAGCAGCAACGAGCCACCCGGTCGTACCGCGGCGACGAGTCGCGCCAGCACACCGTCCCAGCCGAGCCGGGTGCCCTCCACCGACTCCACCGGGTCCAGCCCGGCAGCCGCGATCACCACGTCGTACGTCTCGTCGTCGGGCAGCCCGGCCGGGCCACCCACCACCACGCGGCCGGCCCGGTGTGCCAGCGCCACCGCGTCCGGGTGGCTGCGCAGCAGGCAGGTCACCTCGGCGTGGGTGAGCTGGTCGAGCAGTGCCGGGTCGTGTGGACCGGCCACCAGGACCCGGGCGCCGGGCGGCACCAACCGGGCGGCCAGCGCGGCGAGCGGCCCACCGTTGGCCAGCCGTTCCTGCGGCAGGTCCGACCAGGCCAGCATCTCGCCGCCCGGCAGGGTGATCCGGTCGGCGGGTGCCGTCTCAGTCGTCACGGTCTTCCTCTTCCTCCTGGAGGTTCGCCCAACCGAGCAGCTCGCGAAGCTCGGCCGGCGTGCAGCGGTGGTCGGTGCCCAGCTCGGCGCGGGCGATCTCGACCGCGGTGGGCAGGTCGACAGTGGCGCCGTGCAGCTGCGGCCACTGCCGTCGGATCCGGGCGGTGCCGCCGAAGGTGGGGTCCTCGTTGGACAGGATCATCGGGTCGCCGTAGACGGCCGGCTCGCACCCGGCCGCGATGCCGTAGAAGATCGCGCTGGTCAGCCGGTTGGATGCTACCCGGCGGTGACGGCGCAGCTCGGTGAGCTGCCGGTCGAGGAACTCCGGATCGGTGTCCTTCCACCAGTGTCCCCGGTAGCCGTGGCAGATCACCCGGAACCCGGCGCGCTCGTAGAGCCGGCGCACGTTGCGCATCCGGTACTCGTGCCAGTAGAGGCAGACCGTGACCGGGCCGGGCTCGGTGTCCTTGATGAGGGCGATCAGTTTGCGGTGGTCGCCCTTGACGTGTTGACCCTCCCAGCCGTGGAACGGGTACCAGATGGTGCCCTCCCGCTCCTCGGCCGGTGGTTGCTCGGGGCGCATGGCCAACAGGTAGCTGAACGGCGCGCCGATGACGACAACGTTGCGTCGCCCCACCGACCAGGCCCGGCGGCGGGTCTGCTCCGACCAGAGCAGGCTGGGGGTGCGGTCGGCGTACGGGTGGCCGGGGGCCAGGCCGTCGCCGATGTTCCAGCCGTGCTGCACGTACCCGTTGATCCGGGGTGGGTGCCGGTCGCCGAGACCGGCGTACCGGGCCAGTACGTGCGCGTGGCCGTAGAAGTGGTTGGCGTGGTGCATCAGGTTCCCATCAGGCGGCGGAACGCACCGAGCCGCCCCGCACCGCGGCGGTCAGCGCGTCGATGACGCGGTCCTGGTCGGCGTCGCTGAGCCCCGGGTAGAGCGGCAGCGACAGCTGCTGGGAGTAGAACGACTCGGCCACCGGGCAGGACCCGCGCCGGTAACCCAGGTCGGCGAAGACCGGGTGCCAGTGCACCGGGATGTAGTTGACCTGGACGCCGATGCCGGCGGCCCGCATCCGGTCGTACACCTCGCGGCGACGTCCGTCGAGCACCCGGATCGGGTAGAGGTGCCAGGCCGGGTCGGCCCACGACCTGCGGTTCGGCAGCAGCACGCCGTCCAGGTCGGCCAGCGCCTCGTCGTAGCGGGCGACCAGGGCGCTGCGGCGGGCCGTGAACTCGCCGAGCCGACGCAGTTGGCTGCGGCCCAGGGCGCAGAGCACGTCCGGCAGCCGGTAGTTCAGCCCGAACTCGTGCACCTCCTGGTGCCAGCGGCCCTCGTCCGGGAAACGCAGGTCGTCGCGTTCGCGGACCACGCCGACGCCACGGAACCGGCGGGCCCGCTTCAGGATCTCCGGGTCCAGCGCCGCGACGGCGCCGCCCTCGGCGGTGGTCAGGTTCTTCGTGGGGAAGAACGAGAACGTGGTCAGGTCGGCGAGCGAACCGACCGGCCGACCGTGGTACGTCCCGCCGATCGAGTGCGCCGCGTCGGCGAGCAGCAGCGCGCCGCTGCCCTCGACCGACGTGCGCAGCGCGTCGTAGTCGGCGGGGTGGCCGGCGTAGTCGACAGCGGCGACGACCTTCGTCCGCGAGGTGAGCGCGGCGGCGGCTGCCGCCGGGTCGAGGCAGAACGTCTCGTCGTCGACGTCGGCGAACACGATCTTCGCGCCGAGGGCGACCGCGCTGCTGGCGGTCGCCACGAACGTCATCGGCGGGACGACCACCTCGTCGCCCGGCCCCACCCCGGCCGCCGCGTACGCCACGTGCAGCGCCGCGGTGCCGTTGGAGACGGCGGCGACACCGACTCCGCCGGTCCACCGGGCGAGGTCGGCCTCGAAGGCGTCGACCTGCGGACCGGTGGTGAGCCAGTCGCCGCGCAGCACGTCGGCGACGGCCGCGACGTCGTCCTCGCTGATGGACTGCCGGCCGTACGGGAGCATCCCCGTCATCCGTTGATGCCGAGCATGTCGCGCAACTGCTCGACGGTGAGCCACTCGTCGTTGGTGTCCGACTGGTAGGCGAAGCCGTCCGGCACCGGGTCGCAGTCGACCGGCGCCTGGTAGCCCCAGGTGGCGATGGTCGGCTGGACGATGAACCGGCCGTCGGCGCGCAGCGTCCGCCGGCTGTCGTCGGGCGCGATCATCTCCTCGTGCAGCTTCTCGCCGGGCCGGATCCCGATCTCGTGGGTGGTGGCATCCGGGGCCACGGCCTCGACCAGGTCGAGGATGCGCATGCTCGGGATGCGCGGCACGAACAGCTCGCCGCCCTGCATCTGGCCGAACGAGTCCATGACGAACTGCACGGCCTGGTCCAGGGTGATCCAGAAGCGGGTCATCCGCTTGTCGGTGATCGGCAGGCTCTTGCCCTCGGCGGCCAACCGGCGGAACAGCGGAACCACCGAGCCGCGGCTGCCCACCACGTTGCCGTAGCGCACCACCGAGAACCGGGTGGGGTGCTGGGCGGCGTAGTGGTTGGCCGAGACGAACAGCTTGTCACCGACCAGCTTCGTCGCCCCGTACAGGTTGATCGGGCTGGACGCCTTGTCGGTGGAGAGCGCGATGACCTTCTTGACGCCGGCCTCGATCGCCGCGTCGACGACGTGCTGCGAGCCGGTGATGTTGGTGGCGATGTACTCCGAGGGGTTGTACTCCGCGGTGTCCACCTGCTTCAGCGCGGCCGCGTGCACCACGTGGTCGACGCCGTGCATGGCCCGGGTGAGGCGGTGCCGGTCCCGGATGTCGCCGATGAACCAGCGCAGCCGCGGGTCGTCGCCGAGTTGCTGGCGCAGCTCGTACTGCTTGAGCTCGTCGCGGGAGAACACCACCACGCGGGCGGGGTCGGCCTCGTTGAGGATGTGCCGGAGGAACGTCCTGCCGAAGGAACCAGTTCCGCCGGTGATCAGAATGGACGATCCATTCAACTCACTCAATGTGGTGCTCCCGTGTTCGTGGATGAACGAGCGGCCCTGGGCCGGCCGACCGGGGTGACACGCTAGCCATGCCGGGTTAACTCCTCGGCGCTCGCGGGTGAACCACAACCCCTGCTCCCGTGAATGCCGAACACCGCTTAGGCGAACACTTCCGACCGGCCCGGATGTGGGCTGACCTGGTCGGACCGGGCCGTTACAGTGACCGCGCGAACGACCCGGCGGCCCGACGCGCAGCCGGGTCCCACGTTCACCCGACATCCACACCGCCTCGGTGCGAGCGGGCCACCCCGGGCGTCACCGACGCCGGCCGGTGGCCCGTCGGATCAGCGCGGGCCCGGTCCGGCCGGCAACTCTGGAGGCGTTCATGGCACCCGGTAGTGACGTGATCGAACGGCCGGTGGTGGTGGCCGAGACGCCGAGCGGCCCGCCGGCCCGACGTTGGCTGGTGCCGCTGCTGCTGGTCGTCGGTTGGGTGCTCAGCGTGGCCTGGCGGATGTGGTGGTCCCGGCACGTCGTGCTGCCCATCGCCCACACCGACGAGGACAGCTACCTGAACACCGCCCGCGCGTTGGCCGGCGGCCCGGGAGGCTTCAGCAGCGAGAACGACCTGCTGCGCCGGGTCGGCTACCCGATGCTGATCTCGCCGGCGTTCCTCGGGGACCGGGACTTCACCGACAGTTACCGGATCGTCCAGCTGATCAACGCGATGGTGAACTCGACGCTGCTGCCGCTGGCGTACCTGTTCGGTCGTCGCCTGTTCCAGCTGCGCCGCTCGTACGCGCTGCTCGGCGCGGTGGTTGCGGCGACCCTGCCGGCCACCGCCTTCTACGCGGGCGTCGCCATGATCGACGCGGTGATGGCGCCGCTCGTGGTCGCCTGGCTGCTCGCCGTGCACCGTTGGATCACCCGGCCCGGCCCGCTCGCCGCCGCCACGGTGGGCCTGCTGGTCGGCGGGTTCCACCTGCTGCACTCCCGTGGCCTGGTGATCGTGGCCGTGCACGCCGGGCTGGTCCTGCTGCTGTTCGTTCGCCGCCGGATCAGCCCGCCCGTGGTGCTCGCGGCGCTGCTGCCGGTGCTCGCCATGGCGCTGGTCAACGAAGCCGCCATCCGCTACCTCGGCGGCAAGGTCTACCTGCTCGGCAGCACTCCCGGCGGCAGCACGCTCGACGCGATCGCCTCCGCCCAGGGCGTGGTACGGGTGAGCGCCGCGGTCACCACCCAGCTCTGGTACCTCGTGGTGATCACGTTCGGACTGGCCGGGGTGGCCTGGGCCGGGGCGGTCCGCGAGCTGTGGCGTCCACGGCACGGCGACGCGGCCCGCTGGACGATGGGCGTGGCGCTGGTGGTGACCGTCGGGGTGGCCGGCGGAGCGTCGGTGATCCTGTCCGGCATCACCGGCAAGCCGCTGGACGCGATCTACGGCCGGTACGTGCAGATGCTCGCGCCGTTCTGGCTGCTGGTCGGGCTGGGGGTGCTGTTCACCGCCGGGTGGCGGGTGGTGCTGCGCCGGGCGGCCGTCGCGGTGGCGCTGCTGGTCGGTGGCGGTGCGCTGATCGCGGCCCGACTCGCGTACGTGGCCAGCCAGGGCCACCAGCTGCGCTACGGCGGTTTCAGCGCGCCGGACCTGGTGGCGTTGACCGGGGGCTGGCGTGAGCTGCGACCGGTGGTCGGGTCGCTGGTCGGCATCGCCGGCTGTGTGCTGCTCGTCGCCGCGGCCCGGGTGCCCCGCCTGCGGCTGCCGATCCTCGGCGCCCTCGTGGTGGTCAACCTCGTCACGATGCAGGTGATCGACGAACGGATCGTGCGACCGGCCGCCGAGAGCACCGCCCCGACGCCCCGGGTGGCCGACGTCGGCGTACGCCCCGGTGAGCGGGTGTGGGCCTCGACCGGCGTGCACTACGTCCTCCGGTTCAACCTCAGCCACCAGGTGACCTGGACCGACGTCCGGTGGTTCGGCGACAAGCAGCCGCCGGCCGCGGCGCAGGTCGTGTTCGCCCGCTGGGCACCCGGGCAGATCGACGACTGGAACGGCACGGCTTACGGCTTCGTCCGGCTCGGTGGCAACCCGGAGCAGCACTGGGCGGCCTGGCGGCGGGGCTGACCCACCGCGCCCGGTGGACACCGCTGTTCGTTAACGGCGGATGTCCACCGGGAGCACTGTCGGTTAATGGTTCCCGTCCATCGCGGAAAAAGGTCCGACAATCAGCGTTGGCGACGGTCCGCCCGAGCCAGGGAAATCGGGATGACGGTGATTTCCCGGCCGTCGGACAGCTCCTGTCGCGGGGTGCCCTCGACGAATCGGAAACGTCGGTTCATCTGCCGTACGACGGTATTGTGGCCGAGCACCTCGCCGTCGAGTCGGTCCAGGTGCAACCCGTCGAAGGCGTACTCGACGGCCTCCCGCATGACCCCCAGCCAGGCCGGCAGTGTCTCGCCCCGCCCGTCCAGCCCGTCGGCGTCGAGGTAGAAGCCCCAGGCGCCGGTGCGGGGGCCGTCCAACCGCAGGTCGAAGAAGGTGACCACACCGCAGGGCAGGTCGTCGCGGACGTACACCAGCACCCGCCGGGACGGATCGTCGCAGACCGCCGACCACCACCGGGCGTGCTCCTCGGCGGTGATCTCGTGACTGGTCTTGCTGACCTGTCGATTGGTTTCCTGATTACGCCAGGACAACATCAGATGAACGTCGTCCGTCGTCGCTTCGCGCAGCACGTGCGTCTCGCTTTCCTAGCCGTTCACGTCGGGTTCCGGCACCTTACCCGGGCCTACCGGGAAATCAGATATGCATTCGTTGGGTTGTAGACTGCGGCGCATGAACGAATTGAGTCGCGCGCAGATCCGCGACCTCATGGCTCAGGTGTTGAAGAATCAGGACAAGGAGCTGCCCGCGGACGACGCGGCGCAGTTGCGGGAGATCGGCTTCCGGTCGCTCGACTTCTCCGAGCTGGCCCTGCGGGTGGAGGACGAGACGGGGGAGGAGCTCAACTTCGACGCCCCCGGGCTGCGTCGCATCGCCACCGTCGGGGACGTCCTCGACTTCCTCGTCGAGCTTCAACACCAGTGACCGTCGCGACGTCGCGCCACCCCGTCCCCGCCAGCCCGGAGCCGGCCGGTGTCGACAACCGGCTCGTCGTCGGTGGCACCGCGCTGACCTGGCGTTCGCTGCCGACGCCCACCCTGCCCGACCCGGCGGCGGTGCTCGCCCGCTCGGCCGTGCACGCGCTCACCGCGGCGCGGCAGCACGCCGTGCACGGCACCGAGCTGCTGCTCAGCACCGCGAGTCGAGTCGACGCGGTGATGCGCGCCGAGCTGCTGGAGGCCGGGTTCACCGTCGGCGTCCTCGACGGCGACGGCGTGCACCCGAGCGCACCGGCCCGGCCGCGAGCCGCCGAGCCGGGCCGGCTCTGGCTGCTGACCTCGGGCTCCACCGGGCGTCCGAAGCGGGTCGGGCACACCCTCGACACGCTGACCACAGTGCGGGCCGACCAGCCCGACCGGACCTGGCTCTGCCCGTACGCCCCCGGGACGTACGCCTGGTGGCAGGTCGTCACCCTGTCGCTGACCCAGCCCGGTCAGCACCTGGTGGTGGTCGAGCCCGACGAGTTGGACGACTGGCCCACTGTCGCGGCCACCCACCGTGTGGACGCGGCCTCCGGCACCCCGACCTTCTGGCGGCGCACCCTCTACCGCGACGCCGAGGCGCTGGGCCGGGTGCCGCTGCGCCAGATCACCCTCGGTGGGGAACCGGTGGACCAGGCGATCCTGGACCAGCTGCGGGAGGTCTTCCCGGCGGCACGGATCTCCTGGATCTACGCGTCCTCCGAGGTGGGGGCGTCCATTGTGGTGCACGACGGGCGGGCCGGGTTCCCGGTCGACTGGCTGGACCGGGAAACCCCGGGCCGGCCGACGCTCTCCGTCCGCGACGACGAGCTGGTGGTCACCTCCCCGTACCACGGGGCCGGTCTCGCCGGCCCGATCCGCACCGGGGACCGGGTGCAGGTGCTCGACGGCCGGGTGCTGATCACCGGCCGACTGGACTCCGACGAGATCAACGTCGGTGGTAGCAAGGTTTCCGCCGGTGTGGTCCGCGGCGTGCTCGCCGGTCATCCGGCGGTGGCCTGGGCCAGGGTGACCGGCCGCCGCGCCCCGGTGCTCGGGCGGATGGTGGTCGCCGAGGTGGTCCTCGCCGCTGCCGACCCGTCCGGCGTGGACACCGGTGTGCCGGACGAGGCCGCGCTGGTCCGCTGGTGCGCCGACCGGCTCCCCGAGCACGCGGTGCCGCGCCGCATTCGCGTCCTGACCGACATTCCCGTCAAGGAGACCCTGAAGAGCGATGTCTGAGCCCGTCGACACCCAGCTCGTCCCGCCCAGCTCCGTGGTCCTCGTCTCCGGCGGTTCCCGTGGCCTGGGCCTGGCCATCGTCACCGACCTGCTCGACGCGGGCGTACGCGTGGCCGCGTTCGCCCGCACCATCACCCCGGAGTTGGAGAAGCTCGCCGCCGAGCACCCCGACCGGGTGCACGTCGGCTCGGTGGACGTCACCGACCTGCGCGCCGCGCAGAGCTTCGTCCGCGAGGTGGAGCAGCGCCTCGGCCCGATCGACGGCATCGTCAACAACGCCGCCATGGGGCAGGACTCCCTGCACGCGCACACCGCCACCGACGACATCGCCCGGATCATCGAGACCAACCTGACGGCCCCGCTACAGCTGACCCGGCTGGTGATCCGCCGGATGCTCGCCAAGGGGCTGCGCGGGCGGATCGTCAACATCACCTCGATCTGCGGGCAGCGCGGTTTCCCCGGCCTTGTCGCGTACTCGGCCACCAAGGGCGGCATGGACGCCGCCACCCGCTCGCTCGCCCGCGAACTGGGCGGCCGGATGCTTGTCAACTCGGTGGCGCCCGGGTTCTTCGCCTCGGAGATGTCCGCGGTGCTCGGTCCGACCCAGCTCGACCAGATCGTGCGCCGCACCCCGACCGGTCACCTGACCGAGCCGGTGGAGGTCACCCCGGTCGTGCGGATGCTGCTGCGGGAGCACACCAACATCAACGGCCAGGTCATCGTGGTGGACGGTGCCGCCGCCATCTGACCTGCGGCCGGTTCCCCTGCCGGTGCGACCAGCACGACACGGCGGGGCGGCCGTGCCGCGTCCGGTGCCGGGGCTGCTCGCCGCCGCCGAGCAGCATCTGCGCATCGGGTCGCCGGCCGCGACGGCCGACGCGGTCACCCGCAGTCACCTTGATGATGGACGGTGCGTCGGCTGGTACGGCCCACCGGCGCCCGGCTGGCGGGTGGCCGTCGACGCGGAGCGCGCCGACGCCCCGGTGCCCCCGGCGCTGGCCCGCCGGTTCGGTACGGCGGACTTCTGGGCCCGCTGGACCCGGGCCGAATGCTGGTGCAAGTTGGCCGATGTGTCGGTGGCGGTCTGGTGGCGGCGCCATGGTCTGGGTACGCCGGCCGACGGATCGGCGGTCTGGCGGACCCTCCGGGTGGCCGACCTGGTGGTCACCGTCGGCTTCGCCCCGACCCTCCCGTCCCGCGATCTTGCACTTTCTGACGCCGAATCGCGGCTTTCGCGCCTTCAATCGGGGCAGTAAGTGCAAGATCGCGGGGCGGGGCGGGGTTAGATCTGATCCCAGCTCAGGGGGGTGCCTCGGGGGACGTCGGTGGTGAAGGTGCGGCCCACGACCCGGTCGATCTCCACGGGCGCCAGCCCGCCGGCCGGCCGGATCGAGCGGACGTTGTGCGCGGTCACCGGATCGCCGGCCCGGACGTCCTCGACCACGAAGAGCGACCGGCGGAACCGTAGCCCCTCCCGCTCCGCGGGGGTCGGCCCGATCGCGGTGCCGCCCAGCGCCTCGAACGCGCGCCCGGACTCGGCGACCAGGGCCGTGAGTTCCGCCGGGTTCAGGGAGAAGTCCGAGTCCACGCCGCCGTCGGCCCGGTCCAGCGTCACGTGCTTCTCGATGAAGCAGGCGCCGAGCGCCACCGAGGCGACCGCCACCCCGATGCCGGGGGTGTGGTCGGAGAGCCCGACCGGCACGTCGAACGCGCCGGCCAGCACCGGCAACCGGCGCAGGTTGCTGTCGGCCGGCGGGGCCGGGTAGGACGCGGTGCAGGCCAGCAGGACGATGCTCGCCGCGCCGCCGGCCCGGGCGGTGCGCACGGCGGCGTCGATCTCGGCGACCGTCGCCATCCCGGTGGAGATCACCATCGGCTTGCCGGTGCTGGCCACCAGTCGGATCAGCGGCAGGTCGACCAGCTCCGACGAGGCAATCTTGTACGCGGGCGCGTCCAGCGACTCCAACAGCTCCACGGCGGTCGCGTCGAACGGCGACGAGAAGACGGTCAGGCCACGCTCGCGGGCCCGCTCGAAGATCGGGGCGTGCCATTCGTACGGGGTGTGCGCCCGTTCGTAGAGGCGGTACAGGTTCTCCCCGCCCCACAGCTCGTGCCCGCTGGAGATTCGGAACGCCGGGGTGTCGACGTCGATGGTGATGGTGTCCGGCCGGTACGTCTGGAGCTTGAGCGCGTGCGCCCCGCTCGCGGCCACCGCGTCGACGATGGCCAGCGCCCGGTTCAGATCGCCGTTGTGGTTGCCGGACATCTCGGCGACCACGAACGGTCGCTCCCCGGCACCGACCGCGTGCGGTCCGATCTTGATTGTCGCTGTCATTCCGGCCTCTGCTCAGGTACGCCCGCACCGGGGTGCGGTGGTGCTGTCGTCGTCCACCCGGCGGGCGGACGACCTGGGAAATCAGGGCACCGGGAGCCGCCCCGGCTCCCGGCGTGCTCCGCGGTGGGGTCGATCACGGCAGCCGGCCGACGGCCAGCGTGTCGCGCCGCTCCGGCGCGAGCCCACCGTCGCGGGTGGGCCCGGCGCTCGCCCCTCGCCCCGGGTCCTCGTCGGCGGCGACCGAACCGCCCTCGGCGCCGCCCACCGGGCCGGACCGACGCAGGCGACCAGCGACCCGGTGGGCCTGGCGCAGCGCCGAGTACGCCACCCAGTCACCCCGCCCGACGAGGCGGTGCTTGAGCCCGGCCACGCCCGGGGGCAGCGGGTAGCCGCCGGTGGGCAGGTACCGACCGTAGTGCGCGGCGGCCCGGTGGAAGAAGTCGCGCCGCAGGTGTGGGTGCAGCCGGCCGTCGTTGCCCACCACCACCAGGTAGTGGCTGATCATCAGCTCGAACAGCTCGGCCTGCAACCGCTCGTCCGGGTGCTTCCGGGCGACCCAGTCCATCAGCCGCTCGTACTGGGCGAAGGCGTCGAAGTGCCGGCCGCTGCGGGTGGAGGTGATCGCGCCCTGACGGCCCTGGCGGTACAGGTAGCAGACCCGGTCCAGCACGGAGATCTTCTCGGCCCCGATCAACAGGGGGTGGCTGAACGGGATGTCCTCGTACCAGCCGGGGAAGAACCGCAGCTCCAGTTCGTCCATGAAGTCGCGGCGGACCACCTTGTTCCAGGCGGTGTGCTGCACCCGCAGCAGCTGCGGCTGGTCGGTCAACCGGGTCACGCCGGTGATCCCGCGTAGCAGCGGGCTGCTCGCGTCGATCTCCCGCCGACCGTCCTCGTGTACCCGCAGGTGGTCGAGCATCAGCACGTCGGGCTGGTGCTGGCGAAGCCGGTCCAGCACCGCCGCGATCGTGCCCGGTGGCAACCAGTCGTCGCTGTCGACGAACCAGACGTACCGGCCGGTGGCCACGTCGAGCCCGGCGTTGCGGGCCAGCCCCAGACCCACGTTGCTGCTCAGGTGCACGACGCGCACGCCGTCGCGGCTGACCGCGTACGAGCGGAGCATGTCGCCGCAGCCGTCCGGGGAGGCGTCGTCGACGGCGATCAGCTCGACAGTGTCCGACTCGCCCACCGGGATGTCGGCCCGGATCGACTCGAGGCACTGGTACAGGTACGCCTCAACGCCGTAGACGGGCACGACGATGCTCAGCAGCGGTGCGGGCGTCGGCTCATTGACCACGTCCGCCACCTTCGACGACCCGGGTGGCCGGCCCCGGAACCTGACGTTGCCGCCGATGGTGGACTCTCTGAACTCCAGCCCAGCGGAAGGTTAACGCCGGGCCGGTGGTCGGTTTCCGGCCCGGGGAACGTGGGCTCGCGGGGCGGGTGGGATGCGTCCGGTTCACCCGGGAGTGACCCGGTAGGGTGCCTCGGTGCGGCCCTGCCGGGTCGTCGTGGGCGTCGCCGTCGCGCCGTCCGACGCCGCGACGAGGAGGCTACGACCGTGCTGGTGACCCTGCCGAGCGCCGGGATCCCGGCATGACGAGCGTCGCCGCGACGTCGGCCGCCCGGCCGGCACCGGCCCTGCCCCGGCTGCCCTCGCTGACCGGGCTGCGGTGGATCGCCGCTCTGCTGGTCTTCGGCTTTCACGCCGGCACCATGCGGATCATCGCCGAGCCGGACTACAAGGCCGTCATCGACGCGTTGTTCACCCTCGGTCTCTCCGGGGTGCAGTTCTTCTTCATCCTCAGCGGTTTCGTGCTGGTCTGGTCGGCCCGCGAGGGCGACTCCCGGCGTACCTTCTGGCGGCGACGGATCGCCAAGATCTACCCGAACCACCTGGTGCTGTTCGCGGCGACGCTGGTGGTCGCCTGGTGGTTCGCCGACCCGGTCCTGCCGGCGGCGGCGTTGGAGAACCTGCTGCTGTTGCAGGCGTGGGACCCCCGGCCGGGCTGGTTCTACAGCATCAACACCGTCAGCTGGTCGCTGTCCTGCGAGTTCTTCTTCTACCTCTGTCTGCCGCTGGCGCTGCCGCTGCTGCGCCGGGCCCGACCGAAGCTGCTCTGGACGCTGATCGTCGCGCTGCCGCTGCTGATCCTCGCGCTCTGGCCGGCGCAGGAGTTGGTGCCGGAGGTGAGCCGCTGGTGGTTCACCCAGATCTTCCCGCCGGTACGGTCGCTGGAGTTCTGGTTGGGCGCGGTGGCTGCCGAGTTGATGCGCCGGGGGCTGTGGCGCGGTCCCGGTCTGACAGTGGCCAGCGGGATCTTCCTGGTCACCTGGGTGGCGGCCGCGCAGTGGATCCGCGCCGAGCTGTGGACCACGCTGCTCGCGGTCGCGTACCTGTTGGTGATCACCGCGGCCGCGGACGCGGACGTGCGGGGTCGGCGCTCGCCGTGGCGG
Source organism: Micromonospora salmantinae (assembly GCF_022230905.1). NCBI lineage: Bacteria > Bacillati > Actinomycetota > Actinomycetes > Micromonosporales > Micromonosporaceae > Micromonospora > Micromonospora salmantinae. The sequence goes on from NZ_JAKKFG010000002.1 coordinate 121,714, forward strand.
TCCCGGCCGCTGGTCTGGCTCGGTGAGGTCTCGTTCGCCTTCTACCTGGTGCACGTGCTGGTGATGACGAGCGTGCTGCGCTGGAGCGGGACCTGGGGGATCGGCTTCGCGGGCTGGCGTGGCCCGGCCGTGGTGCTCGGCTTCCTGGCGGCGAACCTGATCCTCGCCGGGCTGTTGCACCGCTTCGTCGAAACCCCGATGATGCGCCGGCTCGCGCCGCGCCGTGCGGCCCGTCCGGCGCCCGTTCCCCGACAACGCGCGGCCGGCGACGACGACGCACGGGACCCCGCGAGCAGCGCCCGCGGCAAGGTCGACGGACCTGCCGACGAGGTCGGTCAGGCCGGCGGGCGATCACCGTACGTCGACCTGCGCTGACAACGTCCACCCTGGTCAACGGGTCGGCGCGGCGCGATCCGACACGCCCGTGGTCGGTGCGCCCGGCTCGGCGCGACGGTAGCGTTGGGGCGTGCTTCCGGTCGCGTTCACCTGTCCGCTGTGGTGGGTGGCGCGCTGGGCGACTCGGGTGCTGACCAGCCTCGCCGTCGTCGCGGCCCTGGCGCTCGGCGCAGGCCCGGCCACGGCCACCACGGCAACACCCGGCCCGGTGCCGACGTCGAGCGCGGTGCCGGCCTCTGTCGCCGCCGGCCCGCTGGCGGCCTCCTGCCGGCACTCCGCGGCACCCGGTGCTGCCCGCCCGGCCGCGGCGATACCGCCGGAGGCCGCCGAGGAGTCGGTCCCGACATGGTCGGTCGACACGCCGGTGGCGCTCCCCGATGATCAGGGCGCCATCGCGGCCGGCGTGCTGCCGGTCCGCGCGGCCGAATTCGGCCGGCTGCCCCTCCTCGACGGTACGAGCGGTCGGGCTTCCCGGGCCCCACCCGGGCGCTGAGCCACCGGGACGACCGTCCCGCCACCGTGCCCTGTCGACCCACCCGCTCCCTGACCCGCCGACCCGTGGCCCACAGTGGCCCGCTGATCGGCGCGGCTCCCCATCGCACTGCTCATCCTCCCCGAGGTGCCGACCATGGAGACAGTCGTCTTCTACCAGTTCGTGACCGAGGTGCCGCGGGCCGCCGCCATCTGGTCGACGCTGTTCCTGCTGACCCTGGGCCTGCTCTCCGTGCTGGCCGCCCGCCCCGAACGGGACCGGCCCACTGACGACCCGCTCCCGGCCGGGCCCACTCCTCGGGAGGTGGCCGCCGCCGAGGCCGTGGACCTGCGCCGCTACGCCGAGGAGGTGGCCGTCGCCGCGGCCGGCGCGGCCACCACCGCCAAGCGGCGGCGTGCCGCCTGGCTGACTGCTCAGGAGCAGCTGGAGCGGGCCTGGATCGGGTACGACGAGGCGGACACCGCAGCGCGTCGCTTCGCTGGCGCCGGTGCGCTGCCCACCCCGCAGACCCCGCACACCCCCGCCGAGTACGCCGCCCGGGAGCGCTATCTGCACCGGGCGGTGATGGCTGCGTACTGGCGGGGGGAGCTGACCATGGCGCAGCTCGGCGACGTGTTCGGGCATCGGCGCGGCTGGGATCCCCGGCGGCACCCGGTCGAGCAGGAGGTGCTGATCAGCCGGGTGGTCCGGGATGCGCGGCTGGCCGACTACCAGGTGGCCGCCGGCCGTGAGCGGGCCGCCTGGCGTGACGCGGAGTTGGCCGCCGAGTCGGCTCGTGCCCTCGCCGAGGAGGCGTACGCGGCGGCAGCCCGGCTCCGCCCGACCCTGGTACCCGCGCGCCGCACGGTGGCCGGGGCGTTGCGTCCCGCCGTCGTGGCACTGTGGCGCCCGGCCCGGGTGGGTTGAGCCCAATCCGTGATGTGAGGCCGGTCACCCAATCGGGAAATCGGACGTCCGACGCGATCGGCGGCATTGATCCCGCGATTGTGGCCGCGTTCTTTGCGGCCTGTCCGGTTGTCGCCCGCAGGCGTCGCCGTAACCGGTTGTCCCATCGAGTCACATCATCGGCAATACGCGCAGAAATTGTCGCGCCAATTGGGGTTTACGCAGGTGAACCTGGCTTGGCAGGGCGTTGAGACGCCAGTAGTGTCGTCCCGTCCGGTGCGGTAACCGATCGCAAGACGCGACGCCGCACCGACCCGCTTAATCGTGATCAACGAACCGGGGACCCACCAGTAAGTCCGGGGTGAATCCGCGAGCCACGGCCCGCGGTAGGGCGTCTTCCCGCCCGAATCCGTCAGCTAACCCGGTAGGCGGTGTCGGAAGGAGTCCCATCCTCGTGCAGCACCTTTCCACCCCTCGGTTGTTCCCTCGCCTCCACGGCGCGGCGGTGCACCCGCTCATCCGTCCAGTGACGGTGAGCTGACCCCCGGGTCATCGCCTTCCCCGCCCGGCCACGCCGAGCGTTCCCCTGAGCGGTTCACCATCCGCGGACCACGGTCCGCGCGCTGGCGCCTGCCCGGATACCGGTCCGGCCCCGGTGTGCCGCTCTCCCCCCGATCCGTGGAGGACCCCGTGAAGCACACCCTGCAGCGTCAGCTCCGCCGCCTCGCCACCGAGCGCCCGTACCAGATCGTCGCCGCCTCCGCCGCGGCCCTCGCGATCGCCACCACCACCGGCGCCCTGCTCACCACTGCCGACGACGCCCCGGCCGGCCAGCGCACCGCGACCACTGTCGCCGAGATGCGCAGCGACGTCGCCGCCTCCCGCGGCGAGGCTCGGGAGGCTTCCCCCTCGGCCAGCGCCGCACCGACCACTGCCGCCCCGGCCACCAGCGCCGCGTCGCCCGCCGCCAAGGCCAGCAGCAACCCGGACCTCACCCGGAAGCCGGAGCGGCCGAAGCCGCCCGCGACCAAGGTGCTCGACTACGACTACGAGGCGCAGAACACCTACTACAACTGCGGCCCGGCGGCCACCCGGAACGCGCTCAGCGCCGCCGGCATCGACCGCACCCAGGAGGAGCTCGGCGCCGAGCTGGGCACCACCGAGATGGGCACCAACTCGGCTGAGGACACCACCCGGGTGCTCAACGCCGAGGTGAAGGGCTCCCCGTACCGGACCCGGATGTTCCCCGGCGCGCCCAGCCCGGCCCAGATGGACCGGCTCCAGGCCGACGTGGTGAAGGCCATCACCGACGGCCGGGGCGTGGTGGCCAACGTCGTCGGCGACGCCACCGACACCGACGGCGGCTGGCACTCCTACGGCGGCGGGCACTACATCGCCGTCGTGGGCTACAAGGACAACGGCCGCACCGTACGCATCGCCGACTCGGCGAACCCGGCCGACCCGTCGTACTGGATCACCACGATCGACCTGGCCAACTGGATCACCAGCCGGGGCTACTCCGCCTGACCCGGGCACGCTGACCGCCGCGGGCGCCGTCCTCCACAAGGGGCCGGCGCCCGCGGCGTCTGTCCGCGTGGTCCCGTCATCGACGGCTCTCGTACCCGACCGTGAACCGTGGGAGACTGCGGCCGTGGTGGAGAAGACGGGTGGTCACGCCGGCCGCAGGCCGGTCCTGCTGCTGCTGCACGGCATGGGAGCGACCGGGGACGTGTGGTTGCCCTGGGCCCCGTACCTCGAGCAGCACTGGCCCGGGCGGTGGCTGGCACCGGACCTCGCCGGCCACGGCTGGGCGTCGCCGCTGCCGTCGTACTCCTTCCCGGGCTTCGCCCAGCAGGTCGCGCAGGCGCTCGCCCCCGACGACCGGTTGGTGGTGCTCGGGCACTCGCTGGGCGGGGTGGTCGGTCTCGCGCTTGCCGCCCGCGACGCCGGAACGCCGGTGGACGCGGTCGTCGGGCTGGGCATCAAGGCACTCTGGTCACCCGCTGAGCTGACCCGCGCCGCCGAAGTCGCCGCCCGCCCGGTGAGCTGGTTCGCCAGCCGCACCGAGGCGGCTCGCCGCTACCTGCGGGTCTCCGGGCTGGCCGGCCTGGTCTCGCCGGACCACCCGGTGGTGGACGCCGGGCTGCGCCAGGTCGACGGCCGGTGGCGCCTCGCCATGGACCCGGCCGCCTTCGCCGTCGGCGAGCCCGACCTGGCCGCGCTGCTCGCGGCGACCGACGTGCCGGTGCTGCTGGCACGCGGGGAGAACGACCCGATGGTCACCGACGAACAGCTCAAGGAGTACGGCGTACCGGTCGCCACGCTGCCCGGCCTCGGGCACAACGCGCACGTGGAGGACCCGGCGGCGGTGCTGGCGCTGCTCGACCCGTACCGCTGAGCGGTCAGGCAGGTGTGGACGCGGTCAGTGTCCCAGCCGGTGCCAGCTCCCGGCGGGCGGCGGTCAGGAACGCCTCGGCGTACGCCTCGGCCGGGAAGTCACCCAGGTAGCGGCGGCGGGTGGCCCAGCGGGCCTCGGCCAGCGGGTCGGTGTCCAGCAGGGCGGTCAGTACCTCGTCCACGTTGGACATGTCCCGGCGCAGCACGTAACCCGACCCGGCCAGCGGGAACCGCTCCACGAACCGGTCACCCTCGTCGCCCATGTCGGTGACCGCGTACGGCTTTCCGGAGTAGAGGAAGTCCGAGATCACGCCGGACACGTCGGAGACCAGCGCGTCGGCGGAGTTGACGCACTCGGTCAGGCTCAGCTCCCGAGCCGCCGCGCCGACCACGTGCTGGCGGCCGGTGCGGGCCCGGTCGGCGACGAGCAGCTCGGTCAGGCGGCCCAGTTGGCGGGCCGACGCCGGGTTCTGCCTGGTGTACGGGTGGGCTCGCAGGATCACCGTCGCGCCGCGCTCCAACAGCCGGCGCAGCAGGCTCTCGGCCACCGGCAGCGAGCAGTAGTCGGCGTCGGCGTGGTGCCCGGTCCAGGTCGGCGTGTAGAGCACGGTCGGGTGCGCCAACCCTCGCGCGGGCTCCGGGCGCACCTCGATCGACTCGACCTGTGGGCGACCCACCACCACGAACTTGTCCGCCGGGATCTGCACTCCGGCGCGGGCGTACCGGTCGATCGCCGCCTGCCCGGCCACGAAGATCCGGTCGAAGATCCCCGACACCGGGTTGGCGCTCGGCGCCTTGTCGCTGTCGCCGTGGTGCAGCTGGATGTGGGTGAGCTGGGTGAAGCGGACGCAGTGGCTGTTCTTCGCACCGTGGTTGACGTAGAACGCCGCCCGCAGGCTCGGCACCAACGCCTCGTCCATCGCCCCCAGGGTGGGGCAGTAGACCACCGGCGCGTCGGTGGCCGCCGCGATCGGGGCCAGGAACTCCGGCTCACGCAGCACGACCAGAAACGGCCGGCCGATCCGTTCCAGGTACGGCAGCCACATGGTGACCTGGTATTCCGAGCCGGGAGGCGCGGAGAAGTAGAGCAGGAACTCCGGCTGGTGCCGGCGCAGCGCGGCGGCCACCGACCCGCCGCCGGACCGTGGCCGGAACCGTCGCCGGGCCAGGTCCAGCGCGACCGCACCGGCGCCCGCGCCGACCAGCAGGCTGGCGGCCAGCGCCACACCGGCCGGCAGGGCGAGCGCGGCGGCGAGCGCCAGGGCGGCGAGCAGCCCGAGCAGGGCCGTGCCGAGCCGGTCGGCGATCATCGGCGTGCGGGCGCGTACCGGCAGGTTGGCCGCCCGGATCTCCAGACTGCCGGCGGTGCGCAGCGGCCCCACCAGCAGCACCAGCCCCAGCAGGACCAGCCCGGTGGCGACCAGCGCGAGGCTGAGCCCGTCGTCCAGTCGCCGGGAGTAACCGACCAGGATCGCCGCGGCGATCAACGCGGTCTCCGCCACCAGGTCGGCGCTGGGCCGGATCCGCTGCTCAGCGGCCGAGGCGGCCAGCGCGGCGACGGCCAACGCCAGCCCCCAGCCGGTGGCGCCGGTCAGCGCCAGCACGACAAAGGCCAGCACGGCCAACCCGGTGGTCAGGCACCGGGCGGCCAGCTTTCGGACCAGGTCGCCGCGCATGTCGCTCCGTTCGTGGTTCCGCAGCCGTCGGCGTCAGTTGGCCGACGTCGCGCCGGCCGGTGCCTCGACCCGACCCGACCCGGACTGCGCCGGCACGCTCGGCGTGGGCCCGTCGCCGGGTGCCCGGCGTACGTCGATCACCTGACCGGTCAGGTCGGAGATCAGCACGTCCAGCGACGACTGGGCGACGGCCTCCGCGGCGAGCAGGGTGTGCTCCGGCTCCTCGCCGAAGGCCCGCGTCCGCATCGGGGTGGCGGTGCGCTCCGGGTTGATGCAGTTGACGCGGACACCCACGTCGGCCCACTCGTCGGCGAGCGCCTGGGTGAGGTTGACCAGGGCGGCCTTGGTGGCCGAGTAGAGCGCGTAGCGGGCCCGGCCCCGGGTGTAGGAGCTGGAGGTGTAGAGCAGCAACTGGCCCTTGGTCTGCTGCAGGTACGGGAGGGCCTGGCGGGCGATGGTCACCGGGCCGACGAAGTTGACCTGGAGCAGCCGGTCCATGGTCTCCTCGTCCATCTCGGCGAGGGCGCCCTTCTCCAGGATGCCGGCGGTGACCACCACGTGGTCGATCCGGCCGGTGGCCTCGAAGGCGGTCGTCAGCGCGGCCTCGACGTCCTCGGCCCGCTCCACGTGGGTGCCGGTGCTGGAACGGCTGAACGGGAAGACCTGGGCGCCGTAGCGCCGGGCCAGCTCGGTCAACTCGTGACCGATGCCGTAGCTGCCGCCGAACACCACGATGGTCCGGCCGGTCAGCTCCTCGCTGTAGCTGCGGTGGTCGGTCAGTCGGGGTGCCTGCGCGGCGGCGAGCTGGAAGAGCTTGTCCGCCAGGTGCACGTCGACCGGGTGGGTGACCTTGATGTTCTCGTCCGAACCGTCGATCACCTTGATCGGGGTGCCGGGAAGGTAGCGCAGCACCACGCCACAGTCGTCGGTGGCGGCGAAGTCCGGGTCGTCCTCGGCGATCTGGTACGCCGCCCGGATCGTGGGGGAGCGGAACGCCTGCGGGGTCTGGCCACGGCGCAGCCGGGAGCGCACCGGGATGTCGGTGATGCAGTCGTTCTCGTCGACCTGGATGATCGTGTCCGCGGAGGGGATGGCCACGTCCACGGCGTCGTAGCTCCAGAGCGCGTTGACGCACTCGCGCACGATCCGGCCGCTGAGCAGCGGGCGTACCGCGTCGTGGAAGAGGATGTTGCAGTCTTCCGGGCCGACCGCGTCCAGCGCGATCCGGGTGGTGGCGTTGCGGGTGTCACCGCCCTCGATCACCTTGGTGACCTTGCGCAGGCCGGCCTTCTCGACGATCTGCCGGGCGTCCTCGACGTGGCCGGTGGCCATCAGCACGATGATCTCGTCGATCTCCGGTGCCGCCTCGAAGACCGCCAGGGTGTGCTCGATGATCGGCTTACCGGCGATCTTCAGCAGCTGCTTCGGGATGCCGAGGCCCAGCCGGGTCCCGGTGCCGCCGGCCAGAACCACCGCCACTGTCCGCGAGGGCCGCCACGGCGTCGGGGTCTCCGCTTCGGCGTCCGGGCCAGGGGTCTGGTCCTGCGTCATTGCCGGATCCTCACTCTCAGGGATGCGTTAACGGAAGGTTCCGCCCGAGCGGCGACGGAATGAACCTTAACGCGCGGACCGCGTCGCCCCAACGCGGGCGACGCGGTCCTCAGGTGCCGTGTCGATGCCGGACGTTCGCCGGAACTCTACTTGCTGTTCGCGTACGCCTCGTAGGCCCGGATGACCTCGTCGGTGGGACCGTCCATCCGGATGAGGCCCGATTCCAGCCAGATCGTCCGTTCGCAGGTGTCCCGTACGGAGGAGAGCTGGTGGCTGACCAGGAACACCGTCCCCGCGCCCTCCCGCAACTCCCGCACCCGCTGCTCGCTGCGCTTGCGGAAGCCCTTGTCGCCGGTGGCGAGCGCCTCGTCGATGAGCAGCACGTCGTGCTTCTTGGCGGCGGCGATGGAGAACCGCAGCCGGGCCGCCATGCCGGACGAGTACGTCCGCATTGGCAGGCTGGCGAAGTCACCCCGCTCGTTGATCCCGGAGAAGTCGATGATCCCCGCGGCCTGCTTGGCCACGTCATCGGGGTGCATGCCCATGGCCAGGCAGCCGAGGGTGACGTTGCGCTCCCCGGAGAGGTCGTTGAGCAGGGCGGCGTTCACGCCGAGCAGGGACGGCTGCCCCTGGGTGTGGATGGCGCCCCGGTTGACCGGCAGCAGGCCGGCGATGGCCCGCAGGATGGTGGACTTGCCGGAGCCGTTGCTGCCGATCAGCCCGATCGCCTCGCCCCGGTACGCGGTGAAGGAGACGCCCTTGACGGCGTGCACCTCCCGCACGTTCGGCGCGTGGGTGCGCTTCACCAGCCGGCGCAGCGCGGCCACCGGCGTGGTGCCACCGGCGGCGCCCTGGTGCACCCGGTAGATGATGTGCGCGTCGTCCACGACCACTGTCGGGATGCGCTCCTGGGTTCGGGTCATCGTCGCGCTCGCCTCAACGGGGGCGTCGAAGTGATCAACCACGGCCGTACTCCTGTTCGCCGCGCCAGAAGTAGATGAAACCGCCGATGCCGGCGACCAGCGCCCACCCGGCGCCGACCAGCCAGAGCTGGGTCAGCGACTCGTTGAGCAGCGGCGCCTCCTCGAGCAGCGCGTACCGGGCCAGCTCGATGTAGACCAGCAGCGGGTTGTACTGCACAAGCGTCGTCGCCCAGCCGGGCAGCCGGTCGAAGAGGCTGACGCTGTAGAGGACGCCGGAGCCGTACATCCAGGTCCGCATGATGAACGGCATGACCTGCTTCAGGTCGCTCGCCTTGGCGCCCAGCCGGGCGACGAACAGCACCACGCCGGCGTTGAACACCGCCTGCAGCAGCAGCGCGGGCAGCAGCATCAGCCACTTCCAGGTGAGCGGCTCACCGGTGACCAGCACGATGCCGACCAGCACCACCATCGAGGCCAGCAGTTGCTGGAACTGGGTGATCGTGGTGGACAGCGGCAGGCTGGCCCGGGGGAAGTGCAGTGCCCGGATCAACCCCAGGTTGCTGCTGATCGACTGGGTGCCGGCCAGGATCGCGCTCTGGGTGAAGTTGAAGATGAACAGCCCGGTGGTCAGGTAGGCGATGAAGTTCGGGATGTTGTCGTTCTGCGCCAGTACCACCCCGAAGATCAGGTAGTAGACCGCCGCGTTGGTCAGCGGGGTGAGCACCTGCCAGAGCTGACCCAGCTTGGCGTTGCTGTACGAGGCGACGAGCTTGGCGTTGGCGTACGCGGCGATGAAGTGCCGGTAGGCCCAGAGTCGGCGGCTGTACTCGACGAGGCTGGGTCGCTCACCGGCGACCCGTAGCCCGTGCCGAGCGGCCAGCTGCGCCTGGGTCAGGCCCGTGTCGGGGTCGACCAGCGCGGTGGTGGCCATGGAAATGGCGCTCCGATCTTTCGTGCAGACGGGGGTTGCTCGCGACGATCGAATCCTAGTGGGAAATTTGCGCGGGGCGCCGCCTCGTCGCTGCGAGGACAGTAGTCCGAAACACGTCGGGACGCAACCGTACCGTCGTTGCGCTACGCTGTCCGGCGTGACCTGCGATAAGAGCCCTCGATGACCACCGAGAAGAGGCGGGCGCCGGCCGGCGCGGCGGTGCTGCGCGACGAGATCACCACGGCGATCCGCCGGGCGCTGATGCAGGAGCTCGCCGCGGTCGGCTACGGCAGGCTCTCCATCGAGGCGGTGGCCCGGCGGGCCGGCGTCAGCAAGACGGCGATCTACCGACGGTGGAGCTCGAAGCTCAATCTGGTGCTGGAGGTCGTCGCCGCCGCGGCACACGGCAAGCTCCCCGTACTGGACACCGGCACGCTGCGCGGTGATCTCGCGCTGCTGTTCCAGGCGGTGGCGCACGCGCTGGGCCACCCACTGGCGTCGCAGATCATTCCGGATCTTCTGGCCGAGGCCGCCCGCAACCCCAGCATCGACGCGACCCTGCGTCAGGTGCTGCGCGCCCGGCAGCAGGAGATCGGCGGTCACCTGGTCACCCGGGCCGTGCAGCGTGGCGAACTGCCCGCCGACACGGAGCTGGACGCCGCCGTCGACCTCATCGTGGGGCCGCTCTACTGGCGGCTCGCCATCGCCCGTCTCCCACTCACCGACGGCTACCTCGACAACCTGGTCGAATCCGTGGCCGCCGGGCTCGGCGCCGACAGCGTGCTGCCCCGCCCCCGGGCGGCACCGATGGCGGGTTGACCAGCCCTCCGACACTCGGTCGCCGGCAGCAGCGGCCGCCCTGCCCGATTCCGCTACGCTGCCCCCTTGACACCCGGCCGTCACCGTGCCGATGCCCCTGATCCGCCTGACGAGTAAGGACGCCCGTGGCCAACGTCGACAGCATCGCCGTAGCGCCCGCCGAACCGGATCCGACGCCGCGGCCCGGGCAGGCATCCCGGCCCGCCGCCGCCCGCGCCGGGCTGTCCCGGGTACGCGCGCTGGTGGCCGTCGCCCCGGCGGTGCTCACCGATGGCGCGGTGATCGCGTTCGCGCTCTTCACAGTGCTCTACCACCTGGCCTTCCTGGGTGACCTGCGTCCGTCGGTCACCTTCCGGATCTGGCTGCTGGCCTGTGTGGTGCTCGCGGTCGTGGCCGTGCTGCGCGCCCGCCGCCGCACCCCGGCCGACAGCACCCCGGCCGACAGCGCGCCGGCGGCACAGGAGCCCGTCAGCGCGCGGCCCGCCGCCGACCGTCGCCTGCTGATCGGTGTGCTGGTCGCCGCCGCCGTTGCCGCCGTCTCCGCCGGTCTGGCCAACACCAGCGTCAACGTCTCCTGGTGGATCCCGGCCGTGTCCGGCCTGCTCGCGGCCGTCGGCGGGATGCTGCTGGTGCGCCAGTCCTGGCTGAGTGGCCCGACGCCCACCCCGGCCGCCCCGGCACCCACCCCGGCGCAGTCGGCGTACGCGCTGGTCGTGTCGGTCCTGGTCGGCATCTCGTCGTTCTTCATGGCTCGCAACACCCCGGACGACGTCTACTACGTCGGCAAGTCGGTGTGGATCGCCGAGCGTGACCTGATCCCGCTCAACGACTTCCTGTTCTCCGAGAACGTGCTGCCGTCGATGGGCTCGCAGCCGCCCATCCCGTCGATCGAGGTGTTCGACGGCGCGTTCGCCAACGTCGTCGGCATCCACGCCAGCTCGGCACTCTGGTACGTGCTGCTGCCGATCATGGCGGTGCTCGCAGCGCTGGCGTTGTGGCGGCTGACGCACCGGTGGGCCCCGCGCCGTCCGGTGCTCGCCTTCAGCGTGGCGATCGCGTACCTCTACCTCGTCGCGGGCGGGGACGCCGCACTGGGCACGTTCCACCTTCCCCGGCTGCACGAGGGCAAGGGCATGTTCGTCTCGGCGGTCATCCCGCTGATGTGGCTCTACCTGACCGAGTGGTTCGACAACCGGTCGCGGCGCAGCCTGCTGCTCATCGTGGCGCTCTCGATCACCGCGATCGGGCTCACCAACACCGCGGCGATCATCCTGCCGATGCTCGTCGGCGCCGCCGGGTTCGCCATGCTGCTGGTCGGCCGGTGGAAGGCGGCCGTGGTCGCGGCGGTCGCCGCCCTCGCGTACCCGATCGGCTCGCTGGTGGTCTCCCGCCTGGTGCTCGGCGGGATGAGCGCGACGGGCGCGGACGACGCCTTCTTCGACGCCGCGTACACCTACCGGCGAACCCTGCTGTTCGGCGTGGTCGGGGTGATCAGCGGTCTGGCGCTGTGGTGCGGCGCGTTGCTCGCCCGTCGGCGTACGCCCGCGCTGCTCGCCGCCGGCGCCGCCCTCGCGCTGAGCGTGTTGTTCGTGCCCGGCGTGCTGGAGTTGCTGAGCGCGTTGAGCGGCATCTCGGTGGTGCTCTGGCGCGTGCCGTGGTTGCTCGCCCTGCCGACGTTGATCGGTCTGCTCTGCACGGTGCGCGTGCCGGCACCGACCCGGGCGCTGCGCCGGGCGGCGTCCGGGGGGATCGCGGTGCTGCTGGTCGCCTCGTTCGCGCTGTTCGCCACCCCGATGTGGTCGCCGAAGAGTTGGGTCGACGTGCACGACCGCCCCACCTGGAAGCTTCCGCAGCAGCGTCAGGCGATCGCGTTCTGGATCAAGGACCTGGACCGTCCGCAGGGCCTGCTGCTCGCCCCTAAGACGATCATGCGCACCACGCCGATCGTCACCAGCGAGGTCCGGGTCGTGCTGCCCCGCGACTTCTACCTCGTCGAGTACGACCTCAGCTCCCAGTTCGCCAAGGACCGCCTGCTGCTCGCCGGCTTCGCGGACGGCGCCGCCAGCCCGACGCCGGCCGAGTTGACGCCGGCACTGGACCGCCTCGACGTGGGCACCATCTGCGTCTACAACGGCAACCGCTACGCCCGCGACACCGCGCCGCAGCTGGGTTACCAGGAGTTCGCCAAGCGCAAGGCGCCCGGCGCGATGACCTGCTTCCGGCGGGTCGGCTGAGCGCTTCACCCGCACCGAGCGCCCGGCCCCGTGGTGGGGTCGGGCGCGCCCCGGTTCGGAACTTTGCCCGAAATGGTGCCGGATACCCGAGCGACACCGAGCTGTCCCCTCGCGTTAAGGTCGCAGTCACACGGAGCCGGCCGCGACTGAGCCGCTGCGCGACGGGGGAGTGACGTCGGTCCATCACGGGCACCGCCCGCAACGAAATCTCGTAGGGAGCGAACTCGTTTGTTCGGCACGTTGACAGGACGCCTCGGGGTGGCCGCCCAGAGTGCGCTGCTGGTACTGGCCTACCTGGTCATGCTCGTCGGTGGCGTATTCGGTTGGATCGGCCTGTTCGCCGTCGCCGGGTTGGCCGCCATCATCGGCGAATTCGCCGTCGCCCGCTGGTCACCGCCGTCGCAACTGCTGTTGGAGAAGGTGGGCCTGCACTGGTCGTACCGGCAGCTGACCCGCGACCTCGCCGCCGTGTTGCTGGTCGTCGCCGAGGTGCGGCTCAGCGGCGGCGAGCTGACCCTCCTGCTGGTGCTACCGGCCGTGGTGTGGGTCGTGTCGGTCTTCGCGGGTGCGCTCTCCACAATGATCGAGCGTCGTAACCCGCTCTCCGCCATGGTGCGCAACATCGACCTGGGTCCACTGTCCAGCGCCCCACAGCCGCCCGCCTGGGCGGCGGCGGTTGCCGGTGACCGGATGCCGCTGCTCAACCTGCTGCTGGTGCCGGCCGGCGTGGCCGCCGCGGTGCAGCACGATCCGACGCCGTTCTTCGTGGCCGGCGCGGTGGCGGTCGTGGCGACCGGTCTGGTGGGCGCCATCATCGCGCTGACCTGGCTGCGGGGTCGGGGTGCCGGGCAGGGTCCGTTGCTGCCGGCGGTCCAGCGCTGGCTGGACAACTACCGGCCGGAGGTGGCGCTCTACTTCGCCGGCCCGGCCAAGGACGTCTACCAGGCGAACATGTGGCTCGCCCCGACCGAGGCGCTCGAACAGCGCGCGGTGGTGCTGATGCGCAGCCGGGAGGCGTTCCTGGAGCTGGCCGACACCCGGCTGCCGGTGATCTGCGTACCGGCCGGCGTCGACTTCATGAACCTCGACCTCGGCGGCATCCGCGCGGCGCTCTACTCCGCGAACGTCGGCGCGAACATCCACATGCTCCGCGAGCCGGGTACGAAGCACGTCTTCGTCGGGCACGGCGACAGCGACAAGCAGGCCAGCGTCAACCCCTACAGCAAGGTGTACGACGAGGTCTGGGTCGCCGGCCTGGCCGGCCGGGAGCGCTACGCGCGGGCCGGCGTGGGGGTGCTCGACTCGGACATCGTCGAGATCGGCCGGCCGCAGCTCGCCGGGGTGCACACCTTCGGTGCCGAGTCGGTGGACCGGCCGTTCACGGTGCTGTACGCGCCCACCTGGGAGGGTTGGCTCGACGACGACCCGTACCACACCTCGCTGGTGCTGATGGGTGAGCGGATCGTCAAGGGGCTGCTCGCCACGAATCCCCGGGTCCGCCTGATCTACAAGCCGCACCCGCTCACCGGGTCGCGGTCCAAGGCGGCGAAGGCCGTGCACGACCGGATCGTCACGGCGATCCGCGCGGCCGGCGGCAACCCGGACGCGTCCTCGCTGGACGGCACCGCGCACCTGGTGGTCACCGGCCGCACGCCGGCGCTGTTCGACTGCTTCAACCAGACCGACCTGCTGATCAGCGACGTGTCCAGTGTGGTGTCCGACTTCGTGCAGAGCCAGCGGCCGTACGTGGTGGCCAACCCGGCCGGCCTGTCGGAGGACGACTTCCGCCGCGAGTACCCGACGGCTCGGGCCGCGTACCTGCTCTCCAAGGACTGCGGTGAGCTGGAGAAGATCGTGTCGGTCACCCGGGCCGGTGACGACCCGATGACCGAGGCCCGCCGGGAGCTGAAGACCTACCTGCTCGGCCCGGCCGAGGCGAACCCGATGGACCGGTTCCAGCAGGAGATCGACCGGCTCTGCCACTGAGTTCCGTCCGTACGGCATCGCGCCCGGCCCGACACTGTCGGGTCGGGCGCGTCCGTGTCAGCCAGCAGGGCGACCACGGATCAGGCCAGCAGAGCGGCCACCGGATCACCCCAGCAGAGCGGCCACCGGATCAGGCCAGCAGAGCGGCCACCGCGTCGGCGGCCGGAAGGTCCGCCGGCAGCGCCCGCGCCGCCACCACCGCCGCGACCGGCAGCGGGCCGTACACGTGCGGGAAGAGTTGCCCGCCGCGCGACGGCTCCCACCGCAGCGCGTCGCCCAGCCGCTCCTCCTCGACGCTGAGCATTGTCACCCCGGTCGCCCCGGTGAAGTACCGCCGTGCCGTCTCGACCACCTGGTCGGAGCCGGAGAGATGGATGAAGCCGTCCTGCCGGTCCACCGCGGAGCCGGTGAAGGCACCGGCGGCGAGGGCGTCGTCCCATTCGGCGCTCGACAGCAGTTTGTAGATCACCACAGCAGCGTACGGGGCCGTGGTCGGCGCGCCCGCCCGGTTTTCGCCGGTACCGCCGCGCCCGTCGCCTCCCGCCGGGCATGCTCAGGTCAAGGGCCGCGGAGGGATGGGCGATGCAGAGCTACGACGATGACTGGACCGACAGCCAGCGCGCGCTGTACGACGAGTGCTACCAGGCTGGCGGCGAGTGGGCCGACGACCCGGACACGTCGTCCGACGACGTGCAGCACGTGATCAACCTGGCCGAGGCGGACGACGACGCCTTCCAGGACGCCGAGATCGACTATCCGGCCCTGGTCGACGCTGTCACCCAGGCCAGCGGGGTCAGCGTCACCAGCGTGCCGGCCAGCCACGAGGACCCGGGCTTCCGCGGGTTCACCGACGGCGTCCGGGACGCCACCGCCGACGACACCTTCGGCCTGTAGCGGCCGGTAGCCCGCCCGGCGCGGGTGGGCGGCCTCCCGGTCCGCGCGCACTTCTGCCACCATTCGCAGAACAGCGCTGCGAGGGACGGGGGCACGGGTGCGGATCCTGCTGGTGGAGGACGACCGCCGGGTGGCCGCTGCGCTGTCCTCCGCCCTCACCCGCCGGGGGTACGAGGTCGAGCACGCCGCCACCGTTGCCGCCGCGCTCTCCGCCGCACCCTGTGACCTGGTGCTGCTCGACCTGACGCTGCCCGACGGGGACGGCACGGACCTGTGCCGGGAGCTGCGTCGGCGCAGCAGTCAGCTCGGCATCATCGCGGTGACCGCCCGGGGTGAGGAACGTGACCGGGTGCTGGGTCTGCGCCTTGGCGCGGACGACTACGTGGTCAAGCCGTTCTCGATGGTGGAGTTGCAGGCCCGCATCGAGGCGGTGTTGCGCCGTGCCGCGAACGCGGCGCCCGAGCGGCACCTCATCGAGGCCGGGCCGGTCCGCATCGACGTGGCAGCGCGGACGGTGACCGTCGAGGGCCGTGCCGTCACGTTGACCCGCAAGGAGTTCGACGTGCTGCTCTCGCTGGCCCGCCAGCCCGGGGTGGCGGTGCCCCGCGACCGGATCCTGCTCGACGCCTGGGGCACCACCTGGGCCGACCGGCACACCGTAGAGGTGCACGTCGGCTCGCTGCGCGGCAAGCTCGGCGACTCCCGCCTGGTGGAGACCGTACGCGGCGTCGGCTACCGACTGCGCGACGCGTGAGGAGCTGACGTGCGCCGTCGCCTGGTGATCAGCTATCTGCTGCTGATGGTCCTCGTCCTCATCGCGTTGGAGACCCCACTGGCCGCCACCATGGCCAGCCGCGAGACCGAACGGGTCCGCGCCGACCGGCTCGCCGACGCCACCCGGTTCGCCTCGCTGGCCGGTCCGGCGTTGCGTGACGGCGGCCCTGGCCCGATCGAGTCGGAGCTGACCAGCTACGACGACCTGTACGCGATCAGCGCCGCGATCGTCGACCGGGACCGGAACATCCCGGTCTCGTCGCCAAGGTGGCAGGCCAGCCCGGGGACCGCGACGGTGCTGGACGTCGCGCTGTCCGGGCAGCAGACCAGCGCCCCCGAGTCGGTCTGGCCCTGGACGACCGACCCCGTGGTGGTGGCGGTGCCGATAAACGACGGAGGTGAGGTGCTCGGAGCGGTGGTGATCGTGACCCCGGCCGGCCCGATCCGCCGAGCCGTCGTCGCGTGGTGGCTGCTGCTCGCCCTGGCCGGTCTGCTCGCCGTGCTGGCCTGCGTGCTCACCGCGTTCGGGCTGGCCGGTTGGGTGCTGCGACCGGTCACCGAACTGGACGCGGTCACCCACGAGATCGCCGAGGGCGACCGGGGCGCCCGGGTGCAGCACCGGCTGGGACCGCCGGAGCTGCGCCGCCTCGCGGCCAGCTTCAACCACATGGCCGACGTGGTCTCCGACGTGATGGACCGGCAGCGTGCCTTCGTCGCGCACGCCAGCCACCAACTGCGCAACCCGCTCACCGCGCTGCGGCTGCGGGTGGAGGAGTTGGGGCCCAGCCTCACCGACCCGGACGGTCGGTCCGAGCACCGGCTGGCCCTGGAGGAGACCGACCGGCTCGCGCTGGTGCTCGACGCGCTGCTCACCCTCGCCCGCGCCGAACGGGAGGAGAACGAGCGCGTCACGGTGGACGCCGCCGCGGTGGCCGCCTCCCGGGTGGCCGCGTGGGCGCCGCTGGCCCGGCACCGGTCGGTCGCGTTGCGGCTGGCCACGACCGACGCCCCGGCGTACGCGCAGACCGTGCCGACCGCCGTCGACCAGGCGCTGGACGCGCTCATCGACAACGCGGTGAAGTTCAGCGGGGCGGGCGGGGCGGTGA
The DNA here is from genome assembly GCF_022230905.1 of Micromonospora salmantinae. Classification (NCBI taxonomy): domain Bacteria; kingdom Bacillati; phylum Actinomycetota; class Actinomycetes; order Micromonosporales; family Micromonosporaceae; genus Micromonospora; species Micromonospora salmantinae. Next base: position 138,779 of record NZ_JAKKFG010000002.1, read on the forward strand.
CGGTGACGGTGGCCCGCCGCGACGGCGGGGTGGCGCTGGAGGTTCGCGACTCCGGCCCCGGCATGACCGAGAGTCAGCTCGGTCAGGCGACCGAGCGGTTCTGGCGGGCCCCGGACGCGCAGAACGTGGACGGGGCGGGGCTCGGTCTGACCATCGCCGCCGTGCTGGTGGACGCCTCGGACGGGCGGCTCACCATGCGCCCGGGGGAGTCGCGGGGGCTGATCGCCGCCCTGTGGTTCCCGACGCCGACCCTTGCGGTGGAGTCGGCGGAGGAGGAACCGGCCGCCGACCTGCGACCCTCCCCGGCGCGGTGAGGCCCGGCCGTCACGGTTTGGTGGCGCGGTACCAGGACGCCGCGCCCGGGTGCAGCGACAGCGGCGCGGTGACGATCGCCGAGCGGGGGCTCATCCGTCCCGCCGCCGGATGGGCGGCGGCCAGCTCGGCCCGGCGTTCCATCAGCAGCCGGGTCACCTCACGGACCAACGGCTCCGGCAGGTCGGCCCGGACGATCAGGTAGTTCGGGTCGGCCACGGTGGTCACCGCGTCCACCCCGTACACCGAGCGGGGGATGTCCCGGGAGACGTACACCTGGCCGTAGCGCGAGCGCAGCGGCTCGGTCCACTCGCTGAGGTCCACGATCCGAATGGCGCTGGCCTCGGCCAACTCCTCGATGCCCCGGACCGGCAACCCACCGGAGAAGAAGAACGCGTCGATCCGCCCGGACCGCAGCGCCGTCACCGAATCGTCCAGTCCGAGCCGTTCCCGGCGCACCTCGTCACCACCGAGGCGGGCCACCTCCAGCAACCGGGTCGCGGTGATCTCGGTGCCCGAGCCGGCCGCGCCGACGGAGACTCGCCGGCCCCGCAGGTCGGCGACAGTACGGACCGGGCCGCCGCTCGTGGTGACGAGGTGCAGTTGGTCGTCGTACACCCGGGCGACGGCGTCGACAGTGGGGCTTCCCGTCGTGCTGGTGGGCAGCACGTCGGCCTGGGTGAAGCCCAGCTCGGCCCCGCCGGAGCCGACGAGTTGAACGTTCTCCGCCGAGGCGGCGGTGACCACCACGCTGGCCCGTACGTCGGGGAGTTCCCGGTTGAGGATGGCCGCCAGGGACTGCCCGAACGCGTAGTAGACAGCGGTGGGGCTGCCGGTGGCGATCCGGATCGACGTCGGGTCGGTCGGGGTGTCCCGGCAGCTGGCGACGGCCAGGTTCGCGATCAGCAGGACCGTCGACAGGGTGGCCAGGCCGGCGCGGCGGGACGAGGTACGACTCACGCGGTGCACTGTGCGCCGTCGGGCGGGTGCGCGCAAGCCCGGGTTGGCGGTGTCCCGGACGGTCGGAACCCGCTCAGCAGGCGGCGCGACCTGCCGGCGCCACGCCCGCGCCCCGTGCCGACGCCGGGGTCACCCCGGGCGCCGTCCCGGGTTCCGCCATCGGCCCGCGCGCCGGCTCCAACGCCGCGCTGCGCAGGATCCGTTGCCGGTCCGCGCCGTCGGCCACGCTGACCAGGAAGCAACCGGTGCCGGGGCGGAGCCGGGCCGGCACGTCGAGCACGGCCGCGCCCCGGATCAGCACCGCGGCCAGCTCCCGGTCGGTGAGCCGGACACCGAGGATGTGCCGGCGGACGTGCCGCCCGGCGGCCAGCAACGCCGAACGCCAGGCCGCCTCCGCCAGGCGGGTCACCAACCGCCGACGGGCCGGTGAGGCGCCAGGCAGCGGCCCGCCGAGCAGCTCGCGTCGCCCCTGCCACCAGCCCGCGTCCAACATCCGGGTGTACGCGCCCTGGTGCTCCCGGGGCACCCACAGCCGGTGCAGCTCGTAGCGGCGACGCAGGCCACCGACGGCCACCTCGTGGGTGACCGGGATGTCGAGCCGGTTGAGCAGTTGCCGCATCCGCTGCGCGGCGTCCTCCCGGTTGAACTCCACCCCGGCTGTGTGCTCGGCACGGACCGCGCTGGGCCGGGCGGCGGTCGGTGGTGGTGTGCAACGCAGCAGGCAGGCAGCCTCGAACGCGTCGCCCAGTGTCAGCCAGCCCAGCGGGGACGGGGCGGTCGGGGTGTGGGGCCGGTCGAGCACTGCGGGTTCGTGGGTCAACGGAGGCTCCCTTGTCGGAGTCTGGGTTGCCCTACCGTGGCCCCTGGCACGCCGTTACGGAACCGGTCCGGCCCAGCCTTGAGCAAATCTTGCGGCTGCGGTGCCCCTACAGGTCGGTGACCACCAGATCCAGCTGGCGCACCCGGCCCGCGGCGGTGTCGTGCTCCAGCACTGTGTGCTTCAACTCCCGCAGGGCGCCCACCAGCTCCGCGGCGGTGCGCGGCCGGGCGCCGGCGACGAGCAGGTCCCGGACCAGACGCCCCTTTGTCGCCTTGTTGAAGTGACTGACCACCGAGCGGACCGGCACGCCGTCGACCTCCCGTTCGTGCAGAACCCGCACGGTGACCGTGCGCTCGGCCAGCTCACCGCGCGGCGTCCAGGTGGCGGCGTACGCGCCCGAGCGCAGGTCCAGCACCGGGCCGCGCCCGGCGGCGCCGTCCACCGCCGGCGTCAGCTCCCTGCGCCAGTACGTCGACAGCGCCCCGACGTCGGGCAGGCGGGCGCCGATCGGGCAGCGGTACGGCGGGATCCGGTCGGCCAACCGGACCGCGCCCCACAACCCGGAGCTGATCAGGATCGACCGGCGGGCCGCCCGTTGCGCCGTGGCCGGCAACGAGGCCAGGTCCAACGCCTCGTAGAGCACCCCGGTGTAGAGCCGCTCGGCCGGCGCGGTGGCAGCCTCCCGCAGTCGGGCGTTGCGCCGCAGCTCGCCCCGCTGGCCCTCGCTGAGGCCGAGCGCCGCCCGCGCGGCCTCCTCGTCCGGCCCGGCGCTCAGCGCCACAAGGGCGTCCAGCACCCGCTGGCGGGCCGGGTTCAGCTCGGGCAGCGAGAGCCGGTCCGGGGCCCAACGCCGTCCGGTGCCGGCGTCGGCCTTCCCCTCCGAGGGCGGCAACAGGATGAGCATGGGTCTCCTCGACGGGCGAAACTGCGGCGCCCACGCGCCGGCCCGGCCAGCGTACGACCAGCCCCTACCGCCAGGGCCGCACCGGGGTGTCGGGGTGGTACACGCGATAGCCGCCGACCTCCCGCGCCGGCGCGGTGTCGGCCCGGTCGGCGAGCAGCCGGCGCAGCCGCCGGTCCATCGGCGAGTCGATCTCCACCACGTAGCCCGGCCGCTCGGCTCGCCCCACCTGCCGCCAGTACGGCCGGTAGCGGTTCTGTCCCGGCGACAGGTCCCCGTCGAGCACCCCGCAGACCACCGACTCATCCGTGTTGAAGATCAATCGGTTGCAGGTCCAGTAGTCCCCGTACACCTCGTGGGGTCCGTCGGCGCGTAGGGCGGCGGCCAACTCCCGGGCCTGGCGCTCCTCGGTCCGCGACGCCGCGGTGCCGGTGGCCGCGAACAGCACGGTGATCACCAGGGTGGTCGCGGTCAGTGCGGCCAGCACGGCGGCGGACAGCGCGCCGGTGAGCCGTCCCAGCACGCTGCTGGTGCCCCGCCAGGCGGTGAGCGCCGCCACCCAGAGCGGCCAGAGCACCGCCGGCAGCGACAGTTGCAGCACCGACAGGTAGCGGGCGTTGTCCAGCGGGCTGGTCGCGGCGAGCGGACTGCGCACGTACGACAGCAGTGTCAACGCCGCGCCGGCGATCAGCGCGAGCTGCACGACCGGCCCGACCCGCTCCCCACGCAGCGCCCCGGCCCCGCGTCCGACCCGCTCCCCGTGGGGCGCCCCGACGGCGCGACGGTACGCGAGCACAGCGAGTGCCGCGCCGGCCAGCAGCAGCACCGGGTACAGCACGCCGAACCACTGTTGCCAGCGTCCGCAGCCGTCCACCGGGCAGAGCCCGTGCGCCAGCGGCACCCCCTCCAGCAGGCCGCCCCGGATCCGGTCGGACCACGGCGGCTGCGGCCCGGCCTTGGTGCTGATCTCCCGGAACACCGACAGCGAGTCCTCACCGGGCCCGGCCCGCAGGTTGTCCACGATCATCGGGGCCACACCGACGACCACCCCCGCCACCAGCATCAGACCGGACCAGCCGAGCAACTCCCGCCGTACCGCCCAGACCAGTGCCAACCCGGCCACCGCGAGGTACGGCAGGATCAGCCAGTCCGACCAGACGGCCAGTCCGACGAGCAGCCCGAACAGACCGATCGCGAGCCGTCGGCGGTGGACAGTGCCGGCCGCCAACCCCACTGTGATCAACAGCATCAGCAGCACCGCCGGCTTCACCTCCGGCCGCCCACCGACGACGGTGAGCTGGTCGCGCACCACCCGCTCCGGCCCGAGCGCGAGCAGACCCACCACGAAGGCGGCGAACCACGGGGTGCCGAGCCGACGGGTCAACCGGTGGATCAGGTAGAGGAAGATCGCGTACAGGGCGAGCATCGGCAGGCGCAGCACCGGCCAGCTCGGCCCGGCCACCGCCACCAGGGGAGCGGCCAGGTACGACTCCAGCATCCCCATGTAGTGCTGGCCGTAGAGGAAGACCGGGTGTTCCCGGCCCTGCCCGATGTGCAGCGCGGCGAGCCCGAAGGTCGCCTCGTCGCTGTTCGACACCGGCACCGTGAACAGCGTCAGGACCAGCCGGTAGACGACACCGGCGAGCCCGAACAGCAGCGCGACGAGCGCCGGCCGATCGAGTCGCGGGCGCCATCGCCCACGGTGGTGCTCTGGATGCGACACGACCAACGCCCCCGTCGTCGTCCCGACCGGAGTGTTTCACGTTCGGCCGGGTCGCCGAGGTGGATCGGCGTAGCCGGGGTGGGGCTGGATCGTCTCCACGGTGGCCGGGCCGCAGCGCGCTGCCGGGCTCGGCTCGCGTGGCCGTGGCTGTCGACGTGTGGCAGGGTTGGCGCGTGCCACCCACTCCCGCCGGCCAACTGGCCGTTCCGAACCTGCACCGGGCTGCGCGGATCGAGGACGCCGTTCACCAGCTCGTCGAGCGCCGGCTGCGGCGCACCGGCTGGCGGGTCAACATCGTCGCGTACACCGGCTACGGCGCGCCGGGTTGGGTGCGCGTGATGTGTCGGGTGCTGCTGGGCCGTCCGGACACCCGCCAGCGGGGTCGGCTGGACAAGGTTCGCGGCTGGCGCAGCTTCACGACGCTGCCGAACAAGCACGTCACGGTGACCATCGAGGCCGGCGGGGTGCGGCACGAGACGCGGGCCGACCGCAGCGGCTTCGTCGACACCCTGGTCGAGGCGGACCTGCCGCCCGGTTGGGGTACGGTCCGGCTCAGTGTCCCGGACGCCGAGCCGGTCGACGCCCCGGTGCGCATCCTCGACCCGGAGGTCAAGTTCGGCATCATCTCCGACATCGACGACACGGTGATGGTGACCGCGCTGCCCCGGCCGCTGCTCGCCGCATGGAACACGTTCGTGCTCGACGAGCACGCCCGCAACGCGGTGCCCGGCATGGCGGTGCTCTACGAGCGGCTGGTCACCGCGCACCCCGGCGCACCGGTGTTCTACCTCTCCACCGGGGCCTGGAACGTGGCGCCCACGCTGACCCGCTTCCTGTCCCGGCACCTCTATCCGGCCGGGCCGCTGCTGCTCACCGACTGGGGTCCGACCGCCGACCGGTGGTTCCGCAGCGGGCGGGAGCACAAGCGGGTCACCCTGGCCCGGATGGCCAAGGAGTTTCCCGACGTGAAGTGGCTGTTGGTGGGCGACGACGGGCAGCACGACCAGGAGATCTACCGCGAGTTCGCCGCCGCCCACCCGGAGAACGTCGCCGGGGTGGCGATCCGTCGGCTCTCCCCGACGCAGTCGGTGCTGGCCGGTAGCCTGCCTGCCCCGGCAGGTGCGTCGTCGGCGGGACCGGTGGGGCAGAAGTGGCTCTCCGCCCCGGACGGCGCCGGCCTGTGGCAGCTGCTGCGCGACGCCGGCCTGGTCTGACCACGCCCGTTGGCCACGAAGACGAGTTACCGGCCTTCGAACACGTCCTCAAGCACGAGTCTTGCCCGGCCTGGCACCTCTTCTTCAGGGAAGATCTCGGCACAGAGGCTGAGCACCTGCTCGGTAGTGGTCAACTCGAGATGCTCCACCAGGAATCGGATGTCTTCGGCGTCCCGACGTCGCGCGGCGAGCACTTTCATGGCGAGCAGGTGTTCCGGGGACGCTGCCGAGACCCGTAGGCCTGGGTGGTCGAAGACGCGCGGCGCTGCTGCGTCGCCCCCGGCGGCGACGTATGCGCTGGCTTGTTCGTTCAGCCACCAATGCGGTAGGCCGAGTTCATCCGCGACAGCCCGCGCTTCATCGAGCACGATGCCGTGTGGTTGGAACACCGCGTCGATGTCCCGGGTTGCTCGCCGCGCGTCGTATGCCAGCGCCATGGCAGCCCCGCCAAAGATGTACAGGTCAGCGACCACACCTCTCTTGGCTAACCGGTCGCCGAGTCTGCGTAGGGCGTTTTCGATCGCCGCCCGATCCAGCAGGGGGTCGTCGAGGCTCATGCGACTTTCAACTCCTGCGGAGAGACGAACACGCCTCGCCGCCGGAACGCCGCAGGCGCGTGAACGACCGCGTCGACCCGGGCAGCGGGCGTGTTGAAGGGGAACCAGAACCGCCGCAGCGTCCGCCGCTCAACCCACGCAGGCGCGCCACACCCGTCCTTGGCGGCAAGGTGCTCCGTCATTGCCGCAAGGAACACGTCCCAACGCTCGTCACCCGTAGACGGTGGCTCTTGGGTGAGCAGGTCAACGCGGCGCTCGGGCGGTTCCCAGCCATACTCCTCCAGGAACTCCGCCACCAGACGCCACCGTTGTGTGTCGTCGCGGCCGACGAGCAGGACGCCCATACGCGCCATCGTCAACGGCTCATACCTCGCAGGACGACTGTTCACACCACCAACGCTAGTACAGCGAGAGACATATCTGCCGTAAGGCTCTTTCCCCCGAGCTTGTCGTCGCCACGGTCCAGGCCGGCCGGGTGTTCGGCCGGTGCCGGTGGCGGCACGGGTCAGCCCTGGCGGAGCCAGATGGCACCGAGCGGGGGGACCTGGAGGGCCGCCGAGGCGACCATTCCGTGCCACGGCACGTCCTCGGCGTGCACCGCACCCATGTTGCCCACCCCGGAACCGCCGTAGTGGTGGGCGTCGGTGTTGAGCACCTCGGTCCACGTCCCGCCGGCCGGCAGGCCGATCCGGTAGTCGTGCAGTGGCTGGGCGGAGAAGTTCGCCACGCACACCAGCGTCGAGCCGTCCGGGGCGATCCGGACGAACGACACGGTGTTGTTGGCGACGTCGTCGCCGGCGATCCAGCGGAACCCGGCCGGCTCGGTGTCCTGGGCCCAGAGCGCCGGAGTTTCCCGGTAGACCCGGTTGAGGTCACCGACGAGTCGTTGCACGCCGGCGCGGGCCGGGTCGTGCAGCAGGTACCAGTCGAGGCCGCGCTCCTCGCTCCACTCCCGGTCGTCGGCCAGTTCGGAGCCCATGAAGAGCAGTTGCTTGCCGGGGTGGGCCCACATGTACGCCAGCAGCGCCCGCACGTTCGCCAGCCGCTGCCAGGTGTCACCGGGCATCTTGCCGGCCAGTGAGCCCTTGCCGTGCACCACCTCGTCGTGGCTGATCGGCAGCACGTAGTTCTCGCTCCAGGCGTACGCCAGGGAGAAGGTGAGCTGGTGGTGGTGGTGCTGGCGGTAGATCGGGTCCTTCGAGGTGTAGAGCAGGGTGTCGTGCATCCAGCCCATGTTCCACTTGAACCCGAAGCCCAGCCCGCCGTCGGCGGTGGGGCGGGTGACGCCCGGCCAGGCGGTGGACTCCTCGGCGATCATGACGACGCCGGCGTGGTGCTTGTAGACGGTCGCGTTCACCTCCTGCATGAGCGCGATGGCCTCCAGGTTCTCCCGGCCGCCGTACTTGTTCGGGGCCCACTCGCCGTGGTTGCGGGAGTAGTCCAGGTAGAGCATCGAGGCGACCGCGTCGACCCGCAGCCCGTCGACGTGGAACTGGTCGCACCAGTAGAGCGCGTTGGCGACCAGGAAGTTGCGTACCTCGTTGCGGCCGAAGTCGAAGACGTACGTGCCCCAGTCGGGGTGCTCGCCGCGCCGCGGGTCGGGGTGCTCGTAGAGCGGGGTGCCGTCGAAGCGCGCGAGGGCCCACTCGTCCTTCGGGAAGTGCGCGGGCACCCAGTCCAGGAGTACGCCGATGCCGGCGGCGTGCAGCCGGTCGACGAGGTGGCGGAACTCGTCCGGGTCGCCGAATCGGGAGGTCGGCGCGTAGTAGCCGGTCACCTGGTAGCCCCAGGAGCCGCCGAACGGGTGCTCCATCACCGGCAGGAACTCCACGTGCGTGAAGCCCAGTTCGGTCACGTACGCGGTGAGTTGCTCGGCCAGTTGGCGGTAGCCCAGGCCGGGCCGCCACGAACCAAGGTGCACCTCGTAGACGCTCATCGGTTCCTGGTGCGGCTGTCGTTCGGCCCGCCGGGCCAGCCAGTCCGCGTCGTCCCACCGGTACGTCGAGTGGTGCACCACCGAGGCGGTGGCCGGCGGCACCTCGGCGTACGCGGCGAGGGGGTCGGCCTTGTCCCGCCACTGCCCGTCGGCGCCCAGCACCCGGTACTTGTAGCGGGCCCCGGCCCGGGCGTTGGGGACGAACAGCTCCCACACCCCGCTGGAGCCGAGCGACCGCATCGGCCAGCCGTCGTCGGGACCCCAGCCGGTGAAGTCGCCGATCACCCGCACCCCACGGGCGTTGGGCGCCCAGACGCTGAACGCCACGCCCTCGTCGAAGACCCGGGCGCCGAGCGCCTCCCACAGTCGCTCGTGCCGGCCCTCGCGGATCAGGTGCAGGTCCAGCTCACCGAGGGTCGGCGGGTAGCGGTACGGGTCGTCGTGGGCGGTGCCGTCGACCTCCACCCGGTAGTCGAGCACGGTGCCGTCGACCTGCGCCTCGAAGACACCCACGTCGTGCACCCGCTTCATCGGGTGCCGCTCGTCGCCGACGATCAGGGCGACGTCGCCGGCGCCCCGGCGCATCGTGCGGATCGTCGTCGAGCCGTCGGCGGGGTGCGCGCCGAGCAGCGCGTGCGGGTCGTGCGTCGCGCCGGAGATCAGCTGGTCCATCGGTCGTCCTTCGGAGCGGCGTCGGTCGGTACGGGGGCGGACGGGCGGGTGGCCGCTCGGCGCGGTGGGGTCGGAACCGGGCCCGACCGGCGGGGCGGAGTCGGAACGGGAGCTGTCGACGCGGCAGCTGTCGACGCAGGAGGCGCCGGAGCAGGAGGCGTCGGTGCAGGAGCTGTCGGCGCAGGAGCTGTCGGCGCAGGAGGTGTCGGCGCAGGAGGTGTCGGGACGGGAGCTGTCGGCGCGGTGCCGCCGGAAAGGTCGTCCGGCACCTCGGCGACGGTGAGGTCGGCCGGCTCGGCGCCCGCCGGCTCCGGCGGGGTCGGCGGGGTCGGGCGACGCACTGTCAACACGTGCGCGGGTTGCAGGTACGGGTCGAGCCGTACCGCGTTGCGCTGACCCCAGTCGTAGCTGGTGCCGGTCAGCTCGTCGTGCACCGTGAACCGTTCGTGCCAGTCGAAGCCGAGCGCCGGCATGTCGAGGGTGGTGTTGCCCCACTGCACGACGCGCGGGTCGAACGAGCAGATCACGATGACGGTGTTGCCCGTTTCCGGGTCGTGCTTCGACCAGCAGAGCAGCGCCGGGTTGTCGATCTCGTGGAAGCGCAGGTTGCGGAGCTGGTGCAGGGCCGGGTTGTGGTGGCGTACCCGGTTGAGGGTGGCCAGGAACGGCGCCAGCGAGCGGCCCTGCGCCTCGGCGCCGGCCCAGTCCCGGGGTCGCAGCTGGTACTTCTCGTTGTCCAGGTACTCCTCGGCGCCCGGTCGGGCCACGTGCTCGAACAGCTCGTAGCCCGCGTACAGGCCCCAGGAGGGGGAGAGCAGCGCGGCCAGCACCGCCCGGATCTTGAACATCGGTGGGCCGCCGTGCTGCAGCGACTCGTGCAGGATGTCCGGGGTGTTCGGCCAGAAGTTCGGCCGCATGTAGTCGGCCGCCTCGATCAGCTCCTCGCAGTACGCCCGCATCTCGGCCGCCGTCGTGCGCCAGGTGAAATAGGTGTACGACTGGGTGAAGCCGATCTTGCCGAGGCCGTGCATGATGGCCGGCCGGGTGAACGCCTCGGCCAGGAACAGCACGTCCGGGTCGACCGCCTTCACCTCGGCGATCAGCCAGTGCCAGAAGTCGAACGGCTTGGTGTGCGGGTTGTCCACCCGGAAGATCCGGATGCCCTCGCCGACCCAGTGCAGCACCACCCGCAGCACCTCGGCCCGGATGCCCTCCGGGTCGTTGTCGAAGTTGACCGGGTAGATGTCCTGGTACTTCTTCGGCGGGTTCTCCGCGTACGCGATGCTGCCGTCGGCCCGGGTGGTGAACCACTCCGGGTGCTCGGTGACCCAGGGGTGGTCCGGCGCGCACTGCAACGCCAGGTCCATCGCCACTTCCAGGCCCTGTGCCGCCGCCGCCTGGATGAAGGCCCGGAAGTCCGCCGGCGTACCCAGATCGGGGTGGATCGTGTCGTGGCCGCCCTCGGCGGCGCCGATCGCCCACGGCGAGCCCACGTCGGTCGGCCCGGCGGTGAGCGCGTTGTTCGGGCCCTTGCGGTTGACCCGGCCGATCGGGTGGATCGGCGGCAGGTAGAGCACGTCGAAGCCCATCGCGGCCACCCCCGGCAGCCGCTCGGTGGCGGTCGCGAAGGTGCCGGACCGGCCGTCTGCCGCTCCTTCGGAGCGGGGGAAGAACTCGTACCAGGCCGAGTAGAGCGCCCGCTTGCGGTCAACCCAGATCGAGTACGTGTCACCGGCGGTGACCAGCTCCCGCACCGGGTGCTCCCAGAGCAGGTCGGCCAGGGCCAGCGCCCTGTCGACCCGCTGCGCCAGCGGCAGGTCGGTGTCGACCAGCGCGGTGAGCGCGTCGGCGACCCGGGGCCGATCGGCGGTCGGCACGAGGCCCCGGGCGGCGGCGAGCACCCGCGCGCCCTCGGCCAGGTCGTTGGCCAGGTCCTCCGGCCCCTGCCCGGCGGCGATCTTCTTGGTCACCGCGTTCTGCCAGGTCAGGTACGGGTCCTGGAACGCCTCGACGGAGAAGGTCCACGAGCCGACGGCGTCCGGTGCGATGGTGGCGTGCCAGCGGTCCTGGCCGGGCTCGCCGGGGCGCATCCGGGTGAACGGCCGGCTCGCGCCGTCCGGACCAGCCCACACCACGTTGCAGCCCAGCGCGTCGTGCCCCTCCCGGTAGGCGCGCGCCGACACCGGAACGGGCTCGTCGACCACCGCCTTGGCCGGGTATCGCCCGCACGAGACGACAGGGGAGACGTCTTCGATCGGGAACCGTCCAGTCACCCCGCCAACCTACTGCGCGAGATCCGTTCGCGCGCGGCCAAGCACCCCACCCGCTACTCCTCCCAGCTCCCCGCGGCGACATCGCTCAGACCGCGCGTCGAGAAGTGTCACGTATCGGCAGTATTACGTGACGGAGGTGCAGAGCATGCGGTTGAACAGCAAGGGCCAGGTGACGATCCCGGCGGCGCTGCGGGCTCGATACAACCTGCACGAGGGCGACGAGGTTGATGTGGTCGAGGAGGGCGGTGCCCTCCGCATCGTTCGAGTCCACGGTGCCGAAACCCGGGGCCGCGGGCAACCTGGTGATCAACCCCATCGTGTACGCCGAGGTGTCGGTCCGTTTCGACCGGATCGAGGAGCTGGACGAGGCGTTGCCGGCGGAGGACTTCCTTCGCTCCGTCCTTTCCGCGATCTTGCACTTTCTGTCGCGATATAAAGAGCATTCCGCGCATTTCGACGACAGAAAGTGCAAGATCGAGGTTGGTCCCGTCGATCATGGAGTTGTGGTGCCTGTTTTGACGCTATAACTAGCACTTCGTCACCCACCACAACTCCATGATCGACGAGGCGGTGCGGGCGTTGACGAACAGCCACTCCAGCGTCATGCAGCGGCGGTGTCGGCGCGACCCAGATGCGACGGTTTCCTGAAACCCGAGTGGATCTAGGCCGGGTGAGGGGCAGAACGGAGTCAGGCGGGCGGGTTCGGCGCCACGAACGACCCCTTGCCCTGGTGCACCTCGATCCAGCCCCGCTCATCCAAGATCCACAGAGCCCGCTTGATCGGGTTGTCGGACGAGTTGTACTGGCGGGCGAGTTCAGCGATGGTTGGCAGCTTGTCGCCGGGCTTGAGGGTGCCGCTTCGGATCGACGTCGTGATGTCATCGACGACCTGCTCGTAGACAGGCTTGCGGGGCATGGTGGGACCACCTCTCGTCAGCCTGTACAGAGTCTCACCACGCGCGACACAGTCTGGACCCTGTGTTGACCCTGGCTACTTAGGGTCCTAAGTTGGACTATGTCGGAGGTCCTCTCGTCAGCAGCGGAGTGCCTCATCAGGGGCGGGTGGCTTCCCGTGTCATACCGCCTCTGACCTGCATCCCCCATCACCAACCACTCCCAGCAGTCGGTACCTCCATCACCCATCAATTCGTCGCGCCCCGAGGAGGCACAGTTGGACGAGCGACTGCCGGACGGGCCGCTGCCGCCCGCGTACCCCATTGCCGGGGCGCGACCTCCGCAGCCGGACGGGGATCGGGTGCGCGCTCCAGCCCGGCCGACGCGGGCGCCGCTCACCCGGCGGCAGTACGCCTACGGCATCGCGATCGCGGTGGTCGTACTCGTGCTGGTTGTGATTGGGGTCCTGCGGTGAGCGCGACGGGCCGGCGGTGAACGAGCTGCCGGTGGGTCGCCGGGTCGCGCAGTGGCGGGTCCGGCGGAACATGACGCAGCAGCAGTTCGCCGACCGGCTCGGCAAGTCGAAGAGTTGGGTGGACAAGGTCGAGCGTGGGGTACGCCGGTTGGAGCGGGTGTCCAACCTCCGGGAGGTCGCCGAGACGCTGCGCATCGACGTGGAGGTCCTGCTGGCGGCCCGGCCCGCGCGGCCGACTCCGGTTGCCGGGCTGGACGGGGTCCGGACGGCGCTGGCCCGCTACCAGCTACCGGGCGCGGACCGACCGCCGCTGGTGGAGGAGTTGGCTGCTCGGCTGGAGCATGCCGAGCAGAGCTATCGGCACGCGCGGTACCCGGCCCTGCTGGCACTGCTGCCCGGTCTGCTCGACGCCGTCCGCGAAGCGCACGCCGCTCGCCCCATCGCGACGGACGCGCTGCTCGTGTCGGTGTACGCACTCGTCGCGCTGGTGCTGGTCAAGGTCGACCAGGGGGAGTTGGCCTGGCTGGCCGCCGACCGTGGAATGACCGCCGCCCTGGCGACCCACGACCCGCAGTTGGCCGGCCTCGCCACCGTGTCACTGAGTCAGGCCCTGCGGTCCCGTGGTCGACGGCGCTCCGCGCTGGACGCCGCGCTCGTCGCCGCGGACCGCATCGGCGCGCACGGGGTCGGCGGTGTGTCCCCAGCCAGCGTGGGACTACGCGGGACGCTGCTTCTTCAAGCCGCCCTCGCCGCGGCAGGCGGGGGAGACGGACGCGTCGCCCGTCAGTCACTCGACCAGGCCGAGATGATCGCCCGAGCCGTCGGCCCGGACGGCTCCGGGGGTGGTGCTGGCTCCGAGGGTTCGGGCTCTGGCGGTGCGGTCTTCGGTGTCGGGGGTTTCGGTCAGGCGGCGGTCGAGGCGGCCCGGGTGGTGGCCGATGCGGCCCTCGGCGACGTCACCGTGGCGACGGCCCGGCACGAGCGGCTGGTGACCGGCGACGAGTGGCGGAGCCTGTCGCCCGAGCACCGGGCCGCATACCTCCTCGATGTGGCCCGGGTGTACGCCCTGGCCGGCGAGATGCACCGCGCGGGCCGGGCGGTCCTCGACGCGGAGCGCACCGCCCGAAGTGAGGTGCACGACCGGCCGGCGGTACGAAAGCTGGTCACCGTCGTGTGGCGCTCCGCCGACGCGCCCGCCGGCATCGTCCAGCTCGCCACCACCCTCGGTGTCGCCTGACGGCCGCCACCTGGTCTCCCTGGCGGATGGTGGCGGGCCGGTGCGGGGGGAACCAGTCAGCGCGGTGGACCTTCGGGGGATTGGCCGTCGTGACCGAACTTTCGGCACCGTTGACGGTCTCGCCGGGGCGGACCGCCGAACCGGAGGTGACGTAGCCTCCCGCCATGATCGAACGGGTGAAGGTCGCGGTCGTCGGTGTCGGTAACAACACCTCCGCACTGGTGCAGGGGCTTGCTCTCTACCGCCAGGGCGGCAGCCTGGTCGGAATCCGCAGGCCGATGATCGACGGCCTCGGGGTGGGGGACATCGACATCGTGGCGGCCTTCGCCACCTCCGAGGAGAAGATCGGTCGGGACCTGACCGAGGCGATCTTCCTGGCGCCCAACAACTTCCCCCGGCTGAACTGCGACCTGCCCAGAGCGGGTGTGCCGGTCACGAAGGGCCTCGTCGACGCGAGCGAGGTGCAGCGGGTGGCAGCGGCGCTGGCAGGGGCGGAGGTGCTGCTCTACTCGGCGCCAAGTGGCCGACCGGAGACTGCCCGGGCGTACGCCGAGGCGGCCCACACGGCGGGCGTCGCCTTCATCAACACCACCGCCGACCCGGTCGCCCGCGATCCACAGCTGCTGGACAGCTTCGAGGCTGCCGGTCTGCCGTTGCTCGGCGACGACCTGGCGAGCCAGTTCGGCACCTCGGTGTTGCACAACGCGCTGCTGCGGCTCCTGAAGGAGCGCGGCCTGACGCTGGTCAGCTCCTACCAGGTCAATCTGGGCGGCACCGAGGACTTCCGCAACCTGGTCGAGAACCCCAACACCAAGAAGCAGTCCAAGCTCAACGCCCTCTCGGAGGCGGACAGCGTCGAGGTGGCCCCGCTCGGTTACCTGCCACATCTCGCGTCGCAGAAGGTGGCTCACCTCAACCTTGAGGCGCAGGGTTGGGGTGAGACAGCGGTGAGCCTCGACGTGAAGCTGAAGGTGCACGACCCGAGTGGCGCCGCCGGGGTCAACATCGACCTCATCCGCATCGCGGCCAGCGCGCTACGGAACGGGCGTGGTGGTCATGCTGCCGAGGCGACGTCGCTGCTCAAGTCTCCGCCGGGCACGGCGATCTGACGTCCGTCTGCCTCAGGCCGCGCCGACGGAGCGGTAGACCTCCAGGGTCTGCCGGGCGATGGCGTCCCAGGAGAAGTGCTGTACCGCGCGCCGCCGGCCGGCCAGGCCGAACCGCTCGGTGCGCGCCGGGTCGGCGAGCAGCGTGTTGATCGCGGCCGCCAGGTCGGCCACGAAGCGGTCCGGCTCCAGTGGGGTGCCGGAGCCGTCGGTGGCCTGCTCGATCGGCACCAGCAGGCCGGTCTCGTCGTCGGCCACGACCTCGGGGATGCCGCCGGTCGCGGTCGCCACCACTGCCGTCTCGCAGGCCATCGCCTCCAGGTTGACGATGCCCATCGGCTCGTAGACCGACGGGCAGACGAAGACCGTGGCGTGCGTGAGCACCTGGATCACCTCGGGCTTGGGCAGCATCTCGGCCACCCAGACCACACCGGAACGGTTGGCCCGCAGCTCGGCGACCAACTCCTCCACCTCGGCGGCGATCTCGGCGGTGTCCGGCGCGCCGGCGAGCAGGACGAGCTGGGTGTCCGCCGGCAACTCCCGGGCGGCCCGCAGCAGGTACGGCAGCCCCTTCTGCCGGGTGATCCTGCCCACGTAGACCACGCTGGGGCGGGACGGGTCGACGCCGAGCCGGTCGAGCACGTCGGTGCCCTGATCCGGGGCGTACTGGACGGTGTCGATGCCGTTGTAGACCACCCGGACCCGGTCGGGGTCGATCTGCGGGTACGCGGTGAGCACGTCGTTGCGCATCCCGCCGCTGACCGCGATCACCGCGTCGGCGGCCTCCATCGCGGTGCGCTCGATCCAGGAGGAGAGCGCGTAACCGCCGCCGAGCTGCTCGGCCTTCCACGGCCGCAGCGGCTCCAGGCTGTGGGCGGTCACCACGTGCGGCACCCCGTGCAGCAGCTTCGCGGTGTGGCCGGCCAGGTTCGCGTACCAGGTGTGGCTGTGCACCACGTCGGTGCCGGCCGCGCCGGCGGCCATCTCCAGGTCCACACCCATCGTGCGCAGCGCGGCGTTCGCGCCGGTGAGGCCCGGCGGTTCGGCGTACGCGGTGACGCCCGGCTCGGTGCGCGGCAGGCCGAAGCAGTGCACCCGTACGTCGGCGAGGCTGCGCAACTCCCGAGCCAGGTACTCGACGTGCACGCCCGCGCCGCCGTAGACCTCCGGCGGGTACTCGCGGGTGAGCAGATCGACGCGCAGCGGGGTGGGTTCCGTCATGACCCCGCACCCTAGTGCAGAAGACTCCCCGTACGAGTGGTGAAGTCCGACGCGGGTGGATAGCGTCGGGGCATGGCTGCCAAGGTGCTCGCGATCGTCCTGGCGGGTGGGGAGGGCAAGCGCCTGATGCCACTCACCACGGATCGGGCCAAGCCGGCCGTCCCGTTCGGCGGGATGTACCGCATGGTCGACTTCGTCCTCTCCAACCTGGCCAACGCCGGCTATCTCAAGATCGTCGTGCTGACCCAGTACAAGTCCCACTCCCTCGACCGACACATCACCAAGACCTGGCGGATGTCCACGCTGCTCGGCAACTACGTCACCCCGGTGCCGGCGCAGCAGCGTCGTGGCCCGTGGTGGTTCGCCGGCTCGGCCGACGCCATCTACCAGAGCTTCAACCTGATCAACGACGAGCAGCCCGACTACGTGATCGTCTTTGGCGCCGACCACATCTACCGGATGGACCCGCGGCAGATGGTGGAGGACCACATCGCCTCCGGCGCGGCGGTGACAGTGGCCGGCATTCGCCAGCCGCTGTCGATGGCCGACCAGTTCGGCGTCATCGAGGTCGGCGAGGACGGCAAGCGGATCCGCGCGTTCCGCGAGAAGCCCACCGACGCGGTCGGTCTGCCCGACGCGCCGGACGAGATCTACGCCTCGATGGGCAACTACGTCTTCACCACTCGGGCACTCTGCGAGGCGGTCGAGCGCGACGCCGAGGACAAGTCCAGCAAGCACGACATGGGCGGCAGCATCATCCCGATGCTCGTCGAGCGCGGCGAGGCCAACGTCTACGACTTCCGCGACAACGAGGTACCGGGCAGCACCGACCGTGATCGCGGCTACTGGCGGGACGTGGGAACGCTCGACTCGTTCTACGACGCGCACATGGATCTGATCAACGTGCACCCCGTGTTCAACATGTACAACTTCGACTGGCCGATCTACACGGAGCAGCCGCCGTGGCCGCCGGCGAAGTTCGTGCACCAGTGGGGTGAGCGGGTCGGCCGGGCGGTCGGCTCGATGGTCTCCCCGGGTGTGGTGATCTCCGGCTCGCTGGTGGAGAACTCGATCGTCTCGCCGAAGGTGCGGGTGCACTCCTGGGCGCACGTCGAGGGCTCGGTGCTGATGGAGGGTGTGGAGATCGGCCGGCACGCTGTGGTCCGGCGGGCCATCCTTGACAAGAACGTGTTCGTCCCGGAGGGCGTCGAGATCGGCGTCGACCTGGAGAAGGACCGGCAGCGCTACACCGTTTCCGACAACGGCATCGTGGTGATCGGCAAGGGCCAGAAGGTCGTGCCGTGACCGACAGGCACTCCCCGAGGAGGATCCCGCAGTGACCCACCCCCGTGCCGGCCAGCTCGCCGAGCCCGCCGACCTGGTCGACGTGCCGCGCCTGGTGACCGCCTACTACGCCGAGCATCCGGACCCCGCGGACCCGGCCCAGCAGGTCTCCTTCGGCACCTCCGGCCACCGCGGCTCCAGCCTGCGCAACGCGTTCAACTCCGACCACATCCTCGCGGTCACCCAGGCGCTCTGCGACTACCGGCGTGAGCAGGGGCTGGACGGGCCGCTCTTCCTCGCCCGGGACACCCACGCGCTCTCCGCGCCGGCCGCTGTGGACGCCCTGGAGGTGCTCGCCGCCAACGGGGTCACAGTGCTGGTGGACAGCCGCGACGGCTACACCCCGACCCCGGCGCTGTCGCACGCGATCCTCACTCACAACCGTGGGCGGACCAGCGGGCTCGCCGACGGCATCGTCATCACCCCGTCGCACAACCCGCCCGACGACGGCGGTTTCAAGTACAACCCCACAAACGGTGGGCCGGCCGACACCGACGTGACCCGGTGGATCCAGGACCGGGCCAACGCCATCCTCGCCGCAGGGCTCAAGGAGGTCCGCCGGATCACCTACGCGCGGGCGCGGGCCGCCGACACCACCGGGGAGTACGACTTCCTCGCCAACTACGTCGACGACCTGCCGGCCGCGATCGACATCGACGCCATCCGCGACGCGGGGATCCGCATCGGCGCGGACCCGCTGGGCGGGGCGAGCGTGGCGTACTGGGGTGAGATCGCCGAGCGGCACCGCCTGGACCTGACAGTGGTCAACCCGACTGTCGACCCGACCTGGCGATTCATGACCCTGGACGGCGACGGCAAAATCCGGATGGACTGCTCCTCGCCGAACGCGATGGCGTCGCTGATCGCCGCGCGGGCCGACTACCAGATCTCCACGGGCAACGACGCCGACGCCGACCGGCACGGCATCGTCACCCCGGACGCCGGGCTGATGAACCCCAACCACTACCTGGCGGTGGCGATTCGTCACCTGTTCCGCACCCGCACCGAGTGGGGGCCGGACGCCGCTGTGGGCAAGACCCTGGTCTCCTCGTCGATGATCGACCGGGTCGCCGCCGACCTGGGTCGCCCGCTGCTGGAGGTGCCTGTCGGCTTCAAGTGGTTCGTACCCGGCCTGCTGGACGGCGCGGTCGGGTTCGGAGGCGAGGAGAGCGCCGGGGCGTCGTTCCTGCGACGCGACGGCTCGACCTGGACCACCGACAAGGACGGCCTGCTGCTCTGCCTGCTCGCCGCCGAGATCCAGGCCACCACCGGCCGCAGCCCGAGCGAGCACTGGGCGGAGTTGGCCGAACGCTTCGGCGCGCCCGCGTACGCCCGGATCGACGCCCCGGCCACCCGGGAGCAGAAGGCAGTGCTCGGCAAGCTCTCCCCGGAGCAGGTCACCGCCACCGAGCTCGCCGGTGAGCCGATCACCGCGACGCTGACCACCGCCCCCGGCAACGGTGCGGCGATCGGTGGCCTCAAGGTCAGCACCGAGTCCGGCTGGTTCGCCGCCCGTCCGTCCGGCACCGAGGACGTCTACAAGATCTACGCCGAGTCCTTCCAGGGCCCCGACCACCTCAAGAAGATCCAGGAAGAGGCCAAAGCCCTGGTAGACCAAGCCCTGGCCCCCTAACCGCGGGGTCAGCAGGGTGGCGGGAGTTCTCGTTGGGTGCGGCGCAGCTCCTCGGGGAGCAGTTCGCGGAGCTGCTCGGGCAGGAACGGCAGGTCGAGCAGCGTCATCTTCAACTGGTTGCGTTCCTGGTAGCGCAGCGGGTCGAAGCGCACCACCAGGCCGGCGTTGCGGCGGTACCTGATCTCCACCGCTCCCTCGGTGGCCGGGTCGCGGAACACCAACCCGTCCATCTCCACCACCACCGGGGACGAGTCGGGCTCCAGCTCCAGCCGGATCTTCTCGTCCGGTGAGAGCACCACCGACCGGGAGATGCCCGCCATCGGCGCCGACGGCGTGACCACCATCGAGTCCGCCGCCGGGGAGATCAGCGGGCCGCCGGCGGCGTAGCTGTACGCCGTGGAGCCGATCGGGGTGCTGACCACCACGGCGTCGCACCGGTAGTAGCCGTACTGCTGGCCGTCGATGGCGAGTGTGGCGTTGACGAAGCCGGAGCCGGGCTGGCGCACCAGCGCGATGTCGTTGAACGCCACCACGTCGTCGCCACACACGTCGCAGGCGAGGCAGGCGTGCGACTCGACGGTGAACTCCTTGGACAGCAACCGGCTCAGCGCCTCAGGCAGCTCCGGCGGCTCGATCTCCACGAGAAAACCCACACGACCCAGGTGTACGCCGAGCACCGGCTTCGGGTCGAGGACGGCGGATCGAAGCGCACCCAACATGGTCCCGTCGCCACCGATGCTGATCAAGGCGTCGGCGCGGGCCGCCACCTCGTCCGCCGGCACCGGCACGATGCAGGACGAGACGCGGTGCTGGTCCTCCTCGCGCACCATCAACGTCTTGTGGTGACGCTTCGCCCACCGTTCGATGATCCCCACCACCTCGGTGACATCCCGGGTGGGGTGCAGCACAAGTCCCAGCCCCGACACCCGTACAGCTCACCACATCGGCGGCGACCGTACCCGGCGTACACCGAAGGTGCGCCGACGGTCCGCGGACCGTCGGCGCACCTCGCCGCCATCAGGGGCGGGGCTGCCCGGTGAGGTGGGTCAGCGAGCGGGCGACCAGGTCGTCGCGGGCCGCCGGAGGCAGACCCTCCAACCCGAAGCCCAGATACACCGTGTCCCCGGTGACCACCACCGAGCCCTCCTCGAACGCCTGCTGGCTGCGCGACCAGTCGTTGGCGTTGCCAGCGGAGCCGGGCGGTGGGCCGGCCACCGTCCAGCCACCCAGGTCGGCCGACTCGAACGAGGTCTCCGCCACCGTCGACCCGTCAACCAGCACCCGGGCGTCGTCCAGGAAGACGCCGAGACCCTGGGTGCCCCAGTCCGAGGCGTACGTGATCGACACCTCGACCTGCTTACCGGCGTAGCCCGACAGATCGGCCACGAACTCCTTCCAGCCTCCCGACGACCCGCTCGCCGCGTTCCAGCTGCCGGTGCTCCCGGTGGGGGAGCAGTCAGCGCCCTGGTAGTGCGCGAGGAACGGGTGCAACTGCTCCACCCAACCCTCGGGGCAGCTGTCCCCGGTGACAGTGCTGGTCTTGCCGTTGGCGTCCGGCAGTGTCGTCCAGTCGTCGCTACCCACCTCGTGCGCCTCGACGAACATGAAGTCCCAGTCCTGCTCGATCTCGTAGGAGGTGAAGAAGCGCAACTCCGCGCTGCTCGCCCCGGTGAGGTCCACAGTGCGCGTGAGCCGCTTGTACGACTCGTCGGTCTGCCCGCTGTAGAGGTACCACTCACCGGTACGCGGATCGAACGGCGCGCCGCCCGGTCGGGACCAGCCCACCGGCGCGGAACTGGCGAACTGCGGGAACTCGTCCGGCGGCAGGAAGCTCGACGTGGTCAGGAACGACGCGGTGTGCGCCTGGTTCTCCGCCGAGCCGGAGGCGTTCAGCTGCCCGTCGAAGCCGGTGAACGCCGCATCGGTGCCGGCGACCGGGTACGGCTCCCCGTCCGGGCTCGTTCCGCCGTCGCTGACATAGGTGTGCGCGCCCAGCCAGTACTGCTGGAAGTCGTTGAACAGCGGCAGACAGCTGGCAGCCTCGGCGTCGGTGCACTCCGGTGGCGCGTCCGGGTGATAGACGTACGACCCGTTGGCGCCCTGCGCGAACAACGCGTACTGGCCGCTGACCAGCAGTTTGCCGCCCTCGTTCAGGTAGTCCCGAACGGCCAGCTCGGTGTCCAGCGCCGCTCTGGCCGTCGTGCCGGCCACCTGACCGGGGGAGCGCAGGATCACGTCGTCGCCGGTCTCCCAGACCACCGCCTCGTAGTGCGACAGCACGCCGAGCGGGTGCGGCGCCTTGCGGCCCATCGCGTCGAAGTCGTACACGTCACTGCTGCGCCCGGCGGCGCCCAGCGACGCCGCGACCTCGTCGGCGTACTTCGCCGTGGTGCCGGTCTGCGCCGGGCTGAGGCCGGTGACGTCCTCCACAGCGAGGACCAGCACGTCGCCGCCGACGTCGTCGTGCACCCGATAGGTGAAGTGTTCGCTGGCCACCACCCCGGCGCGCGGTTTGTTCCCGGTGAACCAGACCTCCACCCGGTCGCCCGGCTTCGCGCCGCTGACAGTGCCCCGTAGCTCGGCGTAGTAGTCGTCGTGGGTGTTGCCGTACCGCTCGCCGCCGCGCCACTCGCGGACCGCGACAGTCTTGGGCCGCCCACCGTTGACCGTGTAGTGCATCCGCACGTTCCTCAGCGCCCGACGGGTGATCGCGGCGACCTGCTGGGTCCGCCCGTACGAGGTGTCGAAGGCGTCCACCACGAAGTCCGGAGTGCTGCGACCGACCACCGAGACCGGGTCGTCCGGGTCCGCCGCCGACCGGGCCACCGCCAACGCGAACGGTAGGTTCTTGCTCACCTCGCCGGCGATCAGCGCCTCGTCGTCAGGGAAGATGAAGCCGCTGACGCAGTCCTCCGGGCGCCACTGGTCGTCCGGGTCGACGGCCGAGGCGGCCTCGCAGGTGGACATCTCCGGGGTGAAGCCCAGCGTGCCGTACCTGACGGTGGCGTGACTGTCGGTGTCACCGTTCGTGGTGTAAAGCTCCGCGGAGATGTCCGGGTCGTAGCCGGGCACCGCTGGGTGCGCGTCGTCACCGGCCATCGCCTTGTAGATCTCGTCGTCCGGGGTGGGGGTGCTCACCTGCCAGCCCAGGCCGTAGAGCAGCAGTTCGGCCGCCGAGTGGTAGTTGACGAAGAACTCGAACCCGACCCGCTTGAAGAGCCGGTCCAGCGCCTTGGTCTCCGGCTCGGAGTTGGGGCCCGGGCCCCGGTAGGTCTCGCTGTTCAGCTCCGGCGACGAGCCCTCGTTGTCGTAGCCCCACTTGTAGCTGAAGTTGCGGTTGAGGTCGACGCCGTCGCCGGAGCCGATCTGCCCGTCACCGTTGTTGTCCCGCAGGTTCTTGCGCCACAGCCGGTTGCCGGGGGTGAAGGTGAAGTCGTAGCCGTCCGGGTTGGCCACCGGCAGGAACCACAGTTCGGTGGTGTCCAGCAGACGGGTGATCTCCCGGTCGGTGCCGTAGCTGTCCAGCACGTGATGCATCAGCCGGCGGGTCATCTCCGGTGTGATCCACTCCCTGGCGTGCTGGGCACCGGCGTAGAGCACCGCCGGTCGTTTGCCGTCCGCCACGGTCCGCGCGTTCTTGGTGACCTTCACCGCGACGATCGGCTGCCCCTGCTGGCTGCGACCGATCGTCTCCACCTTGGTCAGCTTGGGATACCGGGCCGCCGTGGCGTTCAGTTCGTCTCGCAGGCCGCCCGGCTCACCGTAGGGACGGAAACTCGTCCAGCCGGCCGCGGCCTGCTCCCGCAGCGCCTGCGACGCGTCCTTGCCCCGCACCTTCTTCACCGACAGCGGTACGCCCTTGTCGGTCAACCGCTTCGCCTGCCGTCGGCTGAGGACCGTCTCGACAGTCGTGCGGCCGGACGAGTCCGCCTTCGCGTCGTGGCCGAGGTCGACCCCCGCCGCGCGCAGTTGCTCCCGCTGTTTCGCGTCGACAACGCCGACGTACACCTCCAGGCCGTCGCGGACACCCGGGTCGGACGGGGGCCGCGCGCTGGCCGGTGGGGTCAGTGCCAGTGCGCCGAGCAGGGTGACCACGCCGGCGATCGCCAGTCGTCTCGGTCTCATCGCGCCTCCTTGGGTGAAGGACCTGTAGACGCGAGCCTTCGGTGCGGCGTGATCAGTGTCAATAGGTCGATGGGTGCAAGGTTTGCTGACCGTGTTGGTGTCGGTGCCGTGTGTGATGGATGGACGACCTGCCTCGTAACTGGGATTTTGTCGCATCGTTGAAAGGGTGCTGATGAACGAGCGGGCTGATGGACGTCAGCTCTGCTTCGGAGGGTGTAGCGGAGCCAGGAGGCGACTTGACGTGCGTGCGTT
This sequence comes from Micromonospora salmantinae, assembly GCF_022230905.1. NCBI lineage: Bacteria > Bacillati > Actinomycetota > Actinomycetes > Micromonosporales > Micromonosporaceae > Micromonospora > Micromonospora salmantinae. Next base: position 162,434 of record NZ_JAKKFG010000002.1, read on the forward strand.
GATGGAGCGCGGGTGGCTGTTCGCGGAACGCCGTCGGCGCCTCGAACGAAAGATCGCCCTCTACAACAAGCCCTTGTCCCGCGCGGAGATCGAGCGGATCCAGGTCGAACGCTTCAACAAGATGTGGGCGTACTGCCTGACACGGGTGCCGTTCTACCGGTCATGGCGGAAGGAGCACGATCTACCCAGTGGCATCTCGCGGCCGTCGGACCTTCGCCACTTTCCGATGCTCGACAAAGAGCTGCTGATCAGCCGCTCTGCCGAGGTCTTCGCGGGTGGTTCGACGAAGCAGGCCTACAGCACCGGCGGGAGCACCGGCCAGCCCACCAAGTTTCCTCGGGGGCGGGGCGAGTCGACCGACCGGTGGGCGAACAACTATCTCGGGCGAGCTTGGCGGGGAGTCCAGCCGTTCGAGCCGCAGGTCCTGCTCTGGGGGCACTCGCACCTCTTCGGCGACGGGCTGGCCAGCCAAGTCGCTCGGTTGCGGCGCGGCGTCGCCGACCGCCTGGTGAATATCACTCGGTTGAACGCCTACGACCTCAGTGATCCTGCGCTTCGAGGGCACTACGAGGCGATCCGGTCCCGGCAACCCGTGTTGCTGGTCGGATACACCTCCGCAATCTTCAAGGTCGCCCGCTACATCGAGCGCAACACGCTGGACCTGGGCGACGTGAGTCGGCTGCGGGCGGTGATCCTGACCGCGGAGACGGCCAGTGACGCGGACATCGCACTGATCGAACGGGTCTTCGGAGCAGGGGCGGTCATCGAGTACGGCGCTGCCGAGACCGGCCTGGTGGCGATGTCCCGCCAGGAGGCACGGCCCATCCAGGTCATCTGGGACAGCTTCATCTGTCTCGTCGATGATGGTGGTTCGCTTGCGGTCACGACCCTCGACGACCGTCTGTTTCCACTGGTCAACTACGCCATCGGGGACCAGGTCGAACCAACTGACGTCGTCGACGGTAACGTGTTCGAGATCCGCTCGGTCCTCGGCCGACAGCAGGAAATCGTCCAGGTCGGCTCGGCGCACGGGATTCTCGACCTTTCCCCGATCCTGCCGGTGCACATCCTCAAGACCCTCCCGGACATCGTCGGCGTTCAGTTCCGTCAGGAGCGACCTGACGCCCTGCACATCTACCTACAGGCAGACCACGAGCTTGATCTGGAAGCGGTGAGTCTGTACTTCGTTCGCGAGCTGCGGAAAGATCACCCTGACCTCCGCGCAGAGTCGATAACGTTCCACCAGGTTGCCGACCAGGCTCGCACTCGTGCAGGCAAGCACGCCCTGTTCGTTTCCTGATCCGAGTGGCACTACGGCCTCACCTGCCGATGAGGTCGACGGGCGGCGCCGCCTGACGCTCCTGTTCAGGGGAGATATGTCTTGCTCGATGAGATCCGCGCCGCCGGTATCGACGCGACACCGCGGCCAGCACGAGGATCCCCGCGACCAGCATCTCCGCGACGGTGGTCGCGGCGGCGGCACCTGTCGGGCCGAGTGTCGCCGCCTGGACGAGTAGAGCGCCGCCCAAAAGCATACCGATCGACAGGGCGAGACGACTGGCGGCGACGTAGTTCCCGTCGCCGATGCGGTTGAGCGCAACGGCGCGGTTCATGGTCGTGAACGGTAGGGCGAGCGCCAACAGTTGCAGCCAAAGCGCCGACTCGGGTATCGGCAGCGAGAGCAGGCTCGTCGTGAGCCACGGCGCGGTGGCGATGACAGCGGCCGCGATGACGGTCGCACCTATGACGGCGATAATCTCGCTCTCCCGGCTGATCGCCACTGTGGGGCCGAGGTTGTGTCGTCGCCGGGTCCGGATCGCCATCGGCACCCGGAGTCCGCTGAACGTGACGGCGACCAGTGCCTGGTAGATGCTGACGAGGGCGCCGTAGCAGCCAACGACCTGAGGGCTCGCCACCAATGAGAGGGCGATAGTGCTGGCACGGCCGGTGAACGCCTCGGCAAGGCTGTAGGTGAACAGCGGACGGCTCAACCGGAAGGCGCGCCCCGCTGCCCGCGGCGACAGTCCCCTCCACATTGGTGGCGGGCCGGCCGGGCCTCGACAAGCCAGTATCTCCGTGCTGAGCAGGTAGGTGGCGGCACCAACCAGCAGTGCGGTCGTCAGTGGCGTGCCGGCGATCAGCAGCACCATGGCGAGGAGTCGGGTGCTGGTCATCGCGGCCGAGGCCGCGATGAAGCGCATCTGTCGGGCGAGGTCGCCGAAGCGCAGGTCGGCGAGGCTGTTGAAGATCATCACGCCGCCGGCGCTGATCAGGGCTGCCGCGCCGTATCCCTGGCCAGCATAGAGCGCAGCGATCACCAGGGTGGCGGTGGCCATGGCAGGCACTGCCACCAGGATTCGCTGACTGTGCGCCGCGCGGCGTTCCTCGTCATTGCCGGATACATACAGCAGGGATGATCCACCCATGACCAGGTTCGCCACCCAGGTCAGCGCGGCCGTCATCACGCTGTAAGCCGCGATTTCGGCGGTCTGGCCCTGCCGCGCGCTGTACGCGAGTATCCCGGCGTTCAGCAGTCCGCTCATCAGGCTGGACGCCGACGCCACGACGGTATTGGACCGCACCCCCGACCGGCGACCTCCCTGGGGGCGGACAGACTCAGTGGGCTCGGAGAGCGTCTGCTCTGGAGTCGACCGTTCCTTCAATCGTGGTCCTTTCACGGCGGCTGGGCACCGCCCGCCGACGGGCGGGGGTCAGCGCTCCGCGACTGTCAACCTGATCCGGTCGAGGATGTTCGGCCCTTCGGTCTCGGCCCGCCAGGACCGATAGGCCTGCCCCGCCGCCCGGCGTGCCGCGAGCCGTTCCTCCTGGCTGCGCTGGGCGAACTGGTCAATCTGGTGAGCCAGAGTCGCCACCGTGGCATCCGTCAGGACGACTCCTCCGCCGGCCCGGAGCACCGGGCTCCAGGGGGTCTCGTCCGAACAGATCACCGGGCACGACGCGGAGAGGCTCTCCGCGATGACGTGGCCGAAGTTCTCCCCCTGAGTCGGAAAGACGAACATGTCGTACTCCGCGAAGGTGGACCGGACCGCGCGGGGCGCGAGCTCTCCCCGATAGGAGAGCGTCACGGACGCCGGCAACCGCTGGGCAAGCAGTTGGCATTCGGCCCAATAGGACCTGTCCTCAATAGGGCCGTAGATATCGAAAACCACCGGCCGCGTCACCAGCGCGAGGGCCTCGATCACCTTCGCCAGATTCTTGATCGGGCTGATGCGACCGATGAATACGAGCCGCGAGGAACCACCGGTCTCTTCGGGTGGGATTGGCTCTGGCGGAAGCGACACCTCGTTGGGTCGCATCTCGATCCGGGCCCACGGAAAGAGGTTCCTGATCAGCTGCGCTTCGTGCGGGTTGGTGGCGTGCCAGTGGACCCTGAGCCGTCTGAGAATGGGTCGCCAAACGCGTAGGAACAATCGCTTCTTCAAGCTCTTGACCCCTAGCGCACTCGCCGCCAGCTCACCCCGAGGGGCGACGAGTATCTGTTTGACCCGAATGATGCGTGCCTGCGCCGCGAGAATCGGCAGAACCGATGACCTCGCCCAGAGACTGTTGACGTAGAGGAGGTCGAATCTGGTTGATCGGAGCGCTTTCAGCAGGGCGTACCACTGGCGGAGGCGACCTGGATCGAGGTAGTAGATGCGAGCGTGGCCCCGGTCGATCCAGTGACCGGAGTGACCGGGATACGGCTCCGCGGAGCCGAGATCGCGGTCTCTCGTCACCATCGTCACCTCGATCGCTGGCGATACGACGTCGAGCAGTTGGGCAACGGAACGGACAGGGCCGCCGGCGCGGAATCCCGGTTCGAAGAAGTCACACGTCAACAGCACGCGATATGGCGGTGTGGGGACCGGAATTGGCGAATCGCGAATGACATTCGCGGCTGCGGGGGTCAGGTCGTCGTGTAGCACGTCGAAGGGTTCGGCCACGTCCGGCTAACGATGGGCGGTGTGGATCGGTGACGCCACGGAGGATCGGTCTGTGCGATGTGGCGGCGATCGGCGCCGAAATCGCGAGACAGGCGGCCGAAATGGAAGTCCGGATATATGCTCCGCTGTCATGGAGTCAATGACAGGGGCGCGCCCGATGGCAGGTGGGAATCAAGGCGCGCGTCCACGTCACGCACGCGGCGTACCCGAGGATGAGGCAAGGCTCCCGACCAGCGGACTCTGGCGCTGCTTCGCCGGGCTGGCCTGGCTCGTGCTGGGCGTGGCGTGCCTGCTCCTGGAAAGAAACTCCTCCGTTGGGTGGAGCAGGGACGGAAACCTCGCGATGAGCCTGCTGGCGACCCTCTTCGGCGCCTGGGTCTTCTGGCGCGACGGCGGTCGCCGCATCACCGCCGTAGGGCTCTACAACCTCGCCTTCGCATTCTTTGTCGGCTTCAGCGGGCTTTACCAAACGGTGAAGGCATGGACGATCGATCCCGGCATCCCGCTCTTCACCGCTCTTGCCATCTGCTACTTCGTACAGGTCGTGACGTGGTTGCTGTTCTGGAGCAGCACCGCGCCGCATCGGCTGCCACCGGCTGCCGGCCAGGCGGACGGCAGGACGGCAGGGTGGGCGGTGAAGTGTGGTCTGGTCCTGCTGGTGCTCGGAGTGGGCATGGCAACGGTCGCACCGAATTCACCGCCGGTGGCAAACCCGATCGGCTTCGTCGGCGTCGTGCTCCTCGCGGTGGGGTTGTTGCGGGGCCCGATGGCACGCCACACGTTCGTCTGGGGACTGGTTCTCCTGGTCGCCTTCGCGTTCTACTTCACCTACCTCTTCAATGGCTTCGGGCGGATAGTCGTCGGTACGCTGGCGCTCGCGTTGCTGGTGATATCGGCCCACCGGGACCAGCGGCCCTACACCAAACTCCTCGTCCTCGGTGGAGCGGCGCCGGCTCTGCTGTTCCTCGCCGGGCTGCGCGCCACCGGCTCACAGGGCTCGGCTGCGATGGTCGACCAGGACGGATTCGGGTCCGCGATCAGCCCGCTTCACTCGTTCGCCCAGCTGCTGCGCCTGAACGAGGTGGGGCTGCTGCCGCGCGGATGGGGGGAGACGTTTGCCAACGCCGCCGTGGGTCTGGTGCCTCGCGCGCTGTGGGAGGGTAAGCCGATCGGTTTCGGTTCCGACCTCGTCGCCTTTCTGAGCCCTGAACTGGTCGGCACGGGACATTCCGCGGCGGCGCTCGCGCATGGGGAGTGGTTGTACAACTTTGGCCTGCTGGGCCTGGGGCTGATGGTGCCGGTGACCGGCCTGGCCGTCCGGTTCATCGACAGGGTCCTGGCCTGGGCCTCGTCCGGCCCGCTGACGACGCCGTACGCCGTGGGCGTCTACGCCGGTGCGATCGTCACCGCGGTCGGTCTGTTCGATCTCCTCTGGGTGGGCAGTTTCACCTACGTGGTGCGCGGAGGTGGGCGACTGCTGGTGCTGGCCGCGGTGATCCTGCTGCTTGGTTGGCGGGTTTCCGGGGCGGTGGCGCCGAACCACCTGGTCGGCAATTACCGGACGCCTGCGGCCCGCCCCGCGCGGCCGATGGCGCCCACCCGATGACGGCGGCACGCGGGCCCGACGCCTGACCATCTGGTGGTGCACCAGGACCATCAGGATCTAGAGCAACTCCATTGTGCTTTTGGTCCCGATGTGGGCGTTTCTCTCGCGGGATTCCACTCGTTGCGGCAGTTGTGGCCGCACCACGGCCCCAACCAGCGCGGCCTACGCGAGCCACCATGAACGAACGGAGCGTCAGTGAGTTACTTGACCACCGGACGCCGGGTGCTCATCACCGGCGGTACGGGTTCCTTTGGGCAGACGATGGTGCGCCGACTCCTCGACCGTGGAGTTGGCGAGGTCCGGGTGCTCAGCCGGGACGAGGCCAAGCAGGACGCCATGCGTCGGCTGCTCGGCGACGAGCGGGCCCGTTACTACGTCGGAGACGTGCGGGACTACGACTCGGTGCTCAAGGCCAGCCGGGGCATCGACTACATCTTTCACGCGGCCGCCCTCAAGCAGGTGCCCTCGTGCGAGTTCTTCCCGCTTGAGGCGGTCCGGACGAACGTGCTGGGCAGCAGCAATGTCGTCGAGGCCGCCGAGCGCAACGGCGTCGGCTCGGTCGTGGTGCTCAGCACCGACAAGGCTGTATACCCGGTCAACGCGATGGGGATGAGCAAGGCGATGATGGAGAAGGTCGCCCAGGCACACGCTCGGAACAACCCGAACAGCGCCACCACGGTCTCCTGCGTCCGGTACGGCAACGTCATGTACTCCCGTGGCTCGGTGATTCCGCTCTTCATCGAGCAGATCAAGGCGGGCCGGGCACCTACCGTGACCGACCCGGGGATGACCCGCTTCCTGATGTCGCTGGCCGACTCGGTGGAGCTGGTGGAGCACGCCTTCCAGCACGCCCGGCCCGGCGACATCTTCATCCGCAAGGCCGCCGCCTGCACCGTCGGCGACCTGGCCGAGGCGCTCTGTCAACTCTTCGACGTGCCCTCCAAGCTCGACGTGATCGGCGTACGGCACGGGGAGAAGCAGGCTGAGACGCTGGCCAGCCGGGAGGAACTCGCTCATGCCGAGGACTTCGGTGACTTCCTTCGGGTGCCGCTCGACGGCCGTGACCTCAACTACGCGCTCTACGTCTCCGAGGGCGGCCTCGGCGACGGGCGGACCGAGGACTTCAACTCGTCGAACGCGCCACAGCTCGGCGTACCCGAGATCATCGAACTGCTGAAGACGCTGCCCGAGGTGCGCGCGGAGCTGGCGCTGCGGGATCCGGTGCTGGCGTGCTGAGGCTCGCCGTCACCGGTGCCGGCGGCTTCCTCGGCTGGCACGTCCGGGTGCTGCTGCGCGCTCTGGGTTGGCCGGAACCGGTCGTGGTGACCCGGAGCGACCTCGCCGATCCCGACCTGGTCGCGGCGAAGGTGGACGGAGTCGACCGGGTGCTGCACCTGGCCGGCGTGAACCGGGGTGAGCCGGCCGATGTCGCTGCCGGGAACGTCCTGCTCGCCGCGCAGCTCGCGGAGGGACTCAAGCACTGCGCGAACCCGCCGACGCGGGTTGTCTACGCCAATTCGGTGCAGGCCGGCAACGGCACTGCGTACGGCGACGCCAAGGCCACCGCTGCGCGAGTGCTGGCGGATACCGGCGTCGACCTCGATGACGTGTCGCTGCCGAACCTCTACGGCGAGCACGGACGCCCATACTACAACTCCGCGGTGGCGACGTTCTGTCGGGTGCTCGCGGAGGGTGGCCGGCCGGAGGTGCACGCCGACCGTGAGTTGAGCCTCGTGCACGTCACCGACGCGGCCGCCCGGCTCATCGGTGTGCCGGCCGGCGGTTCATGGGATCCGGCCATGCCGCCGCTGCGCATCGGAGTGCAGGGGCTGGCCCACCGGCTCACCGAGATCGCCGCGACGTACCGGACAGGGGACATCCCGCACCTGCTGAAGCGGCATGATGTGCGGCTCTTCAACACATACCGGTCGCACTGTTTTCCGGCGCACTACCCCCTGGCGCTGCCCCGCCGCGCGGATGCCCGGGGTGAGCTGGTCGAGACGGTCAAGGCGCACGGCGGTGCCGGCCAGACCTTCTGCTCCACCACGCTGCCCGGGATCACCCGCGGCGAACACTTCCACCTGGCCAAGGTGGAGCGGTTCGTGGTGCTGCGCGGCTCTGCTGAGATCAGCCTGCGGCGGGTGGGTGACACCGAAGTCCTGCGCTTCCCGGTGAGCGGCGACGAGCCGGTACTCGTGGACATGCCGACGATGTGGGCACACAAGTTGGTGAACACCGGGCCGGATGAGCTGGTGACGATGTTCTGGACCAACGAGATCTTCGACCCGGACCGACCGGATACCTGGCCTGAGGCGGTGGTGGCGGCCCGACCGGCGCCGGTGGCGGTCGGGGCGTGAAGATTGGCCTGATCAGCCAGTGGTATCCGCCGGAGGGCGTCTTCATACCGGGTAACCTGGCGCACCAACTGGCCGGCCGTGGCCACGAGGTCAAGGTCCTCACCACATTCCCGAGCTATCCGTACGGCCGAGTCTTTCCTGGCTGGCAACAGCGCTGGCGGCATCGGGAGACCGAGGGGCCGGTGATGGTCCGGCGGGTGCCCGCCTATCCCAGCCACGACACCTCCACCGTCCGGCGCGCCCTGAGCCACCTCTCCTTCGGTGCCACCAGCGCGGTGGCTGGGGCGCGGTGGCTCGCTGACGTCGACGTCACCTACGTCTACCACCCGCCGCCCACGGCCATCGCCGCTGCGGCCCTGCAGCGTGCGGCCCGCCGAACACCGATCGTGCTCCACCTGCAGGATCTGTGGCCCGAGTCGGTGACGCAGTCCGGGATGGCACCGACCGGCCGGGCCGGGCGATGGCTGGAGCGGTCCATCGGGGCGCTGATGCGTGGGACGTACCGGCTGGCCGATGCCATCGTGGTGATTTCGCCGACGATGGCTGAGCGGGTGGTGGCCGGCGGCGCCGACCCGGACCGGGTGCGGGTGGTCTGGAACTGGACTGACGACGCGCTGTTCCGGCCGCTGCCGGTCACCGACGAGGCCCGTGCGGCGCTCGGTCACCGCCAGCGCTGCACCGTGATGTTCGCGGGCAACCTCGGGCTCCTGCAGGGCATCGAGACGGCCATCCGGGCGGCGGCCGCCGCCAGTGACCGGATGGACCTGGTGCTGGTCGGCTCCGGCGCGGGTGAGGACGGCGCCCGCCGATTGGCCGCCGACCTGGGCGCCGACAACGTGCGGTTCATCGGTCGGCGTCCGCCCGAACAGATGGCGGAGCTGTACGCGGCAGCGCACTGGCAACTTGTGTGCCTACGCGACGTACCCGCCCTGCGCGCTGCCGTCCCGTCGAAGCTGCAGGCCGCGTTGGCCTGCGGTGTTCCGGTGATCGCTGCCGCCGGGGGCGACACCGGGGCCCTTGTCCGGTCGACCGGGGTCGGTCTCGTCTGTCCGCCAGAGGACTGGCGGGCGCTCGCCGAAAGGTTCGTGGAAGCGTCCGAACAGCCGGCCGCCACGCGGCAGGCCATGGCGGACCGGGCCCGCCAGGTGTACCGCGATCGGATGTCCCTGCGCGTGGGCGTCGACCAGTTCGAAGACATCCTGACCAAGGTGGCAGCGCAGAGAGGACGGGCATGACCCGCATCATGACAGTGGTCGGCACCCGGCCGGAGATCATTCGACTGTCCCGGGTGCTTACCAGACTGGACAGCACTGTCGACCACACCCTGATTCACACGGGGCAGAACTGGGACCCGACCCTGTCCGACGTGTTCTTCACCGAGCTGCGACTGCGCCAGCCGGACCGGTTCCTGGAGGTCGACACCTCCTCGCTCGGCCGGGTACTCGGTGGCGTTCTGGTCGGCATGGAACAGGCGATCGCCGAGCTGCGGCCGGATGCGCTGCTGGTGCTGGGCGACACGAACAGCTGCATCGCCGCGCTGATGGCGCGACGGATGCGGGTGCCGGTCTACCACATGGAGGCCGGCAACCGGTGCTTCGATCTGAACGTGCCGGAGGAGACCAACCGGCGGCTGGTCGACCACGTGGCCGACTTCAACCTCGTCTACACCGAACACGCCCGGCGTAACCTGCTCGCCGAGGGCCTGCACCCGCGGCGGATCCTGCACACCGGCTCGCCGATGCGGGAGGTGCTGGAGCATTATCGTGCACCGATCGCCAGCTCGACCATTCTCCGGCGGCTGGAGCTCGATCGAGGCGGGTACTTCCTGGTCAGCGCCCACCGCGAGGAGAACGTGGACCGTCCCGACCGGCTTCGTCGGCTGCTGGACTGTCTTGTCGCAGTGCGGGACAGGTGGGCCCTCCCGGTGCTGGTCTCCACCCATCCGCGCACCCGTAAACGGCTGGAGGCGTTGGCCCCGGACGCCACCGCCCTGGACGGCATCGCCTTCCATGAGCCGTTCGGCCTGCTCGACTACGTGCACCTGCAGACCAAGGCGTACTGCACCTTGTCGGACAGCGGGACGATCAGCGAGGAGGCCGCCATCCTTGGCTTCCCCGCTGTGACGCTGCGCGAGTCGATCGAACGTCCGGAGGCGCTCGACTCCGGCGGCATCATCATGACCGGCCTCGACCCGCAGGGCGTGGTCGAGGCGGTCGAGGTGACAGTGGCCCAGGTCGCCGCCGAGGGGGTGCCCTGCCCGGTCGACTACCAGGTGCCGGACACCTCCCGGCGGGTGGTCGACTTCATCCTCTCCACCGTCCGCCGGCACCACGACTGGGCGGGCATTCGCCGCTGACAATCGGGGCACCAGGGCTGACCACCACGAACCTGTGGTCGTCAGCCCTGGTCGCCGTGCCCGGGGTCCTCTCTGTGCTTCTGGTGCGGCAGCCCGGAGTGCCTTGACCCGGCCGGGGTCCCCTCCCGGCGCACGGAACGGGGTGACGCCGCGCGGCGTCACCCCGGTGCATCGCCGCCGCAGCGGCGGGGCCGATCACATCAGTGCGACTGCAGGGGTACCCCCCGTTGGCCCTTCACCACCGGATCGACCGGCTGCACGCAGAGCAGCGCGAGATGCTCGACGATCTTCGCCGCGTCGTCGTACGGGTCGAGCCCGCTCACCTCGATCGGGTCGAGCGCCGGCACGGCCACGTGGGACACCAGGGGATGGAACGGTCGGGTGTCGACCTCACCGGTCCCGAGCAGGTCCTCGTGCAGCTTCTCGCCGGGGCGCAGACCGGTGTAGACAATGGGCACGGAGCTGGAGGCATGCTCGACCATCTGACGCGCCAGGTCGACGATCCGGACCGGGTCGCCCATGTCGAGCACCAGCGCCTCCCCGTCCCGGCCGATTTCGGCGGCCTGAAGCACCAGGTGGACGGCCTCTTGGACGGTCATCAGATAGCGGCTGACGTCGGGGTGGGTGACGGTCAGCGGCGTCCCCGTCTCGATCTGCCGTTGGAAGGCTGTCACCACCGAACCGCGGCTGCTCAGCACGTTGCCGAACCGGACGCTGAGGAACGTGCCCGGGAAGCGGGACGCGGCGTGCGCGGTCAACCGCTCCGTGATTCGCTTCGAGTAGCCGAGGACGCTGATCGGATCGGCCGCCTTGTCGGTCGAGATGTTGACGAACTTCGCCACGTCCTGGCAGGCGTCCAGCACGGAGAGCGTGCCCCAGACGTTGGTCTTGATCGCTTCGCCAGGGTGCCGCTGAAGCAACGTCAGGTGCTTGAGCGCCGCCGCGTGAAAGATGATCTCCGGACGGCGCTCCCGGAGGATCCGTCGGATGCCCTCGTCGTCGCGTAGGTCGGCGAGGATCAGCTCGGGGCCGTCCAGCATGGCCCGTCCGGCGAGCGACATCTGAAGGCTGTGCAGAGCGGACTCGTCCCGGTCCAGCATCATCAGCTCACCCGGGTTGGCCTTCATCACCTGACGGCAGAGCTCCGAGCCGATCGAACCGCCGGCGCCGGTGACCAGGATCCGTCTTCCGGTCAGGCTGTTGGCGCTCAGCGGTAGGTCACCGACCACCTGCCGGCGGCCGAGCAGGTCGCTGACCTGCACGTCCCGGACGTCGGTGACGGTGATCCGGTGGTCGACCAGGTCCCGCACCGGGGGCAGCACCTTGAAGACCGCGCCGGCTTCGAGGGTGGCCTCGCGGATCTGACGGATCAGGGCGGCGTCCGCATTGGCCACCGAGAAGATGACGGTGCTGGCACCGGTAAGCCGGACGGAGGCGGCGACGTCGTGCCGGCCGCCGAGCACGCGTACCCCGCCGATGCGCAGGTCACGCTTGTCCGGGTCGTCGTCCAGCGCGCCCACCGGCAGGTACCGACCGCGTGGGTCGCCGAGCATGGCGCGGAGCAGCCCCTGCCCGGCGTCACCCATTCCGAACAGCAGCACCGGCGTGGACGATCGGACGTCTGGCCTCATCGCGAGGTCCCGCCGGTGCCGGTACGCGAACCGGGCGCCGAGCATGAACAGCAGGGCGAGCGCGCCGCCGACCAGAGGGGTGCTCGCCGGAACCGGCCGCTCGGTGGCCGGCAACAGCCCGAGCAGCACGATGCCGGCCGTGGTGATGGTGGTACCGGCGACGCCCTGGACCTCCTGAAGGCTGCCCAGTGGGTGTCGTCCGGAGTAGAGCCGCCGCAGCGCCGCCACCGCCACGTGCACGACCGCCGCGACCAGTCCGATCGCCGCAGCCCGGGACAGTTGGCCCGGGGGGAGCTGAAACTCGAACCGGGTCCACACGGCCGCGACGAACCCACCGACCCACGCGGTGGTGTCTGTGGCCAGGAATCGGACGGTGCGCCGGCGAGCCCGGGCTCGCCGCGCGTGTCGGTCGGCGTCCTGTGTGTTCTCGGTGTCCTGCGCCATGAGTTGGCTCCCTGTTTCGTCGCACGACTGCTTCCGCCCGCGCGGCAGAAGGGGCCTCGGGGCTCTTTGTCCTTGTTACATGCTTAGAGGCTCTTCCGGGCGGTTTCCGACAGGGCAGGAGGAATATCCTGTCTGTCCGTTGCCTCAGCGGGCCGGAACGCCCTTGACCGTCACCTGATCGGGTACATCCCGGACGACACAGGCACCGGCCCCGACCGTGCTGTCCCGCCCGATGCGAAGGCCCTGCAGCACTGCGGCGGTGGTCCCGACCAGTACGCCGGTGGCCAGGTGGCAGTCACCGGACACCGCGGCGAGCGGGTTGACCGATACGTAGTCGGCAAGTGTGCTGTCATGGCCGACGGTGGCGTTCTGGTTGAGATGCACGTGGCAGCCGAGGGTGACGTTCGTGGTGACCCGGGCGCCGGCAAAAGCGACGAACCCCGGCCCGTACTCGGTGTCCGGCCCGATGGTGGCGTCCGGGTGGACGAGGCTCGCGGCGGAAATGTGGTACCCGTCGATCCGGCTGCCGATGGCGCGGCGGACCCGCGGATCGCCGACCCCGATGAGGTACCGGGTGGTCGGGGGCGCATCCCGCAGCCAGGCCACATCCCCGAGGTACGGCACGTCGAGTCGCTGCAACCGCTTGAGGTTTTCCTCGGTGGGCCGGTCGTCGACGACGCCCAGCAGTTGCCAGATCGGCCGGCCAGCGGCCTCGTTCACCGCTCGGGCGATGGTGAGCACTTCCCGGCCGTGCCCGCCGCAGCCGACCACCACCAGTTCGGTCTTCACGCCGTGGACCCTCCTGAGCGGATGGCCAGGAACTCGTCGATCGCGCCGAACACTCTGGCGATCTGTGGTTCGGTCAGGGCGCTCCCGCTCGGCAGGGTGAGCCCGTTGGCGAAGAGTCGCTCCGACGCGCCCGTGAGCAGGCTCTCCGCGCCGGCGTGCATGGGCTGCAGGTGCATCGGTTTCCACACCGGCCGGGTCTCGATGTCCCGTTCGGCCAGGTGGGCAGCCAAGTCGTCGGCCCGCCAACCACACCGCTCCTGCTCGACTGTGATGACGGTGAGCCAGCAGTTCGACTCGGTGTCTTCGGCGCCGAGCAGTTGAACGCCCGGCACCGGGGCGAAGAGCTTGGCGTACTGGTCACGCAGTTGGCGTCGTCGCGCGATCATTCCGTCAAGCCGAAGCAACTGGGCCCGGCCGAGCGCCGCGAGGAGGTTGCTGAGTCGGTAGTTGTAGCCAGTCTCACGGTGTTCGTAGTGCCGCGCCGGCTCTCGGGCCTGTGTGGAGAGGTGGCGAGCGCGATCGAGGAGCGCCGGGTCGTCGGACACCAGCATTCCGCCACCGGACGTGGTCATGATCTTGTTGCCGTTGAACGAGAGCACACCGGCGTGCCCGAAGGAGCCGGCGGGCTGTCCCCGGTGGCTGGCCCCGAGGGCCTCTGCGGCGTCTTCCACCAAGGGGACCTCGGCCTCGGCGCAGACCGGGACCAGGGCGCGGTAGTCGGCGCAGCTGCCGAACATGTCCACCGGGACGATCGCCCCCACCCGCTCACCACCCGACAGCAGTCGGTGCAGCAGGTCAGCGGCGAGACCGACGTCGACGTTTCCGGTCCTGGGGTCGCAGTCGACGAAGACCGGACGCGCGCCGACGTACCGGACCGCGTTCGCGGTTGCCACGAAGGTGAGCGTGGGCACGATCACCACGTCGCCAGGTCCGACTCCGACACCGAGCAGGGCCAGGTGCAGGGCAGCGGTGCCGGAACTGACCGCGACGGCTCCGCCGGTGCCGACGCGCTCGGCGATGTCCCGTTCGAACGCCTGAAGATCCGGGCCGGCCGGTGCCACCCAACCCGAACGCAGGGCCGCGACCAGGTACGACTCCTCAAGCGGCCCGACATCGGGCGGGGACAGGTGGATGGTCTGGCTCATCGGCCGGCTCCCTGGGGAATCGTCATGCCGGTGTCCGGTCCCGCTGCGGTGGTGCTGGGCGTCGGTGCGTACCGAGGAACTCCGGCATGGTCGCGGACCCGGCCGCGTTGATGCCATCGCGGCGCAGCACGGTGCGCGCGGTCGCGACCAGGATCGACAGGTCAAGTCGGAGGTCGCGGCTGTCCACGTACTGCACGTCGAGGTCCAGCTTCTCCTCCCAGCTCAGACTGTTACGCCCGCGCACCTGGGCCAGCCCGGTGACACCGGGCCGTACCTCATGCCGGCGAGCCTGGCTGGTGGTGTAGCGATCGAGGTACTCGGGCAACAACGGGCGGGGGCCCACCAGGCTCATGTCGCCGCGTAGCACGTTCCAGAGCGTGGGCAGCTCGTCCAGGCTGGTGGCGCGCAGCCAGCGCCCCAGTGGCGTGAGTCGATCGCCGTCGCCGACCAAGCCGTGTCGGGGCGGTCGCATCGTGCGGAACTTGACCACCTCGAAGGGCTGGCCGTGCAGTCCGGCGCGGCACTGACGAAACAGCACCGGGCGGCCGAGGCCCACCATGACCAGGACCGCCACCACCAGCAGTAGGGGCGTGACCAGCACCAGCAGTACGCCCGCGAGGATCGCGTCGAAGACGCGCTTACCCGGGGCGGGTCGGGGCAGCGGCAAGGGGTGTTCGGGGGCGTTCGCGAGACCACCAGGCACTGGCACCGATCCGACCTCCGGGAGAAACGACAGAAAGACCGTGTAAGGGTTGTACCAGCACAAGCCGGCCAGTAGCTCAGAATGGCGACACTCATGCTGCTTCGCCCCGATCAACCCCGAAACGGCTCGGATGGACACGGCCTCGTGGGACGCCCGCCTGCGGTCCGGGCCGTCACGTCGGGCGGTAGGAGCGCGACCGGCCGGTCGGGCGAGCAGAGAATCAGCCGGTCGGGCCAGGGAAAGATCGTGCTGCGCCTGACGTCCTTGCCGGCCTGCTCACCCTCGTGGTGCGGCAGGCGTGGTGGTGGCACCGGGCCCGTCGCCCAGCAGCCGGTTGAGCAGCGTCCGCAGCGGGATCGACTCACCGTCGCGGCCCCCCGCACCGACGACCAACGGCGCCGGGCTGGGCTGGGGGTCGACGCCGAACAGCCGGGCCCGCAGACCGCCCGGCACGGTCAGCAGGTGGAACCGGCCGGCCACGTCCACCGCCCGGGTTTCGGCCCGGTCGACGTACCAGCCGGTCAGCCCGGTCCGGTAGCGCCCACGCCCGTCGTATCCCCGGGCGAGCAGCCGGGTGGTGGGCAGCCCTCGCCGGGTCGCCTCGGCCACGAACCAGGCCACCAGCTCCGCCGCCTCCGCGTGCTCGGCGGCCCGCCGCCGCGCGTCCGCGTCGGCGTGCGCCCGCACCGCCTGCCGCTGCTGATCCCGCCACTCCCGGGCGTCTCGCTCACCCACGACGCCGACGGTACGCGAGCCGACTCAGTCGAGCACGGCCCGCAGCGTGTGCCGGGCGATGCCGGCCATCACCGGGTTGGTCTCGACGTAGTACGGCAGCGCGTTGATCGCCTGCTCCAGGGCCCAGCCGCGTCCCCGCTCCCACGTCGCGTCGTCCACGCCCAACGCCCGCCGGTACGTCTGCCGGGAACCCGCGTCGAACAGGTTCCACGCCGGCATCAGGTCCACCGCGGGGTCGCCCACGCCGACCGAGCCCAGATCGATGACGGCGACCAGCCGGCCGTCGCGGACCAGCAGGTTGCCCGGCATCAGGTCGCCGTGGATCCACACGTCGGCGAGGTCGTCGCGGCGCGCGTCCCGGCACCGCTCCCACACCTCGCCGAGGGCGGTGGTGTCGGTGAGCGCGCCGCTGACCGCGAGCGCGGCCCGCACGCTGGCGTCCTCGGCGGCCAGCCGCCCGCCGCGCCCGTTCCCGGACCAGACCCGCCCGTCGGTGTCGATGCCGCGCAGGGCCGTCACCACGCCGGCCAGGTCCCGCGCGAAGACGTCGAGGTCGATGATCCGGTCGGGCTGGGCCGTCCCGCCCGGAATGAACTGGTACGCCGTCCACGGCCCGGGGTACCCGTCGCCCGGCTCGCCGAGGCCGAGCGGCTCGGGCACCGCGACCGGCAGGTGCCCGCCGAGCAGCACGGCGTACTCCTGCTCGCGCCGCAGCTCGGCGCGCAGCTCGGGATCGGTCGAGGGGAGCAGCGGAAACCGCAGCACGATGTCCCGGCCGAGCCGGAACAGGGCGTTCACCGTGCCGGTCGAGGGGAGCGGCCGGACCGGCAGGCCCCGCCACCGGGGGAACTGCTCGGCCACCAGCGCGGAAACCACGTCCACGCTCACGTCCACCTGATCGGCGTGCATCCTCACCGCGAGATCATCGCCCCGAACCTCGCGGCCACGCGAGCGGATTTCCCACCGCCCGCGCAGGCCGCACCCGCGTCGATCTTGCACTTTCGGTCGTCGAAATAGGCGAATGGCGGCCTATGTCGGGACAGTAAGTGCAAGATCGACGGAGAGGGGCGGCTCGGCTTCGTGAGACGGGACGGGGCGGGGTTGCTGTGCTGAACGGGGTCAGGCCAGTCCGGCGCGGCGCAGGGCTTCGGCCATCGCGTCGTTGGCCGGCGCCGGTGCGCCCTGCCGCTGCTGCCCGCCGCGACCACCCTGCCCGCCGCCGCGACCTCCCTGCCCGCCGCGACTGTCCTGTCCGCCTCGACCGGCCTGGCCTTCGCGACCGCCCTGGCCGCCGCCGCGACTGTCCTGGCCTTCGCGACCGCTCTGGCCGCCGCCGCGACCACCCTGCGGCGTGCGCTGCGCCGGGCCGCCCCGCCCCTCCTGGCTCGTCCGACCGCCGCCACCACCACCGCCGGCGGTCGGCTCGTCGTCCAGGCGCAGGGTCAGCGAGATCCGCTTGCGGGGTACGTCCACGTCGAGCACCCGGACCTTGACCACGTCGCCGGACTTCACCACCTCGCGAGGGTCCTTCACGAAGGTCCGGGACATCGCCGAGACGTGCACCAGACCGTCCTGGTGCACCCCGACGTCGACGAACGCGCCGAACGCGGCCACGTTGGTGACCACGCCCTCCAGCACCATCCCCGTCGTCAGGTCGCTGATCTTCTCCACCCCCTCGACGAAGGTGGCGGTGCGGAATTCCGGGCGGGGGTCCCGGCCCGGCTTCTCCAACTCGGCGAGGATGTCGGTGACGGTGGGGAGGCCGAACCGGTCGTCGACGAAGTCGGTGGCCCGCAGCCCGCGCAGGATGCCGCTCTTGCCGATCACCGAGCGCAGGTCCTGCCCGGTGGTGGAGAGGATGCGTCGCACCACCGGGTACGCCTCGGGGTGCACGCTGGAGGAGTCCAGCGGGTCGTCGCCACCGGGGATGCGCAGGAAGCCGGCGCACTGCTCGAACGCCTTCGGCCCGAGCCGGGCCACCTTCTTCAGCTCGGTACGCGTACGGAACGGCCCGTTGGCGTCCCGGTGCAGCACGATGTTCTCGGCCAGGCCGGCGCCGATCCCGGAGACCCGGGTCAACAGTGGCGCGGAGGCGGTGTTGACGTCCACTCCGACCGCGTTCACGCAGTCCTCCACTACCGCGTCCAGCGACCGGGACAGCTTCACCTCGGACAGGTCGTGCTGGTACTGACCGACGCCGATCGAGCGCGGGTCGATCTTGACCAGCTCCGCGAGGGGGTCCTGGAGACGGCGGGCGATGGAGACGGCGCCGCGCAGCGACACGTCCATCCCGGGCAACTCCTGCGAGGCGTACGCGGAGGCGGAGTAGACCGACGCGCCGGCCTCGGAGACCATCACCTTGGTCAGGTTGAGCTGCGGGTGCCGGGCGATCAGCTCACCGGCGAGCTTGTCGGTCTCGCGGGAGGCAGTGCCGTTGCCGATCGCGATCAGCTCCACCCCGTGCGCCCCGGCCAGCCGGGCGAGGGTCTCCACCGACGCGTCCCACTGCCGGCGCGGCTCGTGCGGATAGATCGTGTCGGTGGCGAGCACCTTGCCGGTGGCGTCCACCACTGCCACCTTCACACCGGTCCGCAGGCCCGGGTCCAGGCCCATCGTGGGCCGGGTGCCGGCCGGCGCGGCGAGCAGCAGGTCCCGCAGGTTGGTGGCGAAGACCCGGACGGCCTCCTCCTCGGCGGCCTGCCACAGCCGCATCCGCAGGTCCGCGCCGAGGTGGATGAGGATCCGGGTACGCCACGCCCAGCGGACAGTGTCGATCAGCCAACGGTCGCCCGGGCGGCCCGCGTCGGACACCCCGAACCGGCCGGCGATGGCCGCCTCGTACCGGGTCGGGCCGGTCGGTACGGCGTCCGCCTCGCCCGCCTCCTCCGACTCCATGGTCAGGTCGAGCACGCCCTCCTTCTCGCCCCGGAACATCGCCAGGATCCGGTGCGAGGGCAGCTTCGGGTACGGCTCGGAGAAGTCGAAGTAGTCGGCGAACTTCGCGCCGGACGCCTCCTGGCCCTCGCGTACCCGGGAAACCAGCCGGCCCCGCGACCACATCTGCTCGCGCAGCGTGCCGATCAGGTCGGCGTCCTCCGCGAAGGTCTCGATGAGGATGGCCCGGGCGCCCTCGAGCGCGGCGGCGGCGTCGGCGACGCCCTTGTCCGCGTCGACGAACCCGGTGGCGGTGGCCCGCGGGTCCTGACCCGGGTCGGCCAGCAGCGTCTCGGCCAACGGCGCCAACCCGGCCTCGCGGGCGATCTGCGCACGGGTCCGCCGCTTCGGCTTGTACGGGAGGTAGATGTCCTCCAGCCGGGACTTCGAGTCGGCGGCCATGATCTGCGCTTCCAGCGCCTCGTCCAACTTGCCCTGGCCGCGGATCGACTCCAGCACCGCGGCCCGCCGCTCGTCCAGCTCGCGCAGGTAGCGCAGCCGCTCCTCCAGGGTGCGCAGCTGGGTGTCGTCGAGCAGGCCGGTGGCCTCCTTGCGGTAGCGGGCGATGAACGGCACTGTGGCGCCGCCGTCGAGCAGCTCCACGGCCGCCCGCACCTGACGCTCGGCCACGCCGAGCTCGTCGGCGATCCGCTGATGAACAGACTGGGTCACGATCTCGATCCGCCTTCGACTCGATCCGCCCTTCAAAGAGCGGGTACGCCTGCATTCTGCCGGGCGGGCCGTGGCGCTGTCGCCGCGCCCGGCCGGGGCGGGGGACCGAACCGCCGCGCCCGGCCGGGGTGACCGGCGGCG
The DNA here is from genome assembly GCF_022230905.1 of Micromonospora salmantinae. Lineage (NCBI taxonomy): Bacteria > Bacillati > Actinomycetota > Actinomycetes > Micromonosporales > Micromonosporaceae > Micromonospora > Micromonospora salmantinae. The sequence continues at coordinate 181,891 of NZ_JAKKFG010000002.1, forward strand.
GTCCCGTCGGGCCTGCGCTAGCGTGGCGATCATGGAATCTGCTGCGGAGCCGCGCGCCCGGCGGCTCTTCGGCGGCAGCGCCCGGGCCCTCGGCGACCTCACGGCCAACCCGTTCCGCGCCGACCGGGACCGGATCGTCGGCTCGCCGTTCTTCGCCCGCCTCGGTGGTGTCACCCAGGTGATCAGCCCGGTCGGCTCCGGGCTGCTGGTGCACAACCGGCTCACCCACAGCCTCAAGGTCGCCCAGGTGGCCCGGGCGGTCGCCGAGCGGTTGAACGCCGACGAACGGTGGCGTGACCTGCTGGACAAGCTCGGCGGCTGCGACCCCGACGTGGTGGAGGCGGCAGCGCTCGCCCACGACCTCGGCCACCCACCGTTCGGTCACCTGGGGGAGCGCGTGCTGGACCGGCTGGCCCGCCAGCGTCTCGGCCTCTCCGACGGTTTCGAGGGCAACGCGCAGTCGTACCGCATCGTCACCAGCACCGAGATCCGCGGCGCGGCCACCACCGGGTTGGACCTGACCGCGGCGGTCCGCGCGGCCATGCTGAAGTACCCGTGGACCCGGCTGGACCACCCCGACCCGCACCCGCGCACAATGGACCCGCCGCCGCGCGGCGCCACCCCGCCGCCGGACGACCCGGAGAGCGGCTCGTCGAAGTTCGGCGCGTACCGGACCGAGCTGGACGACCTGCGGCAGGCCCGGGCGCCGTTCGCCGGTCGCATCCCGGACTGGCAGCAGACAGTGGAGGCGTCCGTGATGGACACCGCCGACGACATCGCGTACGCCATCCACGACGTGGAGGACTTCTACCGGGTCGGAGTGCTCCAGCAGGGTTCGGTCTCCGCCGAGTTGATGGCCTGGCAGCGTGAGAGCGGGCAACTGCGGGCGATCACCGACGCGGCGCTGGCCACGGCTGCCCGGCGACCCGGTGCGGCGATCGAGCGGCTACGCCGGCAACTGCACCGCAAGGACGCCTGGATCGCCGACGACGACGCGTTCGCCGCCGCCGTCGAGCACGTCCGCGAGGAATTGGTGGACGGGCTGCTCGCGATGCCGTTCGACGGCTCGATCGAGGCCGAGCAGTACGTTGCCCGGTTCTCCGCCCGTTGGTCCACCCGCTTCGTCGAGGCGATCACGGTCACCGAACAGCCGTCGGTGCGCTCCGGGCACGTGCTGCTGGGCTGCGCGCAGTGGCACGAGGTGCAGGTGCTCAAGTTCGTCCACCACCGGTTCGTGCTGGCCCGCCCGGATCTCGCCCTGCACCAGCGCGGCCAGGCCCGGCTGCTGGGCACCCTGGTCGAGGCGCTCTGGGAGTGGCTGCTCGACCCGGAGGAGGAGTCCCGGCTGCCCCGCCGGCTGCACGACCTGGTCGAGTTGGCCGAGGCGGAGCTGCACCCGCGTACCCCGGACCGGATCGGTCGTGCCCGGGGCCGAGCCATCGTGGACTTCGTCGCGCAGCTCACCGACGGTCAGGCGGTGGCCATGCTGGACGCGCTCTCCGGCCGGTCCGGCGCGCTCTGGACCGACGCGTTCGTGCTCTGACCCGGCTCAGGCGACGGCCTGCCACCAGCCGTCGACGGCGGGCGGCTCGTCGACCACCACCCGCTCGCCCGGCCGGGGCACGGCGAGCCGCACGTCGCGGGCCTTCGCCTCGGCCCACAGCCGGTCGACCGGCTCGGACCAGTCGTGCAGGGCCAGGTTGAACGTCGCCCAGTGCACCGGCACGAACAGCCCGCCGCGCAGGTCGAGGTGGGCGCTGACCGCCTCCTCCGGGAACATGTGGATCGTCGGCCAGGCCCTGTCGTACGCGCCGATCTGCATCAGCGTCACGTCGAACGGCCCGTGCTCGCCGCCGATCTCGGCGTACCCGTCGAAGTAGCCGGAGTCGCCGGTGTAGAAGACCTTGCGGCGTGCCCCGGCCACCACCCACGAACTCCAGAGCGTGCCGTCGCGGCGCAGCCCTCGTCCGGAGAAGTGCTGGGCGGCGGTGGCGGTGATCTCCAGGCCGGCGACCTGGTGCGACTCGGACCAGTCCAGTTCGATGATCCGTTCGGCGGGTACGCCCCAGCGGTCCAGGTGCGCGCCCACGCCGAGCGGCACCAGGAACGGCGCGGACTGCCCGGCGAGCAGCGCCCGCACGGTGGCCATGTCGAGGTGGTCGTAGTGGTCGTGCGAGATCAGGATGGCGTCCAGCGGGGGTAGTTCGTCGATGCCCACCGGCGGCTCGTGCAGCCGGCGCGGGCCGACCAGACCCGAGGGGGAGCACCGCTCGCTCCAGACCGGGTCGAGCAGCACCCGCCGGCCCTCGATCTCGATCAGGGTCGAGGCGTGGCCGTACCAGACGATGTTGAGTTCGTCGGCGCTGTCGGCGGCCTCCGGCCCGCCGGCGCTGGGGCGCAGCAGCGGGACGGCCGCGGTCGGACGCCGCTTCTGCTTGCCGAAGATCAGCTCGCGGACCAGGTTGCGCCCCGGCTCGGCGATCATCGTGCGGGTGCCGGCCCGGTTGTGGAAGGTGCCCTCGCGGAACTGCGGCGAGCGGGCCGCCCGTTCGGCCCGCGCCCCGCTGAGCCGGCCACCCAGCGCCGCCGGCACATCCCGGGCAACCCAGGCCAGGCCGGCCAGCGCGGCCAGGCCAGCGGCGCCCCGCATCCGCCGCCCGAGCGACCGTTCGACGTCCGTGTTCTGCGCTCGTGCCATTGCCGTCCCTCCGACGTGTCCGCCCTACACGGTAGTCACCCGGACCGACCCGTGCCTCGGTGGTCGCCACGCCGGGTCGGTCACCGGCAGACGGCGACCGACCCGGGACGGTTTCACGGCGTGCTCTAGCCGCCGTTGCTGGGGCGTCGGGCGGTGATCCGGAACGTCTTGCCCACGCCCGCGATCCGGTCCACAGCGGCCAGGAACCTCGGGCCCATGGCGGCCCGGGCCTGCACCGCCGGGTGGGTCGCGCCGAAGTCCTCCGGGTTGGCCTGCCCGTCGGCGAAGAGAGCGTAGGTGAGCACCGCCGCGCCGGAGCGGTCGAAGATCACACCGGCCTCGTGCCGTGCGTCGGCGTACCACCCGGCCTTGGTGGCGATCCGGGCCCGCTCGTCGGAGGACATGGTGCGCCGGATGCCGTCGGTGAACGCCACCGGGGAGCGCAGGATGCCCAACAGGTACGTCGTCGACGCGGGGGAGAGCAGCGTGCCAGCGACCAGGGCGCGCAGCAGGTCGTGCGTCTCCCGGGGGGTGCTGGTGCCGAGGAAGAACCGGTTCGGGTTGGCCACCGGCTGGACCTGGGTGTTCGGGAAGCCCTTGGCGACCAGGATGGAGTTGATCTCGGCGGCCGGGGCGACCAGCCCGCACAGCCGCACCGCCGTGTCGTCCGAGACGGTCAGCAGGTTCGCCAGCACGTGCCCGACGGTCACCAGGCTCGGGTACGCGCCGTCCAGGCTGAAGATGCCGTCACCGCCCGGTACGACGATCGCCGCGCTCACCTCGACCTGCTGGTCCAGGGTGAGCAGCCCTCGGTCGACCTTGTCGAGCACCGCCGTGGCGACGGCGATCTTGTTGACGCTGTACGCCTCGATCCGCCGGTCCGCGTCGGCTTCCACCGCGACCACCGGCGCACCGGCCGGGTCGGCGACGCTGACGTACGCCTGCCAGTTGCCGCCGGCTGCGGCGCTGTGCTTGGTGAAGACGGAGGCGACCCGAAGGGCGGCCCGAGCGGGGGTGGTCGGCGACGCCTCGGTGGTCTCGGCGGCGCTCGCCGGGGCGGCGGCGCCCAGCACCGTGCCGGCGGTGGCCACAGTGCCCAACCCGAGTGCCGTTCTGCGGTTCAGTCGCATGGTCAATCGTCTCCCCGATCGTGGTGTGCCTGAGCGCTTGCTGGCCCACCACCCTAGGCGAGTTGATCGATGCACGATGCCCCCGAATATGTCCCGAACAGTCCCGAACAGGTCAACCGAACCGTCGGCGCAGTGCGGCGCCCACCGCACCGACCGATCCGGACACGAGTTGCCGCAGGTCGGGCAGGTGGCCGCCGCGTACCGCCTCGCCGGCCGGGTTCGCGGCGAAGACCGAGCCGTCGTGCGCGGCGACCGACCGTCCACTGAGGCCCGCCGCCCGCATCAACGGCCCGACGAGGACGTCGTAGACCCCCGGCAGTACGGTGAAGCCGGCCCGCAGCACCACGTTGAGCCGGCCCACCGACACCTCCCGGCGGGGCCGGTCCACACAGTCCACGATGGCCCGGGCCACCCGCTGCGGGCCGGCGACCGGCGGCGGAGGTCGCCCGATGCGGCCCAGATAGTTGGCCGCCTGCTGGTAAACAGGCGTGTCCACGCTGCCCGGGTTGACCAGACACAGCCGGATCTCCGGGCTGTCACGCAACTCCTGCTGCACCGTCCGGACCAGACCCTGCAACCCCCACTTGCTCGCCACGTACGCGCTCATGTAGGGCGCGGTGATGTGCCCGAGCACCGAACCGGTGAGGATCACAGTGCCGGCCCCGGTGGTCCGGAAGTGCCGCAGCGCCACCCGCACCGAGCCGGCCGCCCCGAGCAGATCGGTCCGCACCACCTGGTCGAAGACCCGTTCCGGCAGCTCGTCGAAGCGCCCGTAGGCCATCACCGCCGCCGTGTGCACCCACACGTCGACGCGGCCGAAGCGGTCGATCGCGGCGCCCGCGAGCGCGTCCAGCGCGTCCGCCTCGGTCACGTCGGTCGGCACGGTCAGCACGTCGACGTCGGCGCACTCAGCGCGTACCTCGGCAAGGGTCGTGGTGGCGCGAGCGGCGAGGACCAGGCGGTCTCCGCGCTCGGCGAACGCCCGGGCCGTCGCCCGGCCGATCCCGCTGCTCGCGCCAACGATCACGACCACCCGGCTCACGGCACCGGCTGCATTCGTGACTGCGGGGCTCGCAACCCCGGCTCACTCCTCGCACTCATGGTTCGAGCACGACCTTGATGCAGCCGTCCTCCTTCTTCTGGAACATCTCGTACGCCTGCGGCGCCCGGGCCAGCGGCACCCGGTGGGTACGCAGGTCCTCCACGCCCAGCGGATCGTCGTCGCCGGAGAGCAGCGGCAGGATCTCGTCGGTCCACCGGCGCACGTGACACTGCCCCATCCGCAACTGGATGCCCCGGTCGAACATCTCCATCAGCGGCATCGGGTCCGCCTCGCCGCCGTACACCCCGGAGAGCGACACGGTGCCGCCGCGACGAACCGACTTGAGCGCGGCGTGCAGGACTGACAAGCGGTCCACGCCCGCCCGGTCGGTCATCGTCCGGGCCAGCTTGTCCGGCAACATCCCGGCCGCGGTCTGGGCCAACTTCCCCGCCGGTGAACCATGCGCCTCCATCCCGACCGCGTCGATCACCGCGTCCGGGCCGCGCCCGTCGACCAGATCGATCAACGCGCCCGGCACGTCGGACAGCTGGCTCACGTCGAGTACCTCGATGCCGTGCCGGCGGGCCAACTCCAGCCGCTCGGGAACCAGGTCCAGCCCGATCACCCGGCCCGCGCCGAGGTGGCGGCCGATCCGCGCGCAGAACTGCCCGACCGGGCCCAGGCCGAAGACGGCCAGGGTGCCACCCGGTGGGGTGTCCGCGTACTTCACCGCCTGCCAGGCGGTGGGCAGAATGTCGGACAGGTAGAGGTAGCGCTCGTCCGCGCCCGTCTGCGGGATCTTGATCGGCCCGAAGTGGGCCTGCGGGACGCGCAGGTACTCGGCCTGCCCGCCGGGCACCGAACCGTAGAGCGAGGTGTAGCCGAACAGGGACGCGCCCTTGCCCTCGCTGGTGACCTGGGTGGTCTCGCACTGCGCGTAGAGCTGGCGCGAACACATCCAGCAGCTGCCGCAGGCGATGTTGAACGGCACCACCACCCGGTCGCCCGGCTTGAGCCCGGTCACCTCCGACCCGACCTCCTCGACGATGCCCATCGGCTCATGACCCAGGACGTCACCCGGCTTCAGGTACGGCCCGAGCACCTCGTAGAGGTGCAGGTCGGAACCGCAGATCGCGGTCGAGGTGATCTTCACGATCGCATCGGTCGGCTCCTCGATCCGGGGGTCCGGCACCTCCTCGACCCGTACGTCCCGTTTGCCCTGCCAGGTCAAGGCCTTCATTTCACTCGTCTCCTCTCGACGCCGTCTCCGGAGACTGCTACCCGGGCGCGGGCACTTGAACCGGCTGCGCTACAGGGCCGTCTCGGGCGAATCGGGTGCGTCGGCCCGTGAGCTGCGGCCGGCGAGTGGATCATGCATTGGGCCGGGCCGGGCCGGGCGGGGCGAGGTGGGCCTGCACCTGCTACGCCTCGGCGTCGCGAACATCGTTCGGCGCCGCTCCCGCCGCTCTGTGACCCATGCCACATGCGATCCCGTCAGCAATCGGGGCGCTGTCCCGCTCAACTCACGTGAGCACGCCAAAGGACAGGAGCAACACATGAAGCACCGCATCGTCGTTCTCGGTGCCGGCTACGCCGGAACCCACGTGGCCGGGAACCTGGCCCGCCGGCTGTCCCCGGTGGACACCGAGATCACCGTGGTCAACGTTGAGCCGGACTTCGTCGAGCGGCTGCGGCTGCACCAGCTCGCCGCCGGCCAGAAGATCGCGGCTCCGAAGCTCGCCAACGTCTTCGCGGACACGGGGATACGGCTGCGCCTGGCCCGTGTCAGCGCCGTAGACCCCGAGGGCCAGGTCGTCGCCGTGGCCGACGCCGATGGTGGCGGCGAGCTCGGCTACGACACGCTCGTCTACGCGCTCGGTAGCCACGGCAACGACTGTGGCGTCCCCGGCGTAGCCGAACACGCCTTCGACATCGCCGCCCGGCCCTCGGCGCTGCGTCTGCGCGAGCGCCTGGATAGCCTGGGCAGGCGCAGCGAATGCGGGAAGGTGCTGGTCGTCGGCGACGGGTTGACCGGCATCGAGACCGCCACCGAGATCGCCGAATCCCGGCCCGGCCTGTCGGTCACGCTGGTCGCCCGCGGCGAACTGGGTGCCCGGCTCTCCGCCGGGGCCCGCAGCCACCTGCGCGGGACCTGCGACCGGCTGGGCATCACCGTCCTGGAGCACACCTGCGTCGAAGCCGTCGAAGCGACGCGGGTGCTGTGCGCCGACGGCACTGGCCTGGCGTCAGACGCGACCGTGTGGACGGCGGGGTTCGCGGTCAGCCCCATCGCCGCCGCCAGCGGGCTGGAGGTCACCGGGAACGGTCAGATCGTCGTCGACCGCACCATGCGGTCGGTCTCGCACCCGAACGTCTACGCCGCTGGCGACAGCGCCTACGCCATCGGTGACAACGGCCAGCCGCTGCCGATGTCCTGCGCTTCGGCCGGCTACACCGGCATGCAGGCGATCGAAGCGATCGTGGGACGCCTGACCGGCCGCAAGATTGCGAACACCAAGCTGGGCTACCCGGGCAACCACATCAGCCTCGGGCGGCGGGACGGGATCCTGCAGATGGTCGACGACGAGGCGCACGCAAAGCCGAAGTATGTGGGCGGCCGGAAGGCCGCACGGGTCAAGGCGGGCATCCTCAAGACCTCGCTGTGGGCCGTCTCGCACCCGACCTTCGGCCTGCCCAAGCGCAGGCACCGCCTGATCGCGCTGCCGGATGCGTCCCGCCGGACAGACGGTCGCGTAGCCGCCTAGGTTGGTCCGCGTGGACAGCATCGCCGAGGATCGCTTCGACACCAGCCGGTTCGAGGCCAGCCGGAACCGGCTGGCCTCGCTGGCGTACCGGCTGCTGGGTTCCGCCGCCGAGGCCGAAGACGCCGTGCAGGATGCGTTCCTGCGCTGGCAGGCCGCCGACCGGCGGCGGATCAAGGTGCCGGAGGCATGGCTGACCAAGGTCGTCACCAACCTGTGCCTCGACCGGCTCCGCTCGGCACAGGCCCGCCGGGAACGCGCCGTGGGCGCCTGGCTGCCCGAACCGCTCCTTGACGGCGACCCGATGCTCGGCCCGGCCGACACGTTCGAGCAGCGCGAATCGGTCTCCCTGGCCGTGCTGACTCTCATGGAGCGCCTGTCACCCCTTGAGCGGGCCGTCTACCTCTTGCGCGAATCATTTTCCTACAGCCATTCCGATATCGGCGAGATCCTCGACATCACCGAGTCCGCAAGCCAGCAGCACCTCCACCGGGCCCGGCGCCACATCACCGCCGCCCGCCGCCGCAGCGGCGAGGTCGACCCGGCAGCTGCCCGCAGAATCGTCGAGGAATTCCTCGCCGCTGCCTCCTCGGGCCGCACCGAGCGGCTGGTGGCGCTGCTGACCGACGACGCGACCGCGATCTCCGACGGCGCCGGCCTGACCGAGACGCTGCTGCGGTACGACACTCCGCAGCGCATCGCCGCCGTCGTACGGGCCGGCTTCAAACCCACACCCGCGAAACGGCGACTTGCCGGCGGTACGCCCGCCATCCACTACGCGCTCGTCAACCGTGCCCCCGCCCTCCTCTTTGTGCTCGGCGACCAGGTCCTCGGTGCCGTGACGCTCGACATCACCAACGGCAAGATCGCGACTGTGCGCGGCATCGCCGCCCCCATCCGCCTTGCCCGCCTGACCGGAGCCTGGCGGCAGCACGAACCGGACACGCCGCTCATCACCCAGTGGTGACGAGGTACTGGGACGAAACCCGCGCAGCTGGTCGTCATTTCGCGTACCACATGACGTACCGGCCGCTGCTTGCCGAACTCCGGCGTGAGCCGGGTGAGTGACCGGGCTGACGCGCCGTTACGCCAACCCCACCAGTTCGTCGGCGGAACCGGACCGCAACCGCCCAACCGAACGCCGACCGCCGAAACGCCAGACCGCCGCACCCAGGAAGGGATACGGCGGCCTGTGCAGACGCGGCGGAGCTCAGGAACCGGGGGTGTTGTTGGCTCCCTTGGCGGTGGCCGCGAGGTAGTCGCGGTTGAGCCGGCCGATGGTGTTCAGCGGGATGCCCTTCGGGCAGGCCGGGGTGCATTCGCCGGCGTTGGTGCAGCCGCCGAAGCCGGCCTCGTCGTGCGCGTCGACCATGCCGATCACCCGGGTGTAGCGCTCGGGCTGGCCCTGCGGCAGCAGCGAGAGCTGGGTGAGCTTGGCGGCGGTGAAGAGCATGCCGGAGCCGTTCGGGCAGGCTGCCACGCAGGCGCCGCAGCCGATGCAGGCCGCCGACTCGAACGCGGCGTCGGCGTTGGCCTTGGCCACCGGGGTGGAGTGGGCCTCGGGTGCGCTGCCGGTCGGCGCGGTGACGTAGCCGCCAGCCGCGATGATCTTGTCGAAGGCGCTCCGGTTGACGACCAGGTCCTTGACCACCGGGAAGGCGCTGGCCCGCCACGGCTCGATGTCGATCGTCTCGCCGTCGGAGAACTGCCGCATGTGCAGTTGGCACGCGGTGGTGCCGCGCTGCGGCCCGTGCGCGTCGCCGTTGATCATCAGGCCGCACATGCCGCAGATGCCCTCGCGGCAGTCGTGGTCGAACGCCACCGGGTCCTCGCCCGCGAGGATCAGCCGCTCGTTGAGCACGTCGAGCATCTCCAGGAACGACATGTCCGGGGACACGTCGTCGACCGGGTAGGTCACCATCCGACCCTTGTCCTCAGGGCCCTTCTGGCGCCAGATGCGCAGGGTCAGGTTCACTTGTAGCTCCGCTGCGTGGGGTGGACGTATTCGAACTTCAGGTCTTCCTTGTGCAGCACCGAGGGCTCGCCGTCGGCGGTGAACTCCCAGGCCGCCACGTACGCGAACCGGTCGTCGTCGCGCTGCGCCTCACCGTCGGGGGTCTGGTGCTCGGCCCGGAAGTGGCCGCCACAGGACTCCTCGCGGTGCAGGGCGTCGATGCACATCAGCTCGGCCAGCTCGAAGAAGTCGGCCACCCGGCCGGCCTTCTCCAGCGACTGGTTGAGCTCCTCGCCGGTGCCGGACACCTTGACCCGCTGCCAGAACTGCTCGCGCAGGGCACGGATCTCGTCGATCGCCTTGCGCAGCCCGGCCTCGCTGCGCTCCATGCCGCAGTGTTCCCACATGATCTGGCCCAGTTCCCGGTGGAACGAGTCCACGGTCCGGTCGCCGTCGACAGCGAGCAGCCGCTGGACGCGGTCCTCGACGTCGGTGCGCGCCTCGACGGCCGCCGGGTGGCTGGCGTCGACCTTCTCCAGCGGACCGGAGGCCAGGTAGTTGGCGATGGTGGTGGGCAGCACGAAGTAGCCGTCGGCGAGGCCCTGCATCAGCGCCGAGGCGCCGAGCCGGTTCGCGCCGTGGTCGGAGAAGTTCGCCTCACCGATCACGAACAGGCCGGGGATGTTCGACTGGAGGTCGTAGTCGACCCACAGGCCACCCATCGTGTAGTGCACGGCGGGGTAGATGCGCATCGGCACCTCGTACGGGTCCTCGCCGGTGATCCGCTCGTACATCTCGAAGAGGTTGCCGTACTTGGCCTCGATGGCCTTGCGGCCCAGCCGGCCGATCGCGTCGGCGAAGTCGAGGTAGACGCCGAGCTTCGTCGGCCCGACGCCCCGACCCTCGTCGCACACGTTCTTCGCGGCGCGGGAGGCGATGTCGCGGGGGACCAGGTTGCCGAAGGAGGGGTAGATCCGTTCCAGGTAGTAGTCCCGCTCGTCCTCGCCGATGTCCTTCGGGCTGCGGTCGTCGCCCTTGGTCTTCGGCACCCAGACCCGGCCGTCGTTGCGCAGCGACTCGCTCATCAGGGTCAGCTTCGACTGGTGGTCGCCAGAGACCGGGATGCAGGTCGGGTGGATCTGCGTGTAGCACGGGTTGGCGAAGTACGCGCCCTTGCGGTGTGCGCGCCAGGTGGCGGTGACGTTGCAGCCCTTGGCGTTGGTGGAGAGGTAGAAGACGTTGCCGTAGCCGCCGGAGGCGAGCACCACGGCGTCGGCCATCTCGGTGCTGATCTCGCCGGTGACCAGGTCCCGGACCACGATGCCCCGGGCCTTGCCGTCCACCAGGACCAGCTCGAGCATCTCGTGCCGGGCGTACATCTCGACGTTGCCCAAGCCGATCTGCCGCTCCAGGGCCTGGTACGCGCCGAGCAGCAGTTGCTGGCCCGTCTGGCCCCGGGCGTAGAAGGTGCGCTGCACCTGGGCGCCACCGAAGGAGCGGGTGTCCAGCAGGCCGCCGTACTCGCGGGCGAACGGCACCCCCTGGGCGACGCACTGGTCGATGATGTTGACCGACACCTCGGCGAGCCGGTGCACGTTCGACTCCCGGGAGCGGAAGTCGCCGCCCTTGACGGTGTCGTAGAAGAGCCGGTGCACGGAGTCGCCGTCGTTGCGGTAGTTCTTCGCCGCGTTGATGCCGCCCTGCGCCGCGATGGAGTGCGCCCGGCGCGGGCTGTCCTGGTAGCAGTAGGACTTGACGTGGTAGCCCTGCTCGGCCAGGGTCGCGGCGGCGGAGCCGCCGGCCAGGCCGGTGCCGACCACGATCACCGTCATCTTGCGGCGGTTGGCGGGGTTGACCAGCTTGGCCTCGAAGCGCCGGGTCTCCCAACGCTTCTCGACCGGGCCGGCGGGAGCCTTGGTGTCGGCGATCGGGTCGCCCTCGGTGAAGAGTTCCATGTCAGGACACCAATCCGGTGAGTACGGCGAACGGGACCACCAGGTACCCGGCGCAGAGCAGCACGGCGAAGATCAGAGCCGCGGTACGCGCCCTGCGCTCGCCGCGGGGCGTCTGCTGGCCGAGGCTGCGGAACGCGCTGAACGCGCCGTGGCGCAGGTGGAAGCCCACCGCGAGGATGGCCAGCGTGTAGAAGAGGGTGACGTACCAGCGCTCCGGGGCGAAGTCGGCGACGACGTTGCCGTACGGCTTGCTGGCGTCGCCGACCGGGTTCAGCGTGCCGGTGGTCAGGTCCAGCAGGTGGTAGATCACGAAGAGCAGGATGATCACTCCACCCCAGCGCATCGTGCGGGCCGCGTAGCTGCCGTTGACCTTCTTGCGGTGGGCGTACTTCACCGGGCGGGCGGCGCGGGCCCGCCGGGCCAGCACGGTGGCGGCGACGATGTGGGCGACGACCGCCACGACCAGCACGGTGCGCAGGATCCACAGGAACCAGACGCCGGGCAGCAGCGGCTTGCCGATGTCGCGCAGCCAGTGCGCGTAGTGGTCGAACGAGGTCTCCCCCGTGAACACCTTCAGGTTGCCGAGCATGTGGGCGATGAGGAACAGCGCCAGCAGGATGCCCGTCACCGCCATGACGGCCTTGAGGCCGACGTTCGAGCGGATGGGCGACCGAGTCTTCGTGATTACCACAGGACCGACGCTAGGAGCACTTCGATCAGTCGTCCAATGCATCAAACTCGCAGTGTTGATAGCCGTAGGCTATGTAGATGCAGCTCCATCAGCTCCGGTACTTCGTCGCGGTGGCCGAAGTACGACATTTCACCCAAGCCGCCGACCTCGTGGGCATCACTCAGCCTTCTCTCAGTAAGCAAATTCACGCTCTGGAGGCCGACCTCGGAGCACCACTGTTCGAGCGGATAAGGGGCAACATCGCCCTCACCGCGGCGGGTGAGGTGCTGCTGCCGTTGGCCACCCGGATCCTCGCCGACGTGGAGACCGCGACCCGGGAAGTCCAGGAGTTGGTCGGGCTGCGCCGGGGCCGGGTCCGGCTCGGAGCCACCCCCAGTCTGGCGACCTCGCTCGCCCCGCCGGTGCTGCGCCGGTTCCGCGACGCGCACCCCACCGTCGACCTGCGCGTCGAGGAGGGTGGCTCGCAGGACCTGGTCCGCGACCTGCTCCGCGGCGACCTCGACCTGGCCCTCATCATCATGCCGGCGCAGGGGGCGGACCCGGGGCTGCGGGTCGACCCGATTCTGCGGGAGAGCCTGGTGGTGGCCTCGGTGGGGGAGGTGGCGACCGCGTCGACGACCGGGGAGTTGCGCATCACCGACCTGCGGGACCAGCCGATGGTGATGTTCCGGGAGGGGTACGACCTGCGCGACGCGACCATCCAGGCGTGTCGGGAGGCGGGCTTCGAACCCACCTTCGCGGTGGACGGCGGCGAGATGGACGCGGTGCTCAGCTTCGTCGAGGCGGGGCTCGGCATCGCTCTCGTGCCGGGCATCGTGCTGGCTCGCCGGCCGGGCGTGCGGATCACCCCGCTCGCCCCGCCCGGGGTGCGGCGGACCATAGCGGTGGCCCGTCGGCGCGACGTCGTACCCACCCACGCCGGTCGAGAGCTTCGGCGCATCCTGCTCGACTACATCCAGTCGGCGATCGACGTCGGTGAACTGCCGCCGGGCGTCGAGCCACTGACCTGACCCGCCGGGGCCGCCGTCGCGAAGAGGCCAGCCGGGGCCGCGGTCGCGAAGAGGTCGGCAGCGGCCCGGCCGTCGGCTCAGCGGCCCTCGGCGTCGTCCATCGCCCGATAGATCCGCTGCTCGGAGACGGGGTACGGAGTGCCCAGCGCCTGGGCGAAGACGTTCACCCGCAACTCCTCGATCATCCAGCGGATCTGCCGGACGGCCGACTCCTGCCGGCGGGCCGGCGACAGGTTGGCGATCAGGTCGGCGTACTCCTTCTGCACCACAGCGATCCGGTCCTGCTGCTGGCGGTCCCGCTGCGGGTTGCCGCCCAGCCGCTCCAGCCGACGCTCGATGGCGGTGAGGTAGCGCAGCAGGTCGGGCAGGCGCGCGTACCCGGTCTCGGTGACGAAGCCGGCGTGCACCAGCCCGGCGAGCTGGTTGCGGATGTCGGCCAGCGCCGCCACCACGGCGAGGTTGCGGGTCGCGCCGAGCCGCTGCTCGACCGCGTACGCGGCGGCGAGGACCTTGCGGACCCGGTCCATCACCTCGACGACGGTGTCGACCAGGTCGGCGCGCACGTTTTCGCGCAGGGCCGCGAAGCCGTCGGCGTCCCACGCCGGCCCGCCCGCCACACCGATCAGCCGGTCGATGGCCGCGCCCGCCGCGTCCTCGATCAGCTCCTGCACGCCGCCGTGCGGGTTGCGGCTCAACGCCAGCTTCGCCTCGTTGTCCAGCCGCCCCTGCAGGAACCGCGCCGGGGACGGCACTGTGAGCCGCAGCAGCCGGCGGGTGCCGGCCCAGTGCGCCGCCTCCGCCTCGGCGGGGGAGTCGAACACCCTCACCCCGACCGTGGCGCCCTCGTCGACCAGGGCCGGGTACGCGGTGACCGCGTACCCGGCGCGGACCTGCTCGATGGTCCGGGGCAGCGTGCCGATGCTCCACTCGCGCAGCCCGGTGCGGGCCACCTCCGGCGCGGCGGCCGCCACCACCTGGCGTACCTCCTGGCGGAGTTGGCGTTGCAGGGCCGGCAGGTCCTTGCCCTCGGCGACCGGCTTCTCGTCGTCGCCGAGGACCCGGAAGGTCACCCGCAGGTGCGCCGGGAGCTTGCCCGGCTCCCAGGCGTCGCGGGGCACTGTCACCCCGGTCATCCGGCGCAGTTGCCGGGTGAGCGCGTCCAGCAGCGACTCCTCGCCGGGAGTGATCGCCGCCAGCGCGGCCCGGGCGTAGTCCGGCACCGGAACGAAGTTGCGGCGGATCGCCTTGGGCAGCGAGCGGATCAGCGCGATCACCGTCTCCTCGCGCAGCCCGGGCACCTGCCAGTCGAAGGTCTCCGCCGGCACCTGGTTGAGCAGCGGCAGCGGGATGTCCACTGTGACGCCGTCGTCCGGCGTGCCCGGCTCGAACCGGTAGGTCAGCGGCAGGCTCACCCCGTCGGCCTGCCACTCGTCCGGGTAGTCGTCCTCGTCCACCCCCGGTCGGCCGTCGTTGATCAGCAGGTCGCGGGTGAAGGTGAGCAGGTCGGGTTGCTCGCGGCGGATCTTCTTCCACCAGCTGTCGAAGTGCCGGCCGGAGGACACGTCGGCCGGGATCCGCTGGTCGTAGAAGCCGAAGATGGTCTCGTCGTCGACCAGGATGTCCCGGCGTCGGGCCCGGCTCTCCAACTCCTCGATCTCGGCGAGCAGCCGCTTGTTGTCCGCCCAGAACTGGTGGTGGGTCTGCCAGTCGCCCTCGACGAGGGCGTGCCGGATGAACAGCTCCCGGCTCAGCGTCGGGTCGATCCGCCCGAAGTTGACAGTGCGGGAGCTGACCAGCGGGACGCCGTACAGGGTGACCTTCTCGTAGGCCATCACCGCGGCCTGCTTCTTCTCCCAGTGCGGTTCGCTGTAGCTGCGCTTGACCAGGTGCTGCGCCAGCGGCTCGACCCACTCCGGCTCGACCCGGCCGGCGATGCGCCCCCACAGCCGGGAGGTCTCCACCAACTCGGCGGCCATCACCCAGCGCGGCGGCTTCTTGAACAACGCCGACCCGGGGAAGAGCGCGAACTTCGCGCCCCGTGCCCCCAGGTACTCGTGTTTCTGGGCGTCCTTGAGGCCGATGTGCGACAAGAGGCCGGGCAGCAGCGACTGGTGCACCTTCGGGGTGTCGATCTCCTCCGGCAGGTCCGCGCCACCCCGGCGGCCCCGGCCGGCGTCCGCGTCGTCCGAGCTGTCGCGCGCCGGCCGCCCACCGCGCCGGTCGCTCTCGGACGGGGTACGCAGCACCTGGCGCAGCTGGCTGACGATGTCCTGCCACTCGCGGATGCGCAGGTAGTTCAGGTACTCCGCCTTGCACATCCGGCGGAACGCGCTGGAGGAGAGTTCCCGCTGCTGCTCGCGCAGGTAACGCCACAGGTTGAGGTAGGCGACGAAGTCAGACTCCTTGTCGGCGAACCGGGCGTGCGCCTGGTCCGCCTGGGCCTGCTTCTCCGCCGGCCGTTCCCGAGGGTCCTGGATGGAGAGCGCGGCGGCGATCACCAGCACCTCGGTGGCGGCGCCGTTGCGTTCGCCCTCGACCACCATCCGGGCCAGGCGCGGGTCGACAGGCAACTGCGCCAGCCGCCGGCCGAGCGCGGTGAGCCGCTTCGCCGGGTCGGCCTCGGTCGGGTCCAACGCGCCCAGCTCGTGCAGCAGGTTGACGCCGTCGGTGATGTTGCGCTTGTCCGGTGGGTCGATGAACGGGAACGCGGCGAGGTCGCCGAGCCCGATCGCTGTCATCTGGAGGATGACCGACGCCAGGTTTGTCCGCAGGATCTCCGGGTCGGTGAACTCGGGTCGGGAGAGGAAGTCCTGCTCGTCGTAGAGGCGGATGCAGATGCCGTCCGAGGTGCGGCCACACCGGCCCTTGCGCTGGTTCGCCGACGCCTGGGAGATCGGCTCGATCGGCAGCCGCTGCACCTTGAGCCGGCTGGAGTAGCGGGAGATGCGGGCGGTGCCCGGGTCCACCACGTACTTGATGCCGGGCACTGTCAGCGAGGTCTCCGCGACGTTGGTGGCGAGCACCACCCGGCGCGAGGAGTGCGCGGCGAAGACCCGGTGCTGCTCGGCGGAGGAGAGCCGGGCGTACAGCGGCAGGATCTCGGTGCCGAGTAGTGAACGCTTCTTCTGCACGAGCTTGCCCAGCGCGTCGGCGGTGTCCCGGATCTCCCGCTCGCCGCTGAGGAAGACCAGGATGTCGCCGGGGCCCTCGGCGGCCAGCTCCTCGACGGCGTCGCCGATCGCCTGGATCTGGTCGCGGACGTTCTCCTCGTCACCGTCGCCGTCGTCCTCGCCCTCGGCCAGCTCGACGAGGGGCCGGTAGCGCACCTCCACCGGGTAGGTGCGCCCCGAGACCTCGACCACCGGCGCGGGCACGCCCTCCGGCTCGTCGGCGGTGGGTGGGCCGGCGAAGTGGCGGGCGAACCGGTCGGTCTCGATGGTCGCCGAGGTGATGATCACCTTGAGGTCGGGTCGTCGGGGCAGCAGCTCCCGCAGGTACCCGAGGATGAAGTCGATGTTGAGGCTGCGTTCGTGCGCCTCGTCGATGATCAGCGTGTCGTACTGGCGCAGCATCCGGTCGGTCTGCAACTCGGCCAGCAGGATGCCGTCGGTCATCAGCTTCACCAGGCTGCGCTCGCCGACCTGGTCGGTGAAGCGCACCTTGTAGCCGACCACGTCGCCCAACTCGGTGCCCAGCTCGTCGGCGATCCGGTCGGCCACCGTCCGGGCGGCCAACCGCCGGGGCTGGGTGTGCCCGATCAGGCCGTGCACCCCGCGCCCCAACTCGAGACAGATCTTGGGGATCTGGGTGGTCTTGCCGGAGCCGGTCTCGCCGGCCACGATCACCACCTGGTGATCGCGGATGGCGGCGGCGATGTCGTCCTTGCGCTCACTGACCGGCAAACCCGCCGGGTACGTGATCACGGGCACCGCCGCCTGCCGGGCGGCGAGGCGCTGCTCGGCCCGGACCAGGTCGGCGGTGATCTCGGTCAGCGCCGCCTCCCGACGCTGCGGGTCGCGCAGCTTGCGGGCACCGTCGAGTCGCCGCTGGAGCCGGCGCTGGTCGCGGAACATCAGAGGTGTGAGGCGGCGGTGCAGCTCGCGAACGGGGTCGGACGCGACGGAGGCGGTTGGATTCTGCATGTCGTGCCCAAGGATAGGCAGCCGGGCGGCGCACCGCCCCTGGGTTACCGAGCGCCCGGCTCTCCGACGGTCACCTCCGGTCCCTTGACGGCCACGAGCGGGCCCTAGAGTTGGCGGCCGACGTCGAGCGCTGGGGGAGCCGGATGGAGATGCGCGACACCGACCGCGCGTTGGTGCAGGCCGCCACGGCGGTCTCCAAGCTGCGCTGCCGCAGCCAGCACCACACTGTCGCGTCAGCCGCCCGGACCGCTGACGGTCGGGTCTTCACCGGCGTGAACGTCCAGCACGCCACCGGAGGGGCCTGCGCCGAACTGGTCGTGATCGGCACGGCCGCCACGCAGGGCGTCACCGCGCTGGAGACGATCGTCACTGTCGCCGACCGTGGCCGCGAGGTCGTCGCGCCTTGTGACCGGTGCCGGCAGGTGCTGCGGGACCACTTCCCGCAACTGCGGGTGATCGTCGGCCCGATGGACGCCCTGCGGGTGGTCCCGCTCGCCGAGTCGCCGGCCGAGACCGGCAGCGGCGCGGCCGGCTGACCGGGCCCGGGGTCAGTCCCCGGAGGCCGCCTCCAGCATCGACTGCGGCACCGGCACGGCCTCGAACCGCACTGTGCCCTCCGGAAGCAGCCACGACGTGACCCGCGCGACCAGGCGCCCGGCCCGCACCGCGGGGTCGTTGGCGAACAGCGCGCGTGCCTCGTCCGGGGCGATGGACAGCACCACGAAGCCGCGCAGCTGCTCGTCGTCGGGGTGCAGGAACGGCCCGGCCGCGAGCACCAGCCCCTGCTGCACGAGGCCCGCCTGGTGGGCCAGGTGCGCGTCCCGCAACCGGTCGATCGCGTCCTGCGGCAGCTCCGGCGGATCCGAAGGCCGGCTCAGCAGGACGACCGTGTGCTGGTCGAATCGCATGAGCCAACAGTAGGCGCGCAGCTCTCTCCGCGCGGGCGTCTGCCCTGCTCAACCCGCCGCGGATCGATGAGCGCCAGTTAGGTGACCCTCAACCGAGCGGCTAAGGTTAGGCGAACCTAAGCGTGAACGTGCAGGAGACTCGTGACCACCCTCGCCACCCGGCCGACCCCGGCCCGCAACCGGTCCGGCACCCGCACCGGCCGCCGGGTGGCCGTCACCGTCGCGGCCGCGCTGGTGCTGTTGCTCACCGTGCTGGCCAGCTTCGCGCTCGGCAGCCGACAACTCGGCGTCGACCAGGTCTGGCACGCGCTCGTCGCGCCGGACGGCGGCGACGCCAGCACCATCGTCCGTGAGCTGCGGATGCCCCGGACCGCCCTCGGCCTCGCGGTCGGGCTCGCGCTCGCCGTGGCCGGGGTGCTGTTCCAGGCGCTCACCCGCAACCCCCTCGCCGAGCCGCGCATCCTCGGCATCAGCGCGGGCGCGTCGTTCGGGGTGGTGCTCGCGATCTCCGTCTTCGGCGTCGGCACGCTCGCCGGGTACGTCTGGTTCGGCATCGCCGGGGCCCTGATCGCCGGGCTGCTGGTCTTCGCCATCGCCACCCGCGCCCGCGAGGGCGCCAGCCCGGTCACCCTCGCGCTGGTCGGCGCGGCGCTCGACGCCAGCCTGGCCTCCGGGGTGTACGCGCTGCTCAGCATCGACGCCCGCACCTTCGAGGAGTACCGCTTCTGGGTGGTCGGCGGGCTGGCCGGACGGGACCTGTCGGTCGCCGCGCAGGTCCTGCCGTTCGTCCTCGTCGGGTTGGTGCTGGCCGCCCTGGTGGCCCGGGGCCTGGACGCGCTGGCCCTCGGCGACGACGTGGCCCGTGGTCTCGGCCACCGGATCGGTCTGGTCCGCCTCGGTGGTGGCCTCGCCGCCGTGCTGCTGACCGGCGCCGCGGTGGCCGCCGCCGGACCTGTCGCGTTCGTCGGGCTGGCCGTGCCGCACCTGGCCCGCGCACTGGTCGGCGCGGACCACCGTTGGACCCTCGCCGTCTCCGCGCTGCTCGGGCCGGCGCTGCTGCTCGCCGCCGACATCGTCGGTCGACTCGTCGCCCCGCCCGGCGAGATCCCGGCCGGGATCGTCACCGCGCTGATCGGCGCGCCACTGCTGGCCGTGCTGGTCCGCCGCGCCCGGGTGGTGACCGCATGACCACCACCCGCCGTTCCTCCGGCCCCGCCTCGGCTGGGTCCGCTGGCTTGTCGACCGTCACGGCCGCCGGCTCGTCTGGTGCCGACGGTGCCCGGCTGCCCGGGCGGTCGCTGCTGCGGATCGGCCCGGTCAGCCTGCTGATCCGCCGCCGCGCGGTACTGGTGGCCGCCGTGCTGACCGTGCTGCTCCTGCTGGCCGTCGTGCTCAGCCTCTCGCTGGGCACCCCGTACGTCGCACCGGCCGACGTGCTGCGTGCCCTCTCCGGAGCCGGCACCCCGTACGACCTCGTGGTCTTTGATCTTCGGCTGCCGCGGGTCGTGCTGGCGGCCGTGGCCGGGGCCGCCTTCGGGGTGGCCGGCACGCTGATCCAGAGCGTGGCCCGCAACCCACTCGCCAGCCCGGACGTCATCGGCATCACCCAGGGTGCCGGCCTCGCCGCGACCGTGGCACTGACCAGCGGAATGGCCGCGGTGCTGGTGGCGCCCACAGCGCTGGTGGGCGGGTTGCTCGCGGCGGTGCTGCTGTTCGCCCTCGGCGCCCGGCACGGGCTGGCCGCGCAGCGGTTCGTGCTCGCCGGGGTGGCTGTCGCGTTCGGGTTCCGGGCGCTCACCGAGGTGGTCATGCTCACCGCCGATCCGATCGACGGGCTGCGCGCGCAGATCTGGCTGATCGGCACCCTGGCCGGCAAGGGCTGGACCGAGGCCGCCTGGATCGCCGGCACACTGCTGGTGCTGCTGCCGGTGCTGGCCTGGGCCGGCTGGGCGCTGAACAGCAGCGCCCTGGACGACGACACCGCCCGGGGCGTCGGCCTGCGTCCGGTGGCCCGCCGGATCGGCCTCGCCGGCACCGGCGTACTCGTCGCCGCGATGGTCACCGCCCAGGTGGGCGCCGTCGACTTCGTGGCGCTGGTCGCCCCGCAGGTGGCCCGTCGCCTGGTACGCGCCGAACGACCACCGCTGGTCTGCGCGGCGTTGCTCGGCGCCCTCCTGCTGGTGCTGGCCGACCTGGCCGGTCGGCGGCTGTTCGCACCCACCCAACTACCCGCCGGTGTGCTGACCGCCGCGATCGGCGGCCCGTACCTGATCTTCCTGCTGCTGCGCGGCCGGCGGCGGTCGTCGTGACGCCTCAAGGAGTCGTGTGATGCTCTCCACCCGCGACCTGGTCGCCGGCTACGACGAGCGGACCGTGCTGGACGGGCTCGATCTCGACCTGCCCACCGACGCGTTCACCGTGATCGTCGGACCCAACGCGTGCGGCAAGTCCACCCTGCTGCGCACGATGGCCCGGCTGCTCACCCCCCGCCGTGGCACGGTGCTGCTGGACGGCACCGCCATCCGCGAGCTGCCGACCCGGGAGGTCGCCCGCCGCCTCGGCGTCCTGCCGCAGAGCCCGCTGGTGCCCGAGGGCGTCACTGTGGCGGACCTGGTCGGGCGCGGCCGGCAGCCCTACCAGCGGTGGTGGCGGCAGTGGTCGTCGGAGGACGGCGCGGCGGTGGACCAGGCGATGGCCCTCGCCGACGTCACCGACCTGGCCGACCGACCGGTGGACAGCCTCTCCGGCGGCCAGCGGCAACGAGTGTGGATCGCCATGACCCTCGCCCAGGACACCGACGCCCTGCTGCTGGACGAGCCGACCACCTTCCTCGACCTGGCCCACCAGGTGGAGGTGCTGGACCTGCTGCACCGGCTGCGCTCCGAGCGGGGCCGCACAGTGGTCGCCGTGCTGCACGACCTGAACCAGGCCGCCCGCTACGCCGACCACCTGGTCGCCATGCGCGCCGGCGCAGTGGTCGCCGCCGGCCCGCCCCGGGAGATCCTCACCGCCGACCTGGTCCGCGACGTCTTCGGGCTGGCCTGCGTGGTGGTGCCCTGCCCGGTGACCGGCGCACCGCTGGTGGTGCCCGCGTACACCGGTGGTAACGCTCCGGCACCCGCTGTCGCGGGTGACCACTCTTCGTCGACGGCGTCCGTACCGGATGTCCGACCCTCCACCGGCGACGCGGCCAACCCGCTCGCCGGCTCGCACCCCTCGAAAGGACTCTGATGCGTCGTCTCGTCGCAGCTCTCGCCGCGGCCGTCGCCCTCGGTGCCGGCCTCACCGCTTGCGGTGAGAGCGACCCGGTCGCCGGCTCCACCACCGGGGACACCCGGGAGATCACCCACGCCATGGGCACCACCAAGGTCCCGGCCGAGCCCAAGCGCGTCGTCGTGCTCGACACCGACAAGATCGACACGGCGCTCTCGCTGGGCATCACGCCCGTCGGCGCGGCCACCGCCGGTGAGGCGAAGAGCTGGCCCACGTACTTCGGCGCGGACAAGCTCGCCGGCATCAAGGAGGTCGGGGTGCTCACCGAACCCGACCTGGAGGCGGTCAACGCGCTGAAGCCTGACCTCATCCTCGGCAGCAAGTTCCGCCAGGAGAAGTTCTACGACGAGCTGGCCGCCATCGCGCCGACCGTGTTCACCGACAAGGTGGGCATCACCTGGAAGGAGAACCTCCTCCTCGACGGCAAGGCGCTCGGCCGTGAGCAGCAGGCCAAGGATCTGCTCGCCACGTACGAGAAGCGGGCCAAGGACTTCGGCGCGACGCTCGGCGACGCCGCCGCGCGCAAGGTCTCCATCGTGCGGTTCCTGCCCGGCAACATCCGGGTGTACGGCCCGGACTCGTTCTCCGGCATCGTCATCGGCGACACCGGCCTGGGCCGCCCCGAGCGGCAGCTGCTCGCCAACAAGGAGGACAAGCGCTTCGACCTGGTCAGCCCCGAGCGGGTCAACGAGGTCGACGGTGACGTCATCTTCGTGACCGCGTACGGCGACAAGGCCGCCGCCGAGCAGACCAAGGTCGCCGGCGGGACGCTGTGGAAGGGCCTCGGCGCGGTCAAGGCCGGCAAGGCGTGCCCCGTCTCCGACGAGGTCTGGATGACCGGCATCGGCGTCGGCGCCGCCAACAAGATCCTCGACGACTTGACCAAGTACCTCCCCGCCGCCTGACACGCACCCGGCGCCTGGCTGGCGTTCGGAAAGCGTTCCGCACTGCTTCGAGGTAGTGGCCCTCTCCCGACCGGGGCCACTACCTCCATGGCACCCATTCGCTTGACCCCCTGGCTCGCCGTTGATTCGGGGGAGGCGCGCCGGATGGTCACCGCCCAGGCGGAATACGGCCAACCAGCCTGATATGAATCGTAACCACCCACGCCTTCCCCCAGTTGTGCCAGCGACGCGAATGAGGCATGGGGTGGGAAACGAATGACACGAACGGCCGTGCGACCGGAAGCCAGTCCCCGGGCCGGGTTCCGAGGTGACGTGGAAGGGCTGCGTGCCCTCGCCGTGATTTTGGTGCTCGCGGGACATGCCGGCCAGCAACTGGTGCCTGGCGGTTTCGTCGGTGTTGACGTCTTCTTCGTCATTTCCGGCTACCTGATCACCGGACTACTTGTCGCCGAGGTGAACCGGACGGGCCGCCTCTCGCTGATCGGCTTCTACGCCCGGCGCGCCAAGCGGCTTCTGCCGGCCGCAGTGGTGGTTCTGATCGGGAGCCTGCTGCTCACATTCGCCTTTCTGCCGCGCACCCGGTGGTCGGCCACGGGCTGGGATGTGGTGTTCAGCGGGTTGTACGCCATGAACTGGCGACTCGCCGAACAGTCCGTCGACTACCTGGCGGCCAATCAGGCGCCCAGCATCCTCCAGCATTTCTGGTCCCTCGGCGTCGAGGAGCAGTTCTACCTGGTGTGGCCGCTGCTACTTGCCTCCGCGGTGTGGCTCGGCCGGCGGCGGTACGCCCGCACCGGATACCTGCTCTTCGCCCTCACGCTGGTCGCTGTGCCGTCCTTCGCGTGGTCCGTCTGGTTGACCGAGGACAATCCCGCCCGCGCCTACTTCGTGACCACCACCCGGATGTGGGAGCTGGCCCTTGGCGGCTTCCTGGCCCTGCTCGGCGGGCATCTGCAGCGTCTGCCCCGGCTGGTAGCGGCCGCGCTCGCCTGGTGCGGCCTCGCCGCGATCGTGGCGTCCGCCGTTCTCCTGTCGGAGGCTTCCGCCTTCCCCGGGTACGTGGCGTTGGCCCCCACCCTGGGCACGGCAGCGGTCATCGCCGGAGGCCTGGCTGCCGGCGGTTTCGGGCCCGCCATGCTGCTGGCGCTGCGGCCGGTACGCGCCGTAGGAGCCATCTCCTACTCCCTCTACCTCTGGCACTGGCCTCTCCTCATCGCTGCCGAGGCTCGGTTCGGGGAGCTGACCACCGCCACCGGCCTCGCCGTTGCCGCGATCTCAGTGGTGCCGGCCGCCCTCACCTACCGCTTCATCGAGAACCCGATCCGGATGTCGCCGACGCTCACGTGGGAACCTGCGCGATCATTGCAACTCGGGGCGGTCTGCACCGGCGTGGCCCTCCTAGCGGGACTGGCCTTCCAACTCACCGTCCCGCCGGCGAGGGCGCCGATGCCGCCCACCCTGGCCGTGCCGACGGCGGGCGGCAGCGGTGTCCCCGTAGCTGCCTCACCCACGGTTCTGGGCGCCTCCGCTCTGGGCGACTCTCCGGCCAGCAGCGACGCGGGGATTCCGGTCGACCGAGTCGGACCGTTCGTGCCGGATCCGCTGGTGGCCAGCAAGGATGGCCCCGACGCATGGCGGGACGGATGCCATGCGGACCAGCGCAGCAGTGCGGTCAGGGCCTGTCAGTACGGGGACCCCAACGCGTCGTTCACCGTGGCTCTCGCCGGGGATTCCCACGCCGCTCAATGGCTTCCGGCGCTGCAGAGGGTGGCCGAGTCAAAGAAGTGGCGCCTCAAGAGCTACACGAAGTCCTCATGCCCGTTCATCGATGGCGAAGTTGCCTTGGACAGCCGGCCGTACCCCAGTTGCACCGAGTGGAACGACAAACTTCGCGCGCAGGTGACCGGGGCGGAGCGCCCGAACGTGCTGGTGGTGAGTACATCCTTCTATGTGATGATCCAGAACGGTGAGAGGGTCACCAGCCAAGCACAGGCCGCCTTCACGGACGCACTCCGGCGGACGTGGGCCGCGATGGCGGCAGCCGGGGTTCCCGTGATCGTGCTGCGTGACACCCCCTATCACGACAGGGACATCGCTGAGTGTGTGTCCGCCAATCCGAAGAAGTTGACCCGATGCGCCTCCCCCCGGGACAAGGTCCTCGCAGGTGGCGGCGGCCCAGCCCACGAAGCGGCCGCCCGCAGCAACAACAAGGTGTACCTGGTCGATCTGAACCCGGCCATCTGCCCGCGTGAGCGGTGCTCGCCGGTCATTGGCGGGGTGCTCGTGTACCGCGACAACAACCACATCACCGCCACCTACGCTGCGACCCTCGCACCACGGCTGGGCACGGCGCTGGACCGCGTATTGGGTTGAGGGGCGCCGCGGTCTCGCTGGCGGGCTACCTCGAACAGCAGGCCACCGCCCGAGCGCCAAGCCGGACCGGTCAGCGGCGGCAGGGTGCTCGGGCGGCGGCGGTGTCTTAGGCGGCGGTGGACCAGATGGCGCGGAAGGCGGCGGCTTCGCCGGAGAGCCATCGTTCGATCTGGTCGGGCTTGGCGTCGGTGGGCATGCGGTGGGCCAGGCCGCGGCGGACGTCGACCAGGACCGGCTCGGCGTGCGGGAGCACCGCGTCCATGTGTCGGGCCATCAGGTGCAGGGTGGCGAGCACCGATTCCTCGCTCGGTGGGGCCTCGTCGAAGTGCAGGCGGACCGCTTCGGCGCGGCCGTCGGCGTGGCGTACCCCGAAGTGGGGGTTGATCTTGACGGGCAGGTCGCCCAGCATGGCCAGGGCGTCGCGGGTCTGGGCGAGATCGACGGCGGCCGGCTCGCCGAGGGAGTGCAGCCAGGTCGTGGCGCCGGGGACGAGCGCCTGGTAGAGCGGGCGCCATCGTGGCTTGACGATGTCGGCCACCCCGGCCAGGTGGGTGCCGCCGGTGTGGAAGGCGATGTCGGCCTTGAGCGCCTTGACGAACTGGCCGTGCGGGTTGAAGCCGGACCGGCTGGCGCGCTGCTTGCGCAGCCCGCCGACGAAGGTCGCCTTGGTGGGGCCGGTGCGGTCGACGTAGCGGGTGAAACCGAGCAGCGTGGCGTAGGGGGTGAGGGGCGTGGAGGCGGGCGCGGTCACGGGCGTCCTCCCGGGTCGTAATCCTGCAGGTCAGGAACTCGATTAGTACATACATTCTAATCGACGGGTCTGACATCGCCCAGCGAAAGAAGGGGTGCGGAAGACGCGACAAAGGGGGCCGTCCGGCGTACGGACGACCCCCTGTCGAGACGCTCGCTAGAGCTGGCCGACGTCGGTGATCCGTACGACCGCCGCGCCGACCTCGTCCGAGGCGGCCAGGTCGATCTCGGCGCTGATGCCCCAGTCGTGGTCGCCGTCCGGGTCGTCGAAGATCTGCCGTACGGTCCACCGCTCCCGGCCCTGCTCGATCATGAGCAGCGCCGGACCGCGGGCGTTCGGCCCGACCCCGATCGAGTCGTACGCCTCGAAGTACGGCGCCAGGGCGTCGGCCCACGCGTCGTAGTCCCAGCCGTCCTCGGCGTCCAACTCGGCGAGCAGGTCCCAGCGGCGTAGCGCGGCCAACTCGACGCGGCGGAACAGCGCGTTGCGCACCAGCACCCGGAACGCCCGCGCGTTGCGGGTCACCGCCGGTGGTCGATCGGTCAGGGCGGCGTGCGCCTGGGCGACCTCGGCCACGTCGGACGGGTTGCGCAGCCGCTCCCACTCGTCGATGAGGCTGGAGTCGACCTGGCGGACCAGCTCGCCCAACCACTCGATGAGGTCGATCAGTTCCTCGGTCTTGGCGTCCTCGGGCACGGTCTGGCGCAGCGTCTTGTACGCGTCGGCCAGGTAGCGCAGGACGAGACCTTCCGAGCGGGTCAGCCCGTAGAACTGCACGTACTCGGTGAAGGTCATGGCCCGCTCGTACATGTCGCGGACGACGGCCTTGGGGGAGAGTTGGTGGTCGGCGACCCAGGGGTGCCCCTGCCGGTACATCTCGTACGCGGCCTCCAGCAGCTCCGCGAGGGGCTTCGGGTGGGTCACCTCGTCGAGCAGTTCGAGGCGCGCCTCGTACTCGATGCCCTCTGCCTTCATGGCGGCGACCGCCTCGCCGCGCGCCTTGAACTGCTGCGCGGAGAGGATCTGCCGGGGGTCGTCCAGGATCGACTCGATCACGCTCAGCACGTCGAGCGCGTACGACGGGGACTCGGCGTCGAGCAGTTCGATGGTGGCCAGCGCGAGGGGGGAGAGCGGCTGGTTGAGGGCGAAGTCGAGCTGGAGGTCGACGGTGAGCCGGATCCGCCGGCCGGTCTCGTCCGGCTCGGGCAGCTCCTCGACGACCCCGCCGGCACGCAGAGCCCGGTAGATGGCGATCGCGCGGCGGATGTGCCGGCGCTGCGCGGCGGGCTCCTCGTGGTTGTCGGTGAGCAGGTGCCGCATCGCGGTGAACGCGTCCCCGGGCCGACCGATGACGTTGAGCAGCATCGAGTGGCTGACCTGGAAGCTGGAGGTCAGCGGCTCCGGCTCGGCGTCGACGAGTCGGTCGAAGGTGGGCTGGCCCCAGCCGATCGAACCCTCCGGCGGCTTCTTGCGGACCACCTTGCGCCGCTTCTTCGGGTCGTCGCCGGCCTTGGCGAGGGCCTTCTCGTTGTCGATGACGTGTTCCGGGGCCTGCACCACGACCCGGCCGATGGTGTCGTAGCCGGCCCGGCCCGCACGCCCGGCGATCTGGTGGAACTCCCGGTTCTTCAGCAGCCGGGTACGGACCCCGTCGTACTTGGACAGCCCGGTGAACAGCACGGTGCGGATCGGCACGTTGATGCCGACGCCGAGGGTGTCGGTGCCGCAGATGACCTTGAGCAGGCCGGCCTGGGCGAGGGTCTCCACCAGGCGGCGGTACTTCGGAAGCATGCCGGCGTGGTGCACGCCGATGCCGTGGCGGACCAGCCGGGACAGCGTCTTGCCGAAGCCGGCGGTGAACCGGAAACCACCGATCGCCTCGGCGATCATGTCCTTCTCGGCGCGGGTGCAGACGTTGACGCTGGTCAGCGCCTGGGCACGTTCCAGCGCGGCGGCCTGGGTGAAGTGCACCACGTACACCGGGGCCTGCTTGGTCTCCAGCAGTTCCTCAAGCGTCTCGTGCAGCGGCGTCATCGCGTACGAGAAGATGAGCGGGACCGGCCGCTCCGCCGTGCGCACGACGGCGGTCGGCCGCCCGGTGCGCCGGGTCAGGTCGTCGACGAAGCGCGTGGTGTCCCCCAGGGTGGCGGACATCAGGATGAACTGGGCCTGCGGCAGCTCGATGATCGGCACCTGCCACGCCCAGCCCCGGTCGGGCTCGGCGTAGAAGTGGAACTCGTCCATGATCACCTGGCCGACGTCGGCCTTCGTGCCCTCGCGCAGCGCCAGGTTCGCCAGGATCTCCGCGGTGCAGCAGATGATCGGGGCGTCAGCGTTGACGCTGGCGTCGCCGGTGAGCATGCCGACGTTCTCGGCGCCGAAGACCTCGCAGAGGGCGAAGAACTTCTCCGACACCAGGGCCTTGATCGGCGCGGTGTAGAAGGTCGTCCGGCTGTCGGCGAGGGCCGCGAAGTGCGCGGCGATCGCCACCAGGCTCTTACCCGAGCCGGTGGGTGTGTTCATGATCAGGTTGGCGCCGGAGACGATCTCGATGACCGCCTCTTCCTGATGGGGGTAGAGGTCGAGGCCGCGCTCCTTCGCCCAGCCGGCGAACGCGTCGAAGAGGGTGTCGGGGTCGGCGCTTGTCGGCAGCGCGGCGGTGAGCGTCATAGCCTGTCCATGGTGCCTGGATCATGCCCCGGTACGCCAACCCGGCCCGCACCGGACCCCCGTCCGGGCGTCCCGAACGCGCCGCCGCGTTCCGGTTCGGGCGTTTCGCCGGTCACCGTCGGCGGTACAGCAGGTCGGCGACGGGCCGACCGGCCGTGATCGCTCGCCGCTCGAACTTCGTCACCGGTCGGTGCGCCGGCCGCGGCGCGAAGCCGCCGTACGCGTCCACCAGCTCCGGGTCCGCGTCGAGGGTCTCCCGCATCGCGTCGGCGTACTCGGCCCAGTCCGTCGCGCAGTGCAGCATGCCGCCGGAGCGCAGCCGGGACCGCAGCAGCGCCACGTGCGCCGGCTGGATGAGCCGCCGCTTGTGGTGGCGGGACTTCGGCCACGGGTCCGGAAAGAAGACGTGCACGGCGTCCAACACGCCCTCGGGCAAGCCGTTGACCAGGGACAACGCGTCGCCCTCCGCCACCCGGACGTTGCGTAGGCCACCACGCTCCACCAGGTGGAGCAGGTTGGCGATTCCCGGCGTGTGCACCTCGACCGCCAGATAATCTCGATCCGGGTCGGCGGCAGCCATCGCAGCGGTGGTGTCGCCCATGCCCGAGCCGATCTCCAGCACCACGGGCGCCCGGCGACCGAACAGGTCGGCCAGGTCGACGGGCATGGCAGGTCCGTCCGGCACATCGAGGCCGTACGCGGGCCAGAGCCGGCTCAGCGCGTCGGTCTGCCGGTCGCTCATCCGACCCCGGCGGGGGTGGAACGTGCGGATCGTCCGGCTCGCGGGCGGGACGGCGGGGTCATGGTCGGTGGCGGTCACAGCGAACCGAGCGTACGCGACGCCGCCGGCTGATCGGATGTGATGTGCGACCGGAAATGAGAGGATCCAACTGGTACGGCAGGTCGGGGTGCTCCACCGCCCGACCCGGCCGCACGGCGTCGAGAGGGGGCATCGTGACAGTGACCCGCGGTGTCGTGACCCTGTCGCTGGTGACCGTGCTGGCCGGCCCCCTGTTGGCCGCCACGCCCGCCCTCGCCGCGCCTGAGCGGGCCGTTGCCGTCGCGCCCGCGCCGCAGCCGGAATGGCCGCCCGGAGGTGCGCCCCAACCGCACCCGTCGGTGGACATCTTCGTCGAGGTGAGCCCCAGCACTGTGCAGCCCGGCTACCTGGTGGGCATCCGGGCCAGTTGTCGGGACAACTCGGTGGGCGCCACAGTGGTCTCCGACGCCTTCGGGGCGGTCGGCGTGCAGCCGCAGCGCGGGGTGCTCACCGCCGCGCCGATGGTCCGCGAGCGCACCCGCCCCGGCAACTACCGGGTCAAGCTGGAGTGCCGCGACGGCGAGACGGCCTCGACAATGCTCCAGGTGGTCAAGAAGGTCCCCGTCCAGCCCAGCCGTGGTCCGGCAACCGGCTTCGGCGGGAGCACCGGCGGGATGACCGGCAATCTGCTGCTGCCCGGCGGCGCGGCACTGATCATCACCGGGCTGGTCCTCGCCGTGATGGCGTTTCGCCGTCCCCGAGCTGCCGCGCGTCGCTGAGGCCCGCCATGACGATCTTCCGCCCCACGCCGCCGCCGGCCGGTTCACGACCGCCGCCGACTGGCCGTCCCACGCCGCCGCCGGCCGGTTCACGCCCGCCGTTCGCTGGCCGCCCCGCCTCGCCGCCCGATGATGTTCGGCTGCACTTGGACGACGGCTGGCCGGGCTCGGACCGCCCGCCAGGTCCCCAGCGCCCGCCAAATCGCCGGCGTCCGCCGGATCCCGAGCGCCCTTCGGATCCCGACCGCCCGTCGGTTGCCGCGCGTCCGCCGACCGCCGTCGCCCCCCGGCGTAGTCGTCCCTCCGGCCGCAGCCCCTGGTCAATACCGTTGGCCGTGGTGTTGGTGTTGGCCGGGGTCTTCGCCACCGGGGCGGGGCTGGGCCGTTCGGTCGGCCCGTTCGACCTGGCCCCGACCGGCGGTGACCGGCCGGCCCGCAGCGAGTCGGTCGGGTTGTCAGCCAGTCGGCCGGTGCGCCTCTCGGTGCCGGCGATCAAGGTGACAGCGCCGGTGGCGCCCGTCGGGCAGGCGCGGGACGGCTCGATCGCCGTACCGCCGTTGGAACGGCACAACGAGACCGGCTGGTACGACCGAGGGCCCACGCCCGGTGAGCCTGGCCCTGCGGTGATCGTCGGGCACGTGGACACGAAGACCGGCCCGTCGGTCTTCTACGACCTGGGCAAGCTGCACCCCGGCGACCTGATCGAGGTGGCCCGGGCGGACGAGTCGGTGGTGGTGTTCCGGGTCGACACCGTCGAACACTTCCCGAAGGACCAGTTGCCCGCCGAACGGATCTACGGCCATGACGGGCCGCCCGGGCTGCGGTTGATCACCTGCGGCGGGCAGTTCATCGGGGGCCGCACCGGCTACGCCGACAACGTCATCGCCTTCGCCACCCTCCAGTCCTCCCGCAAGTCCTGAGATCGACCCCGAGCCCGAACCGATCCTGCTCCGCGATCTTGCACTTTCTGTCCCGACGCAAGGGGCGCATCCGCCCATATCAACAACAGAAACTGCAAGATCGGCGCGGTCTTCTTGCTCGCCGCAGCCCTGACGCGACGGCGTTGAGATCCAGGATCGAGCACGATCAAGGTGCTGGCCGCCGCTCCAACGTGCTCCAACGCGCCTGAACCAGCCCGCCTCGTCGCGACGTGTCGAGACGGGGACGTCGTCCGTGTCCGAGCGGTCGGCGAGGGTCGGTCAGGGCTGGGGGACGTGCAGCGCCACCTCGAACTCCAGCAGGCTGGCGCCGGTGGAGACCGGGGGACGGGGCTTGTCGCCGGGGGCGGCGGCGTGGGCGGCGCGCGACGGGCCGGCGGCCCATGCCTGGAACGCTTCCTCGCTCTCCCACTTCGTGTAGACGAAGTAGCGGGTCTCGCCGGCCACCGGGCGGAGGAGTTCGAAGCCGAGGAAGCCGGGGGAGTTCTCCACCGTGCCGGCCCGGGCGGCGAACCGCTTCTCCAGCTCCGCGCCGCCACCGGCCGGGACGTCGATTGCGTTGATCTTCACGACTGCCATCTGCCCACCCTAGCCACTCAGAACGCCTCGACCGCCGGGACCAGGTCCACGTCGACCACGATCGGCGCGTGGTCGGAGGGGCCCTTGCCCTTGCGGGCCTCCCGGTCCACGTACGCGGCGCGGACCGCTCGGGCGAACGGCGCGGACGCGTACACCAGGTCGATTCTCATGCCCTTGTTCTGGTGGAACATGCCGGCCCGGTAGTCCCAGTAGGTGAAGGGGTGCGGGCCCTTCATCGGGGTGGGCACGACGTCACTGAGGCCCAGGTCGCGCAGCGCCGCGAGGGCTGCCCGCTCGGCCGGGGTGACGTGCGTGGAGTGGGTGAAGACCGCCGGGTCCCAGACGTCGGCGTCGGTCGGGGCGACGTTGAAGTCGCCGCAGACCGCCAGCGGCAACCCGCCGGCCAGCTCCGCGTCCAGCGCGTCGCGCAGCGCCGCGAACCAGGCCAACTTGTACGCGTAGTGCGGGTCGTCCGGCGTCCGGCCGTTGGGCACGTACACCGACCAGACCCGCACCCCGTCGCAGGTGGCGGAGATGGCCCGGGCCTCGGGCTCGGGGAAGCCGGGCTCGTCGGCGAACCCGACCCGGACGTCGCCCAGCCCGACCCGGGACAGGATGGCCACCCCGTTCCACCGGCCGTCGCTGTGGCTGGCAACGGTGTAGCCCAGCGCGCCCACCTCGGTCACCGGGAAGGCGCCGTCGGGGCATTTGGTCTCCTGTAGGCAGACGACGTCCGGCCCGGTGTCGGCCAGCCACTCCAGCAGCCGGGGTAGGCGGGCCTTCACCGAGTTGACGTTCCAGGTCGCCAGGCGCATGCCCCCAGCCTGCCGTATCCGCCGCCGCGACGCCGTGTCAGCTGCCCGGGGTGTCGCCGGGACGGGTCTGTTCGGCCAGGAACCGTTCCAGTTCGGCGCCGAGTTCGTCGGCCGTGGGCAGCGGGCCGGCATCGGGGGCGAGCAGGCTCTTCTCGCCCCGACCTCGGGCGAACGCGTCGTACTGCTCCTCCAGGGCCTGGACCAGGGCCGCGGCGTCCTCGGTCTGCGCGACCTGCCGGTCGATCTCCACCCGGACCACCTCGGCGGCCGAGCGCAGCCCGTCGCCGGGCAGCAGCAGCCCGGTGCTGCGCGACACCGAGGTGAGCAGCACCTCGGCGGCCGCCGGGTATTCGGTCTGCGCCACGTAGTGCGGCACGTGGGCGGCGAAACCCAGCGCGTCGCGGCCCTGCTCGCCGAGGCGGAACTCCAGCAGGTGACCGACGCTGCCGGGCACCTGGACGCGTTGCAACCAGGGCTCGTAGCCGGCGATCAGCTCGGGGCGGGTGGCGTGCGCTGTCACCCCGGTCGGCCGGGTGTGCGGGACCGCCATCGGGATCGAGTTGAGCCCCACTGTGAGCCGGACGTCCAGACGGGCGGCGAGCCCGGCCACGGCGGTCACGAAACGCTCCCACTGCAGGTCCGGTTCGGGGCCGGTGAGCAGCAGGAACGGGGTCTCGTCGTCGTCCTGCAGCAGGTGCAGCTCCAGCTTGGGCGCGTCGACGCTCTCCCAGTGGTCCTCGACGAAGGTCATCACCGGTCGTCGCGATCGGTAGTCGAAGAGCTGGTCGACGTCGAACGTGGCGATCGGCCGACCCTCCAGCGAGGTGAGTAGCTGCTCACGCGCCAGTCGGCTGGCGTTTCCGGCGTCCACGAACCCGGTGAGGGCCTGGATCAGGACCGGCTGCCCGAGGTCGGGCAGATCGTCGGTGAGCTGGTAGAGCTCGTGTGGGTCGAGCACCGGTGCGGACCTCCCTGAAATGTGCCTGCGGGGCGCCGTCGCGACGGAGGGCACCCGTTCGGGCAACGTACCCGCCATCCTGGTGCATTCCTGCGTCGGGCGATCCGTTGGCCGGGTGGTGGGCGTGACCGGACTAATCGGCTGTTTATGCCACCAGGCCGAGCCTCGTGGCCGATCGGCCGAGGGATGGTTCAGCCCAAAGGCCGAGTTTGTCGATCATGTCAGGCTCGGTGGTGGAATGTTCGGTCCTGTCGTGGGCCGTGCCGGTCCGCGTGCAGTGCCAGCTTCATCCGGTACGCGAGGTCCGTTCCCCGGGCGGGTCACCCCGCCCAGGTCGTCCACCAGTAGGGCTCCGATCTGTGTCGAGCGCCACGTGATCACCGTGCGTGATCAGGGTTTCCACCTGCCTAGCCTCGGTTGATGCGTGACGACGGCACCCTCGACGACCCGTACGCCCCGAGCAGGCCCACTGCCGATACGGAGGATGGCACCTCAACCGAACGGACAACCGCCGCGAGCCGGCTCCGGGCGTACGCCCGGGACCTGACCGGTCGACGCCGGGCACAGCTGGCGCTGGCCACCGGTGTGGTGTGCTGCCTCGGTCTGACCGCCGTCGTCCAGGTTCGCGACGAGGACGCCGACGCGGCTACCCGGAGTGGATCGCTCTCCAGCTCCGAGCTGGCGCAGCGCGCCGAGCAGCAGCGCGCCTCCCGTTCCCTCGACCGCACGGCTGCCCCGAGCGCCTCCGCCGCCGCCCAGTCCGCCGCGGCCAGCCCCGCCGACCCGGACACCAGCGCGCCGGCCCGCAAGGTCGCCCCGGCTCGCCCGACCGACCCGGCGCCCGTCGCCGGGCTGGACGAGGACCAGATGGAGAACGCCGAGGCGATCGTCCGTACCGGCCGCAAGATGGGTGTGCCGCGCCGGGGCCTGGTGATCGCGGTGGCCACCGCCATGCAGGAGAGCAACCTCTACAACGTGGCCAGCGGTGTACTGCCCGAGTCGCAGGACTATCCGCACCAGGGCGTCGGCTGGGACCACGACTCGGTCGGGTTGTTCCAACAGCGTTCCAGCAGCGGCTGGGGCCCGGTGGGGCGGCTGATGGACCCCGAGTTCGCCACCCGGCAGTTCCTCAGCGCGCTCGAGCAGGTGCCCGGCTGGCAGCGGATGCGGCTCACCGACGCAGCCCAGGCGGTGCAGGTCTCCGCGTACCCCGAGCACTACCAGCAGCACGAGTGGCGAGCCACCCGGGTCGTTGACGCCATCGCGCCGGCGGGGCGGTAACCTACCGCCCACTATGGACGGTCAGGGTTGAGGCTGTCGCATCCCGGGTACATGTGTTGCGGGTTCGGGGTACACATGAGTGCGGGACCATCGACAGGAGGACGTTATGTCACTGATGCAGCGGATCAGCGCGTTTCTGAAATCACCGAAGGGGCAGCAGTTGGTCGACCGGGGCCGGCGCGAGATGGCCAAGCCGGGCAACCAGCAGAAGCTGAAGGGGTTGGCGGCTCGGCTGTCCAACCGCCGCCGCTGACCGCTCCATCGGCCGCCCTGTCCACCGTTTCCACCCCTGGGGAGACCTGGTGACCGACACTCCGCCCGTCGGCGGTCAGCCCGCCGCCCCTACTCCGCAGCCGTCCGTCGACCTGCCGGCCGGGCCGGTGGACGCCCCCGAGGGTCCGCCGGCCCGGCTCTGGGACCGGATGCGTGACGACCCGCAGTACGCCCCGGAGCACCTTGCCCTGGAGGCGGTGCGCCGCCTCGGGCCGGAAGCCGTGCAGTGGGCCGCCCGTGCCCGGGCCGAGCAGCCCGGGGTCTCCGCCGACGTCCTGGCCGACCAGGCGGCCCGCAAGTTCGTCAACCTGGCCCGACTGTCCGGCGCGGTCTCCGGCGCGGCCGGGCTGCCCGGCGCCGTGATCGACGTGGGCGTGCTGGCCTGGACCCAGGCGCGGATGGTGCTGCACATCGCCGCCGCGTACGACGTCGACCCCCTGCACAACGACCGGGCCACCGACCTGCTGGTGCTCCAGCGGGTGCACAAGGTCGCCGAGAGCGCCCGGCTGGCGCTCGGCGTGGCCGCCGGCCGGGAACGCGCCGACGCGCTCTTCGGCCTGGGCGGCCAGCGTCCGCTCGGCCGGGTCATGCTGCAACTCGGCATCCGGCTGGCCCAGATGGCCGGCGTCCGGGCCGCGAAACGGATGGTCGCCAAGATCGTCCCCGGTGCGGCAATCGTGCTCGGCACCTGGGCCAACTCGTCAGCCACAAAGGACCTCGCCCAGCGATCCCGGGCCCTCTACGGCTCCCGCGGCAACGCCGTCCCGGAGCCGCGCCGACCCTGACGGCCCGTCCGGGGTCGTTCAGCTGGCCAGGCCGGAGGAGCGCCAGGTCACCTCGGCGATGCGGCCCTGGCCGGTGGCGTTGGGGTGGAACCAGTCCAGCGGGTTGAGCAGGTCCAGGGTGAACCGGACCTTGTGCAACGCGCCGCCGTCGTGCCGGCACCGTGCTCCGTACGCCCGGCAGGCCGCCTTCAACTCGGCGTTGTACGCGTCGATCCGGTCCCGGACGGCGGCCCGGCGGGCCCGGTCGGCGGGTGCGGTCGAGGTCGCCTCGGCCAGCAGGGCCGGGCAGATACCCCGCCGCCACGCGCGG
Organism: Micromonospora salmantinae; assembly: GCF_022230905.1. Classification (NCBI taxonomy): domain Bacteria; kingdom Bacillati; phylum Actinomycetota; class Actinomycetes; order Micromonosporales; family Micromonosporaceae; genus Micromonospora; species Micromonospora salmantinae. The sequence goes on from NZ_JAKKFG010000002.1 coordinate 217,633, forward strand.
GTCGCCCGGGCGTCGTCGTGCCCGACCTCCCAGAGTCGGTACAGGTCGGGGATGCTCACCACCAGCACCCGGGCCTTCGGCCGGCCGGTCCGCAGGACCCGCAGCCCCCGGTCGACGTCGGCCCGGAACTGCGCCACCGGCGTCATCGCGTCCACCCCGCCCCGGCAGACGTCGTTGGCGCCGACCAGCACTGTCACGTAGTCGGCGCGGTCGCGTACCGCCGCCCGGGCCTGACCCTCCAGGGCGTCCGCGCGGGCGCCGGGACGGGCATGGTTGTACGTCCGGTCGCGGATCGCCGGGTTCTGTTCGAGCAGCCGGCGGTAGTGGCTCTGCACCCGCAGCCCGTCCCCGGTCGACCAGGAGTTGCGCTCGCAGGAGGTGAGCACCAGGCAGGAGGCGAAGCCGGTGCTGATCGAGTCGCCGAGGGCGGCGATGCCGCCGGGCCCGCTCGACGGCCTGGCGCTCGTGGTGGGGCGGGGTTCCGCGGAGCTGCCACCCTCACAGGCCAGTGCGACCAGCGCCGCGAGACAGGCCAGCGCGGCGACCCAGCGTCGAGGCATGACGTCTCCCGTTCCCGCAGCACAGAGCGACAGCGCGGTAACTCTATGCGTAGGACGTGGTTGGCCGGGAAGTCGCTGTCGGGTATGCGGCAAAGTGCCGACGCGGAAGCCGTCGAGGTGCTATGCGTCCCGCCATGGTGCCCGCTGACCGTGCAGCCACCAGTGCAACGCCCTGGTGATCCGGGGCAGCACCAGATAGGTCATCAGCGGGGTCAGGCAGAGCGTCATCAGCAGCACCCGGGCCGCCAGCGGCACCGCGTCGAGGAAGCGGCTCGTCAGCAGGGTGGCGGTCAGACTCAGGGGGAAGAACGCCAGCCAGATGGTCACCGCCTGCTTCCAGCGGGGCGGCGACGCGGGCGGGGCTGGCTCCACCAGGTCCACCGAGTGCTCCAGCGGCCTGTCGAACCAGCCCTCGATCCCGGTACGCCGCTCGACCCGGGTGTGCTCCACGATGCCCTGCGCCGAGCTGAGCCACCAGTGCCGCTGTGGCGACTCCTCCCACCGGCGCAGCGTCTCGGCGTCGGCGAAGCGGTAGAGCATGTGCCACTCCGACGAGCCGGGGCCGCTCTGCACCCAGCCGGCGCCGAGAAACCCGGGAAACGCCTCGGCCAGCGCGGTGCCGGCCCGCATCCAGGCCACCATCTCGCTGGCCCGGCCGGGATCGACGCGGCGGGCGATGGAGACGGTCACCGGCACGGCGAGGGTCATTGACATGCGCCCATCCTGCGGTCGACGAGGCCGCGGCGCGAACGGATGTGCCGGAGCACACCGACGGATGCGGGTGCGCAGGCGCTCGGCACCGGTTAATCCGGCCGATCGGGGGTAGGTCGGTGGGTATGACGAGATCGCAGCCCCGGCGTGCCCGTGGCACGGTCGGCCACGCGAACAGCGCGTTGAACCTTCGGCTCACCCTCGCCAGCTTCGGGCTGGTGATCATGGTGCTCTTCGCGGTGCTGGCGTTCTGGGCCGGCATCGCCTGGCTCGGCGTACTCTGCGCGATCTTCGCGGTGGTCGCCGTGGTCGACCTGGTCGTGATCCAGCGCCGCCGCGCCGCCCGCCGCCGCGAGGAGCCGGGCGTACGACACTCGTTGTTCGAGTGACAGGAGGACGCAATGCCCCACATCGCCACCACCAACCCCGCCACCGGACAGGTGCTCAAGACCTATGAGGCGATGTCCACCGAGCAACTCGACGACGCCATCGAACGCACCGACCTCGCGTTCCACCAGCTGCGAGCGACGACCGTCGACCAGCGCGCCCAGTGGATGAACGCCGCAGCCGACCTGCTGGACGCCGAGCGCGACGAGATCGCCCGGATCATGACCACGGAGATGGGCAAGACGTACGTCGCGGCGCAGGCCGAGGTGACCAAGTGCGCCTCCGCCGCCCGCTTCTACGCCGACAAGGCCCCCGCGTTCCTCGCCGACGAGCCCGCCGACGCCGACGCCGTGAAAGCCACCCGGGCCTTCATCCGCTACCAGCCGATCGGCGTGGTGCTCGCGGTGATGCCGTGGAACTTCCCGCTCTGGCAGGTGATGCGCTTCGCCGCCCCGGCGCTGATGGCCGGCAACACCGGCCTGCTCAAGCACGCCTCGAACGTGCCGCAGACCGCGCTGCTGCTGGAGGACCTGTTCCGGCGAGCGGGCTTCCCCGAGGGGGCCTTCACCACGGTGCTGGTCGACTCGGAGGCCGTCGACCACATCCTCAGCGACCCCCGGGTACGCGCCGCGACGCTCACCGGCAGCGAGCCCGCCGGCCGGTCCATCGCGCAGATCGCCGGGCGGGAGCTGAAGAAGACCGTCCTCGAACTCGGCGGCAGCGACCCCTTCGTGGTGATGCCCTCCGCCGACGTGGACCGGGCCGCCGAGGTGGCCACCACCGCCCGCTGCCAGAACAACGGCCAGTCCTGCATCGCCGCGAAGCGGTTCATCGTGCACACCGACGTGTTCGACGCCTTCGCCGAGAAGTTCGCCGCCAACATGGCCGCGCTGCGCGTCGGCGACCCGATGGACCCGAACACCGACGTCGGGCCGCTGGCGAGCGAGCGTGGCCGCGACGAGGTGCACGCCCAGGTCCGCGACGCGGTCGACAACGGCGCGACAGTGCTCTGCGGCGGCGAGCCGCCGAGCGGCGACGGCTGGTTCTACCCGCCGACAGTGGTCACCGACCTCACCCCGCAGATGCGGATGTGGTCCGAGGAGGTCTTCGGCCCGGTCGCCGGCCTGTTCCGGGTCTCGTCGTACGAGGAGGCGATCGAGGTCGCCAACGGCACCAGCTTCGGGCTCGGCTCGAACGCCTGGACCCGGGACCCGGCCGAGCAGGAGCGCTTCGCCACCGACCTGGACGCCGGCAACGTCTTCATCAACGGGATGACCACCTCGTACCCGGAGTTGCCGTTCGGCGGTGTGAAGAACTCCGGGTACGGGCGGGAGCTGTCGGCGCTGGGCATGCGGGAGTTCTGCAACACCAAGACGGTCTGGGTGGGCGAGGGCGCCGCGTCGGCCGGCGCGGGCGCGCACGCCGAGTAGTTCGGGGCGCGGCACGCGTCAGCCGGTGCCGTCGTGGGTAGGAAGTGTGCCCATGACGTCGTTCGGGTTTCACGCCTCGCATGAGCAGATCGGTCCACGCGCCCTGTTGGAGGCGGTGATCCACGCCGAGCGGGCCGGCTTCGACGCCGCCATGTGCTCCGACCACTTCTCCCCGTGGAGCGCCCGGCAGGGCGAGTCCGGCTTCGCCTGGTCCTGGCTGGGCTCGGCGTTGCAGGCCACCGGCATGCCGTTCGGCGTGGTCAACGCGCCCGGCCAGCGGTACCACCCGGCGATCATCGCGCAAGCGATCGGCACCCTCGGCGCGATGTACCCGGGCCGGTTCTGGGCGGCCCTGGGCACCGGCGAGGCCAGCAACGAGCACATCACCGGCGACCCGTGGCCGCGCAAGGACGTGCGCACCGCCCGGCTGCGCGAGTGCGTGGACGTGATCCGGGCCCTGCTGGCCGGCGAGGAGGTCAGCCACGACGGCCTGGTCCGGGTGGATCGGGCCCGGCTGTGGACCCGCCCCGAGCAGCCGCCCGCGCTGGTCGGCGCCGCCGTCAGCGTGGCCACCGCCCGCTGGTGCGCCGAATGGGCGGACGGGCTGATCACCGTGAACGCCCCGGTGGCGCACCTGCGCGAGATGATCGACGCGTACCGGGACGCGGGCGGACGTGGACCACTGCACCTGCAGGTGCACGTCTCCTGGGCACCGGAGCAGGCCCAGGCCGAGGCGCTCGCGTACGACCAGTGGCGCAGCAACGTCTTCGCCCCGCCGGTCTGCTGGGACCTGGAGACCGTCGAACACTTCGACGTGGTCTCCGCCGACGTGCCGGCGCGGCGGATCGCCGAGGTGGTGAACGTGTCGGCGGACCTGGGTCGGCACGTCGGCTGGCTGGAGGAGTACGCGCAGCTCGGCTTCGACCAGATCGCCCTGCACCACGTCGGGAAGGAACAGCGCGGCTTCATCGACGCCTTCGGCGCGGAGGTGCTGCCGAAGCTGCGCCCGGGCGGCTGATCGAACAGGCGTACCCCTAGGCTCGTACCCCATGGAAAGCCTGTTCCCGGTCGTCGTCTTCCTGGCGATCGCCACCCTGGGCGCCGCGTTGGCCCGCCGGCTCGGCCTGCTCGCGCCGATCGTGCTGGTCGTCCTCGGCCTGGCGCTCTCGTTCGTGCCAGGCTTCCCGCAGGTGGAACTCGACCCGGAGTTGGTGCTGGTCGGCATCCTGCCGCCGCTGCTCTACGTGGCCGCGCTGGAGACCTCGGTGCCGGCGTTCAAGAACAACATCCGGCCGATCCTGCTGCTCGCGGTCGGCCTGGTGTTGTTCACCGCGTTCGTGGTCGGGTTGGTGCTGCACCTGCTGTTGCCGCAACTGCCGTTCGCGATCTGCCTTGCCCTCGGCGCGGTGGTCGCCCCACCGGACGCGGTGGCCGCCACGGCCGTCGCCCGCCGGGTCGGGCTGCCCCGCCGGGTCGTCACCATCCTGGAGGGCGAAAGCCTGGTCAACGACGCGACAGCGCTCGTGCTGCTGCGGGTCGCGACGATGGCCACCGTCGGCTCAGCCGTCGGCGCCGACAAGATCGCCATCGAGGTGCTGCGGTCCACCGGCGGCGGCATCCTGATCGGGGCGCTCGGGGCGCTGGTGTTCGGCTTCCTGCATCGGCGGATCACCGACCCGCTGCTGGACAACGCCCTGTCGCTGATCATCCCGTTCGCTGTGGTGTTCGCCGCCGAACACCTGCACGCCTCCGGAGTGGTCGCCGTGGTCGTCACCGGCCTGGTGCTCGGGCACAAGCTGCCCCAGTTGCTGTCGGCGGCGTCCCGGTTGCAGATCGGGGCGTTCTGGCGGCTGTTCCGTTTCCTGCTGGAGGGTCTGGTCTTCCTGCTGGTCGGGCTGCAACTGCGGGAGGTGCTGCGCGACCTCGACGAGCCGATCGGCTCGCTCATCCTGATCACCTTCGCGGTGCTCGCCACCGTCTTCCTGACCCGGTTCGTCTGGCTCTTCCCGGCCACCTACCTGGCCCGGTTGGTCCCCCGGGTCCGCCGCCGTGACGACCGGCCGTCGCCGAAGTTCCCGATCATCATCGGCTGGGCCGGCATGCGCGGCGTGGTGACCCTGGCCGCCGCGCTGGCCCTGCCGCTGACCCTGGCCGGCGACGAGCCGTACCCCAGGGCGTTGTTGATCTGGCTGGCCTTCGCCGTGATCGTTTTCACCCTGGTCGGTCAGGGCGCCACCCTGCCGCTGATCGCCCGCCGGTTGAAGCTGCCGCAGGACGACCCGGTGCAGGACGCGCTCTCCGCGGCCGCGGTGCAGCAGCAGGCCGGCAAGGCCGCCCAGGACCGCCTCGACGAGTTGGCCGACAGCGCACCGGATGCGGTGGTGGACCGGCTGCGCCGAGCGGTGGAGGACCGCACCAACATGGCCTGGGAACGGCTCGGCGGCGACGAGCGGGAGACCCCGTCGCAGGCGTACGGTCGGCTGCGGCAGGAGATGATCGACGCCGAGCGGGATGTGTTCCGGGCGGCCCGGGACTCCGGTCGGATTCCTGAGGAAGTGTTGGTGCGGGCCTACCGTGACCTGGACCTGGAAGAGTCGTTGCTGCGAGAGGTTGAGAAGTGAGCTGTCAGCACCTGACCGAGGCCGGTGCCGCCGAGCCGCGTACCCCCGACGAGTGCGCGGACTGCGTCGCCATCGGCGACACCTACTGGGTGCACCTGCGCACCTGTCTGAGCTGCGGGCAGGTCGGCTGCTGTGACTCGTCGCCGAACCAGCACGCGAGCAAGCACTTCGCGTCCACCGGGCACCCGGTGATCCGTTCGGCGCAGCCGGGCGAGGCATGGCGCTGGTGCTTCGTCGACGAGGAGATCGGCTGATCGTCGGCCGACGTCGAGTCGGCGCGGCTCGGTTGGCGAGCCGAGTTCAGTTGCTTGCGGCGGCGACGAGTGGGCACTCGGACGGTGCGCAGGACGGTCGTCGCCGGGCCCGGTTCAGCGGCTGAGGCCGTCGACGAGACGTTCGGTGGCGAGGCAGGAGACGAGGCATCGTTCCTTTGCGTCGCCGCTCAGCCGGGCGGTCCAGTCGGTGAGGCCGCCGTCGCCGATCTCCAGGCCGCCGCCCAGGGCGGTGATCCGCAGGGCGCACCCCGTGTAGTAGCCGCGACCGCGAGACCGCTCCGGTTCGTCCACCAGCGGCACCACATCGCCGGCGAGCGCCGGTCGGACGGTGTCGGCCAGCCGCTCCCGGATGACCCTGTTGTCGAAGGTGGTGACGTGCAGCTGTGGCGCGGCGGCCGGTGCCAGTTCGGCCAGGACGGTCCGCCAGTAGGTGAGGTGTCGGACCAGCAGTCGGGCCTGCGTGCCGCCCGAGCCGGTGTCCCGGGCGCTGGACACCAGGGCGAAGAGCCGGAAGTGCGCCGACGCGCCGCTGCCGAAATCCTGCGCCCGCAGCACCCGGTGGGCGGCGGCCAGGTGCACCTCGCTCTGTCGGCGCCGACGTACGGCCGCCTCGATGGCGAGGGCGTTGGTGGGGTCGCTCAGCACCTCGCTGGCGCGCATCGTGGTGACGATCCTGTTCTGGCTGACCGGTGCGACCGCCGAGCAGGTGCCGACCGGTACGACCGGCGACAGTTCCACTCCGGCGACGTCGGCGGGCAACAGTTGCCACATCCGGGCCTCCACCCGCGCGAGCACGCGCGGGTCGGCACGGGCCGGGCGGACGAAGCGGTCCTGGCCCCAGCGGCGTACCACCTCGGGTGGGCGTACGATCGCCGCCCGGTCGCGGGCCACGCCCAACAGCAGAGTACGTAGGTCCGCGCCGGAGAGGCCGGCCAACGCGCTCCGCGTCCCGGCCGGCATCGCCGCCCACACCCGACGCTCCGCGCCCGGCAGTTCGTCGCCATCCATGGCGTCACCATGGCTCACTCGGCGCGACCGATCCATCGGTTTTGCGGCATGCCCGGTGATTCGTTCACGTCATCAGCTCGACAGCGTCAGCCGGAGGCACCCGCCCGCCCCGGGCGGTCGGCGCACCGCCGCCTGCCCTCGATCACTTGATGGTCAGTAGCGGAAATCTCGGCGATCCAGCTACCCAACATCAAGTGATCATGGAGGTCCGGTGGTCAGTTGAACCCCCGTCTATGCTTCACCGACGGTGCGAGCGTCAAACGGGGGACGGACATGATTGACACTGTCATCTTCGATGTTGGTGGGACCATTCTCGACGAGTCCCACGAGTTCGCTGCCTGGGCCGACTGGCTCGGCGTGCCCCGGCACACCTTCTCGGCGGTCTTCGGTGCGGTGATCGCCCGGGGTCTGGACTATCAGGAGACGTTCCGGGTCTTCCGGCCCGACTTCGATCTCAGCATCGAGCTGGCGCGTCGGGAGGCTGCCGGCCAGCCGGAGTCGTTCGCCGAGGAGGATCTCTACCCGGACGCGCGGGGGTGCCTGGAGTCCTTGAAGGACCAGGGCCTGTTCGTCGGCCTGGCCGGCAACCAGCCAGCTCATGCGGAGGCGACGCTGCGCGATCTCGACCTTCCGGTGGACGTGATCGGCACGTCGCACGGGTGGGGTGTGGCGAAGCCGTCACCGATGTTCTTCGAGCGGGTCGTCGCCGCCGGTGGTGGTGTCGCGTCGTCGATCCTGTACGTCGGCGACCGGCCCGACAATGATGTGCGCCCGGCCCTGGAGGCGGGCATGCAGACGTGCCTGATCCGACGCGGTCCGTGGGGGCACATCCTCGACCCTTCCACAGTGGCCGAGCGGTGCCTGTTCCGGATCGACTCGCTGGGCGAACTCCCGAGCCTGGTGGCGAAGCACAACGCGGCCGGCGGTTGACCCGCCGGCCGCGCCATCGTGCCGTCCTGGTGACCGCCCCTCCCCGGGCGGGCACCAGGACGTCGGTCAGGTCAGCGAGCAGGCCGCTCCGTTGACAGTGACCAGGCCGGGGCTCGGGTTGGCGCCGCCGCCCGTCGTCGCGTTGAAGCCGAACGTCACAGTGCCGCCGGGTGCGATCTTGGCGTTGTACGACTCGTTGCGCGCGGTCACCGTCGCGCCGGACTGGGCGACCTTCGCCAGCCACGCCTCGCGTACCCGCTGGTCACCGGTGAACGCGAAGCGCACGCTCCAGCCGTTGATGGCCGCGGTGCCCGTGTTCTGGATGGTCAGCTGCCCGGTGAACCCGGTGCCGCCCTGCCAGGCGCCGTAGTTGGTGTAGCGCGCCGTGCAGGTGGTGGCCGGCACCGCGCCGGCGTCACCCTGGTCGGCCAGGAACGAGGAGATCCAGGTCAGCGCCGAGTTCCAGTTGATCGCCACCTCGTTTGTCGAGTACGAGTTGATGTCGTCGACGTAGCAGAACATCGGCTCGCAGCCGGCGAGGAGTTGTGCCACGAACGGGTCCTGGAGGGCCGCGTTCGGGCCACCGGCGAGGGAGCCGGCGGGCGGTCGGGGCAGGTTCGGGTCGAGCTGGTGGCCGAAGATCCGGCTGTGCTGGTTCTGCGCCGCGTGCTCTCCCCAGCCGGTGACGTAGGAGATGTTCAGGGCGTTGCGACCGAGGATGTAGTCCATGGCCTGTACGGCGCCGTCGCGGTAAACGGGGTTGCGGGTCAGGTCGAACGCGGTGGCCAGCACCACGGCGTTGTTGATGACGTTGCTGTTGCCGCCCCAGAAGTAGCTGTTGGCGTCACCGGGCATCGGCAGCCCGTACGCCTGCCGACGCAGCTCGGCGAGGTACGTGTCGGCGGCGGCGGTGACCGAGGCGCGGACCCGGGCCAGGTCGGCGGCGGGTAGCCCGTTCGGCACGGTGGCCAGGTCGAGGCGGCCCAGCGCGGCCACGCTCTGCCAGCCGAAGCCACGTGCGTCGAAGACGTTTCCGGTGTGGTGCGGTGAGGCGGTCAGGTCGGCCAGGTAGTTCTGCGCCCCGGTGGTCAGGTACAGCTCGGCCGCCGCCCAGTAGAACTCGTCGGTGACGTTGCTGTCGTCGTACGCGCCGCCGCCGGTGCCGTCGGTCGGGCTGGCGTACACCGCCGGGTGGGCCTTGGCCGCGGCGTAGGCGGTCTTCGCGGCAGTGCCGCAGCGGGTCGCGAACGCCGCGTCGTAGGGGGCGAAGAGCCGGGCGCACTGGGCGGCGGTCGCGGCCAGGTTGAGGGTGGCAGCGGTCGACGGCGGGTGCAGCTCGCGCGGCTGCGGGTCGTCCTGCGGCGAGAGCGGCAGCCCGGTCCAGTTCTGATCGTGGATCTTGTGGTGGACCATGCCGGCGAGCGGCTTGCCGGCGGGCACCTGCATGCGCAGCAGGAACTCCAGCTCCCAGCGCGCCTCGTCGAGGATGTCCGGCACCCCGTTGTCACGCTCGGGCACCCGCAGCGTGCCGTCGGCGAGTTCCGCGCCGCCGTTGGCGGTGGCCGCCGTCCTGGTCCGCTCGAAGGTGTTCAGCAGCTGGTAGGTGGCGATGCCGCCGTTGACCACGTACTTGCCGTGGTCGCCGGCGTCGTACCAACCGCCGCGCACGTCCAGCGAGTAGTCGCAGACACCCGGCTGGCAGGGCACGTTGGTGTCGCCCTGGTTGGGTGCGACGCCGAGGTGGCCGGCGGGTCGGGCGTACTCGTCGCCGATCAGGTCACCGTCGATGGCGATGCCGCTGCGCTGGGCGTAGAAGAACTGCAGCGAGTCGGAGCGCAGCTGGTCGTAGAGGGCGCCGGAGATGTCGAACGGGTGGCTGGTCTCGCCGTCCACGGTGAGCGTGAGCCCGGTGCCGGGGGTGCGGTAGCTGGAGAAGTCGACAGTCTGCACGTTCTGCCCGGAGGCGGCGTCGACACCGCGAGCGGTGGTGGTGCCACTGGCCACGACGGCGCCGGCGGCGCTGCGCAGCTGCCAGGGCAGCGCTTCGGTGGCCTCGGTGACGACAGTGGCGTTCTTCGGGCCGCCGGGAAGGTAGCCGACCTGGTTGACGCGCACCCGTGGCCCGGTGTCCGGCTCGTACGGCTCGGGCGGCTCGCCGCCGCGCAGCGAGACGTCGTCCAGGCAGATGGTCTGTGCCTGGGCGGAACCGCCGACCTGGAAGATCAGCTGGGCGCTGGGGTTGTCGTCCGGGACGGTGAAGGTCTGCTCGACCCGCTGGAGGGTGCCGGTCGCGGTGGCGTCCACTGCCGCGTACGTGGTGTACGGGGCGCTGCCGAGCTGCAACACGGCCTTCACCGCGGCGCCGGGGGTGGCGGAGACCGCGAAGCCGAGGGTGTATTCGGCGCCGGCGATCAGCGGCACGCCGTCCTGGCCGATGCCGGCGTCCCACGGATTGGCCAGCCCGCCCGCGACTGTGGTGCAGAGCTGGCCGTCGGTGACCGCCAGCGCGCCTGTGCCGAAGGAGAACCAGGGGCTCACCCCCGCGCTGAAGTCGCCGTTGTCGATCTGCTCGGGGGCGTCCGGTGGTGGGTCGGCGTGGGCCGCGCCGGCGCCCGCGCCGGTGAGGGCCAGAGTGGTCGCCGCAGCCAACAGGAGGCGGCGTCGGGATGGCGTCACGGGGAGTCCTTCCGGGACGGAAAGTGGGACGGTGGTGGTGGCACTGTGATGCGAAGGGAAGCTGGGAGCGCTCCCAGGTATCGGCTCGATGTTTCCAGTGCCGGTACGCCATGTCAATTGATCTGGTTGGATGGGTTTCAGCATCCGACGAGGGCGGTCAGCCCGAGCGGCGCTCTCCGACGCGCCGCCACCCGGACGTGAGATTGGCCGCGCCACGCGCCGTCGTCCTGATCTCCTAGAGACAACTGCGCCCTTCGCCTGGCAGGCTGCCTCCCATGACCCTGAAGCTGCGTTCCGTGGGAACGAGCGACCGTGGGCTGATCCGCAGCGGAAACCAGGACGCCCTGCACGCCGGCACCTGGCTCGTCGCCGTCGCCGACGGCATGGGCGGAATGGCCGCCGGCGACCTGGCCAGTGCCCTCACCATCGACGCGGTCGTCCCGCTGGACGTGGAGACACCCGAGGACGCCCTGGTGGCCGCGCTCGAGGGCGGCATCGCGCTGGCCACCTCCCGGATCCGGCAGGCGGTCGCCGAGGATCCCGAGCGCCAGGGCATGGGCACCACGCTGACCGCCCTGCTCTTCGCCCGTACCGGCAGCTGCCTGGCGCTCGCGCACGTCGGCGACTCCCGGGCCTACCTGTACCGCGAGGGCGTGCTCAAGCAGGTCACCAGGGACGACACGTTCGTCCAGATGCTGGTGGATCAGGGCGTGATCACCGCCGACCAGGCCAGCAGCCACCCGCGCCGGGCCGTGGTCACCCAGGCGTTGCAGGGTGACGAGGTCTCCCCGTCGTACGCGACGATGGTGCCCCGGGCCGGCGACCGGTGGCTGCTGTGCAGCGACGGCCTCTCCAACGTGGTCCGCCCGGACACCCTCACCGAGGTGCTCAGCGGCTATCCGGACCGGGACGCCTGCGCCGCCAAGCTGATCGACCTGGCCCTGCACGCCGGCGCGCCGGACAACGTCACAGTCGTGGTGGCCGACGTCGTCGAGGAGTAGGCCGGCGCTCAGCGCCGACGTGGGGTGGCGTGCCGGGTGGGTTTCGCCGTTCCCGGATCCTCCGGCCACGGGTGCCGCGGATAGCGCCCGCGCAGCTCGGAGCGGACCTGCGGATAGCCGGTACGCCAGAACGACGCCAGGTCGGCGGTGACCGCCACCGGCCGGCCGGCGGGGGAGAGCAGGTGCAGCAGCACCGGCACCCGACCGTCGGCGATGCGGGGGGCCGCCGGCCAGCCGAACGTCTCCTGGAGCTTCACGGCGAGCACCGGCGCGGCCGGGTCGCCGTAGTCCAGCCGGATCCGAGAACCACTCGGCACCTCGATCCGCTCCGGGGCCAGCTCGTCGAGGCGGGCGGCCTGCGCCCAGGGCAGCAGCCGACGCAGCGCCGACGACACGTCGACCCGCGCCAGGTCGGCGCGGCGTCGCGCGGCGGCCAGCTCCGGGCCCAACCACGTCGGCGCGGTGTCGAGCAACGAGTCGTCGCCGACCTCCGGCCACGGCTCGCCCAGGTGGTGCCGGAGGAACGCGAGCCGCTCGCGCAGCGCCCGAGCCGCCGGCGTCCAGGGCAACAGGCCCAGCCCGTCCTGGCGCAGGCCGCTCAGCAACGCGGCGGCCACCTCCGCCCGGTCCGGCCGGTCCAGCCGCCGCTGGACCAACTCGATCGCGCCCAGCCGGGTCACCTCCCGGGCCACCACGTCCCCGTCGGACCAGCCGACCTCGCGGCCGGTGCGCAGTAACGGACCGGCCGCCTCCCGGGCCGTCGCCTCGTCCACCGGGGAGGCCCGGCGGATGCGGGCCGACGGCGCGCCGGGGGTGCGGTCCGCGACCGCCACCGCCAGCCAGTCGGACCCGGTCAGCCCCGAGCCGGCCGCCAGCTCCGCGGCGGTGCCGCCGGTCATCAGGTACGCCGAACCGCCCGGCCGCCGCACCCGGGCCAGCCGTTCCGGGTACGCCAGACCGACGAGCAGCCCGGCGGCGAGATCGTCGCTCAGTCCACCCGAGCCGGTGCGGCCGGTGGCGTCGGCGTGGCCCTTCGGCGGGGCGCCGGCGGGCAGCGCGGCCCGCAGCCGGCGTACCTCGGTGCGCCAGCGGGCTGTCGCGCCCGCGTCCACGCCGGTGCGCAGCCGACGCCAACCGGCGACCAGATCGTCACCGGGGCCGGCCGCGCTCTCCTCGGCGAGCAGGGCGACCACCTCGGCGGCCCGGTCGGCGCCGACCCGGCCGGCGCCGTCGAGCAGCGCACGGGCCAGCCGTGGGTGCGCCCCGGCGGCGGCGATCGACCGCCCCCGCGCCGTGATCCGACCGTCGGCGTCGACAGCGCCCAGGGTCTCCAGGGTGTCCCGGGCCACCGTCATCGCGGCGGCCGGCGGCGCGTCGGGCAACGCGAGCCCGACGCCGTCCGGTCGGCCCCAGGCGGCCAGCTCCAACGCGAAGCCGGTCAGGTCGGCGGTGGCGATCTCCGGCTCGGCACGGGCGGGAAGCCGCTCGTGGGTCGCCGCCGACCAGCAGCGGTAGACGTACCCGGGGGCCTCCCGGCCGGCCCGGCCGGCCCGTTGGGTGGCGGCGGCGCGGGAGACCGGCACGGTGACCAGCGCGCCCAGCCCGCGGGCCAGGTCGATCCGGGGCACCCGGGACAGCCCGGCGTCCACCACGATCCGCACACCCGGGACGGTCAGACTGGTCTCGGCCAGCGCGGTCGCCAGCACCACCCGCCGTCGGTCCGCGCGACGCAGCGCGGCGTCCTGCTCGGCGCCGCGTTGACGGCCGTGCAGCGGCAGCAGCGCGACCGCGTCCCGCAGGTCGGCCAGCCGGCCGGTGACCGCCGCGATCTCGCCGGCCCCGGGCAGGAAGACGAGCACGTCGCCGTCGTGCTCGCGCAGCGCCCGGCGGACGGTGGCGGCCACGTGGTCGAGCAGGGCCCGGTCCACCGGCCCGGCCCCGGGCGGGGCGATCCGGCGCGCCGGTGGCGCCCAGATCCGCTCCACCGGGTGCAACGCCGAGTCGGCCCGTACCACAGGCGCTGGGGTGGGCCCGCCCAGCAGCGCGGCGAACCGGTCGGTGTCCGGGGTCGCCGACATCGCCAGTAGCCACAGGTCCGGCCGGAGGGTGGCGCGCGCCTCCACTGTGAAGGCGAGCGCGAGGTCGGCGTCGAGTTGGCGTTCGTGGCACTCGTCGAGCAGCACGGCACCCGTGCCGGGCAGCTCCGGGTCGTGGTGCAGCCGGCGGACCAGCAGACCGGTGGTGACCACCTCGATCCGGGTGGCCGGGCCGACCCGGCGCTCGCCGCGTACCGCGTAGCCGACCCGCTCACCGACCCGCTCGCCGAGCAGCTCGGCCATGCGCCGGGCGGCGGCACGGGCCGCCACCCGGCGGGGTTGGGCGATCACCACCCGACCGGACACCCGGTCGGCCACGGCCAGCGGCGCGAGGGTGGTCTTGCCGGTGCCCGGCGGGGCCACCAGCACACCGGCGCCGGCCGCGTCGAGTGCCGCGACCAGCGCCGGCAGCACCGGACGGACCGGCAGGTCAAGTGTTACGTCGGAGAGCACGGCCCAGTCTCGCACCGGGACGGGTGCGTCAGGAGCGACGGACCTCGGCGACGCCGAGCACGAAGGCCCGCCAGGCCGTCGCACCGAAGGCGAGCACCGGGCCGGAGCGGTCCTTGCTGTCCCGGACGGCGACCTGACCGTCGACTGTCGCGACCTCCACGCAGTTGCCGTTGCCGCTGCTGCGCGTGCTGGTGCGCCAGTCCGCTCGGGTCAGGTCGTACGCCGTCATCCGCGGTACCTCTCGTCTGCGTCGGCGTGCCGCAGAAGCGGTCACGCAAAGTTACGAGAAGCATGCTCAAGACGGGTCAACGACGCCGTCGGATCGAGCGCCATCCGGCACAGCTCCTCGTGCAGAAGGCTATACCCGAGCACATGATCGGCTCCCTCCAGAGCCAGCCCCATCGTGAGGTTATCCAGGTAAACCACTGACGCGTCGGCGGCATCGGCGAAGTTGAGGATCACGTACGGGGTGCTCATCGCGGGATGCCCGCCAGCGGTGAAGGGCAGTACCTGGATTGTCACGTTGGGTAGCTGCGCGATCCGGCTCATGTGGACCAGTTGTTCGGCCATCACCGCGGCGCCGCCGACCGGGCGCAGGAGCACCGCCTCGTTGAGGATCACCGACAGATCGACCGGGTCCTCGCGGCGCAGCACCTCCTGCCGGCGCAGTCGGGCGGCGATCTTTCGCTCCAGACCGTCCTCGCCGGCGGTGCGCCGGAATATCTCCCGGGCGTACGCCTCGGTCTGCAGCAGTCCGGGCACCGACTCGGCCTCGTACGTGCGCAGCGCCGCGGCCTCGGCCTCCAGCCCGACGTAGAACTCGAACCACTCGGGGAGCACGTCGCTGTAGTTCTGCCACCAGCCGCGCTGCTGTGCCCCCCGGGCGATCTCGATCAGCGCCTCGGCGTCCGAACCGGTCACCTGGTACAGCGCGAGAGCGGCCCGGACGTCGCGCGGTTTGATGCCGATCTGCGCGGTCTCGATCCGGGAGAGGTTGCTCTTCGACATGTCGAGCTGACGGGCGGCCACATCGAGGGTCATGCCCGCGCGTTCCCGAAGCTGGCGGAGTTCCCGGGCGATGCGGCGTCGCCGCACGGTCGGGCTGGGGGCGGGTCGGATGGTGGGAGTGGCGGTCACCGTCCGAGTCTGCCACGACAAGATCCGCAGGTCGCAGATGTACGGAGTGCAACTTTCAAATCTGGGAGTTGCGTTGCAGTAGCTGTCGGTGCATCCTTTCCCGGTCGCGATCACTGTGGACACACCTGTGCGGGAGGACCGTTGCTCATCGCCGACGAGTTCTTCCTGATCGCACACAACGACAGTCGCGGCAAGGCCAAACTGCACCCGGCGGCGACCGGGC
The DNA here is from genome assembly GCF_022230905.1 of Micromonospora salmantinae. NCBI lineage: Bacteria > Bacillati > Actinomycetota > Actinomycetes > Micromonosporales > Micromonosporaceae > Micromonospora > Micromonospora salmantinae. The sequence continues at coordinate 233,141 of NZ_JAKKFG010000002.1, forward strand.
TCGGGCTGGCCGGCGGGCTCCTCGGCGAGCTGATCCTTTATGGACATGTCACAGTCGCGGCCGGGCAGATCACCGTCATCGACCGGCGTCCGCCGGCCGACGCCCTGGCGCACACGGTGCTGGACCAGTTGGTCGGTGAGTCCCAGCACCGGGAGCTGCGCACCTGGCTGAGCTTCCTGGCCCAGAGCGCCACGACCTCGGTGGGGGAGCGGTTGGCCCGCGCCGGGGTGCTGCGCCGCCAGGAGAGCCGCCGGCTGTTGCGTACCTCGGTCAGCTACCTGCCGATCGACCTCAACGCGGTGGCCTGGCCGGCCACCCGGCTACGGGCCCTGCTGGACCGGCCGGACCCGCCGGGCGTGCCGGACGCCCTGCTGCTCGGCCTGGTCGTGGCCGCGGGGCTGACCCGCGAGGTGCTGTGGAGCGCCGGCCCCCGCGCGCACCACCGGCTGAACGTCCTCATCCCCGCGCTGCCGGCGCCACTCAAGGAACTCGTCGGGCACACCGAGGCCGCCGTCGGCGCCGCCGTGCTGCGCGGCATTCCCTGATCCCCCCCCGGTAACCCCCAACCCTCCCCTCGACAATCGGAGTAGTCGTATGCCCCCGACATCGACAGTCGACCGACCCAGCAACGTCTCCGAAGCCCTGGCCCGGGGCCGTCTCGGCATCCCCTCGGTGATCTTCTTCGTCCTCTCCGCCGCCGCGCCGCTGACCGTGGTGGCCGGCGTCGTCACCACCGGCTACGGCGTCATCGGCGTGACCGGCATCCCGCTGGCCTTCCTGCTGATCGCCGCGGTGCTCGCGCTCTTCTCGGTGGGTTACGTGGCGATGTCCCGCCGGGTGGAGAACGCCGGCGCCTTCTACGCCTACGTCTCCCGTGGCCTGGGCCGACCGGCCGGCGTGGGCGCCGCCTGGGTCGCGCTGATCGCGTACAACGCGTTGCAGGTCGGGCTGTACGGCACCATCGGCGTGGCGGCCGAGCCGGTGCTCGACCGGCTCTTCGGCGGGCACCCGCACTGGGCCGTCGTGGCCCTGGTGGCGTGGGCGTTGGTCGGCCTGCTCGGCCTCCTCCGGGTCGACCTCAACGGCATGGTCCTGGCCGCGCTGCTGGTCGCCGAGATCGTGGTGGTCCTCGTCTTCGACCTGGGACAGCTCGGCAACCCGGCCGACGGTGGGGTCAGCTTCGCCTCGTTCTCCCCGGACAACCTCTTCGTGCCGGGCGTCGGCGCGGTGCTGGTGCTCGCCGTCCTCGGCTTCGTCGGCTTCGAGTCGGCGGTGGTCTTCAGCGAGGAGAGCAAGGACCCGAAGCGGACGGTGCCGCTGGCCACCTACCTCTCGGTGGCGATCATCGCCGGGCTGTACGCGCTGTCGTCGTGGACCATGACCGTCGCGGTCGGGCAGGACCAGATCGTCGCCGAGGCCGGCGAGCAGAGCGTAGGGCTCATCTTCAACCTGGCCGCCGCGCACCTCGGCGACACCGCGGTCACCATCGGGCAGGTGCTCTTCCTGACCTCGGTGCTCGCCGCGATGATCTCGTTCCACAACACCACGGCCCGCTACACCTTCGCGCTCGGTCGGGAGCGGGTGCTGCCGGCGGTGTTCGGGCAGACCTCGGCCCGTACCGGTGCGCCGCGGGCCGCCTCGGTGGCGCAGAGCGTCCTCGGACTGCTCGTCATCCTGCTGTACGCGATCAACGGCTGGGATCCGGTGGTGCAGCTCTTCTTCTGGGTCGGCACCACCGGTGGCTTCGGTGTCCTGCTGCTGATCGCCACCACCTCGGTGGCGGTGATCGCCTACTTCGCCCGCTCCGCCGGGGGCGAGAACCTCTGGCGACGGGCCATCGCGCCCGGCCTGGCCACCATCGCGCTCTTCGTGATCATCTGGTTGGCCGTGTCGAACTTCGCCAACCTGCTCGGCGTCGCGCCGGACTCGACGCTGCGCTGGGCGCTGCCCGCCGCGTACCCGGTAGCCGCCCTGCTGGGCGTCGGCTGGGCCCTGCTGCTGCGCAGCAACCGCCCGGACACGTACGCCCGGATCGGCCTCGGGGCGGCGAGCGCCGCGGCCGCCGTCAAGCCGGAGGCCCCGGCCGCCGTGGAGGTGACCCGATGAGCGTGGTCATCGAGCAACTCGGGCCGGAGGAGACCACCCTCGTGGCGGGTCGCATCGCCGAGGCGTTCACCGTCCTGGAGGTGACGAACTGGTTGGTCCCCGACCCGAGTAAGCGGGAGGCGGTACTGGCCGGCGACTTCGAGATCCTGGTCGGGCACGCGATGCGGCACGGCATCGTCCACTCGACCGCGGACCGGGCCTCGGTCGCGGTCTGGTTGCCGTCGGTCGGTGAGCCGGCGCCGCCGCCGACGGACTACGACGCCCGACTGGCCGCCGCCTGCGGCGAGTGGACCGACCGGTTCCAGCACCTCGACGAGCTGTTCGCGGCGAACCACCCGCATCCGGATCACCACCACCTCGCGTTCCTGGCGACCCGGCCCGGCCGGCAGGGGCAGGGCTTGGGGAGCGCGCTGATGCGCCACCACCACGCCTGGCTGGACGCCAACGGGATGCCGGCGTACCTGGAGGCGAGCAGCCCACGCAGTCGGGATCTGTACGCGAAGCACGGCTACCTGGCCGGCGAGCCGTTCCGGGTGCCCGACGGGACGCCGTTCTGGCCGATGTGGCGGGAGCCGGTCAGCTCCTGACCCGACCTCACCGCCGCGCTCAGCTGTCGCACTGTCACGCCCACGTGACAATGCGGGCACGCAGGAGGGCCGGGTCCATGGACCCGGCCC